>NZ_CP034346.1:3986875-4593437 GCF_003991425.1 Paenibacillus lutimineralis
CAAGCAGCAGAAGGCTGGATACGAGGCCGTCCTCTGCGGCTGTATCGATAAAGCGTGCAACAATCTGCGGATTAATAAGCTGCAATGCTGTTGATATAAGCAGCATGACAAGTAGAAGCGCGAGCTTCCCCCTGACCGGCTTCAAATAGGTAAAGAGCCAGGTCATTGATAATTTCTCTTTTGTAGCCATCTCGCCCCTCCCCGTTCTTAGCAAAAATGATCACTTTGGCACAATATTCCTCAATATTACATAAATTCAAGCGCAGATTCAAAGGAAAAAACAAATATAAAAAAAGAGTACGCAAAAAAGAGCCAGAATGATCATTCTGCCTCTTTTCCCGTAATGGTATCTGTTCAAAGTGAGAGCTTAAGAGTTTGATTGTTCCTTCTCCGCGGTTAATACCGCTTTACGGGAAAGATTAACCCGTCCCTGTTGATCGATCTCGGTTACTTTGACAGTAATCGTATCCCCGATTGCAATGACATCCTCCACTTTAGCAACCCGTTCCGTTGAAAGCTGGGAGATGTGCACTAAACCGTCTTTGCCTGGCAGGATTTCTACGAAGGCGCCGAATTTTTCAATCCGTTTGACTGTACCTACGTATATTTCACCAACGACAACTTCCTTAACGATACCTTCGATAATCGAGCGTGCTTTGTTATTCATCTCTTCATTAGTCGAAGCGATAAATACTCGTCCATCCTGCTCAATATCGATCTTAACGCCGGTCTCCTCAATGATCTTGTTAATGATCTTGCCACCAGCGCCGATAACATCGCGGATTTTGTCCGGATTAATGTTCATGATAGTAATCTTAGGCGCATATTGAGACAAATGCTCCTTCGGAGTTTGAATGCGTTCCAGCATTTTACCAAGGATGAACATGCGACCTTCTCTTGCTTGTTCCAAGGCTTCGGACAAGATTTGACGGTCAATCCCGTCGATCTTGATATCCATCTGAATTGCGGTTACGCCTTCAGCTGTACCAGCTACCTTGAAGTCCATATCGCCGAGATGGTCTTCCATCCCTTGAATATCCGTTAAGATCGATACATGCTCTCCATCCTTGATCAAGCCCATAGCAACGCCGGCAACAGGCGCTTTGATCGGTACACCAGCATCCATCATGGCCAGTGTGCTGGCACAGATACTTGCTTGAGAAGTAGAGCCGTTCGATTCCAATACTTCTGATACGAGACGAATTGTATAAGGGAATTCCGATTCCGGTGGAATAACCTTCGACAGCGCCCGTTCACCTAATGCACCATGTCCAATTTCACGACGTCCTGGCGCGCGCAGAGGACGAGCCTCGCCCACACTAAACGGCGGGAAGTTATAGTGATGCATGAATCGCTTCGATTCCTCAAGATCAATGCCATCAAGAATCTGTACATCGCCCAATGCTCCAAGCGTACAAATGCTAAGCGCTTGTGTCTGACCGCGAGTGAACAGACCGGAACCATGGGTGCGTGGCAATAGATTGATATCGCATTCGATTGGACGAATCTCATTCAACTTACGTCCGTCAGGACGAACTTTATCATGAGTGATTAGGCGGCGCACTTCTTCTTTGACGATGTCGTGCAGTACTTCCTTCACATCATCCAACAACTCGGGAGATTCTATGTACTTCTCCTCAAAATAAGCGACAGTCTCATCATTGACCGCATCGATTGCATCCTGACGAGCATGCTTCTCAGCAATCTTAACAGCTTCAATCAGACGCTCGGAAGCAAACGCGCGAACTTCGCCATTCACATCTGCATCAACTGCGTGCAGCTTCACTTCCATCTTCTCTTTGCCTGCAAGAGCAACAAGCTCTTCAATCGTAGCGATGATCTTCTTGATCTCATCATGCCCGAACATAATCGCTTCCAGCATCACTTCTTCCGGAACCTCATTGGCTTCGGCTTCAACCATCATGATCGCATCTTTGGTACCGGATACGACAACATAGATATCGCTTGCTTCTTGTTGAGCAATGTCCGGATTAATGACGAATTCACCATTCACACGTCCTACAGCAACCCCGCCAATCGGTCCGTTAAAAGGAACGTCCGAAATGCTCAGTGCGGCTGAAGTACCAATCATCGCAGCAATCTCAGGCTCACAGTCCTGATCCACGCTCATAACCAGGTTGACGATCTGCACATCATTACGGAACCCTTCAGGGAACAGCGGGCGGATCGGGCGGTCGGTCAGACGGCTTGCAAGAATCGCTTTCTCACTCGGACGTCCTTCGCGCTTGATAAAGCCACCAGGAATTTTACCTACAGCATACAACTTCTCTTCATAGTTCACGGTCAATGGGAAAAAATCTAGATCCTTAGGTTCTTGCGATGCTGTAACAGTACACAGCACAGCCGTGTCGCCATAACGGACCATTACCGCTGCGTTAGCCTGCTTGGCCAAGCGCCCGGTCTCCAATGTTAGAGGTCTTCCTCCCAACTCCATCTTCACATGCTTTTCCATGAAATCCCTCCTTATTCACAAATAAAACTTCGTTACAAATCTCATTATTTCCTGCTTCTATCCGATTCATAAAGCAACAAAAATGATTATTGTTTATTTTTTTCATTATAGCTAAAACAAAAGCTCCTCACGGAGCCCTTCATTAGCAGTTATGCGTCATTATTTCAGAAATAGTACATATTGTATTTCTTCGTAAAAAGCAACCCAGCGGCCGACCATTCGCTGTAATAGCGCTCGGCGGCTACCAGGCTGCTTCTCAAACAAAGGAATATTAACGGCGCAATCCGAGTCTTTCGATCAACGCGGAGTAACGTCTAACGTCTTTGTTCTTCAAGTAAGCCAACAGCTTGCGGCGTTGACCAACCATTTTCAGAAGACCACGACGAGAGTGATGGTCCTTCTTATGGGAACGCAAGTGATCCGTCAAGTTCACAATGTTCTCCGTGAGGATAGCAATTTGTACCTCTGGTGATCCGGTGTCGGATTCATGAGTTTTGTACTCTTCGATCAATTGTTGTTTACGCTCTTGAGTTAATGCCATCCATTCCACCTCCTTTACAAGAATCGCCATTAGCCTAGTAGTCGGACGGTGAGACCTGACAACCAAGCCAAGGTTGTTTTATATTGACATACGGGAATATCCTGCATGAGCAACGTAAATCAGTATAACATAGATAAGAGATAAAAGTAAATGATGCTTGTTCGCATTATTCCGCTGACGACAATATTTGCTTCGCCGTCTCGGCATCATTGGTAATTTGCGCAACTAGTTGCTCAATAGAGCCGAATTTGCGTTCCTCACGGATGAAGCTGATCAGTTCGACCGTTAGCAGCTTCCCATAGAGATCCCCGCTGAACTCCAGCAGATGAATCTCAATGGATGGAACCGTCTCATTCTCATGGAAGGTCGGCTTGACCCCTACATTCATAACTCCATGCAGCACCTGATCTTCATGACCAACTCTTACGGCATAGACTCCTTTTCTTGGTAGGACAAAATGCTCGCCCATCTTCAAGTTAGCTGTTGGGAAGCCAATGGTACGGCCGCGCTTCTCACCGTGCATGACGATTCCCGACAAGGAGTAAGGACGGCCTAATAACCGTCGCACTTGCTTCACATTGCCTTCTTGAAGATCAAGGCGGATGTTTGAGCTGCTCACCTTATCGCCTTCGATCAGAAACGGAGGGACAATCGTGACATCAAGCTTGTAATCGCTCAGCTCGCGCAGCATTCCCGCGTGGCCTTCGCCACGATATCCAAAATGAAAATCAAAGCCAACGACAGCGGTATGAATCTCGAGCGGCATCAGCATACCGCCGACAAAGTTTTGCGGACTTACACGCGAGAAGCTGTCATTGAATTCTACAATATATAAATAATCCACACCCATATCGCGGATAATCTTCTCTTTCTCCGCCGGTGGGGTCAAGTATCCTTCATAGTCACCTTTCTTCATGACTTCCTTCGGATGGGGATGAAACGTCATTACGCCGGAAGGGAGGCCCTGCTCGGCAGCAACCCGTACTGCAGATTTAATGACACTCGCATGACCTAGATGCAGTCCATCGAATTGGCCGATGGCAATGACCTGCTTTCTAGCGCTCCGCGCGATCACATCTTCAGTTAATGGATAGGTCAAATATATCGTTTCCACTTGTCTCACCTGCAATTTCACTGATATAGAGGTAGTTCAATCTCGGTGCTGAAAACTGGCCTTTTTGAACACGCAATTATAGAGCTAGTCCAAAAAGTCCACTTTTAATCACAGAGTAGATCTAGTACCTAAACTTACTCTGAGCCTAATTCGAATCGGGTAGAAATACCTTCACAGGAGTAATCGCCCCGGTCTCTTCCCCTATACGGAAAATGCCTAAAAATTGCTTGGCAGGACTGTATAGACGAATAACGTCCCCACGATTCGCTGACGGCTTGATAGCATAAGGAGAGATCCGCTGTCCTTGCAGGGCTGCCTGTACCTTCTCCTCTTGCACGATATGCGCGGGCAAATGCTGAACAGCCTGATCGATCGGCAACAGGTATGACTGCAAAGTTCCAGCTTGAACATGCTCAGCTACCTGTTCCAACGTAAGGCAATGCTCATCACGGATTCCGGCGGACATCGTTCGCTTAAGTCGAAGCATCGACGCAGGAACACCTAAAGCCCGCCCGATGTCCACGCAGAGCGTTCGAATATAAGTGCCTTTGGAACAGAGCACGCGGAATGACAGTTCCGGATAGGCTAAATCCGGTTGATACGAGATCAGTTCCAGCTCATGAATCGTCACTTCACGTGCCTTGCGTTCTACAACCTTGCCCTCACGGGCCAGTTCATAGAGTCGCTTCCCATCCTGCTTCAATGCTGAATACATCGGAGGAACCTGTGATATCGTACCGTTGAATTGGGACAAGACTGCAGACACCTGCTCTTCATCTACAGAGACATGCTCGTCACGCTCAATCACCGTTCCGGTCATATCCTCTGTATCAGTAGCAATGCCTAGCACGAGAGTGGCTTCATATTCCTTGGGCAATTCCTGCAAATATTCAACCATTCTAGTTGCTCTTCCGAGGCATAGTGGCAAAACTCCGGTCACCGCTGGATCGAGCGTCCCTGTATGGCCGATCCGCTTCATCTTTAAAATGCCGCGCGCTTTGGCAACAACATCGTGTGAAGTGAAGCCAACCGGCTTGGCGATAGGGAGAATTCCTTCATATGATATCATAACTGTAATTTCACCTGCTCCACAACATGTGACACGATCTGTGCCAGATCCCCCTCGATCCGGGCTCCTGCCGCACGCACATGGCCGCCACCTCCGAAGCTCTGGGCAACCTCGGCCACATCTACCTTTCCAGCGGATCGAAGACTGACTTTCACGGCGCCTTCATGGATCACTTTGAACAGCATTCCGACTTCTACCCCTTGAATATTGCGAGGATAATTCACAATGCCTTCGAGGTCCTCATGGATAGCCCCAGTTACTCTCATATCCTCATCCTGAATCACTACCCAACTGATCTTGCCATCATCCGTGATCTGTAGCCCGTTCAACGCTCTCGTCAAGAGCTTCAATTGTGGCAAGGTCATTTGTTCAAGTAGAAGCTCTGACAACCCTGGACCATCCACCCTGTATTCGAGCAGATCCGAAGCAATGGCCATCACCTTCGGCGTTGTGTTGGAATATCTAAATCCTCCGGTATCCGTTAACATTCCGGTGTAAATCGCTGTTGCGACCTCAAAATTCAACGGAACCTCCATATATTTTAATAGATCATATAAAATCTCCGCGGTCGCAGCCGCCTCAGGCACAATTAAATTAACGGCACCGTATGCATCATTGGTTGGATGATGATCAATATTCAAGATAAGGGCATCATCAGCGAACCATTCCGCAGTCCGACCAACTCGCTTAAAATCTGCGCAATCCACGCAAATGACATGGCTGAATTTAGTATCAAGCGGAACCTGTGAGAGATCTACAATCTGCTCAGCTTGCCATAAATAGCTCATACGGCGGGGAATCGGTCCCTCATTCACCATCGTATAATTTTTGCCTAAACAAGAGAGAAGCCAGCCCACTGCTAACGTGGAACTGACTGCATCTCCATCCGGCTGAATATGCGCTACGACCAGGAAATCGTCATGCTCCATCAGGAATTGTTTAACCTGTTGGAACTCACGTTCTTTGGTTTGCATTGCCGTCTCCTTTAAGGGGTGAATCCAAAAGTTTTACGCCTTTTGAACCCACCTTGTTGTTAATTTTCGCCTTCTTCAGAAATTTCATCGAGCAGTTTCTCGATGCGGCTACCGTAAGCGATCGACTCGTCGATCTTGAAGATCAGCTCAGGTGTATGCCGCAATCTGATCCGCTTACCGATTTCGGTTCGCAAGAAACCAGTTGCTTTGTCTAACGCTTTGAGCGTATCTTTCTTCTGTTCTTCATCGCCAAACACACTTAAATACACTTTTGCTTGCGATAAATCACTTGTCACATCGACGCCTGTCACCGTAACAAATCCAATGCGCGGATCCTTCAATTCACGCTGGATCATCACGCTAAGTTCTTTCTTGATCTCTTCGCCTACCCGGCCGGTACGATTCTTAGCCATTGATGACACCTCACCTTACTTAGGTTCGACGGTTTCCATAATAAATGCTTCGATCACGTCGCCCTCTTTAACATCGTGGTAATTGTCCAAGGTAATACCGCACTCATAGCCTTGAGCCACTTCCTTAGCATCATCCTTGAAGCGTTTGAGGGAATCGATCTTGCCCTCATACACCACGATGCCGTCGCGAATCAAGCGAGCTTCTGCCGAACGGGTAATCTTGCCGGAAGTAACCATACAACCTGCAATCGTCCCGACCTTGCTAACCTTGAACGTATTTCTTACTTCAGCATGCCCGATAACCGCTTCTTTATAAACCGGATCAAGCATTCCCTTCATCGCCTGCTCAATCTCTTCGATGGCATTGTAAATGACGCGATGAAGTCTAATATCTACACTTTCTTGCTCTGCAGTCGCTTTAGTCTGACTATCCGGACGAACGTTAAAGCCGATAACAATCGCGTTCGATGCCGCTGCCAAAATAATATCCGATTCGGTAATCGCTCCGGCACCGCTATGAATAATCTTCACGCGTACGCCTTCAACCTCGATCTTCTCAAGCGATCCCTTAAGAGCCTCAACCGAACCTTGGACGTCGGCTTTGATAATAACGTTCAGATCCTTAATCTCGCCTTCCTTGATGTGGCGGAACAGGTCGTCAAGCGTAACGCGGGTATTTGCACCAAGCGAGGTTTGACGTTCGGTCGTTGCCCGTTTATCGGCGATCGAACGAGCCTTGCGCTCATCCTCAAACACCATGAACGGATCGCCAGCTTGCGGAACTTCATTCAGACCGGTAATTTCAATCGGCGTTGAAGGCCCCGCTTCCTTAATGCGGCGTCCTTTGTCATTCACCATGGCACGCACGCGGCCGAAGCAATTGCCGGCTACGAATGCATCCCCAACTTTAAATGTACCATGCTGCACGAGCACCCGTGCAACCGGTCCGCGATTCTTATCAAGCTCAGCCTCAATGACTGCTCCACGGGCACGCTTGTTAGGATTTGCCTTATACTCGTTAACTTCTGCTACGAGAAGAATCATCTCAAGCAGATCCTCAAGACCCATTCTTTGCTTGGCTGATACGTTTACGAAGATCGTATCTCCGCCCCATTCCTCTGGAACGAGTTCGTATTCGGTCAATTCTTGCTTCACCTTATCTGGATTAGCTTCTGGTTTATCGATCTTATTGACAGCGACGATAATCGGCAGGCCTGCAGCCTTGGCATGGTTAATCGCCTCAACGGTCTGCGGCATGACGCCGTCATCTGCAGCAACTACGATAATCGTAATATCCGTCAATTGCGCACCGCGAGCACGCATCGCTGTAAACGCTTCGTGACCCGGTGTATCAAGGAACGAAATTTTCTTACCGTTAATTTCAACTTGATACGCGCCAATATGCTGAGTGATGCCGCCTGCTTCTCCACTGGACACATTCGTTGAGCGGATGGCATCAAGCAATGTCGTCTTACCGTGGTCAACGTGACCCATAATCGTAACGACTGGCGGACGTTCTTTCAAGTCTGCTTCATCATCGACTTCCTCAACCGTCTCGAAGCGATCATCCTCAACAGGAATCTTCACTTCTACTTCTACCCCGAAGTCGCCGGCCAGTAGCAGGATCGTTTCAATATCAAGCTCCTGGTTGATTGCTGCCATGACGCCGAGCAGCATAAGCTTCTTAATTACTTCAGAAGCATCCTTATGCAGGAGCTTGGCCGCCTCACCAACGGTCATCGTGCCACGCACAATGATTTTCTTCGGTGTATTATCAATCTTCTCACGCGGAGGCTGTTGATTTCCACCTCTACCGCCCTTGCCGCCTCTGCCGCCACGATTGTTTCTATATCCGCCTTGGCGATCATCGAAGCCCTTGGACTTATTATTGTTATTGTTATTGTTATTCGTGAATTTGCCTTTTTTGGCGCCTTGGTTCTGTCCATTGCTGCCATTATTGCCACGGTCATTGTTAAATGCGGGCTTCTCGCGGTCAAACTTCTTGCCACCCTTATCGGAACTAGACTGCGTTGAAGGAGCAGAAGTGCTGCGAGTTTGCTGTGATGAATTGGTACGTTGTTGTCCGCCACCTGCTTGCCCCTGAGGACGGCCTGATTGCTGGCCACGGTTCCCAGGTTGGTTCGAATTCTGCTGTGGACGTGAGCCTTGCTGCGGACGTGAGCCTTGCTGCGGACGTGAGCCTTGCTGGCTCCCCCCGTTAGAACGTTGACTTCTATCTTGTGACGCTGTATTGCTGCCTGTGGCAGATGGTCTATTGGAATTTGTTTTTGTATTCATGCTTACCTGCTTTTCTTGTTGATTTTTGTTATTACTTGTTACTTGATTCGTTGACGAAGCGTGGGCCTGGTTCCCATGATGATCAGATCCACTCTTCGCTGGTTCTGGCTTGGCGTTGGCTGAAGCCGGCTTAGACGAAGCCTCATTACGCCCGCCTCCATCACGTTTGGCTGCTGCATTACTCTTAATATCCTTGAAGAATTGTTCCACCTTCGTAACGGTATCATTCTCCATAACGCTCATGTGATTGTTAACTGGGATATTAAGGCGCTTAAGAATGGTTATAATTTCCTTGCTGCTCATATTAAGTGACTTCGCATATTCATAGACTCTGAGTTTATCTTTGTTCTCTTGTTTACTCAATATACTCCACCTCCGGCGTTTTCTCGATTTCTTCTCGAATCATATCGGCAAACCCTTGATCCGTCAGTGCTATTACGACCCGCTCTGGTTTTCCAATACTTGAACCAAGGCGGATCCGATCCGGCCCGATGATCAAAGGGACTTTGTATGTGCCGCATTTATCGCGGAATTTCTTGTGGGTATTATTTGAAGCGTCCCCCGCAACGATAACCAGTTTGGCCTCCCTGGACCGAATGGCTTTCATTACGATCTCATCACCGGTCACCAACTTGCCAGCACGCATTGCCAGGCCAAGCCGGGACAACATTTTACTCATCGCTATCTTCCTCTTCCTGCTCCTGGCTAAGATGGAACTCATCCTCGATCGCCAGGAAATCATGGGCCAACTGTTCGTAGACCTCTGCTCCTACCGTAGCCTTCAAGGCACGATCCAGCGCGCGGTTCTTATGGGCGAGCTTAAAGCAAGCAACCTGTCCGCAAAGATAAGCACCACGCCCCGATTTTTTGCCAGTCAGATCAATCGAAACCTCACCCTCTGGTGAACGAACGACGCGAATCAACGATTTTTTCGGCATCATTTGCTGGCAAGCTACGCATTTGCGCATTGGTATTTTTTTAGCTTTCATTTCAAGCCCCCCATACATACTCCCGGTTATGCCTATATCTCTTTAAAGAGGTTGTTCAAAAAAGTCCTACTTTGATAAGAAAACCTGATCGAAGCCAATTCAAGGATGAGCGACCGCGATTCAAAGGTAGGTTTTCTTGCGATATAGAATTTCATCAGCTTCGCTGATAATTTATAAATTCTATATCTAACACGAAGTAACACTGAATGCGTATTCGACATCGAATTTTGAATTCAGCCCGGCCTTCCGATGCTAACGTACCCAAAGCGTACGCTCCGCTTCTTTCGTTCCAAGCCTCATCCAACCTTCTCGGTGCTGATAGTCTGACTTTTTGAACTTGAGCTGCTAACAAATATTAATCTATAGATATAGAGTCCTGCGGCATTTCATCCTGCTCGGTCTTCTCTCTACCGAACTCTTCCTCTGCCTGGGTCTCACTCTTAATATCGATCTTCCAGCCTGTCAGCTTAGCAGCAAGTCTCGCATTCTGCCCCTTAATGCCGATCGCCAGCGAGAGCTGATAATCCGGTACAATAACACGAGCCATCTTCTCAGCCTCGAACACTTGTACCTCCAGCACCTTGGAAGGGCTAAGTGCATTAGCTACATACTCCTCAATATTGTCGGAATAGCGTACGATGTCGATCTTTTCCCCATGAAGTTCGTTCACAATCGTCTGCACGCGTGTACCCTTCGGACCAACACAAGAGCCGACCGGATCTACTTCACTATTGCGGGAATAGACAGCGATCTTCGAACGGAATCCAGCTTCGCGAGCAACAGAACGAATTTCAACTACGCCATCGAAAATCTCAGGAACTTCCAGCTCGAACAAACGCTTCAACAAACCAGGATGCGTACGGGATAACAAGATTTGCGGCCCTTTGGTTGTATTCTCAACCTTTGTAATATACGCTTTGATCCGGTCGCCGTGCTTGAACTTCTCACCAGGCATTAATTCATTCAGTGGAAGATGCGCTTCAATCTTGCCAAGGTCGACATAGACATTACGCAGATCCTGACGCTGTACGATACCTGTAACGATATCCTCTTCCTTCTCGACAAAAGCGTTATAGATCAGTCCACGCTCCGCTTCACGAATACGTTGGGTTACCACCTGCTTCGCCGTCTGCGCCGCGATCCGTCCGAAATCTCTAGGCGTTACTTCAATTTCCGCTACATCGTCCAGTTGGAAGCTAGGGTTGATCTCGCGTGCTGAATGCAGCGAAATTTCTGTGCGAGGATCGAGAACTTCTTCAACAATGAGCTTGCGCGCAAATACTCTAATAGATCCCGTATGACGATTCATATCTACACGAACGTTCTGCGCCGTATTAAAATTCCGTTTATAGCTGGAGATCAGTGCTGCTTCAATAGCTTCAAACAATATATCTTTGCTGATCCCTTTTTCCCTTTCCAAATCATTCAAGGCTTCGATAAAATCCATACTCATTTGCCTCGAGTTCCCCCTTTCATAATCCTATATAAGTGTTGTTAAAAAATAATCGCCAATCTGGCGCTAGCAACTTTACTATACGATACGGCATGTTTCTGCTTGCCGATTTCAATGACGAGCTCGTCATTCTCAAAAGAGAGAAGGCGTCCCTCAAATTCCTTCAGGCCATTCACCGGCTCGTATGTAGTGACAAATACATCCTTGCCTACGGCTTTGACTATATCGTCCGCTTTCTTCAACGGCCGCTCCGCACCAGGCGAGGAGACTTCAAGGAAGTACGCGGATGGGATCGGATCATTCTCATCCAGCTTCTCGCTGAGATATTCGCTGATCCGGCCGCAGTCATCAATGTCGATGCCGCCGTCCTTGTCAACGAAGACACGCAAAAACCAATTGCTGCCTTCCTTTACATATTCAATATCAACCAATTCAAAGCCGTTCTCCTCGAGATAAGGCATTACCATCTGTTCTACGGCCGCTTTGATTTTCGGTGTGCTCAAGAGTACATTACCTCCATCAATTGTTTCCTGTATACCAAAGAGTAAAGAGTGGGTTTCCCCACTCTTTAGACAACGTTTCTATCTCCATGATTACCAAAAAAATTATAACATAGTCTGGTAATAGTGACAAGTAAAACACCTTTACCACCCTTAGTCCTATCCTTTGGTTAGAACAAGGAAAGCTGATTGCTCTCCGGCAAATCGCGGAAACAGCCCAGCGAGCCGAGCAACTCAATGATGGTCTTACTTGCTTTGGATCTCTGCTGGAAATCTTCCACGGAGAGGAATTCCCCTGCTTCCTTCGCCGCAGCAATGTTCCGCGCCGCATTCTCCCCTATCCCTGCCAAAGCAGCAAACGGAGGAATCAGAGCATCGCCATCCACAATAAAGCGAGTTGCATCAGAACGGTACAGATCGATCGTCTTGAATCGGAAACCACGCGCCGTCACCTCAAGCGCCATCTCCAGAATCGGCAGCATCGCTTTCTCCTTCGGCAGTGCCTGGAAGCCCTTCTGCTCGATCTCCTCGATCTTGCGGTATATCGCTTCATATCCTTGGCAGCATAACTCAATATCGAAATCTTCACCACGGACCGAGAAATAAGTCGCGTAGAACTCGATCGGATAATATAGCTTGAAGTAAGCGGTACGCACCGCCGAAATAACATAAGCGGACGCGTGCGCCTTCGGAAACATGTACTGGATCTTAAGACAGGAATCAATGTACCACTGTGGCACCTTGCACTTTTTCATCTCATCAATCCATTCCGGTGTCAGTCCTTTACCCTTACGAACGCTTTCCGTAATTTTAAAGGCCAACCCGGCATCCATTCCCGCTTTGTAAATCAGGAACAGCATAATATCATCCCGACAGCCAATTACCGTCTTAATGTTGCATGTGCCATTCTTGATCAATTCCTGGGCATTGCCCAGCCAAACGCCAGTACCGTGGGACAATCCGGAAATCTGCAGCAAATCCGCGAACGAAGATGGCTGTGATTCGACAAGCATCTGGCGTACGAACTTGGTCCCCATCTCGGGAACCCCGTAAGTTGCGACTGGAGTGCGAATTTGCTCCGGAGCAACTCCCAGCGATTCCGTCGAGTTGAACATACTCATAACCTTCGGATCATTCATCGGGATCGTCGTTGGATCGATCCCGGTCAAATCCTGCAGCATCCGCATCATTGTCGGATCATCGTGGCCCAGAATATCGAGCTTGAGCAAGTTGGCTTCAAAAGCATGATAATCGAAGTGAGTCGTCTTCCATTCCGCGCCCGTATCATCAGCCGGATATTGTACAGGTGTAACATCTTCGACTTCAATATAGTCAGGTACGACGACGATCCCGCCTGGATGCTGGCCTGTACTACGCTTCACACCAGTACATCCGGCCGCCAGCCTGTTCAGCTCGGCACTACGCCAATGCTTATGATGCTCTTCTTCGTACTTCTTCGTAAAGCCAAACGCAGTCTTCTCCGCTACTGTACCGATCGTACCCGCGCGGAATACGTTCTTCTCGCCAAAGATAACCTTCGTGAAATTGTGAGCCTCCGGCTGATATTCCCCGGAGAAGTTAAGATCTATATCGGGGACTTTATCGCCTTTAAAGCCAAGGAAGGTCTCGAAGGGAATATCCTGCCCCTCTCCCTTCAGCGGCTGACCGCACTTCGGGCAATCCTTCGCAGGAAGGTCGAAGCCACTCGGTACGCTACCATCTAGGAACCATTCACTATGCTTGCATTCCGAATTACGGCACATATAATGAGCCGGAAGCGGATTAACCTCGGATATACCGAGGAAGGTAGCCACGACCGAGGAACCAACCGAACCCCGTGAACCTACGAGATAGCCATCCTGATTGGATTTCTTAACGAGTTTTGCCGAGATCAGATAGTTGGCCGAGAACCCGTATTTGATAATCGGTTCGAGTTCTTTCTCCAACCGCTTGATGACCACTTCAGGCAGATCCTCCCCATACATGGAGCGTGCTGTATTGTAACAAGTTGAGCGGATTTCTTCGTCCGCCCCATCAATAATCGGCGTGAACAGCTTGTCCGGGAATAATTCGAGCTCCTCGAAGGAATCCGCTAGATTTGCCGTATTTGTCACGACAACCTCATAGGCTTTGTCCTTACCGAGAAATTCAAATTCAGCCAGCATCTCGTCCGTCGTACGGAAATGGGCATCCGGCTTGCGGAGATCCTTCAGTGGACTGAATCCGGTAATGCCATGGATCGTAATATCTCGGAAAATTTTATCCCTTGGCTCAAGGTAGTGGGCATTTCCGGTAGCGATGACTGGCTTGCCTAGCTTGAATCCAATCTCAACCACTTTGCGAATCGCCGTCTTCAATTCCTCAACACTGCCAACCAGGCCTTTATCGACGAGATGCAAATACATCGTTAATGGCTGGATCTCCAGCACATCGTAAAATCCGGCAACTTCCTCAGCTTCTTCGACCGTCTTATTCAGTACAGCCTCGAAGAACTCGCCTTTTTCACAGCCCGAGATGACAAGTAGACCCTCGCGCATTGCAGTCAGCTTCGATTTCGGGATACATGGAACCCGCTTGAAATACTCTGTATGCGACATAGAGATCAGCTTGAACAGATTCTTCTTGCCGGTCATATTCAAGGCATAGATTCCGCAATGGAACGGACGGGTATTGGACAGATCCTTACCGACTCGGTCGTTCAGGCGATCGAGCGTAGTCATTCTCTCCTGCGTAACAGCGTCCTCAATCAGCCCGATTAATACACCGGCAAGCGCTACGGTATCGTCGATTGCACGGTGGTGATTTTCCAATGAAACTTTGTATTTCGACGCCAGAGTGTTCAATCTATGATTTTTCAAACTCGGGTGAATCAACCGTGCCAGCTCCAGTGTATCTAGAACCGGGTTGACTATAGGCGGTCTCCCAAGCTCTTTCAGCTTGGCATTTACAAAATCAACGTCGAAGCGAGCATTATGGGCGACCAGTACCGCATCTCCAGCGAATTTTATGAATTCATCCAGTACCTGATCAACCTCTGGCGCGCCCTTTACCATGTCGTCATTAATGTTCGTCAATTGCTGAATATGATATGGAATAAGTTCATGCGGATCAACAAAGGTCGCATAGCGGTCTAGTTCTTTGCCTTCTTGCATCTTGACCGCGGCGATCTCAATAATTTTGTTCTGCGTCACAGACAGACCGGTGGTCTCAATATCGAATACGATATAAGTTGTCGTCTTCAGGTCATCGGGACGTGGATTCAATACGACTGCCACATTATCATTCACTACGTTGGCCTCGACGCCGTAGATCATCTTGATCCCGTTCTTTTTGGCAGCTTTCGCGGCATCAGGATAGCACTGCACTCCACCATGATCGGTTATGGCGATCGCTTTATGTCCCCATTTGGCCGCTATCTTCACATAATCGCCGACTGGAGTTACCGCATCCATCGTACTCATCGTCGAATGCAGATGGAACTCAACGCGCTTCTCAGCAGCATTATCCTTCCGGGATGGTGGGGAGTTCACTTCACATAAATCCGAAGGAATCATGACGAGCTCAGGAATGGACATGAAGCGGTCCATCTCCACTCTACCGCGGGCTTTGATCCATTTCCCGTTCGCTAATTGTCCCATAATCTTGAGATCTTCCTTATTCTTAGCGAACAGCTTCATCTGCAAGGAATCACTGAAGTCGGTAATATAAAAAGTAAATAAAGTATTGCCATTACGTAGTTCCTTGCTCTCCAGACCGAAAATCGCGCCCTGTATCGTGACCCGTTTTTCTTCATCTTGTAGTTCCTGCAGTGGGAGTGGCTGATCTTTGATGTCATATCCGATCTGCAGCTTAACCGCTTCACCATCGTCTTCCTCAGGCGGCGCTTCTGCTTCCATGCTCTCCATCATCCGTTGGATCACTTCGCGTTCTTCCTCAGCAATTCGTTGCTGGAATTCCTCGAATGCTTCCTCATTGTTCTCAGCTACATGCAGCTTGACTCTTACTTCCAGCCCAAAATAATTGTCATAGAAGGTCGTGATTGCCTTGTCTATATTCTTCTTACGAGCTAGTTCCAACGCCATCGCATCGCCTAACGATACCGTTACAAGATCGTCCTCGATCTCATAACCAGCCTTGGCCATCCATCCATTAACGGATGGTACTTCCCGCTGCACCCATTCTAGGAATAGCTTCCAATATTCCGTCACAATCTGCTCAGCAGTCTGGTCCTGTTCATATTGAAATAGAAAAGCGATCTTGGCAATATGCTGCATTCGCTCCTGGATACGCAAGCAGAACGTCCTATAGACCTGGGTAGGAACAAGCGTCTGTTTACGGATTGTAATCTTCCACTCGCGGTTACCGCGGCTTACCTCTACCTGATCGATATATCCGTCTAGGAAATACGGATCCACCAGCGAAGCTGGAACTTCCGCCTGCTTCATCAACAGTTCAAGTCTGGTTCTTTTCTCCTGGACGTCGGTCATTTCTTCCTCCCCCATACTCAAATAGTGACATTGAAACGCTAACGAACGCAGTATCGTTAAAATTTCTTTATCGGTGTTTTCGTAAAAATAGCTCTCTGTAGTTTCGTTAGACGAAAAATACACATCAGTGCAAAAATTAAGGCCTCCGCGAATCTGGCCGACAGGAGCTTGAAGCAACAAATACCTGTCATGGCCGTTCTGCCGAAAGCCTTAATATCGTTATATCCTTTGGACAAGAGTCCAGTTCATCTTGCACAGTTCTTGCGGCAGGACTAATTAATAGGCTCTGGCAAAAACAACGGTATGCTTGGCCGGTTCGCCGCAGACGAGACATTTCGTCTTCTGAACTTCCGGCTCAAACGGAATATTCCGGCTGGTTGCTCCGGTCTCTTCCTTGACTTGATGTTCACAAGCCTCAGAACCGCACCAGCCTGCGAGTGTGAAGCCTCGCTTCTCTTCCATGCTGGCTTTCATCTCATCTAATGTATCTACGGAATAGAAATGCTCATCACGGAATGCCTTGGCACGGTTGTACATTTCCTGATGGACCTGTTCCAGCATCGCTTGAACTTCTTCCACGAGACGGTCTTGTTGTACGACCTTCTTCTCGCCGCTAATACGCGATACAAGAACACAGACGCCATTCTCCATATCACGAGGGCCAATCTCAAGGCGGACAGGAACGCCACGCATTTCATATTCATTGAACTTCCAGCCTGGACGAACGTCAGCACGGTCATCCATTCCTACGCGGATACCCGCCTTCTTCAATTCAGCGAACAATTCATCGCTGCGAGCAATGACCATATCGCGAGTCTTAGGCGGTCCGATCGGTATGATCATTACTTGCTTCGGAGCTACCTTAGGCGGCAGTGCCAACCCGCGGTCATCCCCGTGCACCATGATCAATGAACCGATCAAGCGAGTGCTCACGCCCCAGGAGGTCGTATGCACGAATTCACGTTCATTCTCGCGGTTCAAGTACTGGATATTGAACGCTGTTGCAAAGTTGGTGCCGAGATAATGCGAAGTTCCCGCTTGTACGGCGCGTCCATCCTTCATCATCGCTTCAATCGAGAAAGTATCAACGGCCCCGGCAAATTTCTCGGACGGTGTCTTCTGACCCGTAATAACCGGAATCGCTAGATAACCCTCTACAAAGTCACAGTAGATTTCCAGCATCCGCATCGTCTCTTCGCGGGCTTCCTGTTCATTCTCATGAGCGGTATGGCCTTCCTGCCACAAGAACTCGCTCGTGCGCAGGAACGGTAGTGTCCGTTTCTCCCAGCGAACGACGTTAGCCCATTGATTGATCAATACCGGCAAGTCGCGATAGGATTGAATCCATTTCTCATACATATGCCCAATCATTGTCTCAGAAGTTGGTCTGATCGCGAGGCGCTCTTCCAGCTTCTCGCCAGCCGCTTCAGTCACCCAAGGAAGCTCAGGGTTGAAGCCCTCCACATGCTCCTTCTCTTTCTGGAAGAAGCTCTCTGGAATAAAGAGTGGGAAATAAGCGTTGCGATGGCCCGTCTCTTTGAAACGGCGATCCAGTTCAGACTGAATATGCTCCCAAATCTCATAGCCATCTGGCTTGAACACAATACAGCCGCGTACTGGCGAATAGTCCATCAAATCCGCTTTCTTAATGACGTCAATATACCAGCGCGAGAAGTCCTCTCCCTGCGGGGTAATCTCCGTTACAAATTGTTTCTCCTCGTTAGCCATAAAAACTCTTGTCCTCCCGTAAAAACCTCATAATTATCCAAACAATCGTAATATATCGTTATAGGTTACTGCAATCATTAGCAGGAACAGCATTGCAAATCCAATAAAATGCACTAAGCCTTCATGGTTCGGGTCTACCGGTTTGCGGCGAAGAGCTTCGATGCCCAGGAAGATCAGACGACTGCCATCAAGTGCCGGAATCGGCAGCAAATTGAAGATCCCTAGATACAGACTAAGAATGGCCGTCCATCTGGTAAGCTGTACAATCCCTTGCTTAGCAATCTGCCCCGTTACTTCAAAGGTTCTTACCGGCCCACCAAGATCATCCATGGAGAATTTGTTAATCAACTGCTTAAAACCCTGGAAGATCAGCTTCGTCGTATCAACCATATCCGTTCCGGCTCTGGTAACCGACTCACCTACAGAAGCGCTACGCATAGGGAAGAAAGTAATAATCGAGCTGCCTACCTTCCCTACCTGCTCATTATCTGCCGCACGAGGGGTAACGGTAATATCCACTTCCTGTTCTCCACGCTTAAGCGTCCATACCATCGGCTTATCCTTGGAAGCCTGGATTGACTCAATCATTTTGTTCGCATCGGTTCCAACTGGCTTACCATTAATCTTCTCAATGATATCACCCTCAAGGACTCCAGCTTCCGCTGCAGGCATTCCCTTCACTACATCCCCGACCTGTAGATGGCTCGGCTTATCAAGCGGGATCCCTGCCATTAGCGTATACAACGCAAATAGTACGAAAGCAAGAATGAAGTTCATGAGCGGTCCGGCAAAGATCGATAACGCTCTTTGTCCCACAGTCTTGCTGCCGTATTGACGGTCCCTCGGTGCAATCTGTGTCTCTTTGCCCTTAACAACAAGCATCGCCTGCGGATGAACTGAGTACCTGACGCTCTCCCCATCTACATCCAGCAGTACGGACAGATCATCAACCAGATCGATCTGCAGTACCTCGCCGCGAATGACATTCTTGCGACTGTCCAGTCGATCCAAATAAATCTTACGGACTTTATCTTCTTCCAGGCGTAACGCTATCGTCTGCCCGTTAGAAATCTCAATCAACTCAGGATCGTCTCCGGCCATGCGGGCATATCCACCGAAGGGAAGCAGACGGAAAGTAAACTGCGTCTCGCCTCGCTTATAAGCGAACAATTTAGGTCCAAATCCTATCGCAAACTCCCGTACCAGTATCCCTGCACGTTTTGCGAAGTAAAAGTGCCCCCATTCATGCACCGCCACAATGACGAAAAACATGAGCACCGTCAAAAAAATAATTTTCAGTAGTTCCAATCGAAAGCATCCTCCTTTTGGCCACGGATCGTCCAAGTTCTTTCTAGATTATCATTATTCTCCGATCAGGCACAAGAGAATACAAGAATGAATCTTTTCTATGATGACGACAGCAGGCCCTTTGAGGAATTACAACGATTCAGCGACCGCTCTCGCCCATAGGTCAACATCCCTGATTACTTCAAGACTTGGATCGGCCAGAGCTTCATGTCTGGAAAGCACGGTCTCAATGAGATATTCAATCTTCAGGAATGAAATTTCTCTATTTAAGAAGCGAGCTACCGCAACTTCATTAGCTGCATTGAACACCGTCGGTGCGGTACCTCCTATTTTACCACATTCAAAAGCTAGTCTTAAACAAGGAAAACGTTCAAAATCCATCTCTCGAAACTGGAGCTTACCTGCCTCGGCCAAAGAAAGGCGCTGCGCCGCCGAATTCCAGCGATGTGGATACGAAAGTGCGTACTGAATTGGAACCCGCATATCCGGTGTGCCAAGCTGAGCAATAATGCTTCCATCACGATACTCAACGAAAGAGTGGACAATGCTCTCAGGATGGAGCAATACTCCAATCTGTTCAAATTCAAGTCCAAACAGCCAATGGGCTTCAATCACTTCCAATCCTTTGTTGACCATCGTGGCCGAATCGATTGTCACCTTAGCGCCCATTGACCAGTTCGGATGCTTCAAGGCGTCTTCAACCGTTACATTCGTAAGCTGCTCCCGACTATAATCGCGGAAGGAACCACCCGACGCCGTTAATGTAATGCCTGCCACATCCTCCATGTGCTCACCATTCAGACATTGGAATATCGCCGAATGTTCACTGTCAACAGGAAGTATGGACACACCTTTCTCCTTAGCTAGAGCCGTTACCAGGTGGCCAGCTGTTACCAGAGTTTCTTTATTCGCAAGAGCGATGGTTTTTCCCTCGGAAATAGCCGCTAAAGTAGCTGGTAGACCAGCACTGCCGACAATCGCGGTGACTACCGTATCAGCTTCAGTACCAGCAGCAACTTCAATCAAGCCTTCTTCCCCATAACTAAGCTCTATCTCAGCCGGTAATAGTGGACGGACTTGATCCGCCAATTCCTTGGTAGCAATAGAGGCCTTCTTCGGCCGAAATTGATTCACTTGCTGTACGAACAGATCCACATTGGCTCCAGCAGCAAGACCCTCAACGAAAAATTGCTCAGGATGCTGCTGGACAACATCCAGCGTCTGCGTCCCGATCGATCCGGTCGAGCCGATAATTGCAATTTTCTTCATAACGCACCTCACCACAATCATGTAATGAATGGATAATCAAGATTCGAAGCGAAACCACTTCATATGACTAACCTTCGTGATCAAAAGACAGTTATTGAACTTCCTCTTCTAATCGAGGTTCAATAAGTGGCTTTTCAGCACCGAGAAGGTTGGATGAAGCTAGGGTCCGAGGAGCGTACGTAGTTTGTACGTGAGCACTGGAGGACCCGGCTGAATTCAAGATTCGACGCCGAGACCACTTCATTGACTAACCTTCGTGATCAAAAGACAATTATTGAATTTCCTCTTCAAATCGAGATTTAATGACTTGGCTTTTCAGCACCGAGAAGGTTGAATGAAGCTAAGATCTGAGGAACGGAGCGTAGGCAGGCCTACGTGAGTACCGAAAGAGCTTAGATGAATTCAAGATTTGACGCCGAATCCGCCTCTTTGAGTGACTTCGTGATCAAAAACAAGTCATTAAATTTCCTCTAATAGGGGAGCAGCATGAGGATATGTATGAACGGAAACACCGCAATCCAACTATCACACCGATCAAGAATTCCCCCATGCCCTGGCAAGATCGTTCCGGAATCCTTGATTCCATAGGCTCGTTTGTATGCCGATTGAATCAAGTCCCCCATCTGCCCGACGACAGCAGCAATGATCCCGAGGATAACAGCTCGTCCAATCGTCAACAACCCACCTGAAGCAAGCGCAAAGATTACAGCAGCAACGACAGACAACACAATTCCACCTATCGCGCCTTCCACCGTTTTATTGGGGCTTATGGCTGGCCAGAGCTTATTCTTCCCTAGTCTACGTCCGACAAAATATGCCCCAGCGTCACTACTCCAAATAGAGATAAGCATAAGAAAGGTCCAGAATAGACCCTGCCCATCCTGCGTATTTCTCGTTGCCAAGATCGAGGAGAATCCAATGCCGATATATACCATACCCAGGAATAACAAAGACACCGTAGAAATAGGAAGCTCATTTTTCGTGATCACAGTAACGACTAGAAACAACAGCATCAGCAGGGCAAATACGCGCATCAGATCCCAAGGCATCTCCAATCCGAGCGTCTCCCAAGGGAAGAGTGCGTAGAGCACGCCCAGATAGCCGAGTAGAGCAGGTACACCGAAAGCCGGCAGCCCAATCATTCGAACGAACTCATAGAAACCTATCAAGGCCATGAGCAAAATTAATATGTTGAAGCCGATTCCACCGAGCAAGCAAAGTCCAAGGAAAAAGCCTCCGGCCACAATTCCCGTGATCAATCGTTGTTTCACTGGTCTGCACCTTCCATTTCAATCAAGATTTAATGACTTGGCTTTTCAGCACCGTGAAGGTTGAATGAAGCTAAGATCTAAGGAACGGGGCGTAGGCATGCCTACGCGAGTACCGGAAGAGCTTAGATGAATTCAAGATTCAACGCCGAACCCGTTTCTCTGAGTGTCTTCGTGATCAAAAACAAGTCATTAAATTTCCATCTTCACTAGGATAACCCGCCGTATCGACGTGTTCGCCGTTGATACTCTGCGACCGCAGCGAATAGATGCTCCCGGCCGAAATCAGGCCAATATAGATCCGTGAACCATAGCTCACTATAGGCGGTCTGCCAAAGCATGAAATTGCTAAGTCTGAGCTCTCCGCTCGTCCGGATCAACAAATCCGGATCAGGCAAGCCTGCTGACAAGAGTTTGGATTGAATCATCTCTTCAGTTATCTCTTCAGCAGAGATCTCACCGGCCTGAACACTGCGAGCGAGTTCTTTGACGCCCTCTGTAATCTCGCGCCTGCTACCGTAGTTCAAAGCAAAGTTCAATATAAGTCCCGTATTATTCTTAGTCCGTTCCATCGCTTCTTTCATAGCAGCGATCGTATGGTCTGGAAGTTCCTTGGTATAGCCCATCATGCGGATCTGCACATTCTTCTGAATCAGTTCATCCAATTCTAAGGCGAGAAACTCTTGTGGAATAGCCATCAGGTAGTCTACTTCTTCCTTAGGACGCTTCCAATTCTCTGTAGAGAACGCGTATAGCGTCAACACAGAAATGCCCAGTTCATCGGCCGCGATTGTTGCCCGCTTCACAGCCTTCATCCCGCTACGGTGGCCCATATTACGCGGCATCCCCCGTCTACGCGCCCAGCGCCCGTTCCCATCCATGATGATTGCAACGTGCTTTGGAATATTTCCATCTGAGAGATCCACAGCTGACGGATCTACAGACGACGCGGGTCTATCCCCTTTTTTCCACCAGGATTGAAATAGCTTGATCATTTCTTTTCCTCCAGTAGGTGATGAAAAAGAGACAAAACCCCACCGTATTTGGAGGGGCCGCTTCTCGTCTCTTAAACTTCCATGATCTCTTTTTCTTTAGCTGCAAGCACTTTATCCACTTCCGCGATATATTTATCGGTCATTTTCTGAACATCATCTTGATGTCTGTGAGACTCATCCTCGGAAATGTCCGTTTTTTCCAGCTTTTTAATGTCGTCGTTAGCATCGCGGCGAATGTTACGAATAGCGACTTTGGATTCTTCTCCATATTTCTTCGTCATCTTCACCAATTCAACCCGACGTTCTTCAGTCAGTGGCGGGATCGACAAGCGAATGTTCATACCGTCGTTAGCCGGTGTTAGGCCCAGATCCGACTTCATAATCGCTCGCTCAATATCAGACAGCGACGATTTGTCCCAAGGCTGAATCATTAACGTGCGCGAATCCGGCGTGTTAATGTTAGCCAACTGATTAAGCGGAGTTAGCGATCCGTAATACTCTACTTGAATGCGGTCAAGCAGTGCTGGGGTCGCTCTTCCTGCGCGAAGAGTTGCAAGATCTCTTTTCAACGCAAGAATCGCTTTTTCCATACGTTCTTCAGCATGCTTTTTAATCGTTCCTGGCATTAATCTACACTCCCTTTGACGATCGTCCCGATCTTCTCGCCCAGGACGACGCGCTTAATATTACCTTGTTCTGTAATAGCAAACACGATGAGCGGAATGTTGTTGTCCATGCAGAGCGATGAAGCCGTAGAATCCATAACGCCCAGATTTTTGTTAAGTACTTCAAGATAAGTCAGGACTTCAAACTTCTCAGCTGTTGGATCCACGAACGGATCTGCCGAGTATACTCCATCCACCTTGTTCTTAGCCATCAGGATGACTTCAGCTTCAATCTCAGCGGCGCGAAGAGCTGCTGTCGTATCTGTAGAGAAGAACGGATTTCCCGTACCTGCTGCAAAAATAACAACACGGCCCTTCTCCAAATGACGAATCGCTCTACGGCGAATATACGGCTCAGCTATTTGCTGCATCGCAATTGAAGTCTGGACCCGGGTAGGCACATCAATCTGCTCCAATGCGTCCTGCAGGGCCAAGGAATTCATCACCGTTGCAAGCATACCCATATAATCGGCCGTCGCCCGGTCGATACCTTTGGCACTACCGGCGATTCCACGCCAGATATTACCGCCACCACATACGATAGCTACTTCTACGCCAAGCTCGACAACTTCCTTCACCTGTTCAGCGATCGATGAGATCGTCTCCGCATCAATACCATATCCGTTCTGACCGGAAAGCGACTCACCGCTGACTTTCAAGACAATACGTTTATAAACTGGCTGTTTCAAATGCATACCCTCCACAATCATCCTTCATGAGGCATCGTATATACCCTTCCTGCCTTAGCAAAGAGGATATATACGCGTTCTCACGCTGGGCTTAGGTCAAGCCAAAAGATACAACTGTTCTTGCAAACGGATATACCTCTTGGGATCACTTATAAATTCTACATCTATAAAAGAAGGAACACGGTGTGTTCCCACTTCTATAGATGTAATTCGATTATAGTCTATTGCTTAGTTCTTAACTTGAGCCATAACTTCTTCTACGAAATTATCGACTTTCTTCTCCAGACCTTCGCCAAGCTCATAACGAACAAAGCGACGGATCGAGATGTTCTCGCCAATTGTGCTGATCTTCTCGTTCACGAGGTTAGCGATCGTCTTGTCTTGGTCTTTAACGAAAGCTTGCTCAAGCAGGCAGAACTCTTCGTAGTATTTGTTGATGCGGCCTTCAACCATTTTGTCAACGATCTTCTCAGGCTTGCCTTCGTTCAAGGCTTGAGCGCGCAAAATTTCCTTTTCCTTCTCGATTTCCTCTTGTGGTACTTCTTCGCGACGAACATAGCGTGGGTTCATTGCAGCGATGTGCATTGCAACGTCACGAGCGAATTCTTTAAATTGATCCGTCTTCGCTACGAAGTCAGTTTCGCAGTTGATTTCTACCAATACACCGATACGTCCGCCAGCGTGGATGTAGGATTCTACAACACCTTCAGTCGCAATACGGCCCGCTTTGTTAGCAGCAGCTGCCAAACCTTTTTCGCGGAGCAATTCGATCGCTTTGTTCAAATCATTATTAGCTTCTTCCAAAGCTTTCTTGGAGTCCAGGATTCCTGCTCCAGTCTTTTCGCGAAGTTCTTTTACCAATTTTGCATCAACAGCCATTGTTATTACCCTCCATATCGAATAAGCAAATTGTTTAGCTTCCTCTAAAAAAAGGGTAGCGAGAGGTTTAACACCTACTAACCACCCTTTTTTGATTTAATTTATTATTTCACTGTAAGACTGAATTAAGCTGTAGTTTGTTCGCCTTGGTTAGCTTCAATAACAGCATCAGCCATTTTGCTAGTAAGCAATTTAACAGCACGAATTGCATCGTCGTTACCAGGAATCACATAATCGATTTCGTCCGGATCGCAGTTTGTATCAACGATACCTACGATTGGGATACCGAGTTTACGAGCTTCGGCAACAGCGATACGCTCTTTACGAGGATCGATGATGAACAGAGCACTAGGCAAGCCCTTCATGTTCTTGATACCACCAAGGAATTTCTCAAGACGATCTTTCTCTTTGCGAAGGATGATAACTTCCTTCTTAGGCAATACAGTGAAAGTTCCGTCTTCTTCCCAAGTTTCAAGCTGTTTCAAACGGTCGATCCGTTTTTGAATCGTTTGGAAGTTTGTCAGCGTTCCGCCGAGCCAACGTTGGTTAATGAAGAATTGACCAGCGCGTTCAGCTTCTTCTTTAACAGAGTCTTGAGCTTGCTTCTTAGTTCCTACGAACAGGATCGTTCCGTTCTCTTCAGCGATGCTCTTAACAAAGTTATAAGCTTCTTCCACTTTCTTGACTGTCTTTTGCAAGTCAATAATGTAAATTCCGTTTCTTTCGGTGAAGATATATTTATCCATTTTCGGATTCCAACGACGTGTTTGGTGTCCGAAGTGCACCCCTGCTTCAAGCAGTTGTTTCATGGAGATTACTGCCATCTTCACGCACCTCCTAAGTTTGGTTTTTTTGATGCTTCCTCCGCAAACGTCATTTCCCGCCAAGACTCCCTAGTGCAAATGCCTATGTTGGAGCACCCTTCGCGAAATCAGTCAGCGTGCGTTATAACACCGTCATTTAATATACCATAAGTAAAATGTGGATGCAACAAATCGTCGCAGCTTTTCTCGAAAAAGTGCTAATCATGCAAAAAAGCTCCGTAGATTCAGGAGCTTTCGTAATAGATGAGACAAATCTTCTGTATTAACACGGTCATTATCGAGGGGCAATGATCTTGTCGATGATCGAATCATAATCCTCGCCGACCTGGAACGAATACGTACCGGTACGGATTTTAGAGTTGATCTTGCGCGCTTTAGCCTGCTTGATGAACTCATTCTTATTAGCAATAACACCCTTCTTATGGAGCCCGTCAGCTACATTGGTCAACGTATTGCCATAGGATATTTTGTATTGTACCTCAGCGGCTTCTGGCTTCTTAGGCTCTTCAGGAGCGTCTGTCTTCGGAGTTTCCGGCGAAGTCGTCTTGGCTGTATCTTTTGTACCGCCATCCGTCGTTGCGGGTGTATCAGGCAATGATGGAGCTTTGGGATCCTCCGGAGCATCGGCCTTATTATCCTTAGATTCTAGCTTTAAGTCCTCATCCAAACCTGTAGCTTGTCCCGATTGGGCTTCCCACTCTTCCTTGGTAAGCAGTTCATCGTCATGCTCGACGACCTTCAAATTAAGCAGTGCTGCAGCTTGTTCAACTTGTTCTTTAGTCCATAGCTTCCCGCTGCCTTCCTGCCCAATCAACATAAGCTGAAGAAGCAATGCTCCGACGATCAACCCGACGCCAAGTCCCATCATAAAATGGCGATTTTTAATCATCGGGACTCCTCCCTTTTGGCAAGCTGAAGAATAAGCTGCACTTCTCCACGCGGGATGCCGAGAGTCTTCGTGATGGAATCTATGGATTTTCCACTGCTATACAATTCAAATAATTGCGGATAACGATCACGTACCAATTCTGGAACCTGCGGACCTTGCTCCGGTTCAATTATAGACTCTGCCGAATCCTGCACAATCTCCTCGGCCACTGTTAGAGCAGCTGCCGTTTGAATGACAGCATCACTAAGCTCTGAAAGGGCTGCTTCGGAAACCACTACATCAAGAGTCTTCTGAACGTGATCCAGTTCCACCTCATCCAAGGCAGAAGCAGAAGTAGAGTTTCCTCCAGCTGCAGACGTCTGTTCTCGGGAGGCGAGCTCTACTTCAATGACCCGCTGCCTTAATTCTATAATCTGCTCCTGCTGGGCCAACTGCTTGGAGACAAAGTCCTGCTTCATCTGCGATACCAGATCAATGAGTTCGCTATTCTCTTGTTCAATGTCAGACATATACTGCTCTAAAGTTGCTTCCAACTCATGATTCGCGCCAGTCTTCGCAGCCGCTTTCCGCTCAGGAATGAACAGCGCATAGACAAGCGCTGCCAATCCGAGGAGCACGATGTAAACCCACGGATCACTAAAAGACACTGTCATCCTCACCTTTTTACTGTATAAATATTATGTAATTCTCTATGATTTAATCCGGAATTTGCACTATAAAGATAGATCGATGTGATGTCCTTTATAGGGATGCTCAGCCGGTTTTTCTTTCTCTTTCTCATCCTGATGGTCCCCGGATGATTTGCCCTGCTGCTGCTTTCGGGATGATTCATCATCCCGTCTCACATGAGAACTGGACGAACCCTCATCTACTTCAGTACTGCGATGTCTTTGGAGATCGCTATCCTTCACATTTTGCGCCGATAGCATACTCTGGTCGATCTGAGGCCTATGCTGTCCCTCGTGCTGAACCCGTCCTGCTTCACTTGTTCGCGGCACTGCGATCTGCAATTCGATAGATTTCAAATCCATAGGATTGCCTCTCTTCCCCTAAACATAAGGCGACATCGAAATATCCCCTTCACTATAGTAGAAAGACATTCGTGAGATCGGATCTTTTATATATTTCGTATAACGTCCAATGACGATCCTCGACCCGCCGTATATCATTTTCATTACATCTACACGGGCTTTTCCTGTATCTTCTAGAGCCTTTTCAATATCCAGGATTCGTTCCTTGATATCGTTAATTTCTTCGAGGTTGGATTTCTTGGTAAGCCCCAGCTTGGAGCGCATCGCTACTTTATCCGGAGTCAACTTGCCCATGGAGGCCAATTGATCCAACAAGGTTAGAGCCTTGTCCGTTTTATCGAGATTGACCATAATGTCTTTAATTTGCTGCCTAAGGTTTTGCAGCTCGTTACGAAGCTCTGGTACAGCGCCGACTTCGATCGAGGTTGATGTAGACATCGGATTTCCAATGATACGTGCCACTACTCGCTCGCCAGCTTGAATGATCCCACCTACAATAAGACCTTTGGAACCGCTGCAAATGACATCTTTACCAGCCCGGATATTAGAATGCATGATGCTCTGAGTGGCAATCACATCTTCACCGGCAATGACATTCGCATCCTGGATGAAGGAGCCTTTTACGTTATGCCCTGCCTTAATCATACCTTTGTTATAGCCAATAATGCCTCCGGTGACCTCTATGGAACCATCAGCATATAGCTCGGCCCCTTCGACACCACCTACGATACGAATGTCGCCGGACGCTGTTATCTTGAAGCCTGTAAGCACGTTGCCACGAATAACAACTGTCCCTACAAAATCGATATTTCCTGTACTATAATCTACATCTCCATTAACTTCGTAAACCGGAAAAACATTAATTTTCCCTTTATCCGTCTGCGTCACCAGACCATCAATCGCAGCATACATCGCTGTCTGTTCTGGATTAAGTACCACGTTCTTGCCAACCTTGAACCTGGCCGCTTTCCCCTCCCGATAAGGAATCGGATCACCCGTCACCGCCACCCCTTGCTTGCCAGGGACCGGCGGAATCAATTCCGCGATAATTTGGCCTTTGCGGACATTGTTAAGGCGTGTCACATCCTTATAGTCCACTCTGCCATCTTCCGTCTCCGCAGGTTTTATGCGCTGATCATCATCTAGCGACACCGAAAACTTGATCCTGCCGTCCTCCCCTTGCTGCGACTCTATGCCGATTGCAACCGGGGTTTTACTATAATAATACTCTTTCGGATTTACAATAAAGCGCTTAACAATATCTTGCTGTATTCCGTATTTGATTCCTTCACTGCGTAGAAAATGCAGCAAGGCATCTTCCGTACAGCTAAATTTCTCTTCCTTCTTCAGAAACTGCAAATAGGCAACTGTCTTGTCGTCATTGATCGTAATTCCGAGAATTTGTCCCAAATCACCTGAATAGTCCATTAGCCGCTCCTCTCCGAAATCCATTCACCCTGTGGAAAATGACATTTCATTAATCATTACACATGAGCAGATCCCGCTGCTTTTCCAATGTTCCGCGAAGCCTTAGAATCGCTTTGGAATGAAGCTGTGAAATGCGTGAAGGCGACAACGACATGACCTCCGCGATCTCACTCAAAGACAAATCTTCATAATACAACAAAGAGACCACCGTACGTTCCTTCTCGGTTAACTTCTCGATTCCCTTCGTCAGCGAATCTTTCAAAAAGAACTCCCGTACCTTATAATCCGGGTTTTTTGCCTTCTCGTCAATGAGTAGTGTAAGCCTTGTCTCAGATTCTTCTTCCCGAATCGGGTCTTCGAGAGAGCATAGCGTCATAACTGCTACTTCTTGAAGCATAGATTGAAACTCTTTCTCACTTATCTGTAAATAATCGCTCATCTCCGCATCCGTTACCGAACGCAGATATTGTTGCTCTAGATGCTGATAGCCTTCTTCGATCTTCTTCGCCTTTTCTCTGACGGAACGAGGAACCCAGTCGCCTTGCCGAAGCCCGTCCAGTATTGCTCCTCTTACTCTCCATGAAGCATAGGTTTCAAACTGAAGTCCACGTTTGTAGTCGAATTTCTCGACAGCATCGATCAATCCCATAACCCCATTACTGAACAAATCATCCTTGGAGACGTTCTTCGGCAAACCGACGGCTAGACGTCCCGAAACGTAGTCAACAATATGCAAATACCGCTCAATAAGTTGTTTCTTTGCCTCTAAATCGCCGTGTTCCTTCCAATGCTCCCAAACATCAGCATAACTCAGAGTGGATGTCTTCCGCTCGTGCAATTGCCCTCACCCTCCTTATTGTTCTGTCAGGTGACGAACGACTTTAGCCAGCTCTTCAGGAGCTTTATCGTCAGTAGTCTTCACTAATCTTGGCGGATTAAGCGGTGTAAACTGTTGTTCCGATAACTCTCCTTCTGGAGCCTGCTTCAATAAGTCACCGATCTCCTTGCTTTCATCCGGAGTCGTTAGATCCAAATTGCCACCTTTCCCGAGTTCTCCAGCCAATGCCGCTTCTTCCTGAGCCTCCACATCTGGCGGAAGCTCCTTAAGGACGCTGATAACCCAGCTTCCTGCCCAGGAAAGTGCGAACCATATCGCAAATGCTAAAAGCGACCGGATCAAGCTTGTAGCGAACAAATTATTGCCTGCGGACACCGCGAAAGTAATCAAAAAGCCGATAAAGCCAATCAACAAAAAGTAACGGATTTTCCCTGTCATATGCTACAGTTCCTTTACACCCTTTTGTACACTTCTTATAAATAAAGTGCCTGTCTCAACATCTAACTCAATCGTACGCCCGTGATTTCCACCCGTATCTTCTGCAATTAATGATATCCCCAGTTCCTGCAATTTCTCTTTGCAGGCCTCCACATTTCTCGGCCCAATTCTCATTGAATCCGAAGCCCCGGCAAAAGAGAACATTTGCGCTCCTCCCGCCATCTTGGCGACGAGTCGTTTCTGGCAAGCCCCAATCGCCAGCACTTCCTCCAGCAGCTTGTCCAATGCTGTATCAGCATATTTCGCTAGGTTCAACGCTCCCTCCCGAGCGATCTCGGATGAAGGAAGCATAACATGCGCCAGACCGGCTACTTTCTTAACCGGATCATATAGCGTTAACCCAACACAGGACCCAAGACCGGTTGTCCGGATCAGGCCATGCCCGGAAATGACATTCAAATCGGCCATGCCAACCTTGACAACCTGCTGTTCATCAATCATGATCCAGCGGCACTCCTAGAGCGGTGAATATTTTGGCAAAAGATTCTGGGTCCGGGATAAGGAAAAACTGGCCTTCAACTTCATGCTGTCCTTCGATAAAGGTTGTATCGATCAAGAGTGCGGAATCTCCCATCTCTCCGAATTGTAGAAGACCATAGCTCAGAATGGCTCCGGCCATATCCATCGCTAATGCAGGCACTGTCGGCGTCATCTGCAGCATCGTAAAATCAGCGAGAGAAGACAGATAGGAGCCAGCCAATATGTTGCCGATCTCGGAGAGTGCGGACCATTCCATTTCAGTGAAGTCCTCTCCATCGCAGACCTCGAATCCGGCCAGACGATGAAGCAGCTTCTTGGCCGCCTCAGGACTGAGAATAAAGAAGAGATTGCCTGGCGCATCCCCCTCAACTCGGAGGAAGATGGCCAAGACAACTTGCTCTGCTCCGCCGACTCGATCCGAAATGGCTTCAAACGGGAGCATTTGTACTTTAGGAACGGCCATATCTATTGGCTTGTTCAGCAATCGGGACAATGCCGTCGCAGCATTGCCGGCGCCGATATTGCCAATCTCCTTCAGTACATCCATTTTGAACTCTTCCAAGTGATTGAATAAGTCCACAGGCTTAACCCTCTAAGCTTTCCAGTTGGATAATCTCGCTGCGATTCAATACTTCGGACAAATTCAGCATCACAAGCAAGCGCTCTTCGGAAATACGTGCAACACCGCGCAAATATTTGGCTTTGACCCCGCCCACTACATCTGGCGGAGAATCGATAACATCGCTGTTAATGTCGATAACATCATTGGCGGAATCGACGATGAAACCAACCTCCAGCTCATTCGCTGTCACAATAATAATTCGGGTCTGATCGGAAAATTCGCTCTCCGGTAGACCAAAGCGACCACGCAGATCGATGACAGGGATAACGACACCGCGCAGATTGATCACGCCCTTGACGAACGAGAACGTCTTAGGTACACGAGTGATAGGCATCATACGCTCGATCGTCTGAACCTTGTTCACCTCGATGCCGTACTCTTCTTCACCCAGCTTAAAAACGATTACTTTCAATTCCTCTCCCATGGAAATTCCTCCTTAAATAATTGCTGACTGCTGGCTCAATGGGATGAGCCTGACTAAAGTTAATACCTGCTTGCCTGCTCTTATACAATCAGGTTCAAACTACCTCTAAAGATGAGCTTATTTAATGAAGGCATTCGGATCAATAATCAACGCAACTTGACCATCCCCTAGGATTGTTGCACCAGCGATCCCCTGAATGGCCGGAAGATATTTGCCCAGGTTCTTAATGACAATCTCGCTCTGGCCAATGAAATCCTCAACAGTGACAGCAGCGAGACGATCGCCCTTGCGGACAACGACAATCTCGGATTCCTCTTCCGCATTCTCATCATAACCTGGTACTTCGAAGAGGTTAGCAAGCGATACCAGCGGAATATGCGCATCTCTGTATGGTATCATCGTATAGCCATGAACCTGACGAATTTGACTACGCTGAATGAGCCCGGTCTCGACAATTGATGATAACGGAATCGCATATTTCTCTGACCCTACCTTAATCAGCATCGCAGAGATAATGGATAGCGTTAATGGAAGCTGGACGGAGAACTTTGTCCCCTTACCAAGCTTAGATTCTACCGATACTACGCCGCTAAGCGATTCTATCTTCGTCTTGACGACATCAAGTCCAACGCCCCGACCTGAAATATCGGAGATGACCTCTGCGGTACTGAAGCCAGGTGCGAACAATAGCATGAAGACCTCTTCATCCTTCATCTTTGCGCCTTCGCTCTCGGTGACAATTCCTCTGGATATTGCTTTGGCTAAAATTTTGCTCCGGTCAATACCATGTCCATCATCCTCGATCTCAATAAAGACATGATTTCCGCTATGGAAGGCCCGTAAATTCACTGTTCCGGTCTCAGGCTTGCCAGCAGCAATTCGTTCCGCAGTCTGCTCTACGCCATGGTCGACCGCATTGCGAAGCAAGTGCACGAGTGGATCGCCGATCTCATCAATCACCGTACGATCAAGCTCAGTCTCAGCACCGGTAATAATCAAATCTATCTTCTTGTCCAAAGATTTGGCAAGGTCTCGCACCATGCGTGGGAAGCGATTGAACACCGTATCGATCTGTACCATTCTCAGCTTCAGCACGATATTCTGCAGATCGCTACCAACCCGGCTCATATGCTCAACCGTCTCTGTTAATTCTGATCGTTTGACTTCACTGGCAAGTTGCTCGAGACGAGAACGGTCAATGAGCCATTCGCTTAGCAGGTTCATCAATACATCCAGTCGGTCGATATCAACCCGAATGGTCCTTGAAGGCGCTGCTGAATGATGGGCTGCCGCCTTTTTCGGTTCCGCCTTCGCCGAAGCTGAAGCCTTTTCAGCGCCTGCACTTGGTGCATTGTTCTCAGCGTTTGCCTCTTGAACCGGTTCAGCTACCGCTGCGGCCGCCGCTTCTTGTACCCCGGCAGAGATCTGATTAAGTGTCTCATGATCGAGCTGCATCACTTCGGTAGACTCAATCTCCGAGAGATTCATAATCATGCTCTGCAATTCTGGGGCTTCTTTTTGAGTTATGTAATATAGAGAGAAACTACGATCGAACTTCTCTTGCTCAATGTCCTGAACGGAAGGGCTCGACTTAACAATGTCTCCGTAGCGTTCTAGCAGGTCAAACACCATATATGCTCTCGCTGCCTTGAGCTGACTGTCTTCACGGATGGCTACACTAATGTACAGGACACTATGGCCTTCGGTGATCGATTGTTCTAATACAGAATATTGATATTGATCCAAGTTGATCTCGGCACCACCGGAAGCTTGACTTGTGGTTGACGCTGTAGCAGCAGGAGCCTCATTCGATGCGAAATCCCCACGTACGATTGCCTGGAGCGAAGATACGATCGAGCTGACGTCAGCTTTGCCTTCCCCACCCTGGGTAATATCCTGTACCATCGCTTGTAGAGCATCCAAACCTTGGAACAATGTGTCAAAAATATAGTCCTGCATCTTCAGCTTCTCATTGCGAACCAGATCCAGTACATTCTCCATCTGGTGCGTTAAAGATGACAGGTCCTCAAATCCCATCGTTGCGGCCATCCCTTTCAGCGTATGGGCTGATCTAAAAATAACCTGCACGATCCCGATATCATCGGGGGTTTGCTCTAGCTCCAGCATATTTTCGTTTAATGCTTGCAAATGATCATTCGACTCATCGATAAACATGGATAAATATTGGTTCATGTCCATGGTGAGGCACCTCCTTCGAGAGATTCCGTTATTTCACAATCTGTACAAGTTTCGGGCCAATTTGCTCTAACGGCAATATCTGGCTAACACATCCCATCTCAATTGCTGAACGCGGCATCCCGTATACAACGCAGGACTCTTCGCTCTCCGCAATCGTCGATGTTACTCCAGCATCATAAAGACGCTTCATCGACCTTGCTCCATCGCTTCCCATTCCGGTAAGCAGTACGATATGCTTCTTCAGCCCTTGCAGCGGCACCAGAGATTCAAACATCACATCTACCGATGGCCGATGTCCATTGCAGGGTTCTAGACCGGACAGAGTTGCTTGATAAGACCCGCCAGCGCTAGCAGCCACTGTCAAATGCAATCCGCCAGGGGCAACATACGCGCTGCCAGGGAGCAGCTCCATTCCTTCCTCCGCCTCTACAACATTAAGGGCGCTCAGGCTGTTCAAGCGCTGGGCCAAGGATTTCGTAAAATTAGGAGGCATATGCTGTACAATAACGATCGGAGCCGGAAAATCGGCTGGCAGTTGCTCCAGCACAGCCTTTAACGCTTTGGGACCGCCGGTTGAAGTACCAATAGCGACGAGATCGGTGAACCCGGTTCTTGACCGACTCCGCGGACGACCCTGATCTTCCTTGGCCTGTTCTTGAACCGGCTGTTTTCTCGCCTTCGTCTCTTTGACCTTCTTTACCGGCTCCGGCTTCACTACAGTCTCCTTCGCAGCAGCCACAGGAGCAGTCGGCAGCGACGGCTTCTTCACCGTCTTCTGCCCATCCGTAGTCACCCCACTGCCCTTCGCGACACCTTGGGGCTTCTCCTGCTTTTTCAATCCCCCTGCTATCAATGGTCTATCAGTGTGTTGACTGGCCGTAGGTTCAGCATCTCGCTTCGACGGCTTAGTTGCACCTGGCTTGCCAGTTGTCTGTTGATCCAGATCGAATTTTTGCTTCCGACTCGCCGGAATAACTGGCAGATCTGGCATTGGAGTCAGCGCTTCCTGAAGCTTCGCTTCAAGTGCCGCCTGTCGCATCTCTCTTCTCTCCTTGGCCAGCATCGCCGCTTTCATCTGCTCTCGCAACTCACGCCCAACTTGCTCGATATCGTAAGAGCTTGTTGAAGCCAGCGGTTTGCGGATGAAATCAAAAGCACCTAGCTCCAGTGCCATGATCGTCTCCCGCATGCCCTCTTCATTTACGCCGGAGAGCATGATGACAGGCAAGGGATGATCCTTCATAATCACTTTCAATGACTCCAACCCGTTCATTTCCGGCATTTCTACATCCATGGTAACTAAGTCAGGTTTTAGCTCCGTTACTTTATCGATCGCTTCGCGTCCATTAATAGCCGTAGCCACGACCTGAAATGCCGAGTCCAGCTCAATCAAATCGGATATAATCTTGCGCATGAATCCCGAATCGTCAACCACCATAACCCGATAAGACATTTCTCGCATCCCGCATCCACCTTTAGCTTCTTTTTCAGAATCACTTATCACGTCTTAACCACCTATGCATAAATCCTTTGATTCCTGATAAAGTATCATCCGGTTTTTTCTGTGGAACATTCAAGTAAGTCATTGCGAGGCGCTGAATATCGCGCGCTGCTGCACTAGCGGGAAAAGCCGTAATAAATGGAGTCTGCCCTTTCACTGCTTGCATGACATGGGTGTCATCCCTCAAATAACCAAGCATCGGAATCTCTAACTCAAGAAAGCGGCGTGAGACGAGTGAGATTTTATCAGCGACCTGTCGTGCTTCACTCTCACCGTTCACACGGTTTACTACAAGCCGAAAATTGACCTGATCGTCTAGCCCATGCACGACTTTGATCAACGCATAGGCATCCGTAATCGAAGTCGGCTCCGGAGTAGTTACAACCAGACATTCATCCGCTGCGGTAATAAACTTTAATGTCTCCTTGGAAAGCCCGGCACCTGTATCAAAAATAATAAAATCCATCTCTTCGGCCACAATCTCAATCTGGGATGTGAAATAATTCAGATCTGCTTCCGATAATAGAAATAGGTCCGCTAGACCCGAACCCCCTGCGATAAAGGGCAGCCCCAGCGTTCCCAGCTCAACAATCTCTGACATCTTTCTCTCGCCTCTTAATAGATGATAGAGATTATATTTCGGCCTTGCCCCCATAAGTACATCTATATTAGCCATACCGATGTCTGCATCGAACACGAGCACTTTCCTGCCTAATGATTTGAGGGCGAGTGCAAAATTAAGCGTGAAATTGGACTTGCCTACACCACCCTTCCCGCTACTGACCGTCAGTACGCGCGCTGTTCGCTGCTTGCTGGAACCCTCTGCAAGCTCCCTATAAGAAGAGACTAGCTGTCTTAAAGCTTGGGCCTGATCGCTCATGCTCTGCCAGCTCCCATGACGAGATCAATCATGAATTTCGAATCCGCAACCAGCAGATCATCAGGGACATTTTGACCATTCGTAATGTAAGACATAGACACGGGGTAATCCTGCAGTAAATTAAACATCGGCCCTACACTCTCAGTCTCATCCAGCTTCGTGAAGATGACCTTCTTCAACCCATACCTACTAAAATGCTCGGTAATTCTCTCCATATCCTGCGTCTTGGAAGTTAAGCTAAGGACCAAGTAGGTCTCGCTGTTCTCGGTAGTGTTAAGTAGACTATGCAATTCTGCTACATGAATCTCATTTAAATAGTTACGTCCAGCCGTATCCATCAGGATAATATCACATTGCTCAAGTCGCTGAACCGCCCTCTGTACATCGCCTGGCGACTGCACGACCTCAATCGGTACGTTAAGGATAGAAGCATAAGTCCTGAGCTGTTCAACCGCAGAAATGCGGTACGTATCGGCGGTGATGAAGCCTACTTTCTTACGGGCCCGGAAGATTTGATCCGCCGCTAACTTAGCGATCGTAGTTGTCTTGCCGACCCCGGTCGGCCCGGCGATATAGACGATACGTGTATTCTCGCCAATACCGCCATCTATGCGTCCTTCCAAAGAACCCGACACACAGCTTTGGATTTCCTCCAATAATTCGACTTCAGACATCGACTCCTTAGAGTCAAGCCATTTATCATAAACCTTATCTACCCAGGCTTCGACCAGCTGTGGCGAGAATTCCTTACGTAACAGCAGTTCCTGAAACGCGCTTAACGGCTCTGGTAACTCGCGGCTATCCTTCTGCTGCTTGGCCAATTGTTCCAGCCAGGTTTTCATTTCGCGAATTTCCTCCAGCAGATGTTCCTCTCTGGGGCTATTAGGCGTGTATAATCCGGTTGAGGCCGAAGGAGGGCGTTGCTCCTCCGTCAGCCTCGGTTCGGATGTCCTGACCTGGGTAATCTCGTTCTCTGCCCTTCGTGCGGACGACGCACTCGCTTCATGAAGGACATCAAACGCTCTGCTCAGAACCGGATTATCCACTTCCGCCGGTAGCTTCGGGCGCTGTGATACACTCACCCCGGAGGCCGGCATTGATTCACTGGATTTCATATAAACATCCGACGCAAAAGATTTAGTCATTGGTCTTACTGGGCCAGAGGATGGGCGGCTAACTCCTTTTCTAGATGCTCCAACATCGCTGCCCTCCGAAGCCGCCACAACTTCTATTTTCTTCTTCCGGAACATCCCCATAAAACCACCGATTTTCATCTCTTTCGTACTTAATATTACAGCGTCAACCCCAAGCTCATCTCGTATTTTCTGCATTGCATCAGGCATTGTATCGACGACATACCGTTTTACTCTCATAAGTTCACCACTCCGACGCTTTGAATTTCAACATTCGGTTCCAGTTCACTATAGGACAATACCGGTATATCCTGCATACTCCGCTCAATGATCTGCCGTAAATACATGCGGATCGTTGGCGACGTTAGCACGATGGGCTGTTGGCCGGATTGAATCAGACGGTTAACCTGCTCAGACAGCTTCTGGAAGAGCGTCTGACTGGAGGTGGGATCCATAGCAAGATAGCTTCCATGCTCGCTTTGCTGCACGCTCTCGGCAATCTTCTTCTCCAAGGAAGGTCCTACCGTAATGACGCGCATCGTCTCTCCCTGCTGTGAATATTGCTGAGTAATCTGCCGTGAGAGAGCCTGTCTGACATATTCGGTCAGAATTTCGGGATCCTTCGTATAGGTTCCGTAATCAGCCAAAGTTTCGAATATCGTTACCAAATCGCGGATCGATATTTTCTCTCTGAGCAGCTTAGCCAGCACCTTCTGAACATCGCCAATCGATAGTACCGACGGGATCAATTCGTCGACAAGAACCGCATAATTCTCTTTCAGGTTGTCGATTAGAGCCTTCGTCTCCTGACGTCCCAGCAATTCATGGGCATGGCTCTTAATTAACTCCGTCAGATGCGTAGCAACAACCGAAGGCGGATCCACTACCGTATAGCCAGCTAGCTCAGCACGATCCTTGGTCGCCTCATTAATCCATAGTGCTGGCAACCCAAAAGCTGGTTCCTTCGTCTCAATGCCTGTAATGGAATCATCATCCATCCCTGGGCTCATTGCCAAATAGTGATTAAGTAATAATTCACCACTGCCAACGACATTTCCTTTAATTTTGATGACATATTCATTCGGTTTTAGTTGAATATTGTCGCGAATTCGAATCACTGGAACGATTAAGCCCATCTCAAGTGCGCATTGCCGGCGAATCATGATGATCCGGTCAAGCAAATCGCCGCCCTGAGCTGTATCCGCAAGCGGGATGAGCCCGTAACCGAATTCGAACTCGATAGCATCGACCTGAAGCAAGTTGATGACGCTCTCTGGGCTGCGCACTTCTTCGATTTGCTGTTCCTCCTCCTGCTGCTCCTGCTCGATCTGCTTCTTATTCATGTTCTTCTGCATTCGCCTTGCCGCGAACAACAGAAGTGCCGCAAACGGAAGCGTAGTCCATGGACCAATCGGCGTAAACAGGCCAAGCACTGTAATGGTGCCTGCTACGATGTAGATCAGCTTCGGATATGTAAACAACTGACTCGTAATATCTTCGGCAAGATTTCCTTCCGAAGAAGCACGGGTAACGATCAAGCCTGACGCCGTTGAGATAAGCAGCGCCGGAATCTGACTGACAAGTCCGTCCCCGATGGTTAGCAATGAATAGGTCCCTAATGATGATTGGAAATCCATCTTGTGGATCGTCATCCCGATAATAAATCCACCGATCAAATTGATCAGCAAGATAATGATACTTGCGATTGCATCACCTTTGACAAACTTACTGGCACCATCCATCGCCCCGTAGAAGTCAGCCTCGCGCTCAATCTTTCTACGGCGCTCACGGGCCTGTTGCTCGTTAATCAACCCGGCGTTAAGGTCGGCATCGATACTCATTTGCTTCCCGGGCATTGCATCCAAGGTAAAACGTGCAGCTACTTCCGCAACCCGTTCCGAACCTTTGGTAATAACGATAAACTGTACAACCACCAGAATCAGGAAGACGACAAAACCGACAACCGGTTCCCCTTGAGCCACCCAAGAGCCAAATGTAGCAACCACATGGCCGGCTTTGGCCTGCCCCAGAATCAGCTTGGTTGTCGATACGTTAAGCGCAAGCCGGAACAGAGTCGTTATGAGCAGCATAGCCGGGAAGATCGAAAACTGCAGAGCCTCCCGTGTATTCATCGCCACAAGCAAAATCGTAAGCGAGAGCGATATATTAATGATGAGAAGAATGTCCAGTAGCCATGTCGGGATGGGAACGATCATCAATAGAACGATACCGATTATCCCCACTAATATGAACAGATCTTTGAACTTCTTCACCGGTCTTCCTCCGATCCGAGAGCTTATTTCACTTTGCCTTGTAATCTATATACATATGCCAGCACTTCGGCTACGGCTTGGAACAGATCCGCAGGTATCGAATCGCCGATTTCGGTTCTCTGGAAAAGGGCGCGTGCCAACGGCTTATTTTCCATTGTGATTACGCCATGCTCCTTGGCGATCTCCTTGATACGCAGAGCCACATAATCTTGACCTTTAGCTATCACTTTTGGTGCATCCATCTGCGTGCCATCATACTTGAGTGCTACAGCAAAGTGCGTCGGGTTCGTAATAATCACATCCGCCTTCGGCACCTCCTGCATCATCCGCTGCAGGGCCATCCGTCTTTGCCGCTCACGGATTTTACCTTTGACGAGCGGATCACCCTCCATTTTCTTATACTCATCCTTAATGTCCTGCTTGGACATCTTCAAGCTCTTGTCATGCTCGTATTTCTGATAAATATAATCCAGGACTGCAAGCACAAACAGCGCCGCAGCAATCTTCAAACCGAGATTCATCGTCAATTGAGCCGTAAAATGAAAAGCCTCCTGTACCGGAACATAGCCAAGCGATGAAATCTGGTCTCTAGCACCCCAAATCGTCGAATATACGAGAAAACCGATAATAATAAGCTTCAATATCGACTTCAGAAACTGAACGAGCGAGCGCATCGAAAAAATATTTTTGAAACCTTTGATCGGATCGATCTTGCTGAACTTCATCTTCAGCGGGTCACCGGTCAATAGAAAACCAACCTGTGCATAGTTGACAATAAGTGCCATCACTATGGCAACGAGGAAAATCGGCGCCAGCGCAAGTAGAATCTGAATGGCATAATCACCGAACATGACCATCACATTTTCACTCGTCACATTCATTTGTAAACGGTGATAGTATACATCAGAGAACATGAAGACAACTCGTTCCTTGATATATCCGCCGAAAATGAGCAAGCTCAGAAATGAAGAGAGTAGGATCGCTGCTCCAGACAGATCCTGACTTTTTGCAACCTGCCCTTTCTTTCTTGCATCCTGCTTCTTCTTCGGAGTCGCTTTCTCCGTCTTCTCACCAGAGAACAACTGCAAATCCAGCTTTATCCGATATGCCACCTTCGATTCTCCTCCTTACTTCGGCGCCTCTCCGATGGTAGCAAACAAATTGTGCAGCGCCCGGAACATCACTTCAAACAAATGCTCAAACGCATAGATGAAGCTCGGAATCAGGAGAAGCAGCATCGCCAGGCCTACCAAGATCTTAAGCGGGATGCCGATTACAAATACATTGAATTGGGGTGCCGTTCGGGCCAGGAACCCCAGGGCCACATCTGTCACGAACAGAGCAACCACGAGCGGTGCAGCCATCTGAAAAGCGAGCATGAATGCCTGACTGAACGTAGTAATCAAAAATTCAGACAGATTCCCATTGTAAATTCTTTGAAACACTTCGTTTGATAGCGGAATCCAATTGTAACTGCGAATTACCGCATCAAGCAAATAGTGATGGCCGTTCATACTAAAGAAGATCAGCGTGGCAAATACATACTTCAAGTTGCCAATTACCGGTACACTTGAGCCCGTAACCGGGTCAAGCACGTTAACGATCCCAAAGCCAATCTGTATATCAATAAAAGAACCAGCCATCTGAATGACCGTGAACAGCAAGGTCGCCACATAACCCATTAAGAGCCCGATCAGGATCTCCCGAATCACAACCAGTAAATAGCTAAGATCGCTGGGCACCGCCTGATTCGTTCCTTGTATAAGCAAAATGAAGACGGCTATGATCGCTGACAATCCAATCTTGTAACTGTTCGGGACACCCCGTGATGAAAATACTGGTGAAACTACAAAAAAGGCTGTCATTCGACAAAAAATCAGCATGTAAACGGAAGCGCTCTGCAAAATAATATCCATCGTTGTACCGGCCTAACTAATGTAATTGGCGAGATTATTCAAAATCCCATAGGTGAAATCAACGAGCGTTGACAGAATCCATGGACCGAATATTAACAAGCTAATTAATACGGCAACGATTTTTGGAATAAAGGCCAGCGTCTGCTCCTGAATCTGCGTCGTCGCCTGAAATATACTGACGATAAGCCCGACTGTTAGACCTATCAGAAGCATCGGCGCGCTTACCTTCAGAACGGTATAAACGGCTTGTCCGGCCAAACCGATAATAAATTCCGAACTCATGAACCGTCTTCCCCCCTCTTAACTCGCGAATCCGGCGGGGGAATCCCCCGCATCCACTGCCATAATCTTAATCATAGATGTAACATTGCTATGTAACAAAACTGCTAAGCAGCGATTTGATGACCAGATACCAACCGTCAACAAGCACGAACAGCAATATCTTAAACGGCAGCGAGATCATGACCGGAGGAAGCATCATCATCCCCATCCCCATAAGGACGCTGGCTACTACGATATCGATGATCAGAAACGGAATGTAAATCAGGAACCCCATTTGGAACGCTGTCTTTAACTCGCTGATAGCGAACGCCGGTACCATTACGCTGATCGGAATATCCTCATACTTTTCCGGCTTGGCCGTCTTCGTGTAGCTCATGAACAATTGCAGATCCTTTGGCCTAGTATGCGAGTACATAAATTTCTTCATCGGGACTGCTGCTTTGTCCAGCGCTTCAGTCTGAGAGATTTCCCCTTTAATATAGGGCTGTAGAGCTACCTCATTTACAGTAGACAAGGTAGGACTCATGACAAATAGCGTTAAAAAAAGCGCAAGCCCGACCAGCACCTGGTTAGGGGGCATCTGCTGCGTTCCGAGCGAGTTTCGAACGAAGCCGAGCACGATCACAATTCTCGTAAAACTGGTCATCAGTACTAGAATCGCAGGAGCGATACTTATGACTGTTATAAGCAGTATAAGAGATAGAGAGCTTGTACCCGGTGCGCCATCGGAATTGCCGATTTGAATATTCACATCTGGTATCGGATCGGTCGGAGCTGCGGAAGCCACGGTCACAGCAAAGACACTAAAGAGCATCAGAGCCAAACTTATAATAATAACTTTGTTCTTCATGAATCCCTCAACCGATCTGTAGATTGTTGCTGCTGATCCTTCAGCAGCTCCTGCATTTGCCGCTTGCGATTCGGCATTTTCTGCAGCTGAGCATGGAACATTTCGTGAAAGGCTGATTCATCCAGCTCTTCTTCCTGCACCTTATTCCCTTTGCGAAAGCGGGAGACGAGCCCAGAAAAGACGGTAGTCAGTCCAGCAAACTCGGCCCCCTCTTCTTCAAATGCCTGCTGCAAAAGAATGACTTCTTCAGGGTCGGAAATTTTATCGACCATGGAGATGTCCTCACCTACACCAACCAGATAAATACTACTGCCGATCTCAATGACCTGCAGCGATTTATTGGGCCCGAGACCGATAGCTCCTAAAGTACGGATCGATCGACTTTGCGACAAATAGCGGTTCTTCCTGCCTAAAAAACGGATTAATACAACGATTAAGACAATGATAATGGCCAGAACAACGATTACCATCATCAGATTTCCCCAAATATTAATATCACCACTTGGTAACTGGGAATCCGGTGTCGAAGGCATGACGCGACCTATATTCCCAAGGTTTTGTTGATCGCTTCAATTACCCGATCAGATTGGAATGGCTTAACAATGAAATCCTTGGCTCCAGCTTGGATCGCATCGATAACCATCGCCTGTTGCCCCATCGCTGAGCACATAATTACTTTTGCATTCGGATCCATTTTCTTGATTTCCTTCAATGCTGCAATCCCGTCCATCTCAGGCATTGTAATATCCATGGTGACCAGGTCGGGATGCAATTCCTTATATTTTTCGATAGCCTGTGCCCCATCCTGGGCTTCACCGACAACCTCGAACCCGTTCTTCGTTAAAATGTCACGGACCATCATTCTCATAAATGCTGCATCGTCTACGATTAGAATTCGGTTTGCCATTGCTTTAAAATCCTCCCTAAGCTCTACTATTGTAATTTTTGTATTCGATCCCATTGGCTAACGATATCTGTGACGCGAACGCCAAAGTTCTCATCAATGACCACGACTTCACCCTTGGCGATCAGCTTGTTGTTCACCAGAATGTCTACTGGCTCACCGGCAAGCTTATCGAGTTCAATGATCGAGCCCTGCGATAATTCCAAGATATCCTTAATTTGCTTTTGGGTCCTTCCTAATTCTACGGTGACTTTAAGGGGAATGTCCATCAGTAAGTTTAAATTATTTTCATCTATATGACCTAAAGCTGGATTTCCAAAGTTAGCGAACTGTACCGGTTGAACGTTCAGATTGCGTCCCGGTACCGCTCCAAAATGCTGCGGTTCAGCCATCGGCCGTTCCTGCGGCGGATAATAATATCCTTGCTGCTGGGGCATGGGCTGAGACGGCATGGACGGCGCATTATATGTAGGAGCAGGTGGCTCATAAGCTGGTGCCGGCGGCGCTGCTGCTGCTGCGGTCTCCTGCTTAACTGGCTCTGTGACGGAACCATTAATCAAGCTTTCTACCATTTCCTTGGCGAATTTCACTGTCAGCAGCTGCATGATCGTAGAATCGATCAGGTCGCCAATGGTCAGTCGGAAAGATACTTTGATCAATATCTCATCTGATGGCAGATTATTGATTCCTGTGCCGTTCGTCATGTTCAGAATATCGATTCCCGGCGGCGAAATGTTCACGAAGCGGTTAAAAATGGTCGACATGGAAGTAGCCGACGAACCCATCATCTGATTCATTGCTTCCTGAACGGCGCTGATATGAATTTCATTTAATTCCGCGTCATCCGGACTGCCGTCACCACCGAGCATCAGATCGGCGATAACCTGAGCATCTCTAGTCTTGATGACCAGTGAATTCATTCCTTCAAACCCGTCAACATATTGGACATGAACAGCAACATGCGGTTTAGGGAATTCAGATTCAAATTGAGAGCGCGTAATAATCGATACCTTAGGGGTCGTAATATCGACCTTCTTGCTTAACAATGTGGACAGTGCGGTCGCCGCACTTCCGAACGTAATGTTGCCGATTTCACCCAGCGCATCCTGCTCAAGCGGCGTCAAATAATCCGATACTGTTGGTTCAGTGGGTGTATCCTGATTAGCCTGCTTCAGGAGGGCGTCAATCTCTTCCTGGGATAAATAGTCTTTACTCGTCAAGCTCCTCAACTCCTTCGCTGACAATTTCATCAATTTGAACAGCTACCCGATCCTTGAGCGTACCCGGGCTGCCGATGTATTTCAATCTGTCTCCGACGCGAATAGCAAGTCCCTCTTGAACCGATTTGTTCAGGGAGATCACATCGCCTGCGGATAGTTCCAGGAACTCGCGCACTGTGATGTTCGATTCGCCTAGCTCTGCGATGATCGGCAAATTAGCTTTGCTGACCCGATTGCGTAGTGCGTCCATCTCCTCTGGTACTCTCGACTTCTTCTGCGATACGAACCAGTGATGCACTGACAGCTTCGGCATAATCGGCTCAATAACCACATGTGGTATACATAAATTAATCATCCCGGAGGTGTCGCCGATCTTTGTACTCAGCGAGATCAGTGCGATCGTCTCGTTAGGAGATACAATCTGCATAAACTGCGGATTCGTCTCGAGTCCCTCCATTCGAGGCTGGATATCGATCACGGTCTTCCAAGCCTCCTGCAGGCTGTCAAACGCGCGGCTGAATATCTTCTCCATGATGATCGTCTCGATCTCTGTCAATGAACCGATCTTGGAAGGAGCAATCCCCATCCCGCCAAGCAATCTGTCCAGCATAGCAAAAGCAACGTTAGGGTGAACCTCAAGCACCATACGACCTTCCAGCGGTTCCGCTTCGAAAATGTTAAGGATCGTCATCTTCGGTATTGAACGGATGAACTCGTCATAAGGAAGCTGTTCTACCTGTACCACATTAATCTGCACAAAAGTGCGTAGCTGTGCCGAAAAATAGGTGGTAAGATAGCGGGCAAAATTCTCATGAATTCGAGTCAAGCTGCGAATATGATCCTTCGAGAACCGAACGGCCCGTTTAAAATCGTAGGATCTGATTTTCTTCTGTGTTTCTTCCTTCTTCAATTCCTCGGCATCCATTTCGCCCGAAGATAGAGCCGCAAGTAAAGCATCAATCTCATTTTGCGATAAAACATCTACCAAACCTCTCACCCCCTCCAAAGAAAAGTAATTCTATCAATATCAACTAGTAGTAGAGGTTCTGTCTGTACTAGTAGATCGGCTGCATAATAAAGTTTGTGATATCGATCTGAATCAATTTTCCTTCCGGCAATGACTTGTTGATTAAGTTCAACAATTTGGAGCTAAGATTGTCCTTTCCCTTCGCTCCAGTCAATTCCTCCGGCTTGGTATCGGCCAAAGTCTTGATGATGATTGGTTTAATTTTATAATCCTTGATCTTGTCGAAAGCTTCCTTCGTTGAAGCACTATCCATTTGGAATGCAAAGTCCATTCCAACAACGTAGCCTGCATCCGACAGGTTCGTCTTGATTCCTTCGATCGTGGAAGTGACCTGTACGATCTCATCCGCAGATAGAGACTTAGGTACTGCCACATTACCGACTGCATTCTTCACTTCACTGCCCCGGTCGGGATTTGTAATTTGATTCATAAGCAGGAAGGCGGCCAGTACAATTAGTGTAATTGCTAGTAAAATTGTAATTAACCAAGGCGCCATTTTCTTCATGACAATTCCTCCGTTTGTTGCACTTTAATGGATGCTGCGTGGATGCCGATTTCACTGTAGTAATCCTTGACCATCGCAATGACCTCAGCCGCCTTCTCCAGCACTATAATACGTTTACCAGTAACCAAGGTTACGTATGTATCGGGTGTTTCCTCGACGGTCTCGATCATCAGAGCATTAAGCCACATTTGCGAGCCGTTCAAGCGTGTGACAGAAATCATTATTAACCTCCCGTCTTAACCGTAAGTCGCTTATTCTCCTTCTATAACCTGCAGTTCCATCCGGTAAGTCGGGGAAGGGATCTCCCTCCCCCGTTATGCTAGGCTTAGCGTTTCAGGTTAACAACTTCTTGCAATACTTCGTCGGAAGTCGTAATAATTCGGGAGTTTGCCTGGAATCCACGCTGCGCGACAATCATCTCTGTGAATTCACCCGTCAAATCGACGTTGGACATTTCCAACTGTCCAGCGATAATTGAACCTGTACCCAACTCAGCGTTATTTGCCGTAGTCGGTTCAAGCTCTCCATCGGCAATGGCGTTCAGTGTAACACGATACAGATTGCCACCAATCTTCTCGAGTCCTTCCGGGTTCGTGACCTTGGCTACGCCGATTTGAGCACCTGCCTCCGTCTCTCCAGTATTCATCTTCTGTACGATCGTTCCGTCAGCAGCAATCGAGAACGCTGTTACATCATCGCCGATTGGTTCAAGTACCTCGCCACCGGCGTCACATACAAGCAATCCATCGGAAGTAACCAATTGGCGGGCTGCATCCAGATGGAAGTCCCCTGCTCTCGTCAGAAAAGGAACTTCCTGATCAGGAGACAATTTAACAAGGAAGAATCCATCCCCATCAATCCGCAGATCCAACGGATTATTAGTCGTCATTGCGCTTCCGCCTGTATGCATCGTATCGATCGAGCCGATAGATACGCCAAGGCCGATTTGCTTGGCATTCACGCCACCGCTTTCTCCATCATTCGGTGCAGTGACTCCGGATACCGTCTGACTCATGATATCCTTGAACATTACACGTCCAGATTTGAAACCAACCGTATTCACGTTGGCGATGTTATTGCCGATTACGTCAAGCTTCGTCTGAAACCCGCGCATCCCGGACACGCCAGAGTACATCGATCTTAACATTGATACATTCCTCCCGTTATTGATAGTTATTAGAGCCGCTTCAGTCGATCTGCGGCCTCTGCTTGGCTCTCCGAATCCGGGCCAGCCAATTAAGAAATAATCACTGCACTATCTATCTGAGTGAACACATTATCCTGCATACTGTTCTTGTCCATCGCGGTAACAACGGTTCGGTTCTGAACATTAACGATCAGCGCCATATCCTTCATTAGAATTAATGAATCCTTGGCTCCTTTGGCCGCTGCACGATCGATGGCCGAATTGATCTTGCTGATCTGATCAGGCTTCAACTCTATTCCCCGCTGCTCCAGACGCTTGACTGCATGGTTACTCAACCGGAACAACTCGTCCTGGAACAGTTCCTTGAAGGAATTCCCTTGAGATTGAGCGTTACCCCCGATATGATTCTTCGGTTGCTGTAAAGCACCAGGATGAACGATACCAGGATATAGATTACCTACACGTACGGGCTCATTCATTCTGTCTCAGCCCCTTGTCCAGTGGACGGATCTTCTGGAGCAGTCTCAACAGGAGGTGGATTTTCCGTGGAAGGATTCTCCGCTTCTTGCGGATTTTCCACTCTCTCAACCTTGGATACTTCAATTTCTTGATTGCCTACCTTAACATACATTTCGCCGCCGCGGACAATGACTGCCTCCACGATGCCGCTAGCCTTATCGGATACAACCGACGGCTTACCAGTTGCTATATCGTACTCTCCGGTAGAAGTGGATGTATTCCAGCTAACAACCTTCCCAATAAGTCCGGAAGTGTTGCCGAGGGACTGGCTCATCTTGCCGATCTGGTCAGATATATTGATCAATTGTTCCACTGAAGTAAACTGCGCCAATTGAGCAATCGTATCCTTATTGTCCATCGGAGACAACGGATCCTGATTCCCCATTTGCGTAATCAGCAATTTGAGGAAGGAGTCTTTGCCCAAGGAGTTATCGAGCTTGCTTGCCTTGGCCACATTCTCAGCTGAGTAATTTGGCCACATGACCTTTGACGTAACAACGTCTGCCATTTGCTTACCTCCTCTCTTATGCTCTCGCTACGAAGGAACTGCCCATGTTCAATTCTTTCGCTCGCACTTCGCTGATCCAGTCATTCCATTCTTCATTCAGATCATAGACTGACAGCAATTCTTCCTCAGAGACGGTCACATCACGCCGCTTGCTTTGCTGCTGCCCGCTGCTTCCGCTGCCAGGTTGCCGTCCATCATGATACATATGCGAAGAGAGGGAAGTATTCTGGGTTACCTCCAGCTTGCTTACCTGAAGTCCCTGGGCCTGCAATGCCGAGCGAAGCTGTGACATCTGTGCCTCCAATGACTCCTTGGCAAAAGCGTGCTCCGTAATAAACTGCGCTACCAGTTGGCCGTTCTGCATCTTAATTTGGACATCCACACTGCCAAGATGCTGAGGATTTAAGGAAATTCTCGCCTCAGACATACCCTGAGTCTTAATGATATCCAGCTTATTAATCAGAAACTGTCCAACCTCTTTGCCGAAGTTCTCCACAGGAACTGGTGGTGCTTTGACCGTGAGTTGGGCTGTACCCGCATCGCGAAGTGCAAGTTGGCCTGCGGTCACAACATGTCCTAATTGGAAGTTAGACAGGTCATCCGCCGTGTTAGATCCAGAACCCGACTTCTCGGCACCTTCGAGTACGCGTCCACTCGCTGTTATTGCCTCTGCTGTAGTTAAATCAACGGCACGTGACAGATGAGCTGTAGGAATTGTCTCATTCACCTTCGTAGCGTTACCCTGACCTGCATCTACACGTAGACTTGTATCTGCAGCCAAATGAGGAAGTACATTTTGCCCTCTATTCGAGACAGCAAATCGTGCGTGCTGAGTATCTGTGCCCTTCACTTCTCCAGATAATCCAGCTTCCTCCAGAATACTCTTCAGAGATCCGAGTAAATTCTCGAAGGATTGAACACCATTACTATTCAAACCCGCTGACCTGGATTCCATATTCGCAGCAGCCAATTGAAGCAGTGTATCATGGAGCGCAAACTTTATCGTCTCCATATGTTGTGCCAGTGCAGGCACCTTAGCTTCGATCGTAGACAACGTCTCTGCATCTTGAACAATATCGCTTGGCTGTAACGTTTGCTGGGCCTGGATCATCCAGCTCTGCAGCGCAGACAATAGCGCAGGATTGTCAACCAGTGCTTCATCAAGTTGCTCAAGCTGCTGAAGCAGGCTATCCATCATGCTGCTCAGCGATTCGGCCCCAGGATCAACCTCAGCTTCTCCGCTAGTTGCCTCGGATGTAACGCCGAGCAGAGCATTGAGCTGGGTCAGAAGCTGCGTTTGCTGAGATTTACCGTCCCCTGTCATCATAGACAGCATAGCTTGGCTGAACGATTGTGCCGGGTCTATGGTAGCAGTTCCCTTATTGTTTCCGGAGGACATAATCGAGTTTGCTTGGGTTCCAGCAAGTAGATTGGTTACTGTTTGGCTCATATTTTTTCACCTCCTTTCAAGAGTTCATTTGATCACTTGAATTAGGCCTTTATTTTGCTACGAGCTGATTCAATATTTTTACCGATGCTTTCTCATCTTGGTCAGTCATCGCGGTCATAATCTTCGAGCGGGTCGAATCGTCGATTGCCCGTAAAATCTTAAGCGACTTTTCAGGGCTGATCTTATAGGTCTGTAAAATAAGCTTGGCAGCCGACTCCGTCGACATCGATGCAAACGTCGCGCTTAATTGAGCATCATCCAATCCTTTATTAGCAACCGTGGTCCCGGTCTCGGCTTCCTTCTTGAGCCTGGATTGCAATGCAGCGATATTCAAATCTTCAGAAGGCTTAACATCCTTCAATTTGATCGAGATGTCAGCTGCTTTTTGCGGGTCCATCTTCTCCAGTATCGCGACCTTGCTATCGTTGCTCATGACGCTGAACATCTGCAGAGTCTCTTCCTCCGTCAGTTTGTCAAAAATCGCTGCTGCCTTACTTGGACTCATCTCCGCATAGATTTGCGACAGCTTCTTGACTTCCTTCAAGTAGTTCGCGTCTTGCTCTTCCTGAGCGGCTTTAGACGAAACGTCACGCTCCGTATTCAGAGCATCTTGAAGCTTCTTCACCTGATCGGATTGCTCCTGAGCCTTAGAGTTCGCTTCCTGCAGCTGTGACTCTTGCTTGGCCAGTTGTTCCTTAAGCTGCTTGATTGTCGCCTCGGAACTCTTCTCCTGCAGCTTCGTCTCCTCTTTCTTCTTCGCTTCAGGTGAGCCATCGTCAGGAATCCAATTTTTTACGATTGGAATTTGCTTGCCGAAGTCAAACAAAGTATCCCGAAAATTCATATTGAACAATGCCATAAGCACCGTAAGCATAACAATAAGGAATATAATCGGTGTCACGAAGAATAAAAATCGTGTGAATCCTCCGCCTGATTCCTCTAATTGTTCGTCTAGCTCTACCTCGTTTTTGGCCATTTCTATCCCCTCCTTCGTAAACCCATGCCCGTTACTCCTATAGAAGCCGTTACTTGAACACGTGTTATTAGCGGGCTTTCATGGCAAACCGGACAGTAGCCATCTCGTCCAGTTCATGTTGTTCCCGAAGAAGCATCTCGTGCTGGAATTTTTGCTGCTCCTTTTCCTTCGCTTTAAGCCACACTTTCTCATCGAGCATTTTGCCGGTCAAATGCGTTTTTTTCTTATCAACATTGATTTCGGCACGCTTTACCTCACCGATCTTTTGCGAAATGCACACTTCCAAGTAATCTGCATAGTACTGTAGCTCCTGCAGCTTAACTACCGAAGCCCTATTTTCCATTTCCGACTGAATCTCAGACAAAGTATTCGCACGATCCAAGAAGAGCTGCTCCAAGGAACGCCGCTGAGCCTCCAGTTCCCCAACAGCAGCAGAGAGCATCCATTCAGCCTGAGTTCTCTCATTAGACTTCAAATCTACGACTTTTTGATAGACATAACGGAACCTCATCCTTGTATCTGTCACTCCCTAGTAAATTCGGAAATTAAACGCTCCTGCGCTTCTGACAATACGACCTTCTCATCCACCCTCTGCTTCGAAAAGGCCCAAATACTCTGAATATAGCTTAGCGCTTCATCAATTTCCTCATTGGATCCTTGCTGGTAAGCGCCGATATTAATCAAATCCTCAGAATCCTTGTACACTGCGAGCAATCGTTTGTAATTCTCAGCGGCATCGTTCTGCTCTCTGGACACAATGTCCTTCATCACACGACTGATACTTGCCATGATGTCAATGGCTGGAAAATGCCCCCGATTAGCAATGCTACGGTTTAAGACAATATGTCCATCGAGAATCCCTCGTACCGCATCCGCAATCGGCTCATTCATGTCGTCTCCGTCAACCAGCACAGTGTAAAAAGCCGTAATCGAACCGACAGGTCCAGTTCCTGCTCGCTCCATAAGCTTGGGTAGTGCAGCGAATACCGACGGAGTATAGCCGCGCATCGCTGGCGGTTCGCCGACGGCCAGTCCGACCTCACGAAGTGCCATCGCATAACGGGTAACTGAGTCCATCATCAGCATCACATTTAGACCGCGGTCGCGAAAATATTCAGCGATCGTCGTCGCGATCAGCGCCCCCTTCATCCGGATGAGTGCCGGCTGGTCAGACGTTGCTACGACAACAACCGAACGCTCCAACCCTTCCGGCCCGAGATCTCGTTCGATAAAATCTCTTACCTCGCGACCTCGTTCCCCTATTAGAGCGATTACGTTAACATCCGCTGAAGTATTGCGGGCAATCATGCCCATCAATGTACTCTTCCCGACACCTGAACCTGCGAAGATACCTACGCGCTGGCCTTTGCCGATTGTAAGCAGTCCATCAATCGCTCTAACACCGATGCTAATGGGCTCTTCGACTCTAGGGCGATTCATCGGATTGATTGGCTTCGCGAAGGTGGAATAATGACCTAATCTGGAAGGCAATAGCGATTCATCAAGCGGCTGCCCCAGTCCATCCAACACCTTACCTAGCAGTTCAGAACCAACCTGTACCGTAAGCGGCTTCCCAGTCCCGACTACATCACAGCCGGGTCCGATAGCTTGCAGCTCCCCGAGCGGCATCAACAGCACCTTGTTGTCGCGGAATCCAACAACTTCAGCCATGAGCGGCTGGGATGATTTATTCGGATATATGTAACAGACATCGCCGATGCTTGCGTCCGGACCCTCGGACTCAATCATCAGGCCGATGACTTGTGTGACTTTGCCATTAACACGCACAGGATCAAGTTGTCTCAGATGCTCGATATAACGCGATGAATTAATGGTTGTCATTTCTTCGTCCCCTATTCCTCTGTCTGCAGCGAGATACGCAGTAATTCCTTCTTAATCTCCGCAAGCTGGGTGTCGATTCTGGCATCGATGCTACCGTAGGCGGATCGTATAACGCAACCTCGATCCTTCACAGTCGGGTCAGGTAGAATCTGAAGCTCAGCTTGTGAATCAATCGCTAGCGTCAACTCTTCTCTCGCAGCTTGTACAAAGGAGAACTGAGCAGGGGCTACGCAGAGCGTAATCTCCCCTTGCTCTCTCTTACGAGCCAGGCTGCCCTTAATCAGATCCACCGTATATGACGGTTCAAGTGCCAGTTGCTTGTCGATAACCTTCTCGGCGATCGCACAGCTTAGCTCGACTAGAAAAGGCTCGGATTCTTGGATGATCCGCTCCTTCTCCACATATGCTTGCTGCAGAACCGCACTCGCCTCATGCATCATTTCATCAATCTTCGTCTTCAGTTCTTGTTCGGCCTGCAGTTTGCCTTCCTCATAGCCCTGACTGAAACCCTCCGACTTAATAGCCTCGACAAGATGTTCATCCTGTTCTCTCTTCTCCCGCCACCAAGCTTCAATCTGTTCGTGAGCTTCAGCTAGCAGCTTCTCTGCTTCTTCCGAAGCAGCCCTGACCTGCTGTTCAGCAAAGTCCTTGGCATCGACCAGCATTTGCCGTCTGGCCTCCTCCGCTGCTATATCTGCCTCCGAAATAACATCATCTTGGGCGGTTGGGGCCACTTCATCCTCGAACACTTCGTCCTCGGGTTTGGCGTAGGTTCTCGCTAAATCCAGCTGCTTAAGAACATCTACCGGAACGTACTGCGACACCTTAATCAGATTAGACAATGATGTCATCTCCTCCGCCACGGGCAATAATGATCTCACCGGCTTCTTCCAGTCTGCGGATAGTAGCTACGATACGAGTCTGAGCTTCTTCCACGTCACGCAGCCGTACTGGCCCCATATATTCCATTTCTTCCTTGAAAGTATCGGACATCCGCTTGGACATATTGCGGAATACCGCTTCGCGTACCTCTTCGCTTGCCACTTTGAGCGCAAGCTGCAGATCGGCATTCTCGATATCGCGGATAATCCGCTGAATCGAACGGTTGTCGATATTGACGATATCCTCGAATACGAACATGCGCTTCTTGATCTCCTCGGCAAGTTCTGGATCCTGTATCTCCAGAGAATCGAGAATCGTCCTCTCCGTACCGCGGTCGACGCCGTTCAGGATCTGAACGATCGACTCTATGCCGCCAGCGCTTGTATAGTCCTGAGTCACCGTTGCTGACAGCTTCTGCTCCAGCACACGCTCTACCTGAGATATTACCTCTGGCGATGTGCTGTCCATCATTGCAATCCGGCGAGCCACCTCAGCCTGTTTCTCCTGTGGAAGAGAGGACAATATGGATGCTGCTTGCTCGAACTGCAAGTATGATAATACCAAAGCAATGGTCTGTGCATTTTCATTTTGAATGAAGTTAAGAATTTGATTTGGATCGGCTTTACGAGCGAAATCAAAGGGTCTTACTTGCAAAGTAGCAGTTAACCTATTGAGGATATCCTGCGCCTTGCTCTCGCCAAGCGCTTTCTCCAGAATCTCCTTGGCATAAGTGATGCCGCCCTGTGAAATGTATTCCTGAGCCATGCAGATCTGGTGAAACTCAGTCATGATCATTTCTTTCTCAGCGCTGTCAACCTTGCGTACATTTGCGATTTCAAGCGTGAGTTGTTCAATCTCTTCCTCACGCAGATGCTTGAAAATTTCAGCGGACACTTCTGGCCCAAGAGTAATTAACAAAATCGCCGCTTTTTGCCTCCCGGTAAGCACCGTAGGATTTCCTTTTGACAATGCGTTCACCTCTATTCGTCAGCCAGCCATGTGCGAAGCAAGTTGACAAATTCATCCGGCTTCTTCTTGGCCAGTGTCTCAAGTTGTTTGCGCACTTGGTTCTCGTTCGTGACTGATTCCAAATTAATGGAAGGAAACTCCGGTGTAAGCGGCATTGGAATTTCTTCTTCCTCGATTTCTTGATTTCTGTTACGGCGGACAATCAGGAAGATAATTCCCGCAATCGCCAGCAGTGCAGCTGCCCCGACTCCCCAAACAAGTGGGCTTGACAAGCTCAGGCCAGAAGCATTTTGTTCAGTTCCATGAAATGGTTGCGAATAGACAGCAACTTTTCGTTGTAGTTCTGCGTCTGTATATGTAGTACCGGAATCTGCAAGATATGAACCTACGATATTAGCCAGAATGGTCTGAATCGCTGATTCAGTCGCAGGGTCTAAAGTCTGTTGCCCATTAGGTGGTTCAACCACCGCGTTAATGGTTAGATCCTTCACCACATAAGGACTGGCAACAATATCCTTTGTAATATGATTCACTTCATAATTTATCGTTGAGGACGACTCTTCTGAAGAAGACCCGTTACCTGTCCCAGCAGACGGATATCCCGGAACATCCTGCTCACCGGTTCCAGCTATACCACCTACGCCATTAGCTTGGCCTGTATAGCTCTTTTGAATTTTTTGGGCACTGATTTCGATGCCCTTCATATTCTCTGTATCTACTGGAGTTACTAAGTTGTCCTTCTGAGTAACCTGATCGAAGTTAAGTGTAGATGCTACCAGCACTTCGACCTTTTCCGGTCCAGTTAGTTTGGACAGGAACTGTTTGACGCTCTGGCGTACATCGCTCTCGAATTTCTTCTGCAAAGCCATGTTTTCCTGAACGGCCGTCGTAAGCGAAGCAATCTTGCCTCCGCTCCCCCCCTCTCCCGATGCGAGCAGAACGTTATCATCACTAGAAGATAAGGAGATGTTCTCGATCGGCAGATTAGGCACCGACGTCTTGATTAAATTGAAATATCCATCAATCGCTTCCTGGGTCGGGCGATAGCCCGGCTTGAAACTAACAACTACGGAAGCTGAAGCTTTCTCTTGCTCGGAAGGACTCGCGAATACATTTTCGGCCGGTAGATTGATCAACACTTTCGCATTGTTGACGCCCTTCATGCTCTTCAGCAGTTGCTCTACCTCGCCATTCAGTGCTTTTTTGTACTTCACACTGAACTCATTGTCTGTCATTCCGATCAACGAAGAATTTTCGTTGAAAGATTCTAGTCCGATCGAACCGTTCTGAACGATCCCTTGTGAACCGATATCGACTTTCACTCTAGCCACATTCTTGCTAGGCACCGAAATACTCGAGCCATCCGTGCTCAATTTGTACGGAACACCGCTTGATTCCAAGTAAGTAATAATACCCGCTGCATCCGAGGAATCCAAATTCGTAAAAGCGACATCATATTCCGTTTTAGAAAATTGAACCGTAAGCAGAATAATCGCCAGCAATATAATCGAAACTGTAGAAATTAACAACGTTTTTTGCTTCTTGCTGAAACGGTTCCAGTAACCCGTTAATGTATCCCGGTACTGGGCAATTCTCTCATTCACGACGTCACCTCATCCAAAGCTTGCTAGTTTTCGTTAAATTTGCGTACGCATGATTTCTTGATATGCCTCAATTACTTTGTTTCGCACTTGCGTAGTTAATTGCAAACTTAACAAGGCCTGCTCCGAGGCGATCATTACCTGATCGGCACTTACTTCACCGACCAGGAACTTGTCGTTCACTTTCTGAACATTCTGCTCTTGCGCGGCTACATTATCAAGAGCATCCGATAAGAACGAGCCAAAGCTCTTCATGGCTTCCGCAGGGGTCTTCCCCTTGGCTTCCACTGTACTGTACTGTTCGACTCCTTCCAAAGGCTTTACAGTATTAAAATTCATGCTTTGTATCAACGACCAACACTCCTTAAGTCAAAATAAAAGATGCTATTTGCCGATTTGCAATGCCTTGGTAATCATTGCCTTGCTCGCATTCAGTGCTGTCACATTGGCCTCATAGGATCTTGTTGCCGAGATCATATCTACCATTTCTTTGAGAATGTCCACGTTCGGCATATAAACATATCCTTCGTTATCCGCATCGGGATGGGTCGGATTATAGACCGGCTTGAAAGGTGCGCTATCTTCCCTAATCTCTGTAACCTTGACTCCCTGAGTTGTATCTGCACTGCCTAACGCTGTATTCAGAGCTTGTCCGAAGGTCTGCTGCTTAGGCTCCAGCACAACCATCTTCCTTCGATATGGAACTGCCTTGCCATCAACCACTTGGGCTCTTGTCGTCTCTGCGTTCGCAATATTCGATGAAATAACGTCCATTCTAAGACGCTGCGCAGTCAGAGCGGAAGAACTGATATTAAAGCTATCGCTGATCTTCAACCCCGTTATCTCCCTTCAATCGCATTTCGCTTCATTTTAATCTGGTAATTAATTTGCTCTATGTAGGTGTTATATCTCAATTGATTCTCGGCAAGCTGTGACATTTCGCTATCAATATCGACATTATTCATGTTGTTGTTCATTGCTGTCGTCCTGTCTGTGGTTACCACAGGCTCAGGTATACCTGATGAAGGACCTATGACAAAATGCCTATTATTGGTACGAATGCCCTGCAAAGTCGGCATATCTCCTTCACTTGCTTGCTGTAGCAAACTCTCAAATGACACATTTGAACGTTTGAAATAAGGGGTATCTTCGTTAGCTATATTGTTGGCCAGCACACCTTGGCGCATATTGGCAGCCTGTACTGCTGACTCAAGCCGAGTGAACCCTATTCCGTTCAACAGTTGCATTATTTCGCCCCCTTTATTGTTTCGCATATTTTCCTTAAGTGTACGTATTCAACATTCAGATGGCATTCCCTCTTTTTTCGACATTTTTTCTGATAAAAATTTATCAGTTCGTGCTAGTTTGTAGAAAAAAACATCTTCATGTCATATAACATAAGTTTCTAGGAGAATCGATTTTATTACAATAAGAAAAAAGCACTATCTTTGAAATAATTGGCTTTGAATTTGGCAATATTTAAAAATTTTACTATTTTTTCGAGAAATATCGACAGTAACTAGTCTTATAGAATCCCTCTATTACTCCTTTAGAGATCAGAAAAAGGCCGTCCCCCCCTAATAATACTGGGTCTAACGGCCTTTTCATACAGGTTAGTCTGACATGTCAATGGAAATTTAAAGTATATATTGGCTTAAATCTCGATCTTTCACAATATCTCCTAATTTGTTGTGAACATATTCCGGCGTGATTGTCATTCGGTCAAGCGTCAATTCCGGCGCCTCGAAGGATAGATCCTCAAGCAGCTTCTCCAGTATCGTGTGAAGCCTTCTCGCCCCGATATTCTCCGTATTGGAATTCACATTGGCCGCAATCGCAGCGATCTCCCGGATGGCATCGTCAGAGAAATCAATCTCGATATTCTCCGTACGCAGTAGCTCTGAATACTGCTTCGTAAGGGCATTCTTCGGTTCAGTCAAGATAGATACGAAATCGTCTAACGTCAGACTGTCCAATTCGACCCGGATCGGGAAACGTCCCTGCAGCTCAGGAATCAAATCCGATGGCTTGGCGATATGGAAGGCTCCAGCAGCGATAAAGAGAACATAATCCGTCTTAACAGGACCATATTTAGTCATGACCGTGGAACCCTCAACGATAGGCAGAATATCACGCTGTACACCTTCACGAGACACATCTGGTCCGGAACCTTGCCCCCGGCTTGCTACCTTGTCGATCTCGTCAATAAAAATAATGCCTGATTGTTCAGCCCTACGGATAGCCTCCTGGGTCAGATCATCTTGGTCAATCAACTTAGCTGCTTCTTCCTGGGTTAGCACTTTTCTAGCTTCCTTGATCGTCAGCTTTCTTCGTTTAGTCCGATGCGGCAGCAAGTTTCCGAACATCTCCTGCATATTCATGCCCATCTGATCATTACCTTGACCAGCAAACATATCGAACATGCTAGGCGCACTGTCCTCAACATCGATCTCCACGATATCGTCCTCTATTTGGCCTGCTAACAGCTTGAAGCGTACTTGACGACGCTTCTCGTTCACTTCACTGCTATCCTCTTCTTGAGGTTCTGATCCTGAGGAAGAGTTCTGATTGGTATTTCCGAACAACATCTCGAATGGGTTGCGTACACCTTTCGACTTATGATCGGATGGAACAAGAATCTGTACAAGCCTTTCATTCGCTAGTTCCTCAGCCTTATCCTTTACCTGCTCTGTACGTTCAGCTTTGATCGTACGAATAGCAACCTCCACCAGATCGCGAACCATAGATTCAACATCCCGACCGACGTAGCCAACCTCAGTAAATTTAGTGGCCTCAACCTTGACGAATGGAGCTCCTACCAGCTTGGCGAGACGGCGAGCGATCTCGGTCTTGCCTACTCCAGTAGGTCCGATCATGAGAATATTTTTAGGTACGATCTCATCTTGTACCTCATCGCTGAGCAAGCTGCGGCGATAGCGATTGCGAAGTGCAACTGCAACGGATTTCTTGGCTTGCTTCTGTCCGACAATATATTTATCCAATTCGGTTACGATTTGCCGTGGTGTTAAAATCTGATTATTCATCCAAGATCCCTCCCGCATCAAAGTTCTTCAACGATAATATTGCTATTCGTAAACACGCAAATGTCCGATGCGACTTGCAGCGACTCGCGTACGATATCCTTGGCCTCCATCTGGGCGGCATTGCGTTTTAGAGCACGGGCAGCAGACAGGGCATAATTACCCCCAGAGCCGATCGCTAAAATATCATCATCCGGTTCGATCACTTCCCCACCGCCAGAGATCATAAGCATCCCCGTTTTGTCCATAACGATCAAAAGAGCCTCCAGCTTGCGCAGCACGCGATCCTGACGCCATTCCTTGGCCAGTTCAACCGCAGCTCTCTGCAAATTCCCCTGGTGCTCCTCCAGTTTACCCTCGAACTTCTCAAACAAGGTTATCGCATCTGCAACCGAACCAGCAAAACCCGCCAGTACCTGTCCCCTATACAATCTGCGGACTTTCTTGGCGGTCTGTTTCATAATGACACTCTCGCCAAGCGTGACTTGGCCATCTCCGGCAATTGCTCCCTTCCCGTTGTGACGAACAGCACAAATTGTAGTAGCATGAAATGTAGGAACCATGAACAACCGCATCCTTCCATCTGATAATTATAGCACCCGTCTACCTCCTCCAATCCAGGCTGACGAGGGGCCTGGAGACTATGGAGGACATAGACGGGTGCCGCTATGTCCGCTATGCAATACGATCTAAGATCTTTCCAGGACAGTTTCAAAAAATTCTATCCTAAATAAATCTTATGTCGTATCTCTATGATATATCACGGCAAAGCCAGAGTCTAATTATGCCATTTCTTCAGCTGCGATGAAGGAGCGGAGACTGTCCAGCGCACGCTGTGCCAACGCTTCATTCTTCTCAGCCTTCTTCCGGTATCTTGTATCCAGCTTAGGGAACAGCCCGAAATTCGCATTCATCGGTTGAAAATGTTCAAAGTCCGCAGTTGTAATATATCGGGCCATGCTACCTAGCGCTGTATCTTCAGGTAGGACGATTCCGTCCTCGCCGCGAGCGATTCTAGCTGCGTTGATACCAGCAAGAAGACCCGAAGCTGCGGATTCTACATATCCTTCCACGCCGGTCATCTGCCCAGCAAAGAAGAGCGTTCTGCGCTCCTTCAGCTGATAGGTTGGAAGCATCAACCGAGGTGAATTGATAAATGTGTTGCGGTGCATAACACCATAACGGACGAACTCAGCATTTTCCAAGCCAGGTATCATCGAGAAGACGCGCTTCTGCTCGCCCCATTTAAGGTGAGTCTGGAAGCCAACCATATTATAGAGCGTCCCCGCAGCGTTATCCTGTCTAAGCTGTACGACAGCATGGGGAAGCGTACCCGTATGCGGGTTCACAAGCCCTACCGGCTTCATCGGACCAAATAAAGCGGTCTGCTTGCCGCGGCGCATCATAATTTCAATCGGCATACAGCCCTCAAAATAAACTTCCTTCTCGAACTCCTTAAGCTGAGCAACTTCGGCGGTGATGAGCGCTTCATAGAATGCATCAAATTCCTGCTCTGTCATAGGACAGTTCAAATAAGCGGCCTCTCCCTTATCATATCGGGAAGCAAGGTATACCTTGTTCATATCGATTGATTCTTTTTCAATGATCGGCGCAGCCGCGTCATAGAAATAGAAGTAATCCTCTCCCGTTAACGCCTTGATCTGCTCGGAAAGAGCCGGCGAAGTTAGAGGGCCTGTAGCAATGACTACGACCCCCTCTTGTGGAATCTCTTTGATCTCTTCATTCACCACTTCGATCAGTGGGTGCTCTCGCAAGGTGCTCGTGATCTCCCCGGAGAAGCCATCGCGGTCCACTGCCAGCGCCCCGCCAGCAGGAACTGCATTCCGGTCAGCTGATCCGAGCACGAGCGAGTCCAGCAACCGCATCTCTTCCTTCAATACGCCTACGGCATTCGTGAGCCCATTTGCTCGAAGCGAGTTGCTGCATACGAGCTCGGCAAATTTATCGGTATGATGCGCCGGTGTCTTAACCACCGGACGCATCTCATACAAAGTAACAGGCACACCACGACTGGCGATTTGCCACGCCGCCTCACTTCCGGCCAATCCCGCGCCGATGACGGTTACTCTACTAGAATCTGTCAACTTAAATCCCCCCAGAATTCGCTGCTGTATATGTCTTAATATGATTGAATTGTCTTATTCGCCCGCAGCGTCCTCGTTCTCCTCAATCGGCTGTACAAAATCACAAGCGGTGCATTGCAGCTTCCCGCCCTGTTTATTGCGCTTCTCTACGAGGAGCGATCCACATTTAGGGCAAGGGATTGGTGATGGCCTATCCCAGGATACAAAGTCGCACTCCGGATAACGATCGCAACCGTAGAACACTCTGCCCTTTTTACTACGGCGCTCAACAATATGCCCTTCCTTACATTTCGGACAAGTTACTCCGATATCCTTGATGATCGGCTTCGTATTACGGCATTCCGGAAATCCAGAGCAGGCGAGAAACTTGCCGAATCTGCCCAATTTGTAGACCATCGGTCTTCCGCACTTATCGCAGATTTCATCGGACACCTCATCTTCAATCTCGATCTCCTTCATCTCTTTCTCCGCAACTTCTAGCCGCTTCTCAAAAGGCCCGTAGAACTCGCTCAGGACGCGAACCCAGTCTTCAGTACCTTCCTCGACATGGTCAAGATCTTCCTCCATATGGGCGGTAAATTCAACGTTGAGAATTTCCGGGAAGAACTGTTCCATCTGCTCCAGAACTAGCTCACCCAATTCAGTCGGGATGAACTTCTTATCTTCAATCGCCACATACCCACGCTTCTGGATCGTCTCCAGCGTCGGCGCATACGTACTCGGGCGTCCTATGCCAAGCTCTTCAAGCGTCTTAACAAGCCGTGCTTCGCTATATCGCGGAGGTGGCTGAGTGAAATGCTGCTTCGGATCAATAGCTTCCTTCTGTAGCACATCCCCGGTTTTCAGCGGAGGCAGGAACTTATTGTCTTCCGTCGTTCCGTCATCATTGCCTTCCACATAGACCTTCATGAAACCCGGGAAACGAATCTTCGAGCCAACGGCCCGGAAAGTCACTTCACCTGCAGGAATATCGACGGACATCGTATCGAGTACCGCCGAAGACATCTGGCTAGCCATGAATCGTTCCCAAACCAGTTTATATAAGCGGAACTGATCACGACTCATAAATGACTTCACAGATTCTGGATCACGTAGTGCTGATGTAGGACGAATCGCTTCATGGGCATCCTGAGCTCCGGCCGCCTTCTTCGAATATTGCCGTGCGACTTCTGGAGCGTAACTCTCTCCGTATTTATCCACGATATATTCCTTGGCTTCCTCTTGTGCCGAAGTAGCAATCCGCGTCGAATCTGTACGCATATAAGTAATTAGACCGACCGTGCCCTCCTTGCCTAAATCAACGCCTTCATATAATTGCTGGGCAACAGACATCGTCTTAGCCGCACGGAAATTCAACTTACGGGCCGCCTCCTGCTGTAGGGAACTCGTCGTAAAAGGTGCAGCAGGATGACGAAGACGCTCCTTCTCTTTCACTTCGCCAACCTTGAACTCGGCGCCCTCCAGCGCTTTGAGAATCTCTCCAACCCGCTGCTCATTCGCAAGCTCGAGCTTCTCTCCGCGGTATTTATAAAACTTCGCCTCAAATTCAGTGCCTCCAATTTTCAAGACAGCTGTAATCGTCCAGTATTCCTCTGGGACAAAAGCCGAAATTTCATTTTCGCGGTCTAAAATAATTTTTACAGCTACCGATTGCACACGGCCAGCGGATAATCCCTTTTTAACCTTCTTCCACAATAGGGGGCTAATCTTATAACCGACCAGACGGTCTAGAATTCTTCTCGCCTGCTGGGCGTTGACCAGATCCATATTGATCTTGCGCGGAGTTTTAAAGGCATCCTTAACCGCCTGCTTCGTAATCTCATTGAATACTACGCGGCATGCCTTCGAGGCATCTACATCGAGCACATGGGCAAGATGCCAGGCAATCGCTTCCCCTTCGCGATCGGGGTCAGCCGCCAGATAAATATTTTTCACTTTTTTACTTGCGTCTTTCAATTCCTTCAATACTGAACCTTTTCCACGGATGGTTATATATTTGGGATTGAAGTCATTTTCCACGTCAACCCCGGTTTGGCTTTTCGGCAAATCGCGAACATGCCCCATAGAAGCCTTCACGATGTATTTACTGCCCAAATATTTTCCGATCGTCTTCGCCTTTGCAGGCGACTCCACGATAACGAGAGAATCAGCCATAGATCCATCCTCCTCTCAACAATTGTATATAGTCATATGTTCAAGCCACTCTTCGATAGGAATGGACTATATAATCTTATAAACAGAACCCGGCAGCTGTACTGCCGCTTTTTTCATGATTAAAGATAACAGAACTGAATGTAAAAGTCCAAAATCCCATGACGTTTGCAGTAGTAAATCATCAAAATGATTTATCCCCTGCTGCAACATATCGTAAATGCGCTGCTCCTCATCTGTCAACTCACAAACTTCTGATATCTTCTCCGAGGTCACACGTGAGTAGGATAAAAAAGCCTGATATTCCTCCAAAATATCGTTCACATCCGTGACCATTTTCGCCCCTTGTTTTAGTAATTCCAATGTCCCCCGGCTCTTCGGCGAAGTGATCGGACCCGGCACCGCAAATACGTCCCGATCTTCCTCCAATGCAGCATCTGCTGTAATAAGCGATCCGCTGCGGGCATCCGCTTCAACAACAACTGTACCACGGGAAATCCCAGCAATTATACGGTTACGTTGCGGAAACATTCCCGGATGTCCCTTCATGCCGATCGGGTATTCCGAAATGATCAATCCAGACTCAGCGATTCTACGGTACAAGGAGTTATGCTCAGGCGGGTAAGCGATATCGATCGCTGTCCCCAATACAGCTATGGTTCTTCCACCGCAGTTAAGGGCGGCTTCATGGCATACTCCGTCAATACCACGCGCCATACCACTGACAACTGTGATCCCTCTATCACATAATCCTTTTGTTAACCCTGCGGCTACTTTTCGTCCATAAGCCGTTGGAATCCGCGTGCCAACAATCGCTACAGATAGAGCGGATAGCAGCTTCATATCCCCAATGGTGTACAGAACCCAGGGTGGCCGAACCGTTTCCTTCATTAATAGTGGGTATTTTTCATGATAAATGGTTACCGGTCTAATCCGTTTACGCGCCATGCGCTCTAGTCTTTCTTCTATCCAATTCAAGGTGAACTGCTGGGTCATCCACAGTGCTAATTCCGCCTCGAGTCCTCTCTCCATCCAATCAGATGCGCTAAACTGATAAGCTTGTACCCAACCGGCATCTCTCTTAACGATTTCCTCAATCCGCCTCCATCCGAGACCATTCACTTCATGCAATGCGATCAATACTTCATTTTTATCCACCATTTAATCCTCCCATTCATCCTCAATAAGTTTCGTGAACGACAAAAAAAGCAACCCCCTGCCGTTCGGCCTAGAAGGTTGCTTACCTTAATCTACCTAAAATATACCAATTTGGACTTACTTAGAGTATTATAGCAAATCGGATAAGGGAACACCAGAAGGCCCGGCTGAATCCAAGATTCGATGCCGAGCCTCTCCCCGATTTACTTCGTGGTCAAGAGCGATCTTTTTGAACTACCTCTTAAAATAAACGTTCAAAAAAGATCGGTTTTCAGCACCGAGAAGGTAGGATGAAGCTAGGGTCTGAGGAGCACAGCGTACGTAGTGGGTACGTGAGCACCAGAAGGCCCGGCTGAATTCAAGATTCGATGCCGAGCCTCTCCCTGGTTTTACTTCGTGATCAAAAGCGATATTTTTGAACTACCTCTCTTAATGCGTCGTGCACATGCCTAATAATCCGCGCTCTTCAAGCACACTAACCAAGGTTGCCCCCATCTCGGAAGGAGTCGGCGCAACCTTAATGCCACATTGCTCCAACTTCGCGATCTTTTCTTTGGCTGTACCTTTACCACCTGAAATGATTGCACCCGCATGGCCCATTCTCTTGCCCGGAGGCGCAGTAACCCCACCGATGAAGCCGACGACAGGCTTCGTCATATTCTCAGCGATCCATTCCGCCGCTTCTTCTTCAGCCGTTCCGCCAATCTCGCCGATCATAATTACCGCATGGGTATTGTCATCTTCATTAAAACGGCGCAAAATATCGATAAATTCCGAGCCTTTGACCGGATCGCCACCGATACCGACAGCACTGGATTGCCCGATGCCGCGCGTCGTTAACTGATGAACCGCTTCATAGGTAAGCGTACCGCTGCGCGATACAACGCCAACATGACCTGGCAGATGAATATAACCCGGCATAATGCCAATCTTGCATTCTCCCGGCGTAATTACTCCCGGACAGTTCGGCCCGATCAGTACCGTCTTCTTGCCTTCCATGTAACGCTTCACCTTGACCATATCGAGCACCGGAATTCCTTCCGTAATACAAATGACAAGATCAAGCTCCGCTTCTACCGCTTCCAGGATGGAATCCGCGGCAAATGCCGGCGGTACATAAATAACACTCGCCGTTGCACCGGTAGCTTCCTTAGCCTCTCTTACTGTATTAAACACCGGCAAGCTCGCCGTTTGTCCGTTCTCTAGCTCAATCTCGACCGTAGTGCCGCCCTTGCCCGGGGATGTGCCGCCCACCATTTGCGTCCCGTAGTCCAAGGCGCCCTTGGCATGGAACAACGCAGTCTTGCCCGTGATCCCCTGGGTGATAACCTTTGTATTCTTATCGATCAAAATACTCATACTTCAAGCCTCCCCTTTATGGATAAGGTGATTACATTACGATACGAGCGCAACGATCTTCTGCGCGCCATCTGCCATCGAATCCGCAGATACGATCGTCAAATCGGATTCAGCCAGAATACGCTTGCCCAGCTCTACATTCGTTCCTTCCAGACGTACCACTAACGGACGATCAAGTCCGATCTGATGGGCCGCTTCTACGATTCCCGCTGCGATGACGTCACATTTCATAATTCCACCGAAAATATTTACGAAAATCCCCTTAACTTTATCATCAGACAGTATGATCTTGAACGCTTCCGTAACCTTCTCAGCCGTTGCTCCGCCCCCTACGTCGAGGAAGTTGGCAGGATCGCCGCCATAATATTTAATAATGTCCATCGTTGCCATCGCAAGACCCGCTCCATTGACCATGCAGCCGATGTTTCCATCTAAGGCAATATAGCTAAGATCAAACTTAGAAGCTTCAATTTCTTTCTCGTTCTCTTCTTCCAAATCGCGCAGAGCAACGATATCCTTATGCCGGAACAACGCATTGGAATCAAAATTTAATTTGGCATCCAGCGCCATTACATTACCGTCACCAGTAACTACAAGTGGATTAATCTCAGCGATGGAGCAATCCTTGTCGACAAATGCCGCATAGAGAGCCATCATAAATTGAGCCGCTTTATTTACCAGTTCATTAGGTATGTTAATCGCATAAGCTAGTCTGCGCGCCTGATAGGACTGAAGACCCAGCGCAGGATCAACTACCTCTTTAAATATTTTCTCCGGAGTTGCTGCTGCGACCTCTTCGATCTCTGTACCGCCTTCTTCCGACGCCATCATTACGACGCTGCCGGTTCCACGGTCGACAACAACACCTATGTAGTACTCTTTCTTAATGTCGCAGCCTTCTTCGATCAACAAGCGTTTGACCTCTTTGCCTTCCGGGCCAGTCTGATGCGTTACCAGTACCTTGCCGAGAATTTCCTGTGCATAAGTCCGCACTTCTTCCAGATTTTTCGCGACTTTAACGCCACCAGCTTTGCCGCGTCCGCCAGCATGGATCTGCGCCTTCACAACGACAACTGGGCTGCCCAGCGCAGCCGCTGCCTCTACAGCCTCATCAACCGTAAACGCAACTTGTCCTTTCGGAACGGCGACTCCATACTGCTTCAGCACTTCTTTTCCTTGATATTCATGGATATTCATACTTTAGAATCCTCCTATCAACAGGCGGTATTAGAAGTTGTTCCATAACCCTAAGTAACGAACCTCACAGGTATGGCCAAATCGTTGAAACCCCACTCATTGTACCATGTTTTTGAAACGCTTTCCTTAAAAAGTTCATGATTTATACACAACTTTTTTATATCAATTTGATCTCATTTTGAGATAAATCATTCCCGTTTTTCAAAGTTCACACCTTTTTTTAGTTGACCTCGAAAATCGTCATTTTATTTCAGAATATTTATATATTCGACTTTTCACTTGCCAAGTAATATAAGTGAGTCGCAGCGGATCTGCGAAACACATCGCGAAATGAGATGAATTCCTATTCTATAATGATGATCAACTCGGTAAAATGATGTGATGTTTTTGATTGATTTCAGCAAAGCTTGACATTTCTAAGAGAAACTTCTACGATACGATCAAAGCATAGTTCGGAAAATATGGAAGCACCTTTTTTCCCTCGATAAGGCGCCATTGCCAGGCAACTGGTATCAAATGAAGGTTCGTAAGTTGGGCTAAGCACTCAGCTTACTACTGAACCTCCTTATTATGGAAAAGGGGTGTTTTTTTGTTATGTCCATGTACGGGAAGCTTTATAGTGCCTGTCTATACGGTATCGACGGAGTATTGATTGAAGTAGAAGTGGATCTGTCCAGCGGGATTCCCCAGGTAAATCTGGTTGGATTGCCTGATTCCGCCGTACGAGAGGCCGTGGAAAGAGTGCGCTCGGCGATCAAAAACTGCGGCTATACCTTTCCGCTGCAAAGGGTCACGATAAATCTTGCACCGGCCGATCTGCGTAAGACGGGCAGTGCATTCGATCTCGCCATTGCACTCGGACTCTTGGCAGCAAGTGAGCAGATCCGTCTACCGGAGGAGGAGCACCTGCTTATTCTCGGCGAGCTCTCGCTCGACGGCACGCTTCGTCCAGTTCCTGGAGTGTTGGCTATGGTCGATCTGGCGATGAAGCAAGGCTTCACCTCTGTGCTACTGCCTAAAGACAATGCACCAGAAGCGATGCTGCTGGATGGAATTCATGTTTATGGACTTAGGCATTTACAGGAGTTGGATCCAGAGGGGTTCACCGATAAAAAGGGCATACAAGCTCCCTTGCATCTATCTTCTTTATCCCATTTGCAAATTCATCATGATCATCCGGTAACAGTCGAGGAGCCAGTATTGTTTCCGCCACCTACCGAGGACTACAGCGATGTGCTTGGACAGCAACATGTCAAGCGAGCGCTGACGATCGCAGCAGCAGGCATGCATAATATCGTCCTGATCGGCCCCCCAGGTACTGGCAAGACGATGCTCATTCGCAGACTGCCCACAATTCTCCCTCCTCTATCCCAAGAGGAAGCTCTGGAAGTTACGAAAATTTACAGCTCGGCTGGCAAATTAAAAGGCAGTGGGGGCGACTTAATGAGCACCCGTCCTTTTCGTTCGCCACACCACACTATTTCGGGGGCTGGACTCATCGGCGGCGGCAGCATACCGAGGCCGGGAGAAGTCAGTCTCGCTCATCACGGTGTCTTATTCTTGGATGAGCTGCCCGAATTTTCGCGAGGTGTTCTGGAGGTGCTGCGCCAGCCACTGGAAGAGCGCGTCGTCTCGATAAGCAGGTCGCGGGCTTCTTTTACCTTTCCAGCACGATTTCTGTTGGCTGCTTCATTGAATCCGTGTCCCTGTGGGTTTTTCGCGGCTGAACCGCCGCTTCCACCATGTACCTGCAGCCCGGCCAGAATCGCTCAGTATCGTGAGAAGATATCCGGCCCACTGTTGGACCGTATCGATATGCATGTTGAGGTGCCACGTCCAGCCAATTGGCAAAGCGATGTCCAGCCTTTATCCTCAGCTGAGATGCGTGTCGCCATTGAGAGAGCTGAAGCGATCCAGCTCAATCGATATCGTAATTACACATTCACCCGTAACAGTGAATTATCTGGCCGGATGTTACGTAAGTTCGCCCCGCTTGACGCTGCAGCGAGCCGCTTGTTGGAGGCTTCGTTCGAGACGCTAGGGCTCAGCATGCGCGCCCATGACCGGATCATTAAGTTGGCCCGTACAATCGCTGATCTGGAGGGCTCGGACCGTATCATATCCGCCCATATTGCCGAGGCGATCCAATATCGTCAGTTAGATCGGCGCAGGGTTGAGACCGTGTAAATCAAAAGAAAGCCTCCATTTCCACGGGTATATGTAGTTCTTGGGCTTGAGAAAATTCTATTGCAAGATAAACAATCTTTAAGTGTCGTGGTTACTCATCCTTGAATGAGCTCTCGTTAGAGGTTTTCTTGTAAAGACTCCAGTGTCTTCACGATTAAAAGGCAGCTTCTAAATGCTCCAATTGTGTCTCGCCATCTCCATGGTAGAGAACAGTGATCACGTCAAAACGGACCAGAGCTGTCTGCTTAGCGGTTTGCAGTAAATAGACGGCGGCGGTATCACGCACCTTACGTATTTTGCGGGGAGTGATGGATTCGGAAGGAAAACCATAAGCAAGCGCATAGCCGCTGCGGCTGCGCACCTCGACGATGACAATCTGCTCTTCCTTGGTTACAATCAAATCCAGCTCCCCTGTCCGACAGCGCCAATTTCTGGCCAAGATCCTATATCCCTGATTCTGCAAATATTGCGCCGCCATATTTTCCGCTTGTCTGCCGCGAGCTTGGCGTTCATCTATACCCGATCTTTCATTTCTCGAATTACTCATATGTAACGACTCCTTCATAACTTCTAAAGCAAAGTAAGCATAGTGTTATGGGATATAAAGGTTATAACTACACATAAATCCAATATAAGTTATGGAAGGATATCTGGCAAATTGTTTATGTAAATCACCATTAAAGATATCAAATATCGTCCGAAAACGGTTTAACAGGCATATTCTACTTATATAGACTTCAAGCGCCGTGAATTTGCTTCACGGCGCTCCGTATTATTCGTAGTACCATTCTTCCTCAGCCAGCTTGTCGGAACGGTAAATGAAAGTGAGTATTTCAGCCACGAGATTATAAAGCTCTGGCGGAATCTGTTGGTCCAAATCAAGCTTGGACAGTACTTCTACTAGTGCCGGGTCCTCCTGAATCGGGATACCATGCTCCTTGGCTGTCTCCAGGATACGTTCAGCCAGCATCCCCCTACCTTTGGCAGCTACGATTGGCGCATCGCCTTTGGACGGTTCATATTTCAGAGCGACTGCCTTCTTCATAGAGAGCGGAAGCTCCTGTGATTTGTCCTCACTCATACACGATAGTCCACCCCTCTATATGAGCTGGGCGCGTAGGCTTGAGACATCGTTAAATCATTGGCTCCGTCCTCTTCAACAGCTTTGATCAACCGTTCCGCATTCAAGGCTAATAACCGGTACCCTGCCGAATCCAATGCAGCTCTTACCTCATCCTGACGTGACTCAAGGAAGGTTCCGGCCAGTTCATTCTCACTATAAATCTTGAGCAGTACCTTCTTGTCTGCCACCTGTACATCGACCATAATTTGGCCGAGCGCCTTCATTTGCAAATCGAACCACAGCCGGCAATTGTCAGCGTCGAGCAAACCTTTGCGGCCACGCCTCGATTCGATATGTACGGACGCCGTCTGCTCTCCATCTGGCCCGATAAAAGGCAGAAATAGCGTGACTTGTGCGAACGGAGCCGTACGGTCGGTCGTCAGCAATAGCTGCTGCCCGGTCAATTGGCTGGCCAACTGTCGGGCAGTATCCAGCAGCGGTGCTGGAACGTCGTCCTGCGACAGCACCTGCATCAGCAGCCCCTTCAGTGTATCGCTGACCATGAGGGGGCTGCTCTTGTGCGCAGCCAGGGCTTCCGGCTGAGCCAGCCCCGCGGCAGCCCCAGCGGCTTGCGCGCCGGGCACTGCCCCGCTCGCGCCGCTATGCGGCAGCGCGGGCCCTTCCTGCGGCGCGGCCATAGGCCCGCTGCCGCCAGCCCCGCCGGGTGCGACAGCGCCCCCGGCGGCGCCCCGCGGCGCCTCGCCTGCGGCAGGCGCCGGTTCTTGCTGCGCGCCAACGGCCGCGCGCAGCAGCTGCTGCTCGTGCTCCGCACCGAGCAGCTTGAGCACGCGCCCCACCCACGGCTCAACCGCCGTGGGGGGCGCTACCAGTGGCGAAGCCCCAGCGGGAGCTTCGCCAGCCGTGGCCGCAGCCGCAGCACTAGCACCCGTGCTTGTGCCTGCGGCAAGGCCGACCGCACGCTCCGCTGCGGTCAGCTCTGCACCGCCTTGCCCTCTACTAGGCAAGGCAACGGTATCCTGCGCTATCGTAGCGCGCAGCTGTGTCAGCAAGCTCTGCAGTTTGCTGAGCAGAGCATCCGTCGTCTGAGTACCGGCCCCCTGTACCGTAGACGCCAATGAACCATCTGCCATTGGCAATGAGGAAGCCGAGAAAGGAACTGCCTTTCCACCGCCATCCATCGCAGTCTGGGACATCGTCGGAGCTGGGTTTAACACGCCCTCATTCGCGCCTGCAACTCCGCTTCCCTGTGCAGCTCCTTGAGCAGCAACCGCTGCAGCAGCCGATCCTCCAGCTGATGCACCGGGTGTTGCGGCATTAGGAACAACAGCGTTTGCGGCCAGCTGTCCCATCCCCGCATTCTGCATTTCCGCTCCGGTAGCCATTGGAACTTGAGCGCCGTTCGCTTGCCCACCTGTCTGCCCCAGTACATTTAAGCGGCCTCCTCCTACAAATGCCGCCAACTGCTCCTCCAGATTCGACAACAGTACATGCAGGGGCAGGCCAAAAATCGCTTGATGCAAGCTGCCCACCGTTTCGCCAGTCAAAGGCAAACCTCGATTCAATGCAATTCCAGCAGCTTGGACCCATTCAGATAACGGTACGGAAGATGGTTTTAGTGCCGTTAGACTAAGGAGTTGAGTGACATTCTCCTTAGTCAAAGGTATTCCGCTCGCCTGCATGGATTGGATCAAATCGCGGTTCGCCGCAGTGTTCTCCAATCCGAATTCACTCAATAATCCGGCAAGTGAGGAGGAAGACAACCCCGATGTCACTGGCTGGTTGATTGGCTTAAGCACCATCTGGCCATCCTGAACCTGCGGCTGTACTTGCAATAGCGTCGTCTGGCCTTGCTGCAGCGGGGTTTCTAACGTGGCGTGGAGCTTCACCCCCTGCACCTGAATCACCGCTTCCTGTCCCCCCTCGGATACGCTAAGCACCGTTCCACGTACGACCTGTCCGGCCTTGAGCTCTAATGTGCGCGGCTCTCCAGGACGTGCATCCCCCAGCATACTTCTCAGCAGAGGTCCTATATTCATCAACTTCCCTCCCAACCCTAAAATAGATGAAAATCAAAAAGTCCACTTTTGATAAAAAAACCAATCGAGGCCAATTCATAGATGAGCGACCACGATTCAAAGGTAGGCTTTCCTTCGATATATAAAATTTCATCAGTAGAATCTGATCATCGATTTTCTAACGAAACGTGGTATCGCTATTTCAACTGAAATGACCCTCTAAAAATTTTAACGAAACTAGGTATCGTTATTTAAGCCAATTCGGCGCTTAACACCTTATATTCTCCCAAATAACGATATGGTGTTTCGTTAGATTTTATTTACCTCTATTAGCGAGGAAATAACGATCTGTAGTTTCGTTAGACGATACGGAAAACCCGCCTGACATGGCGGGTTAATCAGAACAACGTCTGTTCTTCAATCAACAAGTTTCGCAAGAAGCTTCGGCGGTGCATCGGCGTCGGGCCCAAAGCCATAATTTGCTCCCGATGCAGCTTCGTGGCATAACCCTTATGTACTGCAATTCCGTATTCAGGATATTTTACATCCCATTCTCCCTGACAGAGCCTGTCCCGCGTAACTTTGGCGACAATCGATGCAGCTGCAATCGACTGGCTTGTGGCATCGCCTTTAATAATAGCCAGCTGGGGAATATCAGTATCGATCTTCTCTGCATCAATCAGCAGCATGTCCGGCATGACGTTCAATTGACTCACCGCCTGCTTCATTGCCAGACGTGCAGCCTGTTTAATATTAATTTGATCAATGGTTGGAGCATCCACATAACCAACTCCTACAGCTACAGCCTGTTCCATAATCACATCGTATAAATGCTCTCGCTTCTTGGCACTGAGCTTCTTGGAATCATCGACATCCTCAAGCACGAGTCCTCGCGGCAAAATAACCGCAGCCGCTACAACATCACCAAACAGACAACCCCGACCTACTTCATCAACACCTGCAATGTTCTGATAAGATAACTCCCAATATTCCTGTTCGTATTTCAATAAATGACTCATCATTTCTCCCCGTTCTCCCCGTCAACTACGCCTAGCATTCTATGATGAGGGGCGGCCCTACACATCCTTGTCCCTCTATGAAGCTATAAGTACACTATATACTATTTATCGGTTGAACGACTTCTAAATTAAGCGATCTATAAGGATGAAATTTTTCCCTGATGGCCAATTTTCATTTACACACAAAGCCTATGTACACAAAAAATCCTTCCAGGAGCCATCAGACTATCCCGGAAGGATTGTATCGTGCTATGAGTTATTGAGGTCAATCTAACTTTAATATGGGGCCTCCATTGAATATCTTCCCAGCTTGCCAGCTCGCAGCTCACGCAGCAATATTCCAGAGGCTTTCTCCAAATCAACACGACCGCCGCTAACGATACAGCCACGCTTGCGCCCTACAGCCTCCATCACCGCTACAATATCATGCGGATTATCCGGATCTTGAGGAGGCTCCTTCAACTCAAATCGGCTAGAGAAGGGCTCCCAATAATATTTAACCAAATATTTAACGCCAAAAAAAGCGATGTCTTCCACATTCAATATTTCTTCACGGATTGCTCCAGTTACCGCCAGGCGATAACCTACATTCTGATCCTCAAATTTCGGCCAGAGAATTCCCGGAGTATCAAGCAGCTCCATATCGGTCCCTACCTTGATCCACTGTTGGCCCTTGGTAACGCCAGGACGATCTCCAGTAGCCGCAATATTTCGCCCCGCCAATCGGTTAATCAACGTAGATTTCCCTACGTTAGGAATCCCTACGATCAGGGCACGGACCGCACGTGGATTCATGCCTTTTGCCCGTTGCTTCTCCAGCTTGTCTTTCAACAACTCCTTGGCTAAGAGAGGGATATCTTTAATCCCTTGGCCGCTGTATGCATCAACAGCAACAGCAAGATGCCCTTCTTGCTTGAATACTTCCAGCCATTGCTTCGTCACGCCGGGATCTGCCAGATCGGCTTTGTTCAGCACGATCAAACGTGGCTTACCCTGCAAAATTTCATCGATCATCGGATTTCTGCTGGACATTGGCAGCCTTGCATCCAACAGCTCGATCACAACATCGATAAGCTTAAGCTTATCCTGAATCTGCCGGCGAGCCTTGGTCATATGTCCGGGAAACCATTGAATCGTCATCGTATCACCTCAATTTTCCCGAGCACATCTTTACTTTCGAAATTAGTGACCGATCATTTTGATATCTTTTACAGGCCAGAATACAAGATCCGCCCGGCCGATAATATCTTTGAACGGTACAAACCCGATCGCACGGCTATCCGTACTATTCGACCGATTGTCGCCAAGTACAAACACATAGCCCTCCGGAACCTTTCCATCCGGAAACTGCTCATTAGGGAAGTTTTCTCTAATATTGTATAGCTGGTTATTTTTATGCTTCTCATCCAGAGCCTCCTGGATATAAGGCTCCTCAATTACTTTACCATTGACCGTAATAGTGTCGCCCTCAACCTTAACGGTATCGCCAGGCACACCGATTACGCGCTTAATGAAATCACGTCCTTCCGATGGAACATGGAAGACGACAACTTCACTGTGCTTAGGCGCACGGAAATCATAAACAATCTTGTTGACGATAATTCTCTCGCCAGTATAGAAATTCGGATGCATTGACGGCCCGTCGACAATAAATGGAGCAAACAACAGCCATCGGATCAATAATACTAATACGACAGCGATCACGATGGCCTTTATCCACTCCATTGCCTCGCTCTTATGTTCTTGGGGCGGTTTTTGGGAATCTTCCGCATGAATATGCTGTTCCATGGATCGCGATCTCTCCTTGTCATATATAGTATGCAGCACTATATAGCCTTTTATAAATATAGAAAGGGAGCTTGAGTAAACACACAAGCCCCCTCTTATCGTTAACCGAATTAACGACGTGCTTCTTTAATTCTCGCTGCTTTACCGCGAAGTTCACGAAGATAGTACAGCTTCGCACGACGCACTTTACCACGGCGAGCCACTTCGATTCTATCGAGTTTTGGGGAATGAAGCGGGAAAGTTCTTTCCACACCTACACCGTTCGAAATTTTACGAACTGTAAAAGTTTCGCTGATTCCACCACCACGACGCTTAATTACAACACCTTCAAACAACTGGATACGCTCACGAGATCCCTCGATAACCTTAACGAACACTTTTAAAGTGTCACCAGGACGAAAGCTCGGAATATCCTTGCGAAGTTGTTCTTGCGTAATCGCTTGTACGATATTCATCTATGACTCCCTCCTTCCACTCAGGTGTTCATGCCTCTTCCGGAAACCCTCATGTTTTCCTTCATCATCCGCAGCGGACCACCGATTTCACAACAAAATTAATAATACCACATTTTATATGGTGTATCAAGAAAATTATCTGTGCTGTTATCTTTGATTTAACAAACAGGAATTCGACTTTTTTGAAGTCCAAGCTCACTAGCTTTTCTTCTTAACTACTTAAATGATAAGAAGTTCAATCTTATGCGTAAAGTGTTCAGAATAATTTAGAAATTTAGCTAATTGCCTCCTTCTGTCTACAAGATGCCTCATTTCAAAGTAAATTCTTCAACTTCAAATCCTTCATGAAGTGACCGTACTATGTACAATTCATCAAATCCTTCATTATATGAAGGTAATTCTAATTTCTTCAGTGTACTTTTGATTCCTACCTCAGGAACCTTTTCTTTTCCTTGCCTCTGTTCATTACGTTCATGCGATAAATCATAATCTGGTTCAAAGTAATAACCCACTAACTTATATTTATGAGCTTTCGCCAAATCGATATACTTTTTACGCTCTTCTATTGTTGGATTCGTATTATCGACCACGAACGGCAGACTAGTATCAATTGATGCCTGAAGAAATACATCTTCTCGATTCCTAGTCCGTAACATATCAAGATTGATCCTCATATGAGTTTTGAAAAACTTTTCTTTATAGAATGTAGATTTTCCAGAAGCTTGAATTCCAATGAAAATTACACACTCCATGTCATTCATCCTTTGATAAGTATACGTATTGGTTTATGTACTCTCTATTCTGACTGAAGATAGGTGTATTTAAGTCTACGTCCCACTTATTTCGAATTACTTCCCCTTTTTTATAGTTCTGTTTTGTAATACAGGCTCCACGTTTTTGCCAAACGGGTAAGTCGTTCCAATTTATACCTTTCTCAAGAAACAACTTGTCCTGAAGCTTTTTCCCATCAAGTCCCTGTAACTCTTTATGAGGGAAGTTTGCCTGAGCAACCATTGCAATACTGTTTTTAGTTGCATCCTGCTGTCTCCATAGAAAGTAGTTAGTTACTTCATCCTGCGGAAGTACCCAGGCTCTGCTATCAAATGTAGCAAGCTCTTTATTTGGATTACCTTTTTGGATTAACTCATTGAACTTTGCAGTAGCCATTGAAGCAGAAACTGAAACCATTTTCTGTAGATTATTTTCAAACCAAGACTGTGTTGTTAACTTATCATAGTTGGTCAGCAGGATAGAGATCTCATCACTCTGATGGTAGACCAGCTTGCAGCCCATTATATTCTCCGCCAGATATTTGCACGTCTCCCAAAAAGCCTGAATTAATTTTTCATCAAACGGCTTTTTCATTCCGCGAGTAAAGCTATGGAAATGTGAACCATCGATTCTTATAATCACTGGAAGTCTCTGAGGAAGTGTTTGTCTAAAAATGTTTTCGTAACCCTTCATTCGGTTACCAAAGTCGTCCTTTTTCATATGTACTCCTTTTTATCTAATCTTCAGTTCCACAGATAGCTCTTTACTTCTTCTAGGCTTCATGATCTTTCCCTATAAAAAAGGCTCTGAACAGATCCACTGTTCAAAGCGACCAACATCATTATTATGTAAAATATCGTGCAAGATGCTTCAAATCGGAGTAGCGGGATTCGAACCCACGACCTCGCCCACCCCAAGGGCGCGCGCTACCTGACTGCGCCATACCCCGATAAGGACTCATGAAACCGCCATATAGGTTTTCTCTACGAAAGTCTGCGCTCGTCATCCGTTACTAGTCAATTATAAGCCAATGCCTCGGGCCCCCGCAAGGGATGAAATAATTGACACACCCCTTAACGCGTTAAAGGATTGTCGCTTTGCATAACGTATGATATGATATGGAAAAACGGAAGGGTGCTTAGCATGATTATAACCGCCTCCTTTATCCTCGCGATCCCAATCGTGGTATTTGGCGCCAGCATCTGGTTAGCAGATGTTCTCCACACCCGAAGTGTAAGACAGATGTCAGGCGCACATCGGACGGTAAACTAATTAGGTCATTCAAACCAAAAAAAAGGCGTAAGCTGAACGGATTAATTCCGTGTGCTTGCGCCGTTTTTTTTTGACTTATTCGTTTCCTTAATCCATTCATAAATTCTCATTCCAATTTTGTAACTTTATTATAGGGAGCGTCGATTATAATTAGGAAAGTAAAAATAGATAAATATAGACATAGGAGAGAAATATGGCACGATTCGTAAAAGTAGGCTCACTCATTTTAGCAGTACTCATCATCGTTTATTCTTTTGCAGTTACTCACCCAACCAATGCATTATCCCACAAGGCCTGTACCTCTTGGGAAATGGTTAAGGACAAGTCATTCATGCTCACCCACTACGGATTCAAGGGATCCAAGTCGAATGAACTTCCTGTTGGCTTCACAGTGAAACCCGGTACAGCCAAAGAAGTCCCCGTCCTGATGTATCATTATATTACCCCGAAGGCTAACAATCGGGAACCAGGAAACAAATCGGTCATCAATCTTGAAGCCTTTGAAGAAAATATGGAGTACCTCCATGATGAAGGGTACTATACCGCAACATTGGAAGAGCTTGAACAGTACGTTCTTGGCGAAATATCACTGCCTGAAAAATCAATCGTCCTCACATTCGATGATGGTTATCAGAACAACTATATTTACGCCTATCCGACTCTGAAGAAGTATGGTTTCCATGCCACCATCTTTATGATCGGCAGCAAGATTGAAGAGCAGACCGTAGCGTTTGATCCGAACAAAAAGAGTTTCCTGTCCCGCGCAGAAATAGACGCGTCCCAGGATGTATTCGAGTATCATAGCCATACATATGATCTGCACCGTAAAGGATTCCCTAAATGTGGGGAAAGCAAATCACTAGCACTTGATACTACACTTCTGCAAAAAGATATTCAAACAATCAAAGCTACCGGGATCGACACCCCTTATTTCGCCTATCCCTTCGGTGAGAAATCGCGGCAAATGATTTATGATTTGAAGAAGAATGGTTATCGTATGGCATTTACAGTTCGCCAAGGCTTCGTAAAGCCAGGCGATCCTCTGATCAAATTAAACCGGTTGACCGTTACCTCGAGGACCAACTTGCCAGAGCTGCTGCAGCATAAGGTCACACCTCAGGATGCGTTAAACTTGAACTCTTCTTATTAACAAGTTACAACCACAAGAACCCTCAGGCCCACTGGACGTGGAACTTGAGGGTTCTTCTTATTGTTCAGCTTCATTCTCCAACTTCTTGAGCCAAGCCATATCGTCCTTGGATAGCTCCAGACGTTCAAGCAGATCCGGCCTACGTAACCAGGTACGGCGTAACGCTTCTCTGCGGCGCCACAGTTCAATATTGGCATGATGACCACTGAGCAGAATGTCAGGCACCTTCCAGCCCCTGAATTCCACAGGCCGTGTATAATGAGGGTACTCAAGCAGCCCGGTACTAAAGGAATCCGTTACTGCGCTCGTCTCATTGCCGAGAACTCCAGGCAATAACCGTGTAACACTATCGATTACCGTCATCGCAGGGATTTCTCCCCCGGTCAACACGTAGTCACCGATCGATAATTCGTCAGTCACTAAATGCTCGCGGATGCGTTCGTCATAGCCTTCGTAATGGCCGCAAATGAAGATCAAATGTTCCTCCTGAGCAAGCTCTTCCGCTTTGCGCTGAGTGAATGTCTCCCCTTGCGGACACATCAGAATGATGCGTGGTGCTCTTCCGGTTGACTCTGTCCCTTCTCTACCCAGCAAATCCTCCACAGCGTGAAAGATAGGATCGGGCTTCAGCACCATCCCCCCGCCGCCACCATATGGAGTATCGTCTACCATACCGTGCTTGTTGCCGGCGTACTCACGGAAATTGATCGCATTTAATGCTACAAGCCCTTTATCCCTGGCCTTGCCGAGAATACTGCTCTGGAATACACCCTCGAACATTTCCGGGAACAAGGTCAGAACGTCCATTCTCATCATTTACAACAATCCTTCCAGCAGATGAACTTTCACCAGCTTCGATTTCACGTCGACATCAAGCACGACATCATCGATCACTGGAAGCAACAACTGCTTGCTGGAAGGCATTTTAACAACCCATACATCATTAGCCCCTGGACGGAGGATTTCCTCAATAACCCCAAGCTCTTCGCCTTCATCACTGACGACCTGGCAGCCGATAATTTCGTAGAAATAATATTCATTATCCGGCAATTCGACGGACTCTTCCTTGGTAACCTTTAGCTCACAGCCTTTGTATTTCTCAACCAGATTAATATTGTCGTAACCATCGAACCTAACGACATACATCTGTTTAACCGGACGCGCAGATGCTACCGTCACATCAGTTATCACGCCACTATCCGGGTTCACAACCTTCAGCTTACTCTTCGGAGCAAATCTAACCTCAGGGAAATCGGTGTGCGGCAGTATTTTCAACTCCCCGCGAATTCCGTGAGTGTTTACAATCTTCCCTACCATCAACAAAGAATCCGACATAACATCCTCCCAAATACAAAAATACTATATCCCAATATCTGAATGGATCATGATTATATTCATCAAGAGTTGCCCGTTTCATACATGCTTGCCGCATGTACGAAAGCGGGCTAGGATGGATCTCCTAACCCGCTTTCGTATATGTTTAAGAGATGATATCTACGGTAACCCGTTTATCCATCTTAACGGCTGCCGATGCCACAACCGTGCGGAGCGCCTTGGCGATTCTCCCCTGTTTGCCAATCACTTTCCCCACATCATCAGGATGTACGGATAATTCATATACAATCAGGTGTTCCTTCTCAACGACCTCCACACGGACATCGTCCGGATGATCAACAAGAGCCTTCGCAATAACGCCGACTAATTGTTCCATATGGACCCTCCAGAATCAGCAACTATTTTTGCAACTTAGACTCATGGAATTTCTTCATTACGCCTGCATTGCTAAGCAAATTGCGAACTGTATCAGATGCTTGAGCACCATTTTGCAACCATTGCAACGCTTTTTCTTCGTCGATGTTTACTACTGCCGGTTGTGCAACCGGGTTGTAATAACCGATCTCTTCGATAAAGCGACCATCACGTGGGGAACGGGAATCCGATACCACGATGCGGTAGAAAGGAGCTTTATGAGCACCCATGCGTTTCAAACGAATACGAACTGCCACCAATTTCACCTCCTTTAAAGATTACCTACTAGCGGTAATTCAAAAAGTCCACCTTTGATCACGAAGCGAATCATGAAGCAACTCGGCATCGAATCTTGAATTCACTTTTTGAACTTGATCTAATTTTTTTATATCGTCCAGTGCTTATAATCACCGGAACGGAAATTTCATTCCTTTGCCCGCTTTGCTGAGCTGTTTCATCATTTTATTGCCTTTGCCTTTAGGGCCCATCATATCCGAGAACTGCTTCATCACTCTACGCATCTCATCGAACTGCTTGATCAATCGATTCACATCAGCCAGGCTCGTACCGCTACCCGTAGCGATCCGCTTACGTCTGCTGTGATTGATGAGATCAGGATTCTGCTTCTCTTCAGTGGTCATCGAGTGCACGATTGCCTCAACCCGGCCCATCTGCTTCTCGTCAACCTTGATGTCCTTCATTTGCTTCATCTTGCCCATCCCCGGAATCATATCCAGGATCTGATCGATTGGACCGAGCTTCTTCACTTGATCCATCTGTTCAAGGAAGTCATCGAACGTAAATTCCGCATTGCGCATTTTCCGTTCCATTTCCTTCGCTTTCTCTGTATCGATATTGGATTGGGCCTTCTCGATCAGGGAGAGCATGTCACCCATCCCGAGAATTCTCGACGCCATCCGTTCCGGATGGAACGGCTCAAGCGCATCGATCTTCTCCCCCAGCGCCGCAAATTTGATCGGACAGCCGGTAACCGCCTTGACAGACAACGCTGCACCACCGCGTGTGTCGCCATCCAGCTTCGTCAGTACTACACCTGTCAGCTCTAACTGCTTATTGAAGCTCTCCGCTACGTTGACTGCGTCCTGCCCGGTCATTGCATCAACAACGAGCAGCACTTCATCCGGCTTCGTTACCTCATGGATCTGACGGAGCTCCTCCATCAGTTCCTCATCAATATGCAGCCGACCTGCGGTATCGATCAACAGATAATCGTTGCCGTTATCCTTCGCATGCTGCAGCGCCTGACGAGCAATCTCCACCGGGCTGTTGCCAGCTGGCAACGTAAATACCGGCACCGTGATCTGTTCGCCGAGTACTTGTAACTGCTTGATCGCAGCCGGGCGGTAAATATCTCCCGCAACAAGCAGCGGACGGTGATTACCCTTAAGCAACAGCTTGGCCAACTTAGCCGAGGTTGTCGTCTTACCTGCCCCTTGCAAACCTGCCATCATGATAACGGTTGGCGGACGATTGCTCTTGGCCAGCTTCGATTGGGTACCCCCCATCAATTCCGTCAATTCCTTGTTAACGATATCGATGATGACCATCCCTGGAGTGAAGCTCTCCATCACCTCACTACCAACGGCCTTTTCTTTCACCTTGGCGATGAATTCCTTAACGACTTTAAAGTTAACGTCCGCTTCCAGCAAAGCGAGTCGAACTTCGCGCATCGCTTCATTTACATCATCTTCCGAAACCTTGCCTTTGCCGCGAAGCTTACTGAATACACTCTGCAATCGGCTTGTCAATCCTTCAAATGCCATTGTCCCGTCACCTCCATTCATTCTTTGTACTTAAAAGGTTTTATGAACTCGAATTTAACTCTATCTCATTAGCTTAACTTCAATTTTACAATCGCTCCACTTGCTGAAGCAAATCCATGACCGTCTCTTTATGTAACGGAGACATCTTGCTTTGTTCCATCAATCGTTTCAATTCGGCTACCATCCTGGCGCGTTCTTCATCCTTGCGCAATAGCCCAAGCTTCTCTTCGTAAGCTTCGAGTACTTCTTCGGCACGCTTGATATGCTCATACACTGCCTGCCGACTAATACCAGATTCGCTTGCGATCTCCCCAAGAGAGAAGTCATCCAAAAAATAATATTTAAGAAACGTCTGCTGCTTTTCGGTGAGCAGCGTTTCGTAGAAATCGAATAACAGGTTGATCCGGTTCGTCTTCTCAAGCTTATTCTCTTGACTCATCTGGGCACCCCCTCCGTCAAGGAAAAACACTTTACAGCGTATCAACATTCACTATAATAACCAATCAGCAAAAGGTTGTCAAGCGAAATTCCTTAACATGTGTAACATCAATCTGGCATGATCAAATTGAACTTCTCCTGTAATACAAATGGCCGCTTGTCAGCTTGCTGATAACGGCCAAAAGATTTTATTAGATGAAGATTTACAAGCTCAAAAAATTAATGATGCGGTAAAAGATAGAGTAAAATCGCAAAGAAATGCGTTACGCTACCTGCCAGTACGAATAGGTGCCAAATCGCATGATGATACGGAAATATACGCCATACGTAAAAGATCGTTCCCAGTGTATATAGAATGCCGCCGGTTACAATCAGTACGATTCCCGGCTGCGGAATTGCCGCTGTTAGCGGTCCCCAGGCGATAATAATCAGCCAGCCCATAATCAAATAGAAGATCGTCGACATAAACAGGAATCGCTTCACGAAGAAGGCCTTGAATAAAACGCCCAGCAAAGCAATCCCCCATACGATCCCGAACAGACTCCAGCCCAGCGGACCGCGAACAGCTATCAATAACAATGGAGTATAGGTACCGGCAATGAACAGGTATATCGAGGAATGATCAAAGAATTCGAACAGATCCTTGACCTTGCCCTCCTTAAAGCTGTGCACCAAAGTGGAACAAACATAGAGCAGCAGCATGCTGACCCCATAAATAGTAAAACTGACGATATGCCAGGCAGTACCTTTTAAGCTGGAGAAGACGATGAGCAGCACAAGCCCGGCCAGGCTGAGCATCGCACCAATGCCATGGGTAATCGCATTGGCAACTTCTTCACGGCGTGGGTAGGTATGAGTATTCGCCATCTTGCCGCCTCCTTATCTAATCATGTTAACTTTAGATCTTTATTTCTATTGTTTAGAATATGGGCGCTAGCCCATAAAGGTTCCTTGACCCTGTTGTCCTATTATTCTTACTGCTCGATATTCGCCGTCTCTTCTTCCTCTTGAATCAATCCAGCGAACAATCCGTGTACGAACTGCTCGGAATCAAATTTCTGCAAATCTTCCATCTTCTCGCCCAGTCCGACCAACTTCACCGGCAGACTCAATTCCTGACGAATAGCGATGACGATGCCGCCTTTGGCAGTGCCATCGAGCTTGGTCAGCACAAGGCCTGTAACCCCACTCTTCTCACCAAACAGCTTGGCTTGAGCAAGCGCATTTTGACCAGTCGTTGCATCAAGCACCATCAACACCTCATGCGGAGCTCCGGGAATTTCACGCTGGATGACGCGGAATATTTTGTTCAATTCCTCCATCAGATTCGATTTGTTCTGCAGACGACCCGCCGTATCGCAGAGCAGGATATCTACACCGCGCTGCTTGGCGGCTTGAACCGCATCGAACATGACAGCTGCCGGGTCTGAACCGGCACTCTGCTTGATGACTTCAACGCCGACGCGTTCTCCCCATACTTCCAGCTGCTCGATCGCTCCAGCGCGGAACGTATCGCCTGCAGCCATCAGCACTCTTTTACCTTGCTGCTTATAATAATGCGCCAGCTTACCAATCGTTGTTGTCTTACCCACTCCGTTGACACCGACGAACAGGATAACAGTAATTCCGTCTGGATTGAGCTTTATCTCATTATCCTCATCCCCGCGCAGCAACCCAATCAGCTTCTCCGACATAATCGGCTGCAGGTCTACTGCATCTTCAATCTTCCGCTTTTTCACTTCATCACGCAAATCATCGATCAATTCCATTACTGTATTCACGCCTACATCGGCGCCGATCAATATTTCTTCCAATTCCTCGAAGAATTCTTCATCGATCTTCTTGCGGCGGGTCACCAATTCGGCAACCTTCTCCACGAAGCCTTTCCGCGTCTTTTCCAGACCATCCTTGAACTGCTTCGTTACAGATTCGGTTTTTGAAGAGATGCTCTCTTTTAGTTTTTTAAAGAAACTCATATGCTGCCTCCTCGTTCTTCTTCAAAAAAAGTTCATTTGTATATTAACCTAAATTCCGATTTACGAAAATCCTTGATGTATATCAGGCGATTTCTACGGTATCCTCATCATCCAGCTTCACGGAGACGAGCTTGGATACGCCGCCTTCCTCCATCGTCACGCCGTAGAGCACGTCTGCTTCTTCCATCGTCCCCTTGCGGTGCGTCACAACGATAAACTGGGTCTGCTCGGAAAATTCACGCAAATATTGAGCGAAACGAATGACGTTAGCTTCATCCAGCGCAGCCTCGACCTCATCGAGCACACAGAATGGAACTGGCTTAACCTGTAAAATAGCAAACAACAGCGCCATCGCCGTAAGCGCCCTCTCTCCCCCGGACAGGAGCTGCAAGTTCTGCAGCTTCTTGCCTGGAGGCTGAGCAACAATATCGATGCCAGTCTCAAGCAGATTGCTCGGGTCCAGTAGCTGCAAATCCGCACGGCCACCGCCGAACAGCTTCGTGAACACGATGCTGAACTCGCGTCTGATCGCATCAAAGGTCATCTTGAAGCGCTTCGACATCTCTTCATCCATCTCCTGGATAACCTGATACAAGGTCGCCTTCGCTTCAACCAGGTCATTCTTCTGCTCGGTGAGGAACTGGTAACGCTCATTGACGCGATTATATTCTTCAATCGCCCCGAGGTTAACCTCTCCAAGCAAGGTGATCTGCCGCTTCAATTCCTTCGCCTCGGCCTGCGCCGTTGGAACATCCTCCGGAATCGGATAACGTTGCTTCGCCATCTCGTAACTCAGCTCATAATCATCACTTAGCTTGCTCAGAATATTTTCCAGCTCAACATCGAGCCGATTGGCCTGAATTTCCGTTTGACGTAGCTTCTCTTCAACCGCCTTCAATGCCAGGCGCTGTTCTTTTGTCTCATTCTCGCCATCGGACAGCTTCTTGACGAGTACAACCCGTGACGCTCTCTCCAGCTCAAGCTGTTCTCCGGCGCGTTCCTTCTTTAATTTATAATCATTCAGCTCTTCACGCTGCGTAGAACTCTGGTGAGTATTCTTCTCTAAGTCTGCCACAATCGATTGCAAAATACTGCGGTTCTGCTCCAACTCGCGCTTGAGAATGCTGCAATCTTCCTCGGAACGGCGCAATTGCTCTCTTATAGAGAAACATTCCTGATCCAGCTTACCTTCACGAACCTTCAGTCCCGTCAAGCGGTCCTGCAGTTCTTCCTTCGCTGATTCATTTGCTTTGCGGGCATACTCGGCCGCTTGAATCGATTGTTGAACATGCTGCTCTTCCTTCTCCAGTTCGACCAGCTTCGCTTCCGCCTGAACTTTTGCCTGCTCCAGTTCTTCGATCTCTTTCAGATAATGGCCTTTCTCCTGGCCATACAGCTCGAATTGCTCGGATACATGTCTCCATTCATGCTCAATTTGCTTCATATCGCTGGCAACGGATTGCTCCTCAGTCCGCTTATGGTCTCCAGCCTCACGCAGCTTTTCGAGCGATTGCTCTGACGCAACCACCTGTTCACGCACATCGGCTAGCCCTTTGCGCAGCTTGTCCAGCATGTCATCCGCTTCACGAATGTTGGTAGCAAGCTGATCGAGTTGGCGCTTGCGTCCCAGCAGGTTGCTGTTCTTACGGTGCTGGCTGCCGCCGGTCATCGAACCGCCTGCATTTACGACATCGCCTTCCAAGGTAACGATCCGGAAGCGATATTGGCAGCGTGCCGCCATCTTATTGGCCCGCTCCAGATCACTGGCGAACACTACATTGCCGAGCAAGCTGCCAACAATATTGTTATACTCCAAATCGTAACCTACCAATTCAGCTCCGATGCCTACAAACCCTTCAGCGTCCTCCATTAGTCGCTTATCCGAAGCTGAAATCTGTCTTGGACGTATAACATCGAGCGGTAGGAATGTCGCTCTACCCAGTTGGCGCTGCTTCAAGAATGCAATGGCCTGACGCGATACAGCTTCATTTTCCATGACGATATGTTGCATTGCTGCTCCAAGCGCCGTCTCCACGGCAATTTCCAGCTTCTCTGGCACGCGGATTAATTCGGCCACCGCACCATGTACCCCATGAAGCACAGATTTGCGTGAGGCTTTGAGTACTTCCTTAACTCCGAGGGCGAAGCCGTCAAAGTCCTCCTCCATCTCCTTCATCGTATCGCGGCGTGAGACGAGTCCCTCACGCTTCTGCTCCCATTTGCGGATTCCGTTCTGGCTCTCCTCTACTAGCCGGTGCAGGGACTGGCATCGTTCACTTTCAGTAATGTACTTGCCGCGTAAATCAGCGATTTCCGCCCCTAATTGCTGAAGCGTATTCTCCAATTGAGTCTTCCTGCCCTTAAGCTGCTCCAGTTGCTCGCTCCACTTGGTTCCTTCTTCTTCCGAGCGCTGCATTCTACGCTGCACAGCTTCCTTCTGCTGATCATTATAGCGAATCTCATTACGCATCCCGGCCATCTGGTTCATGATCTCGAGCAATTGGCCTTTCAGGCCTTCTTCCTGCTCTTGGCTTATCCCGCCGGTGACCCCGATCAGCTTCACTTCCTCAGACCGCAGTTCATCACGAAGCTCGGTCAACTGCCGCTCTGCTGCGGCAAATTTCTCAGCCAATTGCTTCATTTCCGACTCGCGCTGCGCGTAGCGCTCCTCGCTAGCAGCCAGGGATTGCTCGAGCTGCTCTCGATTCTGTGTCAAGTTCTTGGCTCGTTCTTTCAGAACTTCGCCAAACCCTTCACTCTTCTCGTATTTTTCACTATTTTCAAGCAACTGATTCTGCAAAACCTCAATCTTGTCCTCAACCTGGCGCAGCGCCAGTCGATCGCTCTCGAGCTTCGCATCATGAGCCGATACGACTGTAGACAGGGCAAGCTCTTCCTCTTTTAGCTGACCCAATCTATCATTTGTGACACTCCATGATTCATGAATCTGCTCGATTTGATGTACATATAATGAGATTTCTATATTTTTAAGCGAATCGCGTAATTGTTTATATTTTAATGCCTTCTCGGATTGATCCTTCAGCGGTCCGATTTGATCCTCAAGTTCACTGACCAGATCGTGAATTCTCAGCAGGTTCTGCTCGGTATCATCCAATTTCCGCTTCGCTTCGCGCTTGCGGTTCTTATACTTAACAATCCCGGAGGCCTCCTCGAAGATACCACGGCGATCCTCAGAACGTGTACTCAGAATCTCCTCGATCCGTCCTTGTCCAATAATCGAATAGGCTTCCTTCCCGATCCCGGTATCCATGAACAGTTCGGTAATATCCTTCAACCGGCAGGATTGCTTATTGATCAAATATTCACTTTCTCCACTGCGGTGGACCCTCCGCGTTACGGTAACCTCACTAAAATCAAGCGGCAAGGCATGGTCGCCATTGTCCAATGTCAGGGAAACCTCGCCATAATTCACCGCTTTACGCGCATCACTGCCGGCAAAGATGATATCCTCCATCTTACCGCCACGCAGGGATTTGGCGCTTTGCTCGCCGAGCACCCAGCGAATCCCGTCGGAGATATTACTCTTCCCGCTGCCATTCGGTCCTACTACAGCGGTAATGCCGCGGACGAATTCCATCTCCGTCTTGTCGGCAAATGATTTAAAACCTGCTAATTCAATCCGTTTCAAAAACATACGTTCACGATCACCTCTAACGACTATTGTAACACACACACAGTCCCTGTGACAGAAGGACAACAGGCATGGGGACAGGCTCCGCGCAGCAAGATCACTTATACATTTTATAACTATCTAAAAGATAATAAGATGCCAGTTCATCTTGAAATCTTCCGGCAGGTTTGCTAGTCTGATAGACAACCTAGATCTGACAAAGGAGACACCCTATGAATAAGTCTATAAGACGAGCTATTTTACTTCCATTTGTAATCTCCTCGCTCCTTATCGGTTCGCTGGCCGGAGCCTCTTCTCCTGTCTACGCCCAGAGCAGCGTGGTAACGAAAACGACGGCAGCCCCGGACATCCTGCTAAATGGCAGCCCGTTAGCTTGGGCGAGCTCCGAACCATTCGTCTACCAAGGAACTACCTATGTCCCGCTTCGAGAGGCAGCCGAGCAATTGGGCGCTGAGGTCAAGTGGAATAAGAACAAACGAGCCACCGAAATGCTGATTCACGGGAATATCATTGACCATCTTCCGGAAACTCGTTATTTCACTATTAATGGCTATACTCAGTTACAGGCCCCAGCCGCTTCGCTATTACAGAATGGCGCTACTATGGTCCCGCTGCGAACACTTGCAGCGGCGCTTAGTGCAAAGGTTACTTCCTCTTCCAATCCGATTCGCCATATAAATCTGCTTCCGGATAGTAGTACGATCATCATGGATGCTGCGAATAGAGCCGATGAATACTTAATACGCCAGCAATTTTCAGGTATCGCACTCGTTGCTGATCACGGTCAAGTTCTGCTGCGTAAAGGCTACGGCCTCAACGGCCCTGATAAGTTGATCACACCGGATGATCAGACAAGAATCGCTTCTTTAACCAAAGCCTTCACGGCCGCAGCGGTTATGAAGCTAGCTGAGGACGGCAAGCTACAGCTGGATGATACATTGGAATCGTATATCCCTGGGTTTCCGCAAGGAGATGAGATCACGCTACATATGCTCCTATCGCATACGTCTGGTCTGGCCTCCAATTTCCCTCGTACCGCGGGCTTAACATTAGAACAGACCATTGAGGCAATCAAAGGCAAGCCACTCGCCTTTACCCCGGGTGCGGATTTTAAATATAGCAACAGTGGTTATATGCTGCTTGGTCGTATCGTCGAACTTGTATCCGGCAAGAGCTACGACGATTTCATCCAGAGTCACTTCATAGTTCCCCTTCACATGACAGAGAGCGGGATCGCGGATCAACACACGCAGGTGATCAAAGGCTATGTATCCAAAGCCGATCAGTGGACGCTTGCCGGCACATATTATACACAGCCTGGCTCTGGAGGGTTATATTCCACTGTTGATGATTTATTGAAATGGGACGCCGCCTTAAATACGACCGATCTACTGAATCAGGATTCGCTTGATAAGCTGTTCACACCATATTCCTATAAGAACTATGGTTACGGCTGGATGATCGATCAGACGGCTGACAACAAGATTGTATTCCACAACGGCAGCGGCACCGGATATTCGACCGGTATATCTCGTGAGGTAGGTGGCGGAATCACAATTATTCTACTCGGCAATCATGGCGGTGTAGATACACTAACGATGATGAGAGATATTCGCCAATTAATCACTGGTTAACCGAGTCAGGTTAAGTCGAAAGACAAAATATATATCAGATTCAAAAGAATAGGGGCTTTCCAGTTGCCATAAAGATGGTAATTGGAAGCCCCTTCGAAGTAGTTCAAAAAGTCCGCTTTTGATCACGCAGTGAATCATAGCTTCATTCAACTGAAGCGTTTTTTAAAAAACGCACATCGAAAGCATAAGCTTCGGTGCTGAAAACCGACCTTTTTGAACTCTTATTCTTATTTTATATTCAAGTTAAGCCTGCCGAAGCTGCTCCAACGCAACTTGCGCTGCCTGCTGTTCGGCTTCCTTCTTCGACCTACCGGTCCCACGCCCTAAACTGCGTCCGTCCATCCAGACTTCAGAGACGAATTCGCGTTCATGCGCCGGGCCTCTTTCTTCAACAATCCGGTACTCCAAGGCTCCCATATTGTGATGCTGGGTTAATTCCTGAAGCTCCGTTTTATAGTCGGTGGTCTGAAGCTTCCCGTCAAACACGATTTGCGTGAAAATGTAGCGATGCAAAAAAGCGGTGACCGCCTCCAGGCCCTGATCCAAATACAGAGCTCCTACAAAAGATTCAAATACGTCTGCCAGCAGAGCAGGACGGGTTCGTCCGCCCGTCATTTCCTCTCCTTTGCCAAGCAATACGTATTTCCCGAACTCCAGGCGCTCTGCAAACCGTACTAACGACGGCTCGCAGACAATGGCTGCCCGAAGCTTCGTAAGCTCGCCTTCAGGACGGTCCGGAAACAAGCGATATAAATGCTCCGACACCGTCAGCTCAAGGACAGCGTCGCCTAGAAACTCCAGACGCTCGTTGTCCTCATGCTGATTGAAGCGATGCTCATTCACATAAGATGCATGGGTAAAAGCCTGTCTTAATAACTGCTTATTGTGAAATACCAGTTGAAGTTTATGCTGTAATTGCTTTAAATCTCCACTCAACTGACTGACCCCTTATGCTTCGAATTTCTTCAGAATAATGGTGGCATTATGACCGCCAAATCCGAAAGAGTTAGACATAGCTATTCTAACATCCGCCTGTCTTGCTTCATTAGGGACGTAATCCAGATCGCATTCCGGATCCGGATGCTCTAAATTAATGGTTGGCGCGATTATTCCATGCTGAAGCGTTAATCCGCAAATCACCGCTTCCACGCCGCCTGCTGCACCGAGCAGATGGCCTGTCATCGATTTGGTCGAGCTGATCGCCACTTTGTAAGCATGATCGCCAAGCGCTCGCTTAACAGCGGTCGTCTCTGACTTGTCGCCGACAGGGGTAGAAGTACCATGTGCGTTAATATAATCAATTTCGCTCGGATCGATATCGGCATCACGAATCGCCATCTTCATACAACGCTCCGGACCCTCTGGGTTCGGTTCGGTCATATGATAAGCGTCTCCGCTTAGGCCGTAACCGATGACCTCGCCGTAAATTTTCGCTCCTCGCTTCTGAGCGTGCTCCAGCGATTCCAGAATCAGTACGCCAGACCCTTCACCCATAACAAAACCGTCGCGTTCAGCATCGAACGGCCGGCTCGCTCTCGTAGGATCATCATTGCGGGTTGACATCGCTCGCATTGAACAAAATCCTGCAAGTCCAGTTGGACGGATCGTTGCTTCCGCGCCGCCGCAAATCATCACATCAGCATCGCCATATTTGATCAGCTTGTACGAATCGCCGATGGAATGAGTTCCGGTCGCGCACGCAGTCACCGCAGTGCTGTTAGGTCCCTTCGCACCGAACGTAATCGATACCTGGCCAGAAGCCATATTCGCAATCATCATCGGAATGAAGAACGGGCTAACCCGCTTTGGACCTTTCTCCAGCAAAATGGAATGTTGATCCTCCCAAGTTCCCAGGCCGCCGATCCCTGAACCGATCATGACACCAACCCGTTCCGGGTCCGTATCTTCCGCAATGTTCAGACCACTGTCGGCCAGCGCACGGCTGGCAGCAGCAACGGCAAACTGGACGAAACGGTCCATCTTGCGCGCATCCTTGCGTTCCATATAATCCTCAGGATTGAAATCCTTAACCGAAGCGGCAATACGCGTCGTATATTCACTGACATCAAAAGACTCAATTTGCGACACCCCAGATTTACCTTGAATCAAGTTATTCCAGAGCGTATCCAAATCGCTGCCAAGGGCTGTAACAGAGCCCATACCGGTTATGACTACTCTATGTTTCAAACACACTCACCTCATATAGACTTCATGTGTAAATTCAATTTACATGTTCAAATACGGTCGTAAAATACAATAGAAGAGGAGAAGTCCCGCCTGCTTGAAAGGAGGTACGGGACTTTGTCATGACATTAGGTATGAGATTGTATGTAGTTAACAACTTCACCTACAGTCGTAATCTTCTCTGCATCTTCGTCTGAAATTTCCAGATCGAACTCATCTTCTAATTCCATAACAAGTTCAACCACATCAAGGGAATCAGCACCCAAGTCATCTTTGAAAGACGCTTCAAGCGTTACTTCGGCTTCATCAGCGCCGAGGCGATCCACTACAATGCGTTTTACGCGATCAAATACATCGGACATCCGGTTCACCTCCTCTTTGGTATTATACGAGAATCTAAGTTAAAAAGCCATAGAAGGAAGAAGCAAATTACATATACATTCCGCCATCTACGTGCAGCGTCTGTCCTGTCATATAGGACGCGCTGTCCGATGCGAGGAACAAAGCCACCTTAGCAATCTCCTCTGGCTGTCCAAGACGTGCCAGTGGAATATTCCCTAACATGCCTTGACGCACCTCTTCCGGCAATTGATCCGTCATATCGGTCTCAATGAATCCTGGTGCGATGCAGTTCACGGTAATATTGCGCGAAGCTAGCTCGCGTGCCGCTGACTTGGTCAATCCAATTACGCCAGCCTTAGCTGCCACGTAATTCGCCTGACCAGCATTGCCTAGCACGCCGACTACGGAGGAAATATTAATAATCCGGCCTGAGCGCTGCTTCATCATCGGACGAGTTACGGATTTAATACCGTTGAAGACACCCTTGAGATTCGTAGCGATCACTTCATCGAACTCTTCTTCCTTCATGCGCATGATCAAATTATCTCTAGTAATTCCAGCATTATTCACCAGAATATCAATTCGGCCCCAGGCTTCGACAACGCCTTTCACCATGGCATCGAATTGCTCGCTATCGCCGACATGGCCTTTAACCGCGTACGCCTTAACTCCAAGCGCTTCAATCTCGGTCACGACTTTAGCTGCCGCTTCCTCGTTGCCCGCATAATTCACAGCGATATTAGCGCCGGCGCCGGCAAGAGTAAGAGCGATGCTGCGCCCGATCCCGCGTGATGCGCCGGTAACAAGTGCAGTTTGTCCTTCAAGCAATCTGCTCATACATCCATCTCCTTTCCTAGGATAAAACAGCATTCCGGGACGCTTCCTCGTAGTACGAGAAACTATGATACGATCTTTGCCACCAGAAATCAACTAAAATATTGTAAAACGAATATTTTTTTATAATATATGCATATTATTCCTGATTCAATAATCTCTTAGCCTAGTGCCTCTATCGTCTTCTCCAGCGTTTCTAAGTCTTTCACATTGTACAAAGCAACCGTCTTGTCGATTTTCTTGATTAAGCCGGTCAGAACGCTTCCTGGCCCCAATTCAACAAAGGTGTCCACGCCTTGTTCGATCAGCCAGGCGATACTGTCAGACCACAGCACAGGAGAATACACTTGCTCCACGAGCAGTTGCTTAATCTCTTCAGACTGTTGAACCGGACGTGCTGTTACGTTGGCGACAACCGGTACGGGAGCATCCTGGAAGGATACACTATCCAGCTTGCCACTAAGACGCTCTGCCGCCTCTCGCATGAGAGAAGAATGGAACGGACCGCTTACTTCGAGCGGGATCGCCCTTTTCGCGCCTATTTCCTTTACACGTTCTACAACTTGTCCAACGCCTTCTTTGCTGCCAGATACGACGATCTGTCCCGGACAATTGACGTTGGCCAACTCAACTAGATGACCGCCATTGCTAATTTCAGCACATAGCTCCTCTAGGCTCTTGCGTTCTCCTCCAAGCACAGCCGCCATTGCACCTTGTCCACCTGGTACAGCCTGTTCCATAAATTCTCCGCGGGCGCGGACTATAGATACGGCATCTTCAAAAGACAATACACCTGCAGCTGTAAGCGCACTGTATTCCCCCAGACTGTGACCGGCTACAAAGTCGGGCTTAATTCCTCTGGCGGCAAGGGCCTCATACATTACGACACTTGTGGTAAGCAGGGCAGGCTGCGTATTGGCTGTCTGCTTCAGTTCATCCTCAGGACCTTCAAAGATCAGTTCGCTGAGCGAGAAGCCGAGCTTCGTATCCGCCTGCTCAAATAATCGTCTTGCATCCGGGGATTGATCGAACAGATCTTGACCCATGCCGACGCTTTGGGAACCTTGTCCCGGAAAAACAAACGCTATTTTCCCCATTTTATTAACCCGCACTCCTTATTATTCGCTCTTAGAGGTTGTTCATAAAGTCCACTTTTGATCACGAAGTGGAACTTAAAGTTTACTTTTTGAATCAGCACCCTTATTCATCATGCTGCGATAATAACACTTGGCGCAATTACCAGACGAGGACAGACGCTCCCCAGGTCAAGCCACCGCCGAAGCCGACGAGAAGAACTGTGTCGCCTTCCTTGATTCGGCCTTCCTCAGCTGCTTCTACAAGCGCAAGAGGAATGGAAGCTGCCGATGTATTCGCGTACTTATCGACGTTGATGACGCATTTCTCTTCCGGCAGATCAAGCCGCTGCATCGCGGATTGAATGATCCGGATATTCGCCTGATGCGGAACGAATAAATCGATATCTTCCTTCGTCTTGCCTGCTTTGCGCAGTACTTCTTCGGTTGCAGATCCCATTACCCGAACGGCAAATTTGAATACTTCACGTCCGTTCATATAGATATAGTGCTGCTTACCCTGTACGGTAGCTTCAGAAGCAGGCAGGCGAGAACCACCTGCAGCAAGCTTCAACAGGTCGCCCCCTGCTCCTTCGGCACCAAGGTCAAACGACAAGAAGCCACGGCCCTCAGGCACCTCTCCAACGATGACCGCACCCGCTCCGTCTCCGAACAAGACGCAGGTGTTGCGGTCCGTATAATCCGTAATTCGGGACAAGGTATCCACCCCAATCACGAGTGCATTTTTATACATTCCTGTTTGAATAAAGCCATTAGCGGTCGCCATACTGTATACGAATCCAGAGCAAGCCGCGGATAAGTCAAAAGCAGCTGCATTCTTGGCACCCAGTTTATCCTGCAAAATGCAAGCTGTCGACGGAAAAGATGTATCCGGTGTAATCGTAGCAACGATGATCAATTCAAGCTGGTCAGCGGTCATTCCCGCTGACTCCAGCGCTCGTACCGCTGCTTCATAAGCCAAATCAGAAGTCGCTTGCTCCGGTGCCGCAATGTGGCGCTCGCGAATCCCGGTACGGGATACGATCCATTCGTCGTTGGTATCCACCATTTTCTCCAAATCGGCATTCGTTAACACTCGCTCTGGAACATATTTGCCGGTTCCAATAATGCCTACGGAACGCATTTTCATATACTCTCCACTCTCTTCCCGCTAATTTCTTGTGATATGCTCTCCGTTAACCGGCTCTCAATCGCCAGCCGCGCTTGCCGGACTCCATTCTTAATCGCTTCGCTATCCGAGGAGCCATGACTCTTCACAACAAGCCCGCTTAACCCTAGCAACGGCGCGCCGCCATGCTGCTTATAATCCATCATTTGTTTCATTCCACGCAAGGAAGGCATGAGCACAGCAGCTGCCAGCTTGTTCTTCAGGGACTTCGTGAATTCTTGCTTCAAGACAGAGAACATCGCTCCAGCTGTTCCTTCAAGGGATTTCAGCAGGATATTTCCAGCAAATCCGTCGCAGACAAGCACGTCGCAGGCGCCAGTCAGCACATCACGAGCCTCTACATTACCGATAAAGTTGATCGGTAACTCTTCTAGAAGCGGATAAGCTGCTTTAGTTAACTCGTTGCCCTTCTTCGCTTCGGTCCCGACATTAAGCAGGCCTACACGCGGCTTGGCGATTCCAGCCACCTTCTCACGATAAATACTACCCATCAAGGCATACTGGGCCAAATGCTCTGGCTTGGCGTCCATATTCGCGCCCAGATCCAGTGCTAGAACACCGCGGCCGTCCATCGTCGGTATAATCGGAGCGAGCGCTGGACGCTCGATTCCTTCCATTCTGCCGACAACAAGCAAACCCGTTGTCATCAACGCGCCAGTATTTCCCGCCGAGATCATCGCATCAGCTTCTTTATCATGAACAAGACGTCCCGCTACGACCATGGACGAATCCTTCTTACGTCGAACCGCTCTTACCGGCTCGTCCTCCGCTTCAATAACATCTTCCGCATGATGAAGAATAAGATTGGCTGGAGCATCCGTCATTAACGGTCTGAGACGGTCCTGATGCCCGACAAGTATAATCTGGGTATCGCTCCATTCGCGGGCTGCGTCCATTGCCCCCTTCACAGTACTATCCGGTGCAAAGTCACCGCCCATAGCATCAATGGCGATCCGCATGTATGTTTCCCCCTTCATGATTGTCCTCCCCAGTCGAGCGGTAAATGACGAAGTTTCCTTGGAATACCATTTCCTCACCGACATAAGTAAACACTTCAACCTTAGCTTTTGCCTTATTCCCGGAAGAAGGGCGGACGTAAGCCTTGGCGATGCATTTCTCTCCCAAATGAACCGATCTGATAAATCGGATGTCTGCCGAGAAGGTCAAGGCGATCTCATCATTGATGACCGCGACAGCCAGAGAATTCGCTTGAGCAAACACATGATGTCCGCGCGCGATGCCAGTTCTTGAGAATACATGTTCATCACGGATCTCGAAGATAGAAATCCCACTCTTGTCTAGCTGCAGATCAACGATTTCCCCGATCACCTCATGCAGCGGCAACGAACGAACCTGGTCGTAAGAACGTTCCGCCATCTGCTTCATCCGTTCCCTAAGTTCAGGAATACCTAGCTCCATCCGATCCAAGCGAATCGTCTGAATGCTGACCTTCAACTTCCGAGTCAATTCCTGATCCGTAACGAAAGGATTCTCTTCAATTATTTTAACGAGTTGTTGCTGTCTCGCTTTTTTCGGCAAACGTTCGATTGGATATCCCCCCTACAGAATAGTTACAATATTATATTAAAGTACGTAAATATGCACTTATAGAGGTTGTTCAAAAAGTCAACTTTTGATCACGAAGTAACACTGAAAGCTTATTCGACGTCGAATCTTGAATTCACCTGGGCCTTCCAGTGCTCACGTACAAACTACGTACGCTCCGCTCCTTTCGTCCCTAGCTTCATCCAACCTTCTTGGTGCTGAAAACTGACCTTCTTGAACACGTACTTATAAATCCGCTCTTTTTTAGAACCTGGTACTAAAATAGTATAAATCAACTTACCGCAAAAAGAAAGTAGAATTCCAAGCTGAGGCAATTCCGCCCAGCCTAGCCGTTGTTTTCAACGGGACTTACTAGCTTTGCTATTATGTAATGCCTTGAGAGAAAATCTACTCCCGACCTAGCAGCGATATTCCATCTCGTAAAAATTATAACAAAAAAAGTAGCACTTCATCAAAATGAAGTGCTACTTTGCGTTAACGAAATCAAGTTTTATTGGTTAATAATTTCTCTCGATTTGTATGTTCCGCATACTTTGCATACGTGGTGAGCAAGCTTCAATTCTCCGCATTGTTCACATTTTACCATGCCCGGCACAGCCAATTTGAAATGCGTACGGCGTTTGTCGCGACGCGTCTTGGACGTTCTCCGTTGAGGTACTGCCATGGTTCTCCACCTCCTTATCAAATAAACCCTGCATCGGTGTTTTCATAATGTCACTTTCAAGTAGAAACGGTAACCTGTGAGATGGCTATCATCTCTCCTGGAAATTATAAGAAAAACGTCTAACGACGTACTTTCTACCTGCTTACTTCTTGAAAAAATCGCCTAGTGCAGCCAGCCGCGGATCAATCCGCTCCGTGTTGCAATCGCATTGCCGTTCATTCAGATCAGTCCCGCAGGATGGACATAGTCCCTTACAGGTATCCTTACAAACCGCGGAAAAAGGAAGATCAAGCAACAACGCTTCCTCCAGATAGGGCGTTAGATCCAGACGTTCTCCGGATACAAGCACCAAATCCTCTTCTCCTTCATCCAGCTCTACGCTATCCTCGCCGCTTTGTTTGAAGGCTTCTTCAAATTGAAGATCCACGTGATGCTTGAGTGGCTTCAAACATCTGGAACAGGACATGTCCAATTCCGTCGATAAGCGTCCGGTAACGCGAACAACACCGCCTCCTGCCGGCTCAGCCTGCAGATCGACTTGCATCAGGGAAATCCCTGTAATGTCCTTCCGTCCCTGAACTACATGACCAACATCCAATGTCTGATGGAATTCCACCGGAGCTTCAGATGAAGAGATCTGACGAAAATTAATAATCATGAGTATCACTCCAAACAAACAAAAATAATTATACCGATCCAGGCTAAGTTTTGTCAACTGTAATCCCGTATTACCTTAACTTCAATTCACACGGCTTGCCCTCATGGATTCAACCTTCTGATTGGCAAAAAAGCTGAATCCTCACCATAGTTTCTCCTTTAAGGAAGCACGCCGTGGGGGCTATATGTTATATTCTTTATTAATTGAATAACATTTAAACCAATAAACTTAAAGTTAAGAAGATAACACTTATTCTAACCTAAAAGGTGATTGCTTTGAATACCGTCGGACTAATTGTTGAATATAATCCACTACATAACGGACATGCCTATCATTTTCGCGAAGCCAAGCGGTTAGCACACGCCGATACGGCGGTCGCGGTAATGAGCGGTGATTTCCTGCAGCGCGGCGAGCCCGCGATCGTGAACAAATGGGCGCGGACCGAAATGGCGCTGCATCTTGGCATCGACCTGGTGCTTGAGCTGCCCGTGTCGTATGCTGTGCAGCCCGCGGAGTGGTTCGCGCACGGAGCGGCAGCGCTGCTGGATGCGACAGGCGTCGTGTCGCATCTATGCTTCGGCAGCGAGTCAGGCGAGCTGCCTGTGCTGGCCGAGCTGGCGGAGCTGCTCGCCAGCGAGAGCGGCGCGCTCAAGGCCGCGGTCGCGGAGGAGCTCGCCACCGGGGCGAGCTACCCGCGCGCCTACGCGGCTGCTGCCGCGCGCGCCTTCGCCGCCGCAGGCGGCCTGGGCGGCGACGTAGACGCCGCCCGCCTGCTGCTGGAGCAGCCCAACAACTCGCTTGGGCTGCATTACCTGATCGCGCTGCGACGGCTTGAGAGCGGCATTGTGCCGCTCACCATGCAGCGCCAGGGGGCCGGCTATCGCGACGAGAGTCCGCGCGATGCCAGCATTGCCAGCGCCACTGCCGTGCGCCGGCTCATCGCTGGCGGCGGCTCGCTCGCCGCTGCCGCCGCTTACCTGCCGCCCTTCACGCTGGAGATTCTGCAGCGTGAATTCGCGGCAGACCGCGGTCCGATGGATTGGGACCGCTTCTCCCAGCCCTTGTTCAGCCGCCTCCTCTCGGCCACACCAGAGGAACTGGCCGATCATCTGGAGATGAACGAAGGGCTGGAACACCGCATCCACAAAATCTTGCCTAAGCTGGAGCAAGCTTCTGTAACCGAACTGATAGAGCAATTAAAGACCAAACGCTACACCCATACCAAGCTTCAGCGCACACTCATGCATACACTACTTGGTCATTCGCGGCAAATGGGCTCGCGCGAGATCTTATCCGCCGGACCGCATTACTTGCGAGTTCTCGGCTTCAACGAGCGTGGCCAGCAGCTACTGAAGCAGATGAAAAAGACGGCTAAGCTACCGATCATCACTCGTGCTGCCGATCTGTCTCATCCACAGCTCGATGCCGATATTAGAGCTTCAGCCGTCTATGCTAATGCTATGCCGGAGCGGATGGGGTTTGACCTGTTCCGCGACTACCGCCAACCACCAATCAGAGTATGAAGGTGGGCCCTAGCCTCATCCAACCTTCTCGGTGCTGAAAATCGGCTTTTTTGAACATTCATTTTACTAGGTAGTTCAAAAAATCCACTTTTGATAAGAAAACCAGATCGAAGTCAATCCAAGGGTGAGCGACCGCGATTCAATGGTAGGTTTTCTTGCGATATAGAATTTCATCAGCTACGCTGATAACGTGTAAATTCTATATCTAACACGAAGCAACTCATGAAGAAGGCTCGACATCGAATCTTGAATTTACCTGGCCATTCAGATTCAAGCCTTAGGATCAAGCTGTCGCAAGTACTCCAGTGCTTCTTGCGCTGTCTGCACTTTGACCAGCTTCATCTTACTGCCGATCTGATCGGCCTTCGCTTTGGCAACTTCATAATTGTTCATCGGCACGAAGAAGATGTCGGCATGCTGCTTCTCGGCGGCAACGATCTTGAACTGAACTCCCCCGATTTCCCCAATAGTGCCGTCCTCGGCAATCGTCCCCGTACCGGCAATCCGATAGCCTTTGGATAAGTCTCCAGGCGTAAGCTGGTTATATATCTCTAGGGTGAACATTAAGCCTGCAGAAGGCCCACCAATGCGGGTATCGACGAATTTGACCTCCTGATCCTCAACAGCAGGGTCAACCTTGCGAACTTCACCGATGGATACGCCAAGACCCGCTTTGCTTCCATCCTTGTTCTCGGATATATCAATTAGCTCTACCTGTTCATCCAAAGTATTATTCTTACGTTCCAACTGGATGCTTACCTGATCCCCAGGTTTCTTCTCGGCCATTAAAGCCGATAAATCCTCGAATTTGCCAATCGACTGGCCGTCAACTTTACGGATAATATCCCCGGGATGGAAATCGCCCTTAGGAGCAACTGCCTTGTACAGACCGACTATGAACACATATTCTGGAACGATATCATAATCGATATTTGCTAAATGATAAGCCGCCATAATAGCACTTGATTGCGAACTGCTCATATAGTACTTCTGCTGCGTCTCATATTCCTCTTCATTACGATCCGGCTCCTTGCGCACTATCTCGGCATTGCGATTAAATTGCGCGGTCGCCAGCATCGCTAGATTCGCATAACTGACAGACACGGTCGTAAGCATGAACGTGCCTTTTTCTTCCGGATCAGCGGCAGGAATACTTACCATCGGCTTGATCTCCTCCGCTAGTCCAGGCTGGTTAATCATATAAGGCGTCGGCATATATACCATTACATATACGAGAACGACCAGGGTTATTAAGTATAGAGTTACTTTGATGACTACCGATTTATTGGATCGCATTAGTACTCCCCCCTCCGGGTACGGTTGATATATCATTGGTCTTCCGCCCCCTTGTCCAGCATATGCATAGTACTAGCCGTCCATTTCCATATACATATGAAGAAGGTGAACGCTTATGCAACGCGAACAGGGAACCGCTGGCAAGATGTCTTCAACCATACTGTTTGCTGCTATTGCTATACTACTTGTAATCTGTATTGTTGCTGCCCCTGGTCCGGCCTTCCAAGCCTCAGGGCAAGGGTTGTCTCTCTGGTGGAGAGTTGTATTCCCAGCTATTTTGCCTTTTCTCGTTCTGTCTGAAATGCTCATCGCCGGCGGATTCCCGCAGGGGCTTGGCGTTATTCTCGAGCCCTTCACGCGCAGAATCCTCAAGCTTCCGGGCTCCTTCGGCTGGGTTCTCCCGCTTGGGATGACCGCCGGATTTCCAGCGTCTGCCGCCGCAGCAGCAACCCTGTATAAGCAGAGGAGAATCACAGCGGACGAAGCCGAAAGAATGACAGCCACCGCTCATTTCGCCAGCCCGATGCTAATCATGGTCGTCATCGGAGCTGGTTACCTGAATAATCCCGACCTTGGCTTGTTGCTGCTATGCATCCATTGGCTCTCCGGCTTCGCGGCCGCATTTACGTTAAACCATTTCTGGCGTAATACAGCACCAAGCAACAACGAGAAGCGCCAGTTAGGGCAGGAGAACCCTTTGAGCAAGACAGCCCAATCCAGCTCACAGACCGGACTAAGAATGGCACTGCGGAAAATGGAGCAAGCGAGGCAAGAGGATGGCCGCAGCTTCGGTAAGCTGCTGGGCGATTCCGTCACTAACGGAGTACAGACCTTGATGACGATTGGCGGTTACATGTTGATCTTTGCCGTCATTATTCACGTCGTCAATTCTTTTCTCCCAACATCTACCCTATCCTATCTCATTGCTGGAGCATCGGAAATCCATCTGGGAACGCACGCGATCACGAAGCTTACTCTCTCACAGCCCATGCTGGCCGCCTTGCTCGGCGCTGCGTTGGGATGGAGTGGAATATGCTCCTTCCTTCAAGTACAGGCCGTATTGAAGCCTGTCGGCATTGACGGTCGCAGATTTATTCTGCAGCGTATTCTTCACGGGGCCTATGCCTATGTGTTGACTTTAATACTGTGGCGACCACTAATCATCTTACTGCCTGGCGCTCTTCCCGCCTATAAGGAAATGAACCACCCGCTAATAGGCCGGATGGAAGCAGCGCTTCCGAACTGGCAGCTTGCGGCTGGCTCGCTACGTATTTCTATGTGGTTATTGGTCTTACTCATCATCTTCTTTGTTGCTATCTCGCTCACATGGAGAAGAAGCAGCCGACAGTGAGATCTACCTGGTTCATTGTGGCTTTGGCATATCTTCGTATTTCTTTCTTAATGCTTGCTCAATTTCAACCGGAACCAGATCCCCAAGATCACCTTTGAAGTAGGCAATTTCCTTGACTACGCTTGAGCTAAGATAAGAATATTTAGGGTTCGTCATCATAAAGATCGTCTCGACATTATGATTAAGTTGGTGATTCAAGGAAGCCAGTTGTAACTCATATTCAAAATCCGTAACCGAGCGGATCCCCCTAACGATGACGTCCGCTTTGCGATAATCCACATAATTAACGAGTAGATCACGGAAGCTGTCTACCTCAACATTAGGCAAATGGCCCGTTACTGAAGAGATTAGCTCTTTACGCTCCTCAACCGTAAAGAGCGGTTTCTTACTCAAATTGTTCAACACAGCTACGATGAGCTTGTCAAACTGACGGGAAGCCCGCTGAATGATGTCCATATGTCCATTGGTAATAGGATCAAAGCTGCCAGGATATACGGCGATCCGCGGTGCTTTTTGCTGTTCCATAAGTACTGTTTTCCTCCTTAATATGACGGGGGTGTCCTAGTCTGAACTTCTACGGCTCATACCTGTATATGGATACGGAAGTTTCTCCGTATTCCGCTTTGCGCAGCTCTGTAAAATTACCGAAGCAGCTTGGATAGACATAGGAAGATTCATACTCCAACACAACCGTCGCGCGATCTTCAAGCAGCTTAAGCTCGTCCATCGCTTGCATCAGCTTTTCCCCAAACTTAAGCCGATACGGCGGATCAAGGAACACCAGCTCAAATGCTGCTTCACGCTTAGCCAGCACCTTCAATGCTCTTTCCGCATCATTCTTATAAACCTCTGCACGTTCCGCCAAACCGGCGGTCTTCAAATTGGCGCGTACAACCTCGATGCTCTTGTTATCGAGATCCACGAATACCGCCTTGTCCATACCGCGACTGAGCGCTTCAATTCCTAGTCCGCCCGTCCCCGCAAAGAGATCAAGCACGGCACCACCGTCAAAATACGGCCCGATCATGCTAAACACGGCTTCCTTCACTTTGTCTGTTGTCGGTCTTGTTCCCATCCCGGGAACTGCCTTCAGTGTCCTGCCCCGGGCACTGCCCGATATGACTCTCATGCTAGTTCACACACCCTTGCACAATGCCGCTCTATTAAAAGGTAATTCAAAAGTCCACTTGAAAACTGGACTGTTTGAACACAATCTATATAGAGCAATTATATAAATTTTCAGGCTCAAAAAATGCCTGTCGATATCGTACCATAATCCTGCATAGAATGAAAAATGTAATTTCGAATTACTTTTTAAGGATATACATGTATAAATCGCCGAGGCCCGGGCAAACTTGAACTATCGACATCACCAAATGTCGTAGACAACCGCGGAGAAGACTTACGTTTCCCCATAAGCTCTTCGTCCGGTTTCTCCTCTCCCATGATTGGGGCCCTCGTAAGGGGGCCCTGACTTTTTTATGTCAAATTCATCCTTCCACGATCTCCTGCTTATCATTGGTAATTAAAATCTTTTCTCGTATTATGCAATATTCCTTTCAAAGGTAACTATCCAGTCCATTGTCCATCTTGCACACTAAAAAACCCCCCTGAAATGTGACTCATTACTGCCACTTCAGGGGGATTCTTATTAATACTTCGTTGTCGGCTCAGACACCAACTTACATGTTAAACCAACGCAATTCGCCGCCCTTGAGCTCTAATTCAAAGCTCTTGCCATTAGCGTATACTGTCGTGTTGCGCGGCTCCGCGATATTATTGACGACGCAATACGTGCCTGTCTCCGGATAGACATGGATCTCCGTATGCGCATCAGAACTAAACCAATTGTGCAATTCGTGATCTTTACTGCATGACCATAATATTGCACGATGCAGCAATCGAGCATTCTCCGCGCTATATGGTAATCCACCAATATAGACAGAGCGACCACCGAAGTAGTTATTGACTGCAAACTGCACTTCTTTATCGTTGCAAGCTAAAATATCGGCGCTCGTCGCATATACATTTTTCTTGCCCTCTCCAAAATCAATGTCACCATCCATATCGGCGGTAATAAAGTGAGACGACTTCACGTCCCAATTGTATTTATCGTAACCGAGGGTGAAGCCGTGCTCCAGCTCTACGCCAAGAGCATCGCCTAGTTGGAAGAAGCGACCTTGATGTTGAACAGCAGAAGGTTCGCCTACCCCGATAAAGCCGCCTCCGCGAGCAATAAATGCACGGATCTGCTCAACAATGTACGGGTCTTTCCAATTATCGCCGCCAGTATGTGCAGTGTCAGCGTCACCGATGTTAATAATGACATCGAAATCATTTAACAGTTGCGGCTGCTCACGAATGTCATCAAAGCTAATGAAGGACACATCGAATGGAGCACCACTCAAAATTTCAATAATACCCGCATAGCTGTAGTTTTGTTTCTGGTACAGAGCATGATGCACCATATGACAGCCCCAAGAGCGCATTTTACCCCAGCAGTTTAGAACAGCGACTCTAGCAAGGCATAGCGGCTTCGTGCGAGCTTTTTCATATAAATCGCGGAATTCATCAGCAACTTGCGTTACATAATCCACAAAGTCCGGGAAGTCCAGCGCCAGCTTCAAGTAACCGCCATAACCAATCCGATCTACAGGCTTACGCAAAATAGCTCGTCTTGCCGTTAACCAGTTCTCTTGAGCTTCTGCCGTTGGATTACCACCAGGATGGAACGTATCAGGGAAGAAGTATGGCAAGAAGCGCCCTTCTGTATATTTCACCCCAGGAATATCACTAATTAACCGCAATGTCGAACCATTACCAACACTACCCACGACTGCATCTAGCCCGATGGATTTGAACTCGTCCATATAAGGCTCTGTACCAATGAAGTGGTCACCTAAAAACATCATCGCTTCACGGCCTTCTTCATGGGTAATATCAACGAGCTCTTTCGCTAGCCCCGCAACCTCGCGACGTTGGAAGGCCATAAAATCCAAGTATTGTTTGGATGGAATCCGATACTGGTTGTTGTAATAACCTTCATCAATAATATATTCCGGACGGAACTTATAGCCAACTTCACGCTCGAACTGGTCGAGAATATAAGGGCTGACGCTAGCGGAATAACCGTACCAGTCAACGTATTTCTCCCGGCGTAGTTCATCGAATATCAGCGTGAACTGGTGGAAGAACGTTGTGAATCGTACTACATTTACATAGGACTTTTCACGCAAAAATTCACGCAGTCTGCCTTTAGAGTATTCCCGTGTCTTAGGCTGACGTACGTCAAACGTAATTTGTCGTTCAAAATCTTTCCAGTCATTAACGACAGCATTGTACATATGAACAGGATCCCAAATCAGATAGGTTAAGAAGCTGACGCTATACTCATGATAAGGTGTCGTGTTATTAATAATTACGCAGCCGCTAGCTTCATCATAGCTCCAGTGATTTGTCGGTACAACTTCGCCAGTGGTACGATCGATAACCTCCCACCAACGGTAAATATCATCACGGTTGTTTACCAGTAATAAGTCTTCGCTAATCCCTTCCAATAACCGAATAGAGAGAGTAGCGTCTGTGGCAGCAACAAATTTAGTTGAAATATAGCATTGCTGTACTTCATCAGGGTTTGCTTTTGCCCAATTATTGTCTTTACGGGTCGTATAGTAAGTAGCGTATATTTTCGCTCCACAATCTACTAACTCTTGCGGGAATGTTGTGCCGTCTGCATCGCGTACAGCATCAGCGCCCCATAGCTCCATCGTTTTCAGTGTTTCTCCTACGACATCAAGGTCGGTAGGGATTGTGAGGCGCCCTCGATTTTGTTTGCTCTGATTCTGCTTGTGCATATGAGACATGCTCCTTCCAAAATAACTGATGGTTGCCTTCATCATACTTAGCAAACCAGAGAGAACCAAGGACGAATTATGACCTTCCACGAGTAAAATTTTGACCTTTCAAGCGAATACAGATAATAACTATTACCCTCATGTTGGTTGGTTACCCTACGAGAATGTGCAATATTTAAACTTCAATAACGAAAGCCAAGATCCTAAACATCAGACCTTGGCTTTCGATCGAATCATTTTAAGAATTACTCCATAATCGTATCCGGATTAGCAACGGTCTCGATTTTTTGCTCAATCTTCCCTTGACTGCCCAGATAATATTTCTCTATCGGCTTGAATTGCTCATCCAGCGTGTACACGAGCGGTGTACCCGTCGGGATGTTCACATCCACAATCTGCTCGCTGCTAAGATGCTCCAAATATTTGATCAGAGCACGCAGACTGTTGCCGTGCGCTGCAATGATGACCTGCTTGCCCTGGATGATCTGCGGCTTGATCTCCCGTTCCCAATAGTCCTCAACTCGAACGACTGTCTCCTTGAGACTCTCTGTCAGCGGAAGCTCGTCATCGGTGAGCTCACTATATTTAGAGTCATGGCGAGGATAACGATCATCTTCCTTAGTTAGTGCAGGCGGCAGAACATCATAGCTTCTTCTCCAGAGCAGCACCTGTTCATCCCCGTATTTCTCCGCCGTATCCGATTTACTTAAGCCTTGTAGCGCCCCATAATGGCGTTCATTTAACTGCCATGTCTTATGCACCGGAATCCACAATAGCTCCATCTCATCTAAAATATGATAAAGCGTCTTAATCGCCCGTTTTAAGTAAGAAGTATAAGCGATATCGAATTTGAAATTAGCTGCTTTGAGCAATTTCCCTGCTTCTTCCGCTTCCTGCACTCCCTTCTCAGACAGCTCCACATCTGTCCATCCAGTAAACAGGTTGAACTTGTTCCACTCACTCTCTCCGTGTCTGACCAATACTAATTGATACATCGTTAACACTCCTTCCAAATATAATCTTTCAGCTAAACTGCCGATCCGTCCGCTTCTACCATCTATTCCTGTAAATAACCTTTCTGGACCGCATCCTGGATCAGCCCGGTTACCAACTCATATAGAGAAGGTGCAATATCTGCCACACCAGAAATACGATTCAACACCTGGGAGCTTCTAACGCCATGTTTCTTCCAGGATAAACCGCCTGTATAGTAATTATGCAACAATGGCTGAATACGATCAATTGCCGCTGCATACTTCGCCTCCAGGCTCTGACGCTCCTCAAACTCAAGCCATAAAGATATGAGCTCTTGCTTCTGATCTTCTGGCAGTAGGCCAAATACCCGCTCAGCTGCCTTCATCTCCCGCTCCTGTTTATCCTCATACCCGGCAGTATCATAAGCAAATGTGTCGCCTGCATCGATTTCAACGATATCGTGAACGAGCAGCATTTTCAGTACTTTTGACAAATTCGGGCGAGGTTCTGGCGTATGCTCTAGCAGGACCATGGCCATCATAGCCAAATGCCAGGTATGCTCCGCATCATTCTCTTGTCTCGATCCATCCATCAGTACCGTCTGCCGCAGGATATGCTTCAGCTTATCTATTTCCTTAATAAATTCAATCTGCTTCTGAAGTCTCTCACCTTGATTCATAGGTTTTCCCTCCTCTTCGCTCTAAATTTCTGCCTATCTACATTAATATCATGAATATGATATAATTGGTAATCATTATTAACGGATGGTGGGCCTACAAAATGAGTAAATTGTCTATATTACTGTTCCTATTATTATCTTGGGTTACCGGAAATCCTCTAATTGCCATCATAATCATCCTCGCTGTTGTCTACTTTCTGGATCGACGTTATGTCGGCGTCATGCCTAGCATTGCCAAGCCATTCCGGCGCTCCAGCAAAATTAGAAAACTGCGAACACAGCTCGCATCCAGTCCGTTTGATGTCTCTTCCAAACGTGAACTAGCCAGACTCCTGATCGAGTCGAAGAAATATGCCGAAGCTTATAAACTGCTTGAAGAGGCCAAGGAAGCCTCCGAGGATTCCGCAGAGTACTGGAGTGATCTTGGGGCCGCATCCATCGGATTACAGCAACTCCAGGACGGAGAGCAGCAAATGCTGCAAGCACTCCGTCTGAATGAACGCGTTAAATACGGACAGCCCTATTTGCAGCTGGCCACCGCCTTCAAAGATGAGGAGCCGCAAAAAGCGCTGGACTATGCCTCGAAGTTCGGTGAAATTCAATCTTCCTCCAGTGAAGCTTATTATTTACTTGGTTCCCTGTACCAGTCGCTGGGTCGTAAGGACGAAGCAAGGCAAGCACTTGGGGAATCCATCTCCATTTACCGTTCGCTCCCGAAATATAAGAAACGGCATGAACGTGGATGGGCGCTGCGAAGCGCTATTAAACGAAACTTCCTCTAATTCATTTAAGCCTCTAGCAAAAGGACGACCACTTCCCACTAAAACAGCGGGACTGGCCGTCCTTTTTATTAATGAACAACTCTAACGAAACTGGCTATCGCTAAGCATCAATGCTATGATCAGTTGATTTTCCACGTCCTCGCATAAAAGGCCACCAATTCGCCTTGCCGAATATTCTTACAAACACCGGTATCAGGAATGGCAGTACAACAACCGCATACAAGAACAGTCCTGTCAGAACGAGTGTTGAAATCTGCAGCATCGACAGCACCCCTGACGGATACATCGATGCCATCGTTCCACCTAGAATAACGGCTGCCGATAAGATCACTGTCCCCATCTTCCTCATTGAATGCACGATCGCCTCTCTGACATTCAGCTCACCATGCTCATTGAAGCGGTCCATTAGGAAGATGCTGTAGTCTACGCCGAGAGCCACCAGAATGACAAAGCCAAAGAATGGCGTCGCCCAGCTCACGCCAGAGTACCCGAGAATATGAACAAAGATGATCTCGGTTAAGCCGACCGATGCGAAGAAGGTTAATACTAATGAAGCGATAATATAGATCGGCATCACAACAGAGCGAAGTAACAAAAGCAGTACGATGAAGATGCCCGCAAGCATGAAAATGACAGTTCGGGCGTAGTCCGCATCGGAGATCGTCTTCAAGTCATTAAATGTGCTGGATACACCGCCAATCGCAATCTCCGCATTCGCAAGCTTCGTGCCTACAACAACCTTGTCTACTGCAGCCTGCACCTGGCCAACCTGGTCGATCGCATCACGCCCATATGGATTACTGGAGAAGACGACGTCCAGAGTCATCATTTTGCGGTCTGCCGATAGATAAGTATCAAAGAGTTGATCAATCGCTTGATTATTCATCGCTTCCTGCGGTACATAATAACCGCCCAGACCGTTATCGCTACCGCCAACCTCGTTCAGATATTGCTTAGCTGTATCTAGTCCGCCGGACACTTGACCCAATCCCTCGACACTCTGGTCCAGTCCGTCTGTAAGCTGAGTAATTTGACCAGAGAATTGCGAGAAGCCAGTTTGAATTTGCTCCTGACCCTGCTGGATTTGTGTTAGACCGTTTACGATTTCAGGCAGCTTCTTTACAATTTGCCCTTGACCATTACCTGCTTGATTAAGCCCCTGTTCTAGCTGCGATAGTCCAGAGATAAATTGATCCAATCCACCTGCCAGCTGATGACTTCCCTTGGCGGCTTCGGCATAACCCGAATTTGCCAGTTCCAATCCTGCTTTCACTTGTTCAAGCTGCCCTGTAGCCGTTCCAAGACCACTGGCGATCTGTTCCAGACCTTGGCCGGATGCTGTAACCGTTCCGCGTATCGTCAAGTAATCCTTATCTCCAGCCAGCTCTGGATATTTCTGCTCCAGACTGACGAAGGAGGCGTCCAGCTGTGAGAAGCCCTTCGCGATATCGCTCAATTGCTGCTGAATTTGCTGATATCCATCGCCTAGCGAACCAAGTCCTCCAGCGATCGATTGATAGGATTGTAGCAGCTTGTCGTTAGCCCCAGCCAGCTCTTCTACGCTCTGTTTGAGCTGCTTCAACCCCTGCTTCAAGCCGCCAGCCCCTTTGGAGCTGTCCGTGATCCCCTTCTGGATCTCCGACAAGCCGTTCGACAGAGCGGAGATGCCTTCCTTCAATTCCCCGGTTCCCTCGACAAGCTTGCCCGTGCTCTCCGCCGCTTCCGCCAGCTTAGGTTCATTCTCATTCAACGCCTGACTTGCTTCTGCCAGCCCGTTCTTGATTTGAGATAGGCCTTCATTGCCTTCTCCCAGTCCCTCACCAACGGTTTTTACTTGATTTGTAATTTCAAAATCCTTCTGGATCTCACCCGTCGGACGACTGAGGCTGCGTACACTAGCAACTCCGTCAACCTCCATCACTGCACGACTGATCTTCTCAGCCAGCACGATATCCTCCGAATGATCCATCGTCTGATCGCTCTTGATGACGATCGTCGTTGGCAATGATTCTCCGGGTTCGAAGCTGTCTGCAATTAGATTGTACGCCTTCACAGACTCATACTGTTCTCCGATCTCCTCCATACTGTTGAAAGAGACGTTGTTACTGTAGGAGATGACCAGAGGAACTGTAATGACAGCCACAAGCAATGCTGAGGCCCAAGGTTTCTTAACGGAGAAGGTACCGATGGCTCCCCAGAACCTATTATCCTTATGCTCAATGGCCCCCTTCATCGGCCAGAACAGCCATTTGCCAAGTACGGCCATAAAGAACGGTACAATCGTTACGAGTGCAAGCAGCATGACGGCGATGCCAACAGCAACTGCTACGGCTGAACGATAGAGCACAAATTGGGAGAGACCGATCGTTGTGAACCCGACCAATACAGCGAGACCGGAGAAGAATACGGTCTTTCCTGCTTTTCGATAGGTCTGGATAATCGCCTCTTGGATGTTATCTGTTAACTGAAGCTCTTCCTTAAAGCGGCTGATCAGAAGAATACAATAGTCTGTACCGATGCCGAACATCACCGCGACCATAAAGATCTGTGTGTATGTAGAGACAGGGAAGTTATAGTGATCGATGAGAAATGCTACAATCGATTGGGAGATCAAATAACTAATCCCGACCGTAAGTAGCGGTATAAATGGAGCCACGGCTGAACGGAAGACGATGAATAGAATCACTAGAATAAAGATCACTGTGAAATACTCTGATTTCTTTAGACCTTGCTCCGAGCTTAGAATGACATCTTGATTAATCTGCTGAGCGCCTGTCATGTAATGATCCACCTTAAGCGACGAGAGCACATTACGAATATCCTGCTCCATTTCCTCCAATGGACGCTTATCCATTTGCAAGCTTAAAGAAGCTAGAATCGTCTTGCCGTCTGCGGCAATCATTTTATCCTTGGCCTCTGGCGTATCAAACGGATCAATCATCGAACCAATTCCGAGCTGATCCATGGATGAACGAAGTCTGGATAAGGCTTGCTCAATCTCCTTCTTATCATCAGAAGTAATACCGCTATCCTGATGGAAGACAAGGGCTACACTGCTTGATTTCCCTTCCCCTTCCTCTTCAGCTGCAGTATTCAATATGCGGGTGGCGACTTCCGAAGAATACCCTTTAGGAACGGCTATTTCACCTTTCTCCCGCACGAGTTCCGTCATAGATGGGGCAGTAATAACGAACAGTACTGCTGCAGCAATCCATAATAACAGCAGCCCCCATTTTGCCTTCAGTATATACTTCATGTCCCCAGATTTCCCTCCTCAACTAGTTTCGCCAATTTCTCAAAAGGTCGGATAAAGCCTTCAATTTCCTCTTTCGTAAAATGAACCATATAAGAAGATAGCATATCCATGATCGATCCCTGCATCTTGGAAAATATAGTTCTCCCCCGCTCAGTCAAAGATAAATAGACGACGCGCCGGTCCTGAACGTCCCTAGTCCGCTCTACAATCCCCCTGTCTACCAGCCTGGTAATGATAGCAGTAATCGAGCTTTTGCCAACCGAGAAAGCCTCAGCAAGCTCCGTCGATGTTCCGTTCTCATGCGTTGCGATGTAAGCGATAATTTGATACTGGTCTAGTGTTGCATCATCCTGAATCACCTCGTCGATCTGCGCATTCAACCTTTTGAATAATATAAAATAAGCGGCCATGTAACGCTCAACCAATTGCCACGACTTGCGGTCTAACTCGTTCATCTTATCCTCCGTTATCAAGTGTTTTGTCCTAGTTGTTCTTAAATAGAACTGTTCAATAATCGAATAGTTCTATAATCGAACTATTCGATATAAGAACTATATCTCAAGGTATTGGAAAAATCAACTTCCGATATTTCCTTTTGTGAAAGCCTGCAGCTCCGCCTTAATACAAAAAAAGCACAGCCGACAGATCATTCTGTCGTCTATGCTTATTCTCGCAAGGATTTCTTTTATTCCTCTTCAGCATCAATTTCCACTTCATAAGTACAGCGGAATTGTTCCATACCCTCTTCGTTTGCGGGCAGGCCCGTAATCTGGAAGCCGATATTGCGGAAGAAATCTGCACCGTCCTCATCTGTAATCGTGATGATACGGCTAGGATTTTTCAACACAATCGTCTCTAAAATAATTCCGCGTCCATATCCCTTCAGGCGTTCCCGTGGATGAATGACTAGCTCTGTAATCACAAGCTGATTCTGCTCATCCATCGTAAAGCCGATGATCCCGATGAACTCCTCCTGGTCTTCAAACACGTACAACTCTTGTGATCCTGAAGCTCGATACTGATCCATCACCTTGTCCACCTCGGACGGATCATAATAGAACGTATCTTCCAGTAGCTCGCGAACTTCATGATCCCAATGGCTGTCTGTCATATTTATAAGCATCCTTCGGTCCTCCTCAACTACTTCTTCTCGATAACCTCGGTGCGTCCGTCCTCATATCCGACCACAACCGTATGGGCAATATCAACAAATAAACCATGCTCGACAACCCCAGTCATGGCCTTCAACTCATGGCTAAGTTTACCTGGATCAGAGATCACGCCAAACGAAGCATCGGCAATGTAATTGCCATTATCGGTTATATAGAGTTCTCCGTCACGAGTTCGCATCTCAATAGGCACATTGTAGATTCGTTGCAACTGCCCGAAGGCCCACTCATAGCAGAACGGGACAATTTCAATCGGCAGCTTGAAGTTGCCAAGATGCGGTACCATTTTACTATGATCGGCAATAACGATGAAGCGTTCACTGTTGATGGCAACCAGCTTCTCACGCAGCAAAGCGCCGCCACCGCCTTTAGTCAGTGCCATGTTAGCGTCCACCTCATCTGCCCCATCGATAGCCAGATCAAGGTGCTCTACTTCCGCAGCACGAATCAGCGGAATATTATATTTCTTCGCTAGTTCCTCTGAAGCGTTCGAAGTGGCAATCGCTTTTATTTTCAAACCTTGAGCTACGCGCTGTCCGATCTTCTCTATCGCATAATACGCCGTCGATCCAGTTCCCAGTCCGACGATCATTCCATCTTCTACCCATTCTGCTGCTCGATACCCTGCTGCTTGCTTCGCGTTCATTGCGTATCCCTCCTAAATGGTATGAATCTCTAATTCAATATTTCACTTACATTCTCAAGCTCGGTTTCTTACTGCTTTCTTATCCATGATATAATCAAGCCGAGCGGTAAATATCATATGTAGCCTTGTCCTGTCAGGCGAATCAGCTTATATCATATCAAAAAAACGACAAGAAAAACACTTCAGTATCCATAAAAGTGCGTGTTTAAAAAGTCAGACTTTCAGCACCGAGAAGGTTGGATGAAGCTAGGGTCTGAGGAGCGGAGCGTACGTAGTGGGTACGTGAGCACCGGAAGGCCGGCTGAATTCAAGATTCGATGTCGATTAAGCTACCCGTGCTACTTCGTGATCAAAGGCGGACTCTTTAAACAACCTCTAAAAAACTGCACAAAACAAAGAACGGGCAGCCTTCGCTTTGCCGTTCCGCAAGCCATAGGCCAACCGTTCTCATATGTCGCTATTGCCCGATTGCCGCCTGCATTCCTTCCCAGGAGACATCATCTACAGCCTGTCCATTCACAAATACGAATGGCGTTCCATCGACGCCTTGCTTCTCTCCGATGAGAAGGTCACGCTTAATGTTGGCGATATATTTCCGGTCATCCAAATCCTGCTCAAATTTCTTCATATCAACTCCAGGAATATTCTCCTTGATCAAATTCATAATAAACTTCTTGTTGGCCCAGGCCGTCTCTTTACTGCCCTGATTCTCCATCATGAGATCATAATAGGCCCAGAAATATTTCTGATCCTGTTGATATAGAGTCTCTCCAGCGAGTGCGGCCAAGGTCGAATCAGGAGCTAGGAACGGGAAATCGACGTAATAATATACCGCCTTGCCTGTGTCCAGATATTCGCTCTTAATCTTCGGGAAAATCTCTTGTGTCCATTGTTTGCAAGCTGGGCATTTGTAATCCGCGAATTCCACGATCTTCACAGCCGCTTCAGGATTCCCCATATAGGGCTGATTAGCCTCGTCAAAGCCATCAGGGACTTGTCCCGCCTCCACCTGCTCCAGATCCGGGAATTCGGCTTTTTGCGAGTTCTTCTCATTGACGCGAATGAACACGAGTACAGCAACTAGCAGCACTGCTACACCGATTAATGCCCACAATCCCCATTTCTTATTTCTCATATTCTTCCTCCCAGGACACAAAATAGTAATATTTTGTGCTGATTGTATGAGTTTTGGAGGTAAATAACTAGGAGAAATGTCACATTCCTTCAGTATCTCTTACATTTTTTTGAAAACAGGACTAATGCTGTGGACGCAATGCTTCAGACAGCCCCCCCTTGCCTTCCTTCGATTCTGGTTTGACCATCACTAAGAGCAGGATCATAGCCACCAGAGAGATACCAGCAATGACGAAAAACAAGGTCATATGACCTGACTTGACGAGCAAGGACACCACCGGAGGCCCCAACGACACCCCGATAAATCGCATACTGCTGTAGATGGAAGTAATCGTGCCACGCAGCTCCTTCTCAATCCCTTCGGTAATGAGCGCATCCGAGCTAGGCAGGACCATCCCAATCCCCGCCCCGCAAACGATGAGACAAGCGAGAACAAAATAGATATTGTTGAAAAAACCGACCCCGAATAACGCCCCTGTAGACAGAAGTAGTCCGATTACACCGCACCATTTCATCAGTACTTTGTTCTTGCCGATCTTCTTGCCTGTGAAGTAAGACGCGAGGCATAAGGATGCAAGCGGGATCGCCAGCACAAAGCCCTTAAGGACACCGTCCAGGCCATGCCTCTTCTCTAATTGCTCCGACAAATAAAAAAGCACGGCAAATAGCAGAAACATCGAAATCCCGCCAATGATAAATATGGCATACAACCATCGTCCCTGCGAAGCAAAGACGCCCTTAACCGACTTCCAAAACTGCTTCAATGGCTTCGGTTTGCTCTTGCGCTCAGGCTCCTTGACCAGGAAGATCACGAGGAGTAAGGAACATAAGCTTAGCACAGGAATGGCCAGAAAAGGCATATACCAAATCCAGGCGCCCAGCAGTGCGCCAAGAATCGGACTAAGCACCTTGCCAAATGTGTTGGAGGTCTCGATAATGCCCAGGCTTTTGCTGACCTCCTTGTCATCATCAAACATATCCCCAACCAGCGGCAGAACGGTCGGAAATGCCCCCGCTGCCCCGATCCCCTGCAGGAATCTGCCGGCAATAATAATCCAGTACAGCATCATTCCATTAGCAAACCAGGGGGCTGCGCCGCAGACCCCTCCGCCAATCCCTGCTATGATGAGACTCGGAATAATCACTGCCTTGCGCCCGACCTTATCCGACAAGTAACCTGCAATCGGAATCAATAAGATGGCAACTACGGCATATACCGTGATCAACATACTGACTTGAAGTGAAGAAATGTGCAGTTCTCGCGAAATCAGTGGCAATATCGGGATTAGCATGGAGTTGCCCAAAGTCATGATTAGCGGAATGGACGCCAACGCCGCCAGATCCCCCTTCTTCTTACCCATCATTCGGACACCCTTTCCATTCATATAAACAACAATCATGGTTAGTGTGGAGTATATTTCGCAAAATATTCCGAATGCATTTGTTACCTTATTTTCTTACAAAGGATTGTGAATCCGTCTCCGTAATAAATCGACTTGGCTCACCTGCCGAATAAACATGCAGCAAATGCATTGCCCTCGTACAAGCTGTGTAGAACAGCTTGCGCTCCGATTCGCGGGTATACTTATCATTCGAGCCATCAAAAATAAGCACGGCGTCGAATTCCACTCCCTTAGCCAGATAAGCCGGGATAATGTGAACCCCCTTCTCGAAAGATAGCGTCGTTTTCTTAATTAGTCTGGCCTCCAGATCCTTGGCGAGATGTTCGTGAACTTCTTTGCTCTCCTCTGCAGTCTTGCAAATGACAGCAATCGATTCATAGCCCTCATTCCGCAGTGCTGTAACATCCTGCTTGATCTGTGCGTACAAATCATCCTGACCTTGTACAACAATCACTTCCGGCTTCTCGCCAGCACGATTGAACGGAAGGATCGCCTCTCCCCCCGGCAGCATACCACGCGTAAACTCAACGATCTCCCGGGTCGAGCGGTAGCTCTGCTGCAATACGATCTGCTCGCTGTTATCCGATCCATATAAATCGATCAGCACAGACGACTGCTGTAGTACAGAGGAATGAGCATAAATCGCCTGATTGAGATCGCCGAGAGCTGTCATCCGTGCACGCGGGAACAATCTCTTCAGGAAAAATAATTGAAATGGTGAGTAATCCTGTGCCTCGTCAATAATGACATGACGGATCGCATGGTTGGAGTGGAAGCCTAGGATCATCTCTTTTAGATAGAGGAATGGCGTAATGTCCTCATAGAATAGCTCTCCGGCCTTGATCTTAGAAATGGTGCTCCCGCAAATGAGAGACCAGTCCTCTGGCAAAGCGTCCATATGGACCTCCCCTGCGATCTCCGACTGCTCGAATAATTGACAATACAGCTTCGTTACGTCGACAAAGCGCAGCGATTTGATCCATTTACGTAGCGGCTTCAGACGCTCGCTGACAACCATTCTCCCCAGAATGGTTCTCTCTTCTTCATATTCGCTGAATTGACTATTGCTTTTCTGTTGTTGACGACGCATCCGCTGGTAAGCGCGCTGATAATCCTCGGTATCAAGAAGCTGGATTTGATCTTCAACCCAAGGCTGGTTAACCTCCTCCTTAGCGAAGGCAGCAATCTCCTTAAGCATCCATTCCTTAAGCAGTTCACAACGATTGGCCAGGGTTATCGCCGGGTCATAAGCATAGAAGCGTTCCGAGATAGCTTCGGCCCCAACGACTTCCCGTCCCATAAAGCGCAGCGGTTTGAATTTCATGCCTTTCTGCTCAAGCAGCGCTTTGTATCTGCCGATCGCTTCGAAGAACAGTAGTGAGGACTTGTAGCGAATTCCGTTCATACGGGCCTGATAAGAATCATCCTCTTCGCCGGATAATACATATTCAATCTGGACGAATGGGTCCTCCAGCTGGAATTCCCGGCCAAGACGTCGCTCCAGATACTCCTGAAATGTCGTCTGCAGCATATTCTCTTCCCCGAGTTCCGGCAATACCGTGGATACATAGCTATTGAACATCGGGTTCGGAGAGAATAGGATCATCTGATCGGCACGAAGCGTGTCACGATGCTTGTATAGCAAATAAGCCACACGCTGCAGCGCAGCTGAAGTCTTACCGCTGCCTGCTGCACCTTGGACAATCAGCATACGTGAAGTATCATTACGGATAATGCGGTTCTGCTCCTTCTGGATCGTTGCCACAATGCTCTTCATCTGCGCATCTGAGCTTCGCCCAAGCACTTGCTGCAGCAATTCATCCCCAATCGTCACACCCGTATCGAACATCACCTTCAGGTCCCGCCCGCGGATGACGAACTGCCGTTTGAGTGTCATCTCTCCTTCAATCGTGCCGGAAGGCGTCTCGTATGAGGCTGGACCAGGGACGCTATCATAATATAAATTCGATATCGGTGCACGCCAGTCATAAATCAGAAATGTCTCATCATCTTCTTCAAGCAATGAAGCTATCCCTAGATAAATTGCTTCGCCATTTTCTCCTTGTTCTGCGAAGTCGATGCGGCCAAAATAAGGTGACTGCTGCAATCGTTTCAGTTTCACGAGTGAATTATAAGCGAGCTGATGGCGCTTCTCACGTTCAGACAACACTTCGGATTGTTGTCTTAAACTTGTTGAAGTCTCCCCTACATCATCCGCCTCGCTGAAGTTAACCGTAACCTCATCCCAGAAGTCCTTTCGCATAGATACGACATCACCACGAATCGCTCCAACTTCTGATTCCAGGCGAGAGATACGCGTTCCAATCAGATCCTCAACATATTCTACCCGGTTCTGCTCCGCCTGCCGCTCCTTGTCATGATTACTCAAAATAGTCGCCCCTTTGTGAAATAATACAAAGCTATAACTTACTCAAGACACACCCAAAAAAATCTATTGACAAACACAATTTAATGTGATAAGATTAAATTGCTTAAACTTTGGTCTCTTACTTTGAATTAGGACCGCTCTTTATTGTAACACTGATATGTCGCAAATTCAATCTTATGTTCTTTTTTAAATAGGAGTCCTGTCTATTTGCATTACCGTTTACCGGTTCAAGCAAATAACAGGACTCTTTTTAGTTTGGTTCGACTCTCTTCTTACTAATCCAAAACAAGAAGCCCTCTAACACACCACTTGACTACAGTGTATGTTAGGGGGCTTCATTCCTAGTTAGTGATGTTAGTTATACGAATACTACTTCATGATACTAATGGTTTTTGTAGTATTATCGAAGATTACATCTGCGCCAAAATACTCCGCAATGAAACGTAGTGGCAGCATTGTTCGTCCCTTAACTAGCACGGCTGCTGCATCCATTTCCGGCGCAAGTTCTCCGATCTTAATGGACAGAATCTGACCGTCCAAGGTAATCGTTACGGTTTTTGTGACGTTATCCCATCCTACATCAGCGCCTAAGCTATCAGCAACAAAACGTAGCGGCACCAAAGTTCTGCCCTTAACTACCATCGGTGCAACGTTCATACTCGATTGGATTCCGTTCAGCGTATAGTCTGTCATACCAAGGGCAAGTTTCAATTCAACAGGTTCAGATTTGATTGTGACGAAGAAATAGCCTAACCCTTTTGCTGTGAAGGTGAATTTACCAGACTCACGATCATAGTTGCCGCCTAAGCGTTCCTTGTTACCGTCTGCTAGAAGCATGATGCCGCAAAGCTTGCTAATATCGCTAGATTGCAGCTGCTCCTGTGACAGGTCGAAGGTTATTGGAATAAACCCTGGATAATCCGTTATTACCTGGTCATCGACAAAGATTTTCATCTCGTATCCCCATTCTAGGCTACCATCTCCCTCATCTACTGGCTTAATGGCAATCCTCATCGTCTTGCCTGTATTCAACTGCTTCAATAAATCAGAAGACAATTCGATTGAAACGGTGCCATTCGAAACGGTTAGCGGCCTATTTGCTTTAATAATGGAGCCAACCGTATCGCTATAAAGCTCAAGCTCATCAGTTCCAGGTGACATTGTAAGTTGAATAGAATTCCCTTGCTTCAACTGCTCTTTGATTGCGTCATCAATACGATCCACGATCAGTTTCTCGTTACCTCTGTCCCCTGAACTTCCGCCATTGCCATTATCACCATTATTGTTGTCATTACCGTTATTGTTATTATTGCCATTATTGTTTTCATTGCCATTATTCCCACCATTGTCATTGGCCACAATAACGATAGTTAACTCTCTTAAATCCATACCAATATGATTGGAGGCCATAACAGTGAATTTGTACGTCCCCGCTTGAGTTGGAGTACCAGAAATAACACCCGTAGTTTCTGCTAAATTCAATCCAAATGGTAGATAGCCATCGTTCACTGTCCAAGTAACTGGAGCATCGCCACTTGCTATAAGCGCCGCTTGATAACTCTGATTTACTTTGCCATTTTTCAAAGTCATGGTTGTAATCGTTGGCGCAGTACCGACTGGCTCATCCTCTGCAATCTCAATACCTAATAATTGTTCATCGGTATCATAATCATTCGTTGCCGCAACAGTGAATTCGTAATTTCCCGTCTCTTGAGGCGTGCCCGCGATAATGCCTGTTGCTTCATCTAGGTTCAAACCTACTGGCAAGTCTCCCTCACGGACCTCCCAAGTGATCGGATCACTACCATATACCGCCAGTGTGACCGTATATTCTTGGCCAACTTTACCACTTGGCAGATTCTTGGTAATAATCTCTGGGGCTGTGCTCTCGGGTACATCTTGAGTGATTATTATACTCAATGTCTTCGCATCGCTGCCTGCATCATTGTTCGCTTGAACTTTGAATGTAAATTGGCCCCTCTGTTCCGGTGTACCAGAAATAACACCTGTCTCCTCGTCCAAGCTCAAGCCCGTTGGCAATTCACCATTTATAACTGCCCATTTGACTGGCGTATCACCATCAGCGATCAGAGCTGCTGAATAGGTTTGTCCAACATGACCATTCTCAAGAGAATCCGTCATAATCATTGGGGCTGTACCTTCTTCACCTTCAATCCATTTTGCATATAACACGATATCGCTTGTCACAGGGTTTGTGGCGAAATTCCACGCATCGTTCAACTCCGCATCTTGGTACCAACCGCCGAACGCAGCGTCACCTTTTGTTGGGGCTATTGGTTCGGTAATTGTACCGCCCCTATCAGCGAACATCATCGCCACTTCACTGCCCCCGCCCGAATCAAAAGCTACCGAATAAGGGTTGTGTGCACCGATCGAAGGCATCCTGCCGCTTAGTGGATTGCCGAAGAAGTCTGTTCTCTCTGTCATATGAGGCAGAGCGTTCACACGATCCACATATGGGCTTACTACTTCGACACCCGAACCATAGGCCAGGTTATTGCCGTCAGCAAGACGGAATCCGCTCATTGCGTTGTAATCAAGCGTTGCAGCAGCGGTTCCGCTGTTGGCAATCCAATGCTCTGGTGCTGACTTATAATCATTTAATATGGAATTTAGTTCCTCTTCCGTTACATAGTGGTTGTCTGTTGCTGTTACACCTGCACCAAGATACCCGCCGCCACCTGCATTCATGCTGCCAAACAGATTCGCTGGATAAACAATGTTGTTCGTAAACCGTCCAGCAATAAATGGAGCAGAGGTTCCTCCGCCTTTCAGACCAATGCTGCTGTTAGTCCCGGTATAGACAAATATGTTATTTTGGAAATAAATATGCAAGTTCGTCGCTGTTGGATCAAATACTAACGAGCTGCTATTCTTCAATGGTGACACGATGACATTGTTATAGAATAATCCACTTGACTCTTCACTAGTTGAAGAACCTCCCGCAAGTAATAGAAGACTGTTGTAGCTTTTGTTAAAATCCGGGCTGCGTCCGTCGTTCACGCTGACATTATAACGAATAATGTTGCCCTTCGCAGCATTCATCTGCAGATACCAACCACCGTAGTTGTTTCGGCTGTAGTTGTATTCATAGACATTATCTTGGCAGTAATTATCAATATCCCAAGCCATACCATCATTACTTGCATGATAAGGATTATCTACAGATTCGTTATAGCGGAAGATCGTACCTTTACTTGCCATAATCCACGCTGCGGCATAGTTCTGCGAACCAAGATATGTTGGTGAAGTATTATTGGGTCCCCAGTTCGATACCAAATTACCACTCTTATCGCTTAAATAGCTGTAACCGCTGTCTGTGACCACATTTCGTTCCACAAGGGAGTTGTTCCCGCCGGACATGACAATGCCATCTCCAACTGAACTAGAAACCCAGTTGTTTCTAAACACAGCGTTTGATGCCCAAGGATAGCTTGAGTTACTCCAAGTGATGCCTGTGTTATTAGTCCCTGGACTACTTGGTCCATAGGCATTGTTGCGAATGCCTTCGTTATCGCAGCGAAGGGTTTTGTTGCCTTCAACCAATATATCTACATAACCATTAATAATGATGCCGCCGGATACCTTACTTGCTCCATTTGCTTGGTGCAGCCCATTCACATCATGAACATAGTTATCTCGAACAACGATTCCTTGCATGCGAGCATCAGCATAATCTTGAATATTAAACTGACCTTGTCCCAACTTGGAAATGCGTGACATTACAGCGATACCGGAACGGCCGTCACCTGCTTTATTGCCGATGTTCGTTACTTCAATACCGCTGACTACCCAATAATTAACGTCATACAACTCAATGGCACCGTTGACGGTAATCCCTGATGGGCTTGACGCTGTTCCTCCACCATTAATAATCGGCCGTTGGTTAGGATCGGTCGTATTATATTTAGTAAGTGTAATCGGATTTCCTTCTTCACCATTGCCGCGCAGCCTGATTTGTTCATTCCATACACTGTGTGCATCCAAATAAATGGTAGAACCTGGTAAAAACACATATTCATTTATTTTGGAGATTGATTTCCATGCTGTCTCCGGTGTTCGTCCATCAGCATGATCATCACCGTTATTGGAGAAATAAAAATCACGAACTTCACGAGGTGTAATGCTCAACTCGAATGTGATTTCAGCAGGGTTTAGGTCAAGTCTAATGATATATTTTCCTGGCACAATGTTGTTTCTTGCAAATGCATCTTTTTTAATCGTCAAAACATTGTCATTGACCATATAATCCACTGCTTGCTCAAGGGTCACATCTCCGATTTTCACACCAGCTAGATCTGCTAAATCAGGATTTACAGTAACTTTATAGTCATCCAGACCAATAACATAGGTGCTGTCTTCCGAGTGAGTGTATACTTTAGGCAAGAGCTTTAATGTAACAGATGCGTTTGCCGTTTGGGTGGTTACTTCACTATCCATAACATATACGTCATCGATAAAATGCTTGTTCTGTATATCTTTGATCGTTCCGGCTTTATTGCCCCAATTCGTAGCAAGTTGCAAAGCATTTATATTTTTTATACTGCTCGCTACACTTGTATCGAATGGGCCGCTTTCTGCGGTTTGTCTATGAATTACTTTTCCATCAATTTTATAAGTTGTTCCTGTTGATGTTACGAACCACTGGAATTTATGCCAGCCTTTACTACGCTTGGCGTCTACGGGATAGAACCTTCCGCCTGATCCGAACCTGACGGAATAATTCGTCACGTTTTCCGCCCAATTACCATCCGCATTACCATAATTGATTACGATATGCTCATTGGCCGACGGTGTTAAGCCAAATACCGCGTGATCACCGGAGGCCACTCCTCCATCATCGTAGTACCAGGCAGTAACGACCGTTGTCTTACCTCCAGAAGGGGCATAATTATAGGTACCCGGGACAGTAGCCACGTCGCCAGTACCACTCGTTGTCGCAGCCTTTGCTCCGGTGCGTGACATCACGCCACTTTGAACGTACCCATTCGCACCAGTTGTAAATTTCTTATCCCCTTCAAATCCATCGTAAAACATCATGTCAGCCTTATGGAAGTAATCAACGCTGACATTAACGGTGACCTCTTCGTTCTCTGTCGGAACATAGCCTTTCTTTACCGTTACGAATCCGGCATCGTCTACTTCAATTTTACCTTTGTCTTGATTTGCCGGACTGAAGCTGATGTTATCAGCAACGAAGACATCAGCCGTGTCGACGATTAGCCGCGCACTCTCCCCTGCCCGCAAAGTTTCATTTTGACGTACTAGCGCAATATTGGCTGAATAAGCTGCACTCTCCTCTGATTCAACAGAATCCAGGAAGCGTGTAGTTGCGCTGCCAATCGCCTTAACTTCAAACGTGTCATTTAAGCTCGGAGATAGAGCCACATCATTTCCTGTTGCAGCAATAGGGCTCCCATTAGCCACTCCGTTGCTGACGAGCTGAACCGTATACGCAGATGCGTTAGCGACGCTATCCCAAGTTGCATAGGTACCGTTCCATCTAACATTTACCGGTGCAGATAAGTTCTCGATCGTTAATATTCCGGATGCCGCAACTTCTTCACTGATATTTCCTTCCGCATTTATGACAATAGCTGTGACGGTGTAATTGCCCGCCCCCATTGCCCTTGCATAGGGTAGAACATGATGCCTTTCATGATTGTTAAGCTGGTCAGGCCCCCCATTTTTAGATAAATAATATCCAATGGGTCTACCGTCTTTGAACAGTGTTACAAGAGTATCACCGTAATTGGATCCTCCTGTATAAATACCTGTGTCCGGGTCAAGTGTCGGATGAATTGGCGCATTCACCTGTGTATTTGTGTTAATCAACAACGGTGCAGCGTGGGACTTCACCACAATTCCCTCTGGCGAAGATACTTGGCAATAATAAAACTTACCTTGCTGTACAGTTGAGTTAACATTCGGGAGCGTTAATACCGCATCATTGCCTCCCATAACTTCTGTCCCGTTCAAACCTGTCTCGTCATTAGACACATACCATTGGTAGGATGCAGCAGCAGCGGTTGCGGTAACACTAAAGGTTGCCGTCTCGCCTTGATTAACTTTTGCCGCTGTTGGCTGAGAGATAACTTCCAAATCTGACAATCCACCTGGAGGTATTAAATTCAATGTAAGCGTCCTTGTACCTGTAACTGTGGCAACGTCTTTGACAACATAAAAATCGTCAATAAGATGCTTGTTATTAATATAAGAATTGTTACCTGATTGGTTATTCCATCCTCCAGCTATTTTAGGTTGAATGGTTGTACCGCTCTTCATCGCTTTGTAAATATCATCCTTTGCTGATTCGGATATTATATTACCGTCAATTTCCAAGGTCGCACCATTCGGTGTAATAAGCCACTCAAATTTATGCCAGCCTGTGGATCGTTCGACTCCGCTATCTTTCCAACGTTTCGCTGCTGATCCGGCTGTTGATGGTGCATATGCCCAAGTATATTTCGTCGGGTTATGAATAACGTCAGCCTGTGAACTTTGATAGAATGTCCCGGCATAGGTGGCATTTTTGCCATCCAAAATTCCAAATTGGGTTCTGGCAGTCGCTGTCTTCTCCTCATCCGGATAAGGGTCGTAATACCATGCCGTCATTTTATAATTACTTCCAGCAGGTAAGGCCACGTCTTGGTTCACATTTTCAGTATTGGTTATACTCGCTGGTGTAATCGCTTTCAATCCGGAACGAGACTGAGCATCGGACAATGCAAATGACGATCCTAGCTTACTCGTTGACGTCAGCGGACCATTGTTGTTCTCGAAGTCCTCCATGAACAACACATCTGAGTCATGGTAATAACTCGTTGTGGCTGTTATCGTTACAGGAATGCCCGGATCACCCGGCGCCGCTAATGTATAACCGCTAGCTAATGTCACGTTTCCGTTATCATCAACAGTTAGCAAGTTCGAATTGCTTGAGTTATAACTAAACTCATCAATAACAGGTCCCTTGACAAGACTGCTTAATGGCGAACCTTTATAAGTAAGGTTCACTCTGCCTGCAAGATCTGATGCTTGTGTCAGTTCTAGTACAACAGAGTCAAATGATTCTACTGATCCCTCTGCAGCTGAAACTTCAGCTGTAGGCACCAAGCCAGGTAGACCAGAGAATGTCAAAGTTACTGCAGTAACCATGGATAGCGCTTTTTGCATCCATTTTGATCGTCTCATTTGGCAATCTCCCTTTCTTAAATTTAATATTTATATAATCAATCCGCATCTATGAACAGAAAATAATAGACACAGAATTATATAAAGATAAGAACATAAGGATTCTATTTCATAGCAAATTCTCTGAAATGATTGCCGTTATACACGATCTTTGCCTTATCAGCTCTTGTTGCAATTAGCGTTCGCAAGTCAGATTCTGCCCGTCCGTAAATCATGGAGTCTTTCACTTCTTCTGGTGTAAGCATGGTTATTTCCGGCTTTGTGAGCAAAGTGGCAATGGCATCCTCGCCCATATATTTACCGGTTACCGTCTCACCTACAGAAACCGCCGCCAATGACTCCCAGAAACTAAGAGATTCAATATCCTCTTTGGATATATCCAATCGATTTAATGTTTTCTGCTCCATGGCCTGTCCATTAGTTGCGAACATGACCGTTAATTCATCTGCTGTGTGAACATATTCTCTGCTCCTTGAAGCATATTCATCTTGCAACCCAGTATCGCTCATTTTTGTTTTTTTGACCTGGGTTTCAACCAAATCCGGCCAACGGGCGCTGCTTAAATATTGCATGTATTGGTATTGATCAAATTCAGGCAAACCGTAGTATGTCTCCTCTGTGTCTTCCATGCCAGCCCGCTTTTTGTTTTCGTCTTCCATGTCGGACTTCAGTTCATCGAAACTTTTGTACTGGGCAATATTCCGTTCGTCAGCTATAATTTGCTCCTCTTTGGTCCTTATTAATGCGGTCATTGCAGCTTTTTTGGCGTGCTCAGATGGCGTTTCGTTATTTTCGCCGTATTGACGTCCCCAGAAGCCTTCGTCTACTTCGGCACCATAGCTTCTGTAGAAATAATCTGCAGTTACAGCCCTCTGTTCGTTGATATAAAATTGAAATTCTTCATCTGTCACAGCGTATCCATCCACCGTAAACAACCAATTTTCTGGCAATACATCTTTTTTGTTCGTTAAAATCATCATCAAGATTGCAAGAAGTATTAGAAATACAGCGGTAAACCAAATAATCACGATTGGTCTTCGTCTTATAAAACCCATATCACCCCACCTTTCCAATATTCTACTTCTCTGTACAAGATTAAATATCCAACTAGCTAAAGTGTAAACATAAGAAAGCCTATGATATTAAGTTCGTATGACCATATTGATTGGATATTATAGATTTGGTGATCCTCTAATGTAAGCGCTTATTTTGACTGAAGAAAAACATATTTGACTAAAAAAAACACCCCCTAGTTCGCAATTATGCGAATAACTAGAGGGTAAGCTTAAATAAGTTGGCTACTCTTCCCCTTGAACCTCAGGGGAACCAGAATGATCGGCAAGACGGTTCAGCCTCTCCAATTGGTAACCATATTCGTAAATTTCGGCAGATACAATCGATAACCGCAGTGCCCCATCAATTCGCTCCGCATATCTCTCTAACATCTCTGATAGGAATCGATCGTTATTCTCAGCGAATTCCTTCGCTTCCAGCGCATTAGGCTTCAATTTGTTATCAAACTTCAGCATGATATGCTCATGGAATTTAATCATTTGCTCCAGGTGTGCATCGAACGCCTTGTTCAACTCGGCAGAGCGAACAGCCTGGAAGTAATGCTGCTCAATCGCATCCAGCACTTCATAACCTTTATGGAGTGTCCTCAGCATTTGCTTGTAAATAACCATTTGTCGACTCTCACTAAATTTGGGCTTTCGCAGCCTCTTCTGGTCTTCTTCCATCAGCTTATATTTCTCGCTCAGTGAGTTGATCGCATCCTCTAGGGAGCGCTTCTCCTGATGAATCACAGTCTCCTTGATCTCATCCGAGACCGCTGTTCGAAGCAGTAGAGAGAGCTGTTCGAATGCCTTCCTAATCAGCCCTTCATATTGGACCTGAGGCTTCGGCGGAATAATAATGATATTGATAATAAAAGCCGATAAGATACCAATCAAGCTGAGCGACAGACGATTAAGTGCAAACACCCATTGTCCCGAGGCCTCCATCACGGATATTACTGTTACCAAGGTAACACCGATGGTCTCACCCATTTTCAGCTTGAGACAGATCATGATCACGATAATACATACGAGCCCAACCGCAATCGGTTCATTGGAGAACAGCATCCCACCCAGCATCGCTAATACTGCGCCGAGCACGTTCGTCTGCAGTTGATCGATTAGATACCGCCAGGAGCGGTAAATCGACGGCTGCATCGCAAAAATAGCCGCGATCCCAGCCATCAAAGGCGGAGATAAATTCAGCCACATTACAGCGTATAGCGCGAGCGTGACTGCAAGTCCTGTCTTGAGCATTCTTGCGCCAAATGTCATTTACATTCCTCCCAACGATTGCAGTATCTTCTTTCATCATAAACGTTTAATTCGACAAATTTCATCGTTGTTATTTAGTTTGCGGCAATTTTTTAGCTGATATTAAGCTTTCCTTCAGATATCATTCAGATTTTTTGTCAAGACTGAACAATAGTAAGGCCCAAAATATTCTATACGAAGGGATGAGAAAAGTCTATGAAACAACTGCTTACCTTAGTGTTAAGCGGACTGACAAGCATGCTGCTGTTATTCAGCGCTTCTGTACCTCCGGCATCCGCTGCATCCGCGGAAGGCACGGCCGAACCGAGTACGACGCAGAACTCGCAGGATCACGGCAAGCATGGCCATCGCCACGGCTGCCATGGCGGACATATTCTTGGCGACTCCGCCAAACTGCTTGGTATAGAGCCTAAAAGCCTTGTCCAACAATTAAAGCAGGGCAAGACATTGCTCCAAATTGCCCAGGCGAACAAAGGCTGGAATGAACAGGAATTCATCAAGAAACTGACGGAATCCGCGACGCTTCATATCGATCAGGCCCTTGCACAAGGCAAGATAGATCAGGCTAAAGCGGATAAACTGAAAGCCGGTCTTCCAGAACGATTGAAGAAGGCCGTAAACCGTACTTGGAAAGATAAGCCTCGCAGCCAGCCAACTACAGATTATCAGAATAACAAAATTAACTGGATACCGCCACAGGCTTAAGCAAAAAAAAGGAGTGTCGATCTTCTCATCGGCACTCCTTTTATAATGCTGTATTTCATTTCTTATTTATTCTGTCTTGGCAACCTTGCTTCTGAGCCTCTTCGGCGAAATATCCTCTACAGGAACCTCCAACACATCCAGCAAGAACATGAAGACCGGTACACCAACGATGAGTCCCCAGACTCCAAAGAAGTGCTCGGATACAAGCAGAATTAAAAATGTGTAGAAAATCGGTAAATGCGTCTTATTGGACATAAACTTCGGATTCAATACATAAGTCTCCGCCGCATGTACGATAGCAATCATGATCAGTACATATATGATCTTGACCAGTCCGCCAATTTTGAAGGCAATCGCACATAGCGGAATCAAAGAAATAATAACCCCCAAGACCGGAATAAGACCGAGCAAGAAGATCATAATGCCGAGGGCGAACAAATTCGGGAAACCGAAAATCCATAGAAATATTGTAGAAATCAGTGAGTTAACTAACGCAATCAGAAATTGCACTTCAATAACTTTACCGAAGGAATGAACAAACTTCTTCCCGAAAAACTCCAATTCCACGAAAAGTCCAGACAAGCGACTCTCTTTGAATTTGGACGTAAAATTCGTCACCTTTTCTTTTTCAAGCAGGAAGAACAAGCTTAAGATGATCGCGATGAACAAATTCAGGCTCCATTGGCCGATATCCGTAGCGGTCTTGAGCAGGAAGTCAAAGCCCTGACCGAGATACTTCGTAATGTCGATGTCCTGGATCGATTCCACCAGGAAATTAAGAATAATATTGTCCGGTAGATTAGTTGGAGGGTTACTGTAAAAAGAAAGCACCTGATTGACAAGATCGGTAAGCTCCTCAACAAAGACAGGCAAGTAATAATAGATCGTAGTTGCCAGCCCGCCGACCATTAGCACGTATATTAATAATACGGTTATTTTTCGATTAATCTTGAACAATTTGTCCACATGTTTCGTTATGAACCGATGCAGGCGATTAATCAAATAGGTGAGAATAAAGGTAATTAGAATCATGTTAAGCATACTGCGGGATACGTAGAGCACGAAAATGGCGACCAGCAGTGCCAGTACCCTGCGGAATCCAGGCATTTGAAACAACTCTTTAAAGAATGTCATTATAAGCGACCTGCTCCTTCATCAATGGACTAAAGCAAAATATAGATTTATCTTAAGCTAGCGCCTGCTACAAAGCAAGAACCAAGCTGTAATTTTACATATTGTTAGTATAGCACATTATCACATTAAAGTTATAACGCATCTCCGTGAAGACTTGCCATTTTATAATCTCCGGCATATAATTTCGTAAATAACTTTTGAAAATATTGTTAACCATGACAATGATGGAGAAAAGTAAGTGGATGCGTCCTGACAGGGACGGCGGTGCCGAAGATTGAGAGCACCCCGCGGGAGCCGCGCTGCTGAAGTTCACTCCGGAGTTGGTTCCTGAGCGCCGCAATGGCAGGTAGGGAATTCCGGTCGCACACCGTTATCTGTGTCTAGAGCTGAGAAACAAGAAGGTTGTCTAACAAGGGTGGTACCGCGGAGAAATCCGTCCCTTGATGGACTGCCTTTTTTTGTTTAGAGAAGTGTTTCAATAGCTCATCAGAGTACTCGCAAGTAAAAAAACAAATTTTAATAATAAGAAAATGAGGAGTGTTGGAAATGAACGCTAATTTAGAGGAATTGCGCACTAAACTGGATACTGTCAACAAGGAACTGTTGAGATTGCTCAACGAACGTGCGGAAGTCGTTCAAGCCATTGGAGAGATCAAGGAGAAACAAGGCGTGCCTAAATTCGATCCGGTACGCGAAAGAAAAATGCTAGACGAACTAACCGCTCTTAACCCTGGACCTTTTAGAGATGCTTCGATCAAGCATATTTTCAAGGAAATATTCAAAGCTTCTCTGAATTTACAAGAGGAAGACCACAAGCGCCAATTGCTTGTCAGCCGTAAGAAACAGCCCGAGAACACCATTATCGATGTTAAAGGCAATCTGATCGGCGGCTCAGCACAGGTGATGATCGCCGGTCCTTGCTCCGTAGAATCTTACGAGCAATTGCGTACTGTTGCCGCAGCATTAAAAGAAGCTGGCATCAAAGTGATGCGGGGCGGCGCGTTTAAACCAAGAACTTCCCCTTACGACTTCCAAGGCTTAGGCGTTGAAGGCTTGAAGATGCTGAAAGAGGTTGCCGATGAGTTCGGTCTGGCGACGATCAGCGAAATTGTTCATCCTGGACACATCGAGCTCGCTGAACAATACATCGACGTGATTCAGATCGGCGCCCGCAATATGCAAAACTTCGAACTGCTGAAGGCAGCTGGCGAAGCTAAAATCCCGGTTCTGCTCAAAAGAGGTATCGCGGCCACGCTGGAAGAATTCGTACATGCAGCCGAATATATCGTTGTTAAGGGCAACACCCAGGTTATGCTGATTGAGCGCGGTATCCGTACTTACGAGAAATGGACTCGCAACACCCTGGACATTTCCGCTGTTCCGCTTCTTAAGCAAGAGACTCACCTGCCGGTGCTCGTCGATGTAACTCACTCCACAGGACGTAAGGATATTCTGCTTCCATGCGCCAAAGCAGCACTAGCGGCCGGTGCAGACGGTATCATGGTCGAGGTACACCCCGATCCGCAAACCGCTCTGTCCGATGCCGCTCAGCAGCTTGACATTCCACAATTCCAACAGCTGTGGGAAGGAATGCGTAATTCCGGTTTATTTACGGAATAAGTATATAAAATAAGTGTTCAAAATGTCCGCTTTTCAACACCGAGAAGGTTGGATGAAGCTAGGGCCTGAGGAGCGGAGCTACACGTTTTCGTAGAAAACGACCTCGGAAGCAAATGCTTGTAGTGGGTACGTGAGCACCTGAGATGTTTCAAGAGGAAACTTCACTTCGTAAGCATCTGCTTAGGCCCTGCTGAATTCAAAATTCGATGCCGAATAAACTTTCAGTGAACCGCGTGTTAGATATAGAATTTATTCGTTATCAGCGTAGCTGATGAAATTCTATATCGCAAGAAAACCTACCTCTGGATCGCGGTCGCTCATCTTTGAATGACTTCGATCGGTTTTCTTATCAAAAGTGGACTGGTTTTACGCAGACGGGCTTGGATACTTCAGCCGTATGCCCGGTGAACGAGAGCTTGCCGCTGCTTCGATCGATTCTGAACAGAACCAGATTGTTAGAATCACGATTAGCGGCAAGCAAATGCTCGCCGTCTGGCGTAATAGCAAAGTGACGTGGATGTCCTCCCTCTGAGGAGACGAATTCAACCAACGTTAGCTTCCCGCTCTCCGCATCAATAGCAAATTGAACGATGCTGTCATGACCGCGGTTAGAACCATACAAGAAGCGGCCATCCTGTGAAATTGCTACTTCAGCCGTCGTATTCTCTCCTTGGAAGTCGGCTGGCAATGTCGATACTGTCTCCAGTTCAGTTAAGCTTCCGCTCTCCGCCTCAAAGTTAAACACCGTGAGAGAGGATCCTACCTCATTAATAGAATAAAGCCACTTCCCAATCGGATGGAACGCCATATGACGCGGACCACTAGCGGGCTGCATCATGGCTTCACTTCGGTACACCAGCTTGTCTTGCGCTTGATCTAGCTCATATACTTTAATTCGATCAAGTCCCAGGTCGGCAACCAGTGCAAAGCGATTATTCGGGCTGAATTGAACGGAATGCGGATGCGGACGATCCTGCCGTTCTGGATCTGCTCCATGACCTGTATGCTGCTGTACATCGGACAATCCGTCCACTGTGCCATCCGCTGCTATTTTGACCAAGCCTACATTACCACCATGATAGCCTGATACAGCCAAATAGCTGCTTCTATGATCGATCTGAATATGAGAACTGGATGGCTGGATCGTAAATCCACGATTAAGCTCTGTCAGCTTGCCCTGCATTGGATCAATGGAGTAAGAGACCACTTCCCCTATTCTCTCTTCATTCTCATTCTTCGTCTCAGCAATCGCATAGAGCTTTTTCCCTTGCTTGTCCACACTTACAAAGGTCGGATTCTTCAATCCAGCCGCACTGTCCAGACACTTCATCTCCCCAGTGGCCAAATCCAGCTCATACATATATATTCCAGGGTCGGTTGACTCGGCATAAGAACCGACGAATAACATTAATTTCTCTGACATAAGATACACTCCTTCTTCAATCAATAACGTCATCACATACGTCTTCTTATTTTTTCTCACTTTTGTCAAAAAGTCCAGCCCTATTCCCGGTTTGCTCCAAGATCGCTCAATAAGTCCACTTTCAATGTTCATATCGTTGCAACTTCATTAGGATGAAACCCAAAAAAATTAGAGCTAAAATCGTATAAAAGCAAAAAATCCCCTGTTCAAAATTCTTATAATATGATATACTGTAAGCGCTTCCACAACATCTTCTGAAGGGGGTTTTAGAATGATGACTGTCGGACTAGAGGAACGGGATGTTTATGAGGATCTTGATCCACATGACACGTATTTCTTCAAAATTGGAGGTCATGGCTTAGTTTGTTTTCATGGCAGAAATTACAGTATAAAAAAGAGACTCTCTGCCGAGCAAACCTCAACAATGATCTCGGATACTTCATTTTATCGGATTAGTACGAACTGCTATGTGAACCTGTTTAAAATTTCTGAAATTCGGGACAACATGCTCTTATTCCGGGATGAAATCCATGGAATTAAGACCATCACTGTTCCACGCAGGAATTTGGAACAAATCCGGCGCTTGCTTCCTCACAACAGAGACGCCCAAATCGACCAGATCCATCGGGTTGGATAGTGAATCTTGTTCTAAGGCACCGAGAAGCGAAGCGCAAAATAACAAACAGCCGGAAGGCGTCGCAATGACGCTCCGGCTGTTTGTTATTTTGCCGCTAATATTGCCAATAATAAAGTACTTATATGTCAGCAGCCTTCAAATAGATTCTTGCCGTCTCTTCCCAAATCTCACCTGGGGCCAGACTGAACAGACCGACTTCATCAGCAGGAAGATCCATATTCGGAGCGTTCACCAGATTGATCTGCGGTTCAGGACAAAAGAACTTGCCAGAGGCTCCATTATTCCAAATCATCCATTGCTTATAGGATGCGCCTACATCATATACCAGCGTAGCACCCAGCTTCGTATCGGTAAGTTCCATCCGGTTCCTTCCGTTTTGCGGCACAGCTGTGTAGTGGTTATCCATGGACGTGAAAAAAGGCGATACGCCGCTGCTCTTCATCTTCAGCTCGCCTTCTGAGAGTGCCTGATAATTGCCGGTTGGCAATTGACGTTCATTCAGTTCCCAGCGCTCTCCAATCGTCAGCTGCAAATAGCAATCATCCTCGGTGCTGTCCGGCGCAAATGGCGCGTTCACGGCAGTATGGAAGGCGAACAGACAAGGCATCTCCGTCTCCCCGTTATTCTTTACAAACAACTGCTGCGACAGCCCTTCCCCACTCAAAGAATATCTCAGTTTCACCGTAAATTTAAACGGCAAATATTGATACATCATATGCTGTTCATCGATCGTTGCCTTAACAACAACGTAGCTCTCCTCGGAGGTCTGACCCAGGTCCACAACTTCCCAAGCGCTAGTATGTAAATATCCATGCAGATGATTGCCTGTTGCCGGCTCATTGATTGGAAGCTGGTGTACCTTCCCTTTCCAAGGAAACTTGCCATCCTCATAGCGATTCGGTGGATAGAGCACCGGAATTCCGTGAACACCCGGATTGCTCTTGAACTCCCCCATCTGAGCTTCCTCAGGCTCGCGCAAGAAACGGTAACCGTTTTCTAAATCTCGAAAAGCAATTAAGTTGCCGCCGATTTCCGGCAATACAGCCGCTTCATAGTTGCCATATCTAAGCCATACTGCAGGCTCTCCATGAAATTCCCCTTTAAAGGCTTGATTATTCATCATTTATACGAAATCTCCCTTCCCTGCCAACTTGTCTGACTTGGTAAGGATTATACAGAATCGGACCATAAAAGTCACCCTCAATGCGCATAAAAGTCACTAATAATTACATACTTCAAATGACAGAAATATCACCTTGCTCTAATGACGGTTCTGTTACAAACAATACTATCAGAAATGGAGTGTTACACAGCTAATGATCAGACCTGCAAGTCAAAAAGCTCTTCTCTGTGCAGTGGCATTGCTTCTGCTTACTGCCTGTATAGGCTGCTCTAGACAGCCTGTGGGACCTAAGGTCTCCTCTGTGCCGAACCAAGCTACCCATGAACATCTGATTCGGGCCGATCTGGTCAAGGATACGAACGGAATCAATTGGATCCCACTGCAATCCGTTGCCAAGGATCTTGGCCTGCGTATCAAGGAGAAGGATGGAAAGGTCAAGCTTGGATATACGGATGCCATGTATGAACTGATGCCAGATCACTCTAAGGCCCTCTCTTACGGTAAAGAGATCATCCTCCCTGATGCGCCTATACGCCAGAACGGGAATATTTACGTTACGGCAAATTCACTATCCAAGCTGCTTGGAACAAAGGTACAGACCGATGGGCGAGATGGTCGTCACGTCAGGCTCGGACCTTTAAGCAGCGTCACTCCGGTCCCTCGTTCAACGGGTACGGGAGAGTCACAGAAAATAAACCGTTTTAATATTTTTAGCGTCAACGGAAACAGAGATGAACTCGTCACATATGCCAAGAAATTTATGGGGGTTCCTTATGAATTTGGGGCGAAGCCCTATGAACAATCGAAGAAATTCGACTGCTCCTCCTTCACTCAGCACATATTCAAGCAATTTGGTGAATCATTGCCAAGGTTAGCCAGAGACCAAGCTCAGCTCGGCATGTCTGTCACTCGCAACGAATTACAGAAGGGCGATCTTATCTTCTTCAGCGTACCTGGGCGATTCGCGAATGATAAAATCGTCGGACATGTGGGTATATATATTGGCAATGGCGAGATGATTCACACATGGGGAGATCCCGGTGTGCAGATCAGCTCCGTCGATAGTGGATACTGGAAAGAGCATTTGCTGTCGATGCGCAGAGTTTCTTAGATCATAATTTCATCATTATTTTGCATACGCCGGGGGTCTTATGGATAATAGACCCCTGGCTCTTCTATCGATGGGGAATGAATAAATTATGACCGGCATTTCCATTCATGCACAATTCACAGTATAATAATTAATAGAGTTAATCTCGTATTTACATAATCATAGTTCATAATTAGAGGAGATAATCATGAGTGATTTGAAGAAAGCCTATGAATTGCTGGGTCTCCCCGAAAATGCCTCACGGGAAGAAGTTGAGCGGGTCTTTGATATCGAATTAAAGAAATCGCGTTCCAAATCTGCTGAGCAAGACTTCGAGATGAAATTGAAGGCTTATAAGCTGATTACCGGTGCAGATGACCGCCAGAAGATTGAGGAGAAGAGTCGCGAACGATATCAGAAATGGGGCAGATTTGCCGGAACTGCAGAGAAGGTCGAAGAATTCTTCCGGATCTACAGAACCCATGTTATCGTTGGAATTATAGCTGTCATTGTTCTTACAGTTGCCACTGTCACCTTTGTCAACCATCGTCAGGAGCAGAAACGCCTGGCTGCGCTGCCTCCGATCGACCTGTCGATCATGTATCTTGGCAACTTTATGAGTGATATGGATAACGGCGGCGATGAAGGTCTGGAACAGGCTATGCTGGAGCAATTCCCGGAATGGAAGCGTCTTAAGCTGACGATGACTTACTTGCCTCCATCCGATCAGGCTATGGGCGGAGCAGATCTGGCTTACCAGCAAAAAGCGATGGCTATTCTGGCTACGGAGAAGCCAGATATCTACATTCTCGATCAGGCCTCCTATGACTGGATCGGCGGCAGCGGTGTTCTAGAAAAGCTGGATGAAGAGGCTAACGGCATTCTAAAACCGTTATTAAATGAAAATAACAAAATTATCGGCCGTGGTGAGGAAGATACCGAGGACCATGTGTATGCGATTGACATTACACAAAGCAAGCTTGCCGACCAACTTCCGCTCGGCAAACTGCAGATGATCGTAGGTCTCCGGGGAGGGTCGGAAAATCATGATAAAGCGATTCATTTCATAGAGCGTTATTTACAGGAATCTTCAACTAAATAATTACTTGCTAATATCCCGAAGTCACAAAAATTTCCGACTTCGGGATATTTTTATGCTAAGGTAAAATACGAGATTGATTTGCAGCCATTCTTCAACTAAAATAATGGTATAAACGCGCGTTTATAGAAAGTAGGGATCACTAATGCGCAGCGAAGATATCGCTAAATTAGCTGGGGTTTCCCGCAGTACTGTATCACGGGTGATCAACAACTATCCCAACGTTCCAGAAACAACCAAAGCCAAGGTACTCAGAGTGATTGAGCAGTATCAATATGAGCCTAATAGCTTCGCCCGCGCGCTAGCCGGTAAACGGACGGACACCATTGGACTGTTTGCGATCAGTATGAACGAGAAGGAGAATGCAACCCGCATTTATCAGAATAGTTATTTTGCTCCGATTGTCGATCTGGTTGTCGATACCGCCAACGCACGCGGCTTCTACGTACTCATTCATACGGTATACTCACCTGGGGACTTCCAAAAGATCAAGCAGGCCTTCTTGCAAAAGCGTATTGACGGCGGGATCCTGGTAGGAACCCAGAAGGATATCGAGCTTGTGCGCGAGCTGGTAAGTCAAGACTCCCCCCTTGTTCTGATTGACTATGACGTCTCAGAGATTATAGCTGAACGGTTGAACAAGAACCATTTGGCGATTATTAACTCGATGGACTATGAGGGGACAGCCGAAGCGATCGAGTATCTTATTGGCCTGGGACACCAAGAGATTGGAATCCTCAAAGGAAGGATGAGTACCTTCTCGGGACGGGAGCGCTATACAGCGTTTGAGAGTACACTGCTCAACCATGGCCTAACACTACGGCAGGATTACGTTCTCGAAGGCGAATTTCTGAAGGAAACTGCTTATGCTGAAACCGAGAAACTCATCAAGCGTGGCAAACTGCCAACCGCACTGTTCTGTTCCAATGATGATATGGCCATCGCCGCTATGGAAGCGTTCGCAAAACATGGGATTCATGTTCCCAACGATATCTCGATCATCGGTTTCGACGACACGCAACTCGCTTCCACGATTAGTCCTAAGCTGACCTCAGTCCGGCTGCCTATCGATGATATGGCTAAAAGTGCCGTGGAGAAGGTCATCGGACTCTGCAATAACGAAGAAGCTGGCTTCAGCAATGTAAGCTTTCCGACCAGGCTCGTCATTCGGGATTCCTGCAAGCTTACCGCTAGATAAAAAGGGCTAGTTCGTTGTTTATGCGGACTTCTTCCTCTTCCCTATTGAAGACAATAGGCATCTTGCAATGAAGAGGAAGATATTTTTTATGTGTTATTAACGCGCGTTCACACATTGAAGGGAGAGCATTGTTATGAAATTTGGACATTTCGACGATACCCGCAAAGAATACGTAATCAACACGCCGCAAACCCCTTACCCATGGATTAACTACTTGGGCAATGAGCAGTTCTTCGGGCTTATCTCCAATACGGCTGGAGGCTATACATTCTATCGCGATGCCCGTCTGCGCAGAATTACACGTTATCGCTATAATAACGTCCCTGTCGATATTGGCGGACGTTACTACTATCTACGTGATCATGACAATGAGGACTTTTGGACGCCTGGGTGGATGCCGGTCAAGCGGGAGCTAGATTTCTACGAATGCCGTCATGGTCTTGGCTATACGTCGATCACGGGTGAACGCGGCGGCATCTCCGTCAATCAACTTGCTTTCGTGCCGCTCGGATATAACGGCGAGGTTCATCGCTTGACTGTCAGCAACACCAGCGATAGTACCAAGACCGTCTCCCTCTTCTCTTTTGCCGAATTCTGTCTCTGGAATGCACAGGATGATATGACGAACTTCCAGCGCAATTTCAGTACGGGTGAAGTCGAGGTGAAGGATTCCGTTATTTACCACAAGACAGAATATCGCGAACGCCGCGACCACTATGCTTTCTACTCAGTCAATCGCAGTATCGATGGCTTCGATACGGACCGCGAATCGTTTGTCGGCCTGTACAATGGGCTTCATGAACCACAAGCAGTTATCGCAGGTAAATCGAATAACTCGATAGCAAGCGGCTGGTCTCCGGTCGGCTCCCATCAAATCAAGCTGACGCTAGCTGCCGGCGAAGAGCAGAGCCTGATCTTCATTCTTGGCTATGTTGAGGTTCCTGAAGATGAGAAATGGGAAGCCCCGAGTGTGATTAACAAGAAGCCAGCTGAGGCCATGATCACCCAATTCTCTACCAATGCCGCTGTCGATCAGGCGATGGATGATCTGGCTGCATACTGGGATGGGCTGCTCAGCAAGTACCAAATCGAGAGCCATGATGATAAGCTGAATCGGATGGTCAACATTTGGAACCCGTATCAATGTATGGTGACTTTCAATATGTCAAGGTCCGCATCTTACTTTGAATCTGGCATAGGCCGCGGCATGGGCTTCCGTGACTCGAACCAGGATCTGCTTGGCTTCGTGCACCAGATTCCGGAGAGAGCCAGAGAACGGATTCTTGATATCGTCGCGACTCAGTTCGAAGATGGCAGTGCCTATCACCAGTATCAGCCGCTGACCAAGAAAGGCAACAATGAGATCGGCAGCGGATTTAATGACGACCCGCTCTGGTTGATCTCAGGAACATCTGCTTATATTAAGGAGACCGGCGATTTCAGTATTCTCGATGAACAAGTGCCGTTCGATTCCAATCCGGATAATACGGCTACGTTGTTCGAGCATTTAAAGCGCTCCTTCTATCATGTCGTTAACAATCTTGGCCCGCACCAATTGCCGCTCATTGGCCGCGCAGACTGGAATGATTGTCTTAACCTGAACTGCTTCTCCAAAGAACCAGGTGAATCATTCCAGACAACAGCCAACATTGAAGGCCGTGTCGCGGAATCCGTCTTTATCGCTGGTCTATTCGTATTCGTAGGTCCGGATTTCGTGGAATTATGCCGCAGTCGTGGTCTGACTGAAGAAGCGACTGAAGCCGTGAAGCATATCGACACAATGCGCGCTTTTACGCTGGAGCATGGGTTTGATGGCGACTGGTTCCTGCGTGCCTATGATCACTACGGCGACAAAGTCGGCAGCAAAGATAATGAGGAAGGCCAAATCTTTATCGAGCCGCAAGGCATGTGCGTCATGGCCAGAATTGGTGTTGAAGGCGGTCAGGCGGAGAAGGCGCTACGTTCGGTGGAACAACGACTCGATACGAATTATGGTATCGTGTTGCAGCAGCCGCCTTATTCCAAGTACTACATCAATCTTGGAGAAATCTCCAGCTATCCTCCTGGCTATAAGGAGAATGCCGGTATTTTCTGCCATAACAATCCATGGATTATGATCGCAGAGACCGTGCTGGGCCACGGGGATCGGGCCTTCAAGCTCTATTCCAAGATCGCTCCGGCATATCTGGAGGACATCAGCGATATACATCGGACCGAGCCTTATGTCTATTCGCAAATGATCGCTGGCAAAGATGCCGTCCGCCACGGTGAAGCGAAGAACTCCTGGCTAACAGGTACAGCTGCCTGGAACTACGTGGCGATTACACAAGCGATTCTCGGGATTCAGGCTGACTTCACTGGCTTGAAGATCGACCCTTGCATTCCTGCTGACTGGGACAGCTTCAAGATCACTCGCGCGTTCCGCGGTGACACTTATGAGATCGAGATCCTCAACCCTGAGCATGTATCCAAAGGTGTGAAGAGTATTTCTATAGACGGTCAGTCTATTGAAGGAAATATCATCCCCCCTGCTGGAGATGGCGCTGTTCATAGAGTCAGTGTCGTGATGGGTAGTCATAACGATTAATTATATTTGTAACTCGTCACTCTTTGACGAAGTAGACAACCTGCAGAAATGCAGGTTTGTCTATTTTTCCATAAAATTTGAAATTCATATTGAAGAGAAATAATCCATCTGCTATAATCTGAAATGAAATTTCATTATACAATATATTTTTGGCATAATATTTCTAAGTGAAATTAACTTACACAACTTTGACACACCTATCAATTTGCTTCTCCTCTGCATTTGGATTGAACATCTATCACTATGGCAAGGGGGTGATCTCTAGCTTACAGTGCTCGGTTTCAGTTATCTGATCATTTGAAGGAGAGAGTTAATTGATCAATTATTCACGTGTGAAACGTAAGTTGACTATGGTCATCGTTCTTTTGCTGCTGCTGAGTTTATGCACTAATATTTTTGTAAGCGCTTCACAAAATGAGTCGAATTCTGCTGCACCAACCTATGCCCCCATTGTATATAAAAGTGAACCTTCCGATCTAGATCGAACAGAGCCCGCTGATCAAGTGACACCCCCTAGAGACACGAATATTGGGCCTCCCGCAACAGAGGAGCCCGACACAGGAACAAGTCCTGATGACTCAGACTCCGGCATAGATAGCCCTGCTCCAGAGACAGAAACACCGGAGGACCCCTCCCTGCCCACAGAAACCGAGGCCGCTGAGGATGGGAACAAACTAGATGAGCCTGCTGAACTCCTGGCCGAAGTTAGCAGCCTGGAAATCCAGTCCGATCGTCTCACGATGGAATCAGGAACAAGCCAGCAATTTACTGTAAGTTTCTATGACGAGAACGGTCAGGAAGTAAATGTAACTGATGGACTCGAATGGTCTGCTGATCCGACTATCGGCCGGATCGACAGCAACGGTCTATTTACCGCGAGTAGCATTATTGGCGAGGTCAAATACGGTTATGTGACAGTAAGCTATGGCGATTTGTCTGCACAAGCCCTCGTCCTCGTTGGGAAGATCGCTGTCGTTATTGAGGAATTCGAGTCCATGAAGCATAACGGAACCCCTGTATTGTCAGCGGGCCTGATTAATAGTACGTCGTCCAAGGTCGAATTGTCCAGCCGCCCTGAGCCCGTTATGTATGGTGAGCATGCAGCGAAGTTTACATACGACATGTCAGGCACCTCGGGAACTTCCGCCGCCTATGTCAACCTGCACAATCTGGATTCCGGAGACTTTTATAGGCCGCTCGAAGGCTATCCGACCAAGCTGGGGGTCTGGGTATATGGAGATCAGAGTGCCCATTGGTTCCGGGCCAGGCTCCGTGATGGAGCGAACGTCTTAAAAACGATCGATTTCACCACATCTGCCAACTTTACTTGGTCGGGGTGGAAGTATGTTACGGCGCCAATGCTGGCGGACCTTACTGGTCCGCTCAAGATCAGTGATCTGTACCTCGTTGAGACGAAGAATGAGAATAAGAATGCAGGTGTTCTCTATTTTGACCGACTCAGTGTCTTCTATTCGAATACAGATATACTAGGCATTGATCTGGAGGGTCTAACACCTATGAAAGTACATGAATCCAAGCAAGCCGAAGTCTATATCACAAAAAATAACAGCACAGCACCGGAACTTGTTCAGAACGGACTAAACTTCCTGAGCAGTCATCCGGAGGTAGCCTCCGTTGACAGCAATGGAATAGTTCAGGCCCACCGTACGGGTCAGACCACTATCGTTGCGCTGTATGGTACCGGACAACCGGCACTGTTCGAGCTCACTGTCACCGAAGATGAACCGCCGCTGGAATCGATCGCGATTTACGGACCCGAAAGCATTGAGCAAGGTCGAACAGATTACGTCAAAGTCCTAGCCCGGTACGCCAACTATCCTGACACGATCGATGTGACAAATACAGCGACGTTCACCAGTTCAGATTCTTCCATTGCCAGCATTGTAGGTGGCGGAGAAATTACAGGACATGACACAGGTACGGTAACCATTACCGCCGAGTATAACGGACAACAAGCGCATTATTCCTTGGAAATTATGGAGGCAAGGTCTGTGCTTGACAAAATCGTATTGTCCGAACTGAATGCGATGAAATTGGGCGAGCAGCAACAGGCTAAGGTAACAGCCAAGTACAATGTTCTTGGCCAATATCGCGAGGACTTAGACAAGGATGTAACTACAGACTCCACCTATAAAATCAGTAAACCGGCGGTTGCAGACATTAATGCCGAAGGAATCGTTACGGCGAAAAGTATAGGAGCGACAATGATAACAGCAACCTATCAAGGAAAATCACATAGTTATGTTCTCGTAGTTAATGGAGAGGAAATGATACCTAAGCGGGAGCTTCGGGCTGCCTGGATTGCCACAGTGGAAAATATCGACTGGCCGGCAAAAGGACCATTCAATGCGGAACAACAAAAAGCCGATTTCATTGCTATTCTTGATGAATTGAAAGAGGCTGGAATGAACGCAATCGTTATGCAGGTTAAGCCGACGGCTGATGCTTTCTATCCTTCAAAATTCGCCCCATGGTCCAAATGGCTGACTGGAGAACAAGGCAAAGATCCGGGTTACGATCCTCTCGCCTTCATGATTGAGGAGGCGCATAAGCGGAATCTGGAGTTCCATGCCTGGTTTAATCCTTATCGCGCAAGTATGGAGCCGGATGTCAACAGCTTGATTCCAGAGCATCCGCTGCGCCAACACGAGGATTGGCTGCTCACCTATGGTGGCAGGCTGATCATGGACCCGGGTATCCCTGATACCCAACAATATATTATCGACAGCATTATGGAGGTCGTACAAAATTATGACATTGATGCGGTACACTTCGACGACTATTTCTATCCATATCCGGTCGCAGGAGTGAATTTCCCTGACGATGCCTCCTATAGTAAATATGGAAATGGGATGAACCGGGAGGATTGGCGCAGACACAACGTGAATACATTGATTCAAAATCTATCAAAAGCAATCAAAGACAAGAAGCCTTATGTTCAATTCGGCATCAGCCCATTTGGCATCTGGAAGAACATCGATTCCGACCCGGAAGGTTCGAATACTAGAGGAACCGAGAGCTACACCGCGATCTATGCGGATACCCGTAAATGGGTACAGGAAGAATGGATTGATTATATCGCCCCGCAGATTTACTGGTACTTTAATTATGGTCCGGCCGCTTACGAGAATCTGATTGATTGGTGGGCGAAGCAAGTGGATGGCAAGAAGGTTCACTTGTACATCGGACATGGCGCGTATCGAATCGGATCGGATGATCCGAACTGGCTTGATCCTGATCAGATGCCCAACCAGATTCTGTTTAACCGGAATTTTGACAACGTTAAGGGGAGCATTTTCTTCTCAACCCAGAGTCTTCGTGACAATCCATTAGGCTTCAATGACAGGCTGCAGCAAGATTTGTACGCCTATCCTGCTCTCGTTCCAGAGATGAACTGGCTTGAGCAGAGCAAGCCCGCTGCGCCCACTGATATGACAGGTGCTGCTGGGGCATCAGGAATTCAACTCGATTGGCAGGATCCACAGGATGTAGTCGTATATTATGTAATCTACCGGAGTGTTGGTGATCAGGCTCCAGACATCAGTAATCCGGCTAATATTTATGATGAAGTACGAAAGATCTCCGGCAATCATCAACAATTTATCGATCATTCTGTAGAACCAGGTAAGACCTACACCTATACGATTACATCATTCAACCGGGCACATCAGGAAAGCGATTCAACTCAGCATGTTACTGTCGAAGCGAAGGAACTGGAACCGATTCAAGCCATCGAATTTGATAAAATACCAGCGCTATACACAGGCAAAAGCCATCAAGTGTCAATTAAAGCGATATATAAGGACAGAACAGAACATTTGACGATCAATGATCAGATGGAATTCTCAAGCAGCAATCCGGGAATAGCAACGATTGATGATCACGGACTCGTCAAAGCCGTTGCTGCGGGCAAAACAACACTTACTATAAAATATCAATCATTCTCCGCTTTACATGAACTGACGGTCTTAAGCAGCAGCACAGGTGGCGGCGACAATCCTGGCGGCGGTACTGGAGGCGGCGGATCGGGTGGGGGTTCAGGCAGCACTCCGTCAACACCACCATCCACGAATCCACCCACAGATCCGCTTGTTGAGGATACGGACAATAACCAAGATCCAGGCAGGGATAGCTCTGAGGAGTCCTTAAACGTAACCTTATCTGATATTTCCGGTCACTGGGCTGAGATATCCATTCAACAGGCTGTTCAGCAAAAATGGATTAATGGTTATAACGATGGGACGTTCAGGCCAAATCAACCCGTGAATCGCGAACAATTTGCTGTGATGCTCAGCCGGGCACTGAAGCTGGAAGGCAGCGGAACGGATATCTCCTTTGCAGATGCCGACAAAATCGCTGCCTGGGCAAGACCTCACATCGCCAGAGTGCTAGAATCCAGCATCATCAACGGATATCAGGATCATACCTTCAGACCGAATCAACAGATTAACCGGGCGGAGATGGCCGCTATGATCGTTAGGTCATTAGGCATAGAACCTGATTCAAAGGCAGATCTGCCCTTCTCCGATGCGAACACGATTCCAGCATGGGCCAGTCCGTATGTGGCCGCAGCCTATCATGCAGGCATCATCCAAGGTAGGAGTAATCAAGCATTTGCTCCAAGGGAAAATGCTACCCGTGCGGAAGCCGTCATTATGATCTTGAGAATGCTGCAGTATACGGAGTAATGCGGGTGAAAAGCTGAAAAAAGCCCCTGGTTGTTCAAATAACCAGGGGCTAAGCTTAGCCTGATAGTTCATGCTCTTACCGGCTTGGCAGCAATCTCCTCAGCGCCCTTCTCTCCGCGATCGATCTTCACCTTGCGAATGAAGAAAGACAGAATGAAAGCAACGGCTGTAATCCCTGTAGCAATGACAAAGGCATAATCGATACCATTAATCGTCGCTTCCTTCGTTATATGCGCCAGTTGCTGAGCATTGGCCGGATCCTTCGGATTAATGCCGGCAGCGATGATTTGCGCCGTCACCTGGCTCTTCGTTCGTGTCGTCATTACCGATACGAGCAGTGCTGTACCCAAGGCCCCCGCAATCGTCCGCAATGTGTTGGACATCGCCGTACCATGCGCGTTAAGCTTGGCAGGAAGCTGATTCAAGCCAGCTGTCTGAATCGGCATCATCAGGAGCGACATCCCGAACATCCGCACAGTATACATCAGCAGCAGATGAACATAGCTTGTACTGTCCGTCAAATAACTGAATTCCCAGGTTGTTACGATCGTGATTCCTAAACCGACGACTGCTAGCAACCTAGCTCCAATCTTGTCAAAGATTATACCCGTGATCGGTGACATGATCCCCATCAGCAAAGCTCCTGGCATTAGCAACAGACCTGCCTGTAGCGGGGTAAAGCCGCGAATGTTCTGCAGGTATATCGGCAGCAATATCATCGCGGCATATAGCGCCATCGTCACCACCACATTAATAACTGTCGTCAAGGCGAACATATCGTATTTAAACACTCTGAATTCAAGCATAGGATGCTCGCTCCGAAGTTGACGTATCATAAACAGTGTCAGAGCAACAACTCCAACGGCCAAAGTGGTAATAACTACACTGGAACCCCAGCCCTTGCTGCCCGCTTCACTGAAGCCATACAATACCCCACCGAAGCCGATCGTAGACAGAATTACCGACAGCTTATCCAGCTTAGGCCGTGAGACCTCCGTCACATTTTTCATAAATATAATACCCAAAAGAATGGACAATAGCGCAAACGGTAAAATGATCCAGAACAACGTATGCCAGGATTGGTGCTGAATCACCCACCCGGACAGCGTCGGTCCAAAGGCCGGAGCGAAGTTCATCGCGATCCCCATCGTCCCCATGGCCTGTCCACGCTTCTCAATCGGGAATATTGTCAAGAACACGACGACCATCATTGGCATTAAAATACCTGCACCGGCAGCCTGAATAAGACGTCCGACTAATACCATGGCAAAACTTGAACCTATTCCGCACACGACCGTTCCTAGTGCAAATAAACTCATCGCCGAAATAAACAGTGATCGTGTAGTGAAACGCTCCATTAAATAGGCACTCACCGGAATTAATACCCCGTTAACTAACATAAATCCTGTCGTCAACCATTGAATTGTCGTCGTCGTTACATTAAGATCGGCCATCATTTTCGGCAAGGCCACATTCATCAAGGTTTGATTTAAAATAGCAACAAACGCCCCGATCATCAGCGCCATCACAATCGGCCATCTTTTGAATGGCAGTCCTGCTGTCTGTTCTTTATTGCTCATCAGTAGCTCCTTCTCTCATGTTGTCAGAAATTCAATAGTTCTTCGTTGGGTATCAAACATCTGATTCAAGTCATTCTCGCCTAATATATCTATAATGCCTGAAACAGGCCTTGTATATTTCAATTCCGTTAAACGCTCCACTTCCTTTCCTTTCTCAACAATACATAATATGACGGATCTGCGGTGAAACAGCGATATTCCATAATAACCCGAAGGTTTCAAAGATTAGGAGAAATCATATAATTCGTTGTATCCCCTTTCACAACTCGATGATATAATTGTGGTAGGATTATCCTAATTTACAAGGAGGTCATTATCCCTATGTCATGGTTCAACAGACTACCCCTTAATCAGAAGATTACAGCAGCATGTTATCTTGTGGCCGCACTTTTTGCCGTTCCAACGCTTATAGCCTTTATCTTGGTTGGCAAAATAGTAGTCGGAATTTGTGTAATCGCTGTCTTAGCGGGACTTACTTATCCATTTACTCGCTATCTGCAGACCGCGCTTACTAGTTCCTTCGACGATATCTCGAATGCTTCGGCGAGGATTGCCAAAGGAGATTTCACAAGCCGAATCATGGAATCGGGGGGAATGGAGAACCTTAATCGTTCCTTTAACAGTATGGTGGACAAGCTGCGCAAGATCCTCCAGGAAACTTCGGACATCACCCGCAAGGTTATGGACTCCAGTCGATCCATCTCGGACCGTAATGAGGAACTCGTTGAGGTAATGAGCCAGGTCGCTCTTTCGTCCAATGAACTTGCCCTTGGAGCGAACGAAATATCCGAAGACGTAGGCGGTATGAAGGACTCTATTGGTGAAATCGAGACGAAGGTGAGCAATTACGCGGAGTCGACCCACGTAATGAACGAACGTTCCTCTGAGATGCTGAAGCTTGTGGAGAAAGGCCGGGATTCCGTCGCCATGCAGGCCGTGGGGATGAAGAAGAACATCAATGCTACCGAGAAGGTTGCTGAATCCATCGATGCGCTGGCCCGCAATGCCAAAGGTATCACCAAAATTACGGCAACGATCTCCGAGATCGCCGAGCAGACGAACCTGCTCTCACTCAATGCTTCTATCGAAGCAGCGAGAGCCGGGGAACATGGTGCAGGCTTTGCCGTAGTTGCACAGGAAGTACGCAAACTAGCGGAAGAATCGACTACTTCTACGAAGGAAGTATTCAACCTCGTTAGAAGCATTGAGCAGGACGTTCAGCACGCAAGCCAGAATATCAAGATTAATGAGGAAGTCGTACATCAACAGAGCGAGATGATCCGGGAAGCAGAGCAGATCTTCCAGCAGATCGTGCAAAGTGTTCAATACATTTCTGAACAGATCGCTGCCTTCACGCAAGAGAGCGAATCCATGCTGGAAAGTGCTCACAATATCTCATCTTCGATTCAGAACATCTCGGCTATTACCCAGCAGTCTGCCGCAGGAACGGAACAAGTATCTGCCTCGATGAACGAACAGATCAATTCCGTTCAAGCACTGGCGAAGGACATTGAGGAAATGAAAAATTCCGTATTCCAGCTTCAGAAGACAATACATATTTTCAAATTTTAATAACAATAAGGGCCTCACTCCCGATGGGAATGAGGCCCTTTCTAATTGTTAACATCCGTGCAAATGGATAACTCTACTCGAGAAATCCCCTTCCAGTAACATGGGGAGTCCCGCTGACATCAATCGATCTCCCCCATAAACTTCCTCGCTTCCCTCCAGGTGATAATCACGCTGCGGATCAAGCCCCTCGAGCTTTGTATAATGAATCGGACCATTAGGCTCTGCCAATACTTGATAATAGAATAGCAGCGCTTCCGATTGATCTTCGCTCACGAACATCCATGCTGTCATTTGACCTTCAAAGGGACTTTTTAACCGGAACATATCACCTGTCTGAACAAGAGAACGCCTACGCTTATAGTCAGCGATCTGCGCTTTTGCGATCTCCTTCTCTTCAGCTGTGAATTTGCTCAGATCCAGCTCATACCCGAAGTTCCCTGACATAGCGACATCCCCGCGGAAAGCCAGTGAGGTGATCCGGCCGACCTGATGATTTGGCACAGCCGACACATGGGCACCCATCGTAGATACCGGGTATACGATGCTGGTACCATACTGGATCTTCAAACGTTCGACGGCATCCGTATCATCACTGGTCCAGGTCTGAGGCATATAGTAGAGCATACCGGGGTCAAAGCGTCCTCCACCGCCTGAACAGCTCTCGAACAAAACATGCGGGAATTGGCTCGTAATCCGCTCCAGCAATGCATAGAGTCCCAGCATATATCGATGAGCGGTCTCCGCTTGCTGCTCCGGCAAAAGCGCCGCGGAGCCAATCTCGGTCATATTGCGATTCATATCCCATTTAACGTAGGAGATGGGTACATTCGATAATAGATCGCTTAGCCTTTCATACAGGTAGTCCTGGACATCTATTCTAGACATATCAAGGATAAGCTGCTGTCTAGCCTCGGTGCGGCGACGGCCGGGAACATGCAGACACCAGTCAGGGTGGGCCCGGTATAGCTCGCTGTCTGGCGATACCATCTCAGGCTCGAACCATAGGCCGAATTGCAGGCCGTAGCTCTGAACACGTGACGCCAGGTCCCCTAGACCTTGCGGCAGCTTACGACGGTCCTCATACCAGTCTCCTAATGAACTATTATCCGAATCTCGATGCCCAAACCAGCCATCGTCCAGCACGAACAGCTCAATACCGAGCTCCGCACCTGCCTTGGCGATATCCTCAATTTTATCAGCATTGAAGTTGAAATAGGTAGCCTCCCAATTGTTGACGAGTACAGGACGCTCCGCATCGCGATGCTGTCCCCGGCAAAGTCGGGTCCGGTACAATCTGTGATACGTCCGTGACATTCCACCGATCCCATCCGCCGAATAGACCATGACCACTTCAGGAGACTGGAAGCTCTCGCCCTGCTGCAATCTCCAGCCAAAATCAAACGGCTGAATTCCCATAGAGAATCGTGTAGTTCCATATTGATCTACTTCTGCCTGAGCCAGAAAACTTCCGCTATATACCAGACTGAATCCGTATACCTCACCTTGATGTTCATTCGCATCAGGTCGAAGTAAAGCAAAGAATGGATTCATATTGTGTGAGCTGGCCCCTCTGCGGCTGCCGATCGCCGTAATTCCTTGGGCAATTGGCTTCCTCACGATATGACGTTCTCTCGCCCAGGAACCATGCAAATACAAGCTATCGAATTGATGATCCGGGAAATCAAGCGATACGCTCATCGTCTGCCCCAGGTTGATCTCTCCCTGTCCTGCATTTTCAAATTTGACGGATCTTGTAATCGCATCGATATTTGCAAATACGCTGTAACTTAGTGTGACAACAAGACCTGAGTAATTGTCATGCAGATCAAGCTCAAGCGTCTCCGCCTCATCCTGCTGTTCCACATAGACGGCAGGCAGCCCCTCCAGAGCAGGCTTGCCTTGGATAATCCGATGTGTTCTGTACAACAGCTCAGTAATACGCGTGCCATCGGACAGTGTAACCTGGTAAGCAGGATAGCGGAAATCCCCGGTCCCATACTGAGGGTATTCCTGGGGGAGAGCATCCAGTGACAACGAAGGATCACCCGGCAGGCTCGGACTGAAGGAAGCCCGTCCAGTATGTACTAGCATTCCGTCCAGATTACTGTTCTGACGCAGCTTTTTCCCATAGTAGACATGTGCTGCATATCCCCGTACCAATTGAATCACATAACTTGAACCCAGCGTCTGTAAATGAAAGATTCCCTTCACTTCATCAAAAAAAACAGGCATGTCGGCTCCTCCTAAGTATCGTTCAATACTGTGCGCACTCCCTTTATTCTACTATGCAACCCTGCCGCCGTAACGATAATAAAGTGATCTGGTATATGGACTTTTGTGTTATTTTACAAAAATAAAGACAGAACCTGGAAAGTCCCGCCTTGTTTTAGAGCCTATTATTCAATGTCATAAGTTCAATTCGCGCTGCTCTTCTTCTTAGACAACCGGATCGTCTCTACTTTGCTTACCTCTCTGATCTTACCGCTCTTATAGACAGTATAACGATTCTTGCCCATTCGCTTGGCCCTATACATAGCAATATCCGCTTCCTCCTGCATGCGGCGCTGCTCAGCATGCTGTCCGTCCGCCATGCTGATACCGATACTTCCGGTAATTGCGATATCCCGCCCTTCGATATAGTAAGGTCGGCATATTTTGCCTAATATTAACCCAGCGAGAATTTCGACCGTATCTTGATCACAATTTTTGAGAATGATGAGAAATTCATCGCCGCCGACTCGATAAGCTTGTTGATGCTTGTTCGTTACCCTCCTCAAATCTTTGCCAACTGCGCGAAGCAGCATATCCCCCGTATGATGGCCGTATGTATCATTCACTTCCTTGAAATAATCGAGATCAAGGCTCATGACCACCAAGTTTCCCTTGCCATTATACTTCTTCCAGAAGCGATCCAACCCATTGCGATTATATAGACCGGTGACCGTATCCCGATAAGCAAGACGCTTCAATCTGGAACGTTCGCTGAAGGTAGCATGTAGGCCGATGCTTATTAGGACTAAGACGATAGCGATAGTGACGTACGCCCAGTCTGGAATATTATCAAATAATGTACTCATTCGTATCACCAACCAAATCTATTTTCCACTCAGGGTATGTAATGTCCGTATTTCCAACTGCACTTTCTAAATATACAAGTAAGAACGATCCAACTCAAGCAATTGTTGCAAAAGATGTTACTTTGTCCGTATATCGAGGGTGAATTGCAACAAATTCTACAATTTTTCGTTAACTCCATAGGATAATAACTTTTCCGTGTAGTTATATTAGCATGGTTCATACTCTTAAAGACTTAAGACATCAGTAGGATAAACCATAATCTTAAGCGTACACAACAAGGCTCTACAATTTCTCTACGAATAGAAAAGACGCCTGTTCCATACCTTGACCCTTCAGACCGCCAAGCAGTCTGATCTTCGATCAAAGCCCGGAAAAAGCGTCCACTTTGCCCTTCAACCCCTACACCTTTTTACGAACTTACATCATACAACTTAAACTTTTTCCTTATCCAAGCTGACAATCTCTTTACAGATGGCTGCCAACTGCTTGCACACTTCTTCAATCTGCTGATTTGTCGCCTCATCCAGATTGTCGAGGATTTCATCCGCTCTTTTGATCGCATCATCAAGGCTAACTGAATCTAGAGAGTTGTGTTCAGAAATAGACATACTCATTCCCCCGCGGTCAGCCAAGCTGCAAGCCAGCGGCTGATCATTATTTAAGGTGTAGAACCCATAGAATTTGCGATTATTTACCGCCCTGATTAACCAGTGGAAGAAGTCATGCAGTTCCTCATCGACCCAGTCTCCTCCCTGCAGGTAGAGCTCCCGCATATAAGTAATTTGCATCTTTTGCTGCCCGTCACTCGAGAAATGTACAGTGTTGTTGAATTGATCGGACTCCAGGGTAAATCGAAATGGCCTTTCACGTAAAAAATAAATATCCAGATTATAAAAAAAGGCTGGCCCTCCTGGAGTGGCAACCACGCCAACCAGATTGCCTTGACAGTTGATATAGAACCCTCTGCAGTAATGAATGGTAGTTCTGCTCATGCTTTTGTACAATTTAATTTCTGTCAGAGAGTCAAGATCAAGGCCTATAGACTCATCTCTGAAATTTCTGATGATATTCATACTCGTGGACTCTCCTCCTCAAACATGCAATTGTTCACTCCTGCGAGCCCCACTGTCAGAAGTATATAATTTACGCCTATACAATTTCTGAACACATATGGAACAGATAAAAAAAACAGCGAGGCTCACTCCTCTAATATTAGGAACCTCGCTGTTGTTCTGGCAGCCTTGACCCGCCTAGTGTTTCAATATTTGATTGCTCTCCTGCCACACCTTATACCATTCCGTTATGTAATCGCTCGGCGCCTCACCAAGCTCTTCCTCCAGCACCGATTCCAACAATTGATATTGACGATGCACCATGGCCGGTTGCTGCTCGGAATAGATGACCATCAGTTGGTAATATGCCCTCTCTTCAAGAGAGTCATGGAAGATAATATTCAGATAGCTGGCAGCCGCTTGTTCCAAAGCACCATTCCGATAGTGCCAGTCCCCCATATCATAGCTAAGTTTAAGCCACTGGCTTTTGTAGCGTTGCCGTTCACTCTCCGCCCACCAATAATCGTATTCTTGCAAGTAATCTCCGGTATACAGCTTTGTCAGCTCTTGATATAAATCTATCGAATCCGCGGTTAATGGAGGAAGAGTACCTATTCTACGATCCCATTCATTAATGTCCAGAACGATCTGATTCAAATGCAGGACATAACCCTCGGTGGTATTCGCAATTTGAAAACGATCTTTATAGGGCTCTAGCGCTTTGCGTATATGATATACCGTAGTATACAACTGGGAATAGATTTTCTCAGAATCGTGATCCTGCCACAAAAGATCAATCAGTACGGACTTGCGGACCAGTTGTTCACGATGCTGCAATAAATAAAGAAATAATTCCTGCGCTTTGGAGGTACGCCATTGCAACAATGACATATTGCCGATCTCACCCACACTAACCTGACGGAAGACATTCAAATGAATATCTCCACTATGTATCACGTGTGATTTCGCCCGGAGGTTTATCCGTTGCCTGATTCTGTCCAGCGTCTTGATCAATCGCTCCGTCTGTACCGGCTTCACGATGTAGTCAAGCGCATTCAAGTCAAAGGCTTGTACGGCATATTCATTATATGCGGTTACAAAAATAATATTTAAATTTGGTTTCTTCTCTAGCAGCTGGTCAGCCAATCGAATCCCATCGAGCTCTGGAAGACTAATATCCAAAAATACGGCATCAACATCCCGATGCAAAATCTCGTCGCGGGCGATCAATGGATCCGTGTATTTGCCGACGATTTCGATATCGCCAACTTTAGATAATTGCCGCTCGAGAAATTCCAGGGCCAGCTTCTCATCATCCACGAGGATCATTCTCATGGTAGGATCATGCTCCTTACTGGTTGAATTAACGGTATTCTACTAAAAAGTATATCATATGAAGCTTAATCGCTAATATCGAGATGGACGGATATACTTCATATTAACGCTAAATGTGTCTGAAAGTTGCACAAAAAAGACAAAAAACGCCTGAATAGGCGTTTCCCCTAGCAACAATTTCACTTCATGACATCAATTTAGCCTGTATGATAAGCCGATGGGTCGATACATTCAACGGAGTGCATGTGATCAGAGTTAATAAGCTCTCATTCCCATCGCTGCTTAACACAGATACATCGGTTGGCTCAACAACTAAAATATTATTAACCTCATAAGTATATACCTTGTCCCTGGTATGAATAATGACCTGATCTCCAAGCTGAACCTCATCAAGCCGGTTGAACAGTCGACCGGTCGTCCTGGCGCGATGGGCCGCGATCGCAGCATTGCCGAGTGAACCGAGCGAAGCCGTGTCGGATAAATGTACGGAAGAAGCCCGCATATTCTCCATCGTCGCTCCTTCCAAAATCGGCAGCTTCACATCGATTGACGTAATCTCAATAATTCCAAGCAATCCTTCCTCATCAGGAACAGAAAGCGCACTTACTTCAGTCCCATCGTCCTCCGATGCTGATCCTTCCTCTAAGAAGCCTGACAGCTGTTCATAGCTGGAAATTAGACTCGGATCGAGCCGGGCTTCCCGGTGCTCCGCGGCCTGCAGCAGTCGCTCCTGTTCGCGGTCAGCATACCACTCTATAACTCTCGGCGCCGCAATCACCATTACGCCAAGTACAATAAACAACCACCATAGCTTGCGCATTCCCCTTCACTCCTCTGCTCGAATCTGGTTGGTGGAATGGTTATACCTTCTCATCTACCTTGGGAGAAAATAGAAGAAAAGGTATAACGCTGAGGTCAAATATCCAATTGCCCCTGTGTTCGCTTGGATCAGCAGGACTATTCGCTTAGTTGACTCCACCTAAGGCGATCCCCAAATTCCAATGCTGAAAACCAGCCGCCTTAACGAAGCAACTAACCCTACAGTCCTCCCATCAGATTTGTTCGCAGCATGAGTGCTCTGGCATCCGCTTGCCGAGTCCATAGTTCTAACCTTTTTCTAGCAATGGAACCCTTGACAATACGTTTCTATGTTCTCAATAGCTGCACTACTTCTGGGGTACCACGCTGATCATACGGCGACAACATTATATTACTTAGAGCAGCTATACAAATTCTCAACACAGATATATTTACTTCGTATCTTCGTCTTCATCAGGCTCGGAGATCCGCTTAACAGAATGATTCTTTTCAGTAACTGAAGATTGTTGATTTTCCGGCAGAGACCCCACTGCTTCCGGTTGATGTGCATGGGCTTCCTGCTCATCTGAAGTTGGAATCGCTCGATGAACGTAGTTTCTGCTGTGCCTTGCTCTGGTTCTTATCGCTCTTTGTAACAACCATACGATGGCAAAAATAATCCCTGCGATCACGATTACAGGAACCGCTCCAGCAAGAACAACAACTAGCCATTCGAACATGGCCGAGACCACTTGAATGCTGCCGTTTAGCGATTTTCCCGCTCTTTCCAGCAATGAGGGCTTCTCTTGGCTAGCATTTTGCAAAAGTTTTACATCGGGCTGGTACAAACGGATTTCAACGGTGGAGAAAGAGACATTGCTGTCGAGATATCGCATCCGCCCTTTGATCTGTTCAATCTCAGTCTGAATCCGCTCAAGTTCATTGACATACTCTACAAGCTGGCTGGTCTTCGTTGCCTCATCTATGAACTTGAGATACCTGGCTTCCATCGCTTCCTTTACCTTCAGGCGGGATTCCAGGTCTACATATTCTTCGGATACATCCTGCCCTTGAATGCTGCGCTGCAAAGATTTATGGTCTAGCTTCTCAAGTTGTTCCAAGAAGGAGGAGAAGCCCGTGGAAGGAACCTTGATCGTAATGGTTCCCCCCTGCTCTTCAAGAGAGCGATTCTCTGAAAAATCAACGATATATCCGCCAGCCAAAGTAACCTGATCTCGGATTTCCGATTGCGCCTTGTTATAGTCATCTACCTGCATTACGACATTCGCCGTGTAAATCAATTTTTTATTCATGCCCGCTAACATATCTACAGCTTGAAACCCGGAGCTTCCTGTATCCCCGGGACCTTTCGGGATAGACTGCAGGTCTCCGCCTTCACTTTGCGGGACTGACTCAGCGGCCATAGTGTTCATGCTGGTCGCCTTATCCGCTACAGCAAAGTTGTCATCACTCCGCGCCATTGAATCGTTTTGTGATACCTTGGCGCTCCCGCATCCGCTTAATAACAATAACGATAACAGAAGCAATACTGCCGCTTTCCAATTCCCCCATTTGTGCATAACCATGCCCCCATACTCTTTTAATAGTTCGGTTCAGTCAAATCTCTATATCAACTTCATTAAGACCGACCTTATCAATCTTGACGGAGGGATAATATGGAATGTTGCGCAAATACTCCCTGATCAATTTAAGTTTTCCTTGGATAGAATAAGCCCCAGTCCAATGAATGAACTGAGGCTAGAGGAATGATAAATCTTACATATTTTTCAGCTTAAAGAATTCGCCTTTCATATCCAGCAATTGCTCGTAAGTGCCTGTTTCGACAATCTTGCCTTTCTTAAGCACGATAATGCGATCAGCGTTCTTAACGGTAGAGAGACGGTGAGCCACGATGAACGTTGTTCTTCCTTGCATCAACTGCTCCATCGCATTCTGGACATGTCGTTCAGATGCATTATCAAGCGCAGAAGTAGCCTCATCGAGAATAATAATCTTCGGATCACGAACCAACGCACGGGCAATGGCGATCCTCTGTCTCTGCCCACCAGATAGTCTGCCGCCATGTTCTCCAACCGACGTATCCAGACCTTCCGGCAAACTGTCAATCACATCTTGCAAATTAGCCATCCATACAGCTCGCTGTAATATCTCTTCGGAAATATGAGGCAAACCGTAAGTGATGTTCTCCCGAATCGATCCGGAGAATAGGATATTGTTCTGTAGTACGATGGCTAGTGATTGACGATAGCGCGACATGCTGAGCTCACTCATCGGCATTCCATCGATCAGAATGCTGCCGGATTGCGGCTTATAGAAACCGATAATCAAGTTCAGAATGGTAGATTTACCTGAACCTGACTCGCCAACAAAGGCAATCGTCTCCCCCGGCTTCACATCCAGGCTGAAATCATCCAGCACATGCCGGTCCGAATCCTTATAGTTGAAGCTGACTCCTTTGAACTGGTAGCCGCCGCTGAATTTATCAGGTTTAACCTTCCCTTTGTACTCCTCCGTCTCATCAGACAACAGAACTTCGGTGACAGAATGGAGCGACTCGAAGCCCTTGACCAGGTTCGGATATACGTTAAGAATCGATGTTACCGAACCGATCATCATATTGAAGAAGCTCTGGTACATCACGATGTCGCCAATTTCCATATAGCCTTGGTAGGAAAGATAGGCTGTAAAGAACAAGCAGCCCACCTGGAACAGTTGGAAAATAACCCAGCTGGAGGAGCCAAAGTAGGCTTCCAGTACGTCCAGTCGATGTCCACGGTCACGGATATTCTCCAGAGCGGCATCTACCTTACGGATTTCCACTTCTTCGAGGCCGTGGGCCCGTGTTACCGGAATCATCTCTACGGTCTCGGATACTTTCCCTGACATCTCCTCAATATTCTTGCGGACTTCGCGGTTACGCTGCGACATTTTGGTATTGAAGAAGCGAACCAGATAGATCGCCGTTGGCCCCATGAGTAGGAAGAATAGAGCAACGATCCAGCTGTTATATAGCGTGAGTACGACGACAATCGCCAGATTAATCGCGGCGGGAATGATCGTCATGAGCATTTGCCGCGACAGGAAATCGACCGCCTCAACGTCACGCAGTACCTTGGACTGCAGTTTCCCCGCATTCATATCCCCGTGATAGCTTAATGAGAGCTGTTGCATCTTACGAACGAGCGTACTACGCAACCCCGCTTCCACATGACGAACCGCCTTACTGATATAACTGACATGAAGCGTATGTGTCGGGATATTCTGCGCAACGACGATAATGACCAGAATCATATTGATCCAGAATTCATTCATCGAGTGGCGTTCGGGATAACTTACGATGTTAATGATGTTCGCTGTGACGATTGACAGTATCCAGGTGGGTGAATTTTTAATCGTATAGAAAAATGCCGATAAAGCAACTTTCCCCATATGATTACGATATAGACGCGCAAGTAAACTAAACGGTTTGACTTTAGTTCCTTGTTCATTTTCAAATACTTTAGAATAATCCAGAGAGATCTCTGGTCTTGCCATAGGATTCACCTGCTTTTTAGATTATGATAGTTAGTAATGGATTCAGACCATTTGAACCAGGAATAACATCAGTGACTAGTATAGAACTCCTGCTATCTGATCTCTATAACATGATCGGTCTGTTTTTCATGGATTGTTTAACTAAATCGGACATCAAGGAGTGGATCTAACATGACCCCCGATTACCCGGAAATATATTTTCCCCATTACCGTTCGGAGGCCTGCTTATTCTCCCCTCATACGAGAACTGTTGAGAACGGCTGGGTCTGCGGACGGCATGTTCACCATACTATGCTTGAAATACTACTCGTCGTGGAAGGAACTCTGACTACGATTCTCGGCTGCAACGAATTCAGCCAGCATGTCGGAGATATCATCATTGTCTCGCCTATGATGGTTCATGATTTTCAGGTAAGGCTGTCGGAGAGAGTATCCTTCTTTACCATGCATATTCATATCGAGGACACAGAAATTCTCCATCTCATTGGCTCCAACAACCATGGCTTCTATCCGTCAGATCATCCGTTGAACCAACAGATTAAGTCTTCCGTTGAGCGTATGATCGACACCCTATTCCATCGCGGCTGGGCTAAGATGTCTTTGATGCGCGAGGTTTATACCATTCTCGACGAGATGCAGCAATATTTCTCTATAACACACGATATAGGCCCGCTGTCCTTCGATGCGGAATTGTCTAATCAGGTGGCGAGGGAAATTCAAGCGCTCGTTCTAAGGAATAGCGAGGAGGCTGTAGCAGGGGTAACGACAGATAAGGATGCAAATAGTGACTGGCTTGAAGAGATATCGCGCAAGCTTGGGGTGAGCAGGCGGCATTGCCACCGGTTGTTCAGGCAAGCCTTTGGAATTCCCCCACGCGAATATTTGATGGTGCTGAAGCAGCAGGAAGCGATGCAGATGCTTGTGACTAGCAGCGATTCGATCGAACGTATTGCCCACAAAATCGGATACGAGAATGTACAGAGTTTCAGTCGGCAGTTCACAGCCTGGGCGGGCTGTACTCCTAGCACATTTCGCAAGAATAATCTGAACGAGCGCCATCATTTGGTCCCAATCAACTTACAAGAGGTAGGTGCATTGAATGAGTACAAACAATTCTGACCCCAAAATCCCAGAGATTGACCCTTTGCGCTGTCCGTTATGCGGGCAGCCTAATCATTGTGCCTATGCTGCCGGACAACCACATACGACCTGCTGGTGTAATAACTTATCCGTTCCCAAGCCACTGCTTGAGCAGATTCCCGATCAGTTCCGCCGCAAAGCCTGTGTCTGTGAGAATTGCGTCAGAACGTATATTGCTGAGCACGGTGTGCACCAATCTGTATGAACTATATAGAAGCTATAAGCCAGATAGACTAACCCAGATAAAAAGAGCCTGCATTTTTTTCAGGCCACTGAAAAAGTCCATTTCATGTTAAAGGTACAGCCTCTCAAGAAAATTGAGGAAGCTGTACCTTTTTTCGCTTATAATGTAAGCATCATGGAGAGCAGGTGAGCGAGATGATTCGTCAACAACAAACCTTGGTTCTGAGTCCTTATGCGGCATTGTATGATATCGTCGTGCCGAAGGACAACATGCTCCGTCAAATTAATGAACTGGTGGACTTCACCTTCATATACGAGGATCTAGAAGCAAAATATTGTTTGGATAATGGACGCAACGCCATCAACCCCATTCGCATGTTTAAATACTTACTGTTGAAAGCTATCTTTGAACTGTCTGACGTAGATATTGTCGAGCGTTCGAAGTACGACATGTCATTTAAATATTTCCTCGGCATGGCGCCGGAAGACCCGGTAATCGACCCGAGTTCCCTGACGAAATTCCGCAAATTGCGATTAAAAGACATGAATCTGCTCGACATGCTCATCGGTCAGACCGTAGCCCTTGCAATCGAGCAGGATATCTTAAAGAGTACCTCTATCATCGTAGATGCTACACATACGAAAGCGCGTTACAACCAGAAATCACCGCAAGAAATCCTGCAAGACCGTGCTCGAAAATTGCGTAAGGTTGTTTACAGCATGGATGAGTCGGTCAAAACAAAGATGCCCGTGAAGAACATGAACAACGTGCTTGAAGACGAAATTGCATACTGCCAAAAACTTATCGCCTTTATTGAAGAGGAATCTGGAATCGCACAGGTGCCAAAAGTTCTGGAGCCACTTAATCTTCTGAAAGAAACAATTCAGGATGATGTGGAGCAACTGCAGCTTGCGGCAGATCCAGATGCACGCGTAGGACACAAGAGCGCAGATAGTGCCTTTTTCGGCTACAAGACACATCTAGCGATGACCGAGGAGCGACTCATAACAGCAGCCGTAATTACGACAGGCGAGAAAAATGATGGTAAGCAATTACAAGCACTGATCGAAAAAAGCCAAGCTGCCGGATTGCGGGTCAAAACGGTGATTGGGGATACAGCGTATTCGGAGAAAGATAACCTAATCTACACGAAACAGAACGAGATTGAACTCGTAGCGAAGCTTAATCCACTAATTACCCAAGGCACTCGCAAGAAAGAGAACGAATTTCTGTTTAACAAAGATGCTGGAATGTACGTTTGTCCAGCCGGACATATGGCGATTCGGAAAGCACGACAGGGCAAGAAGGGTGTCAGTAACAACCAACAGAGAACCTATTTTTTCGATGTGGAAATTTGCAAACGCTGCCCGTTGAAGGAAGGTTGTTACAAAGAAGGAGCTAAGAGCAAAACGTACTCAGTGACGATAAAGTCTGATGAACACGTGGAGCAGATAGCGTTCCAGGAAACAGAATATTTCAAGGCAAAATCTATGGAACGCTACAAAATTGAAGCCAAAAACAGCGAACTCAAACATGGACACGGGTATGATGTAGCCACATCCTCGGGTCTGCTTGGCATGCAATTACAAGGTGCGATGGCAATATTCGCTGTAAATCTCAAGCGGATATTGAAGCTAGTGGATTGAGGTTTACTAGAAAACACAGCTAAGCTAGACCCACAAAAAGAAGACATTCGTCCCGAAATGCGGTAACGAATGTCTTCTTTTTTGTTATCTAAATAGCATCTGAAGAAAATGGCTAGTTCTTCAGTGGCCTACAAAAATGCAGGCTCTTTTTACGTTTACCCTTTTAAGAGTGAATTACTTTTGCAGTTTTCTTCACAAAAGCGGCTCATTTCGCTAACTTAATTTTCATCAGCCAATACGCTCATAATAATGATATCGTGATAGCTGCCATTTTTGAATATTTTCTTCCGCAGCCTGCCTTCTTCCTGGAAGCCGCAGCTGCGATAGCAGCGATAGGCTCTCTCGTTATAATCGTATACTTCTAGCTCTAACCGATTCAAATTCAAGGACTTGAATACAAATTGCTTGAGCAAATGAATAGCTTCTCGGCCAATTCCTTGCCCTAGCAGATCTTTGCGACCTATCACGATACCCAGCGAGGCAGTACGGTTCTGCCAATCGATTCTGATCAGATCAATCTGGCCAATATAGTCCTGCGTATTTTTATCCGCAATCACGAACCCTCGCATACTATCAGATTTGCTTTCGATCATCATATTTAAAAAAGATTCACTATCATATTCGGACTGCGGAAATGTAAAGATCGTACTCAGTGTCCCTGTAATATCCGGATCATTCACCCAATTACGAATGCTGGGCAAATCCCCCTTCCGATATTCTCGTAACACAATACGATCCCCAATAAGATGCGGCATAATAGATTGGCCCCCTATTCCCTATCTAAACTATGTAAAAAAATCATCCAATTGAATAACTCCAACGTAATCAACGATTAGATCTGCCTGTGATAGATCCTGTGCTCCGGAGTTCGGATTCAGAAAGCCAATACATTTCATCCCCGCCGCTTTTGCTGCTGCAACGCCATGTCTCGCATCCTCAAGGACAACGCAGCATTCGGGTTCGACTCCCAATTGCCTGGCCGCCTCCAGATAGACGTCGGGGGCCGGCTTGCCCTGAGGGACCTCTTCACCGCTTACGATACTACCGAAGTCATTTAGCATCTCAAATCGGGATAGAACGGCCTCGATAAACACTCTTGGCGAGGAAGAGGCAAGTCCAATCGCAATTCCACGACGCTTGAGTTCGGCAAAGAATGGCCTGATTCCGTCGATCGGCTCAGCATCCATATTTCGAATCGCCTGAATCTTCTGTGCCAACTGATACTCGATCAATTCTTCCACAGTCTGACCAATCCCGTATTCCCGCTTGATATCCGCCCACATTTCAGGATTGGTCATGCCTACATACCTCTCAAATTGTTCCTTGCTAAGAGGATATCCAAAATGCTCCATCGTCTCTATATCTACGGCAAAATGAAGCGGCTCACTGTCAATAATGACCCCATCCATGTCGAATATAAAGGCTTGCTTGTTCATCGTTCTCCCTCCTGATAGCTAGGTTTCAAGCGCCATTATATACAATTCTGATCATGCCCGGTTATATCTGATCTCCTACAATCTCTCGATCTGCTTGGATTCTATTAGATCACCTGCACTAGCCAAGCTATGAGATAAGCCGCCGGAACAATGAATAGCTGTGCCAATAATGTACCTAGAAACCGTGATAACATCAGCATAACATATATTTTGCCAAGCTGGTGCTTGGAACCTTCATCATGGATAGCTCGATCAGTAATTAAACCAAGCTGCGGATCAATGAATATGGTCAAGATGATCGTCGCTACCCCGTTGATGATTCCTGAAGCCTGAGAGGCCGTCGTACTAAATGCTGGCGAGAGATAAGCCGCGTAGAGCGATGACAATACTCCAACCGTATAAATTCCCGTGACAATGGTATTAAGCAGCATGAAGCGTTTCGGGATACCTAGAATTCGAAAATGACGAAAATGGAACCGCGGCTTTTGCAAATAATGCCGGGAATTTTTGATCTGCCCGATCGTTACGCTGGCAATTAATCGGGGCAGTGATCCTACGACCTCAAATTTAGCGATAATCCGCTCAAAGACGTTCACAAAAGTCGGGAACAAAAATAAGGCTACCAGCGTACCGGCAGAAGCCGCGAACAGAATAATCCGCAGACACCACAATACATCAAATGAAGCATCCACTCTCGCATAATCGATAAATTTAGCAGTAAGCGGAGCCTGAATCATGTTCGCCGTTCTCGATACAAGTACAATCATACCAGTTAGCGAGAGGGCAACCGCGATTTTGTTCAGCTTCACCCCAGCATAGCGAATCGAATAGGACAACGTCTCAGACGCATGGATAATCATCGTCAACACGAATACAATCGTTAAATTAATCGCCATGCCGCTTAACCGCCACAATCACAAGATGTTCTGTCGCATCGCGATATTGAGGAGATTCACACGTATCGCTAGCTGCTTGAAGCAGATTATCGTATACTGTTCTATCTTCTCGATACAGCCTTGTGACATCTGTCCTCATCCCGGCCAAAAAACCTTCAGCGCCGGCATAAGTCACGATCTCAAAGCCGCCCTGAAGAACCTCTGCTCTGGCCTCCACAGGCGTTGCGAAATAACACTCTGTAAAGCCGCGGTTCTCATCCAGTTCAATCTCTTGTAAATAATCATAGATATACTCAATATCCCTATAGGCTTCGCTAAATTCACTGACTCCGGCCTTCAGGACGCCCCAAGCATTAATATAAGAGAAAATAGCTACTCCGCCCGGCTTCAGAACTCTAAAAGCTTCTTGAATGATAGAATGACGTTCTACCAAATTGCGGACATGATAAAGTGGGCCCAGAACAAGCACAGCATCATAAAAGGATGAATTCAGTACATGAAGATTTCTGGCGTCCTCGCAAATATAATCCTCTGCGTGCAGACCCGCTTCCTGAATCTTAATCTGAGCAAGTTCAAGCTCTCTAGCGGAAAGTTCGAACAAAGTAGCCTGGTATCCTTGCTTCAATAACTCAATAGCGTATTTTCCCGGACCCGAACCGATATCGCAAACATGTCCGGATGTTGGTAAATATCGCCTGAGCAACGTTAATGTACTCATAAACTCAATTCTGCTATATGGGTCATCCAGTCTATGCCATTCCTGCAGAGCATGCTCATCGTAATAACCTCTAACGACCTCGCTCATCCGGCGTCAGCCCCTTTAACCTACTATTTGTATTTTCGTATTCATAGTTGTTAACGAGCTAGTATATGCACTCCCTGATGGGAAATATAACCATAATCATAGTTGGATTTATTAAAAAAGACAATCCCCATTTGCTTCTAAATTCCGTTGGTTCATTTGCAAAAAGAAACGGCCCCGTCCTCGAGGTCGAGACGGAGCCGTAATAAGTGGTTTATAGTGGATTCAATACATGGAAGAATACGTTCGGAGACGCCATCCGGTAGTAATAGCTGCACCAACCGGCTCCCTTATGGTTAAAACGATTGTTAGAGCTGTATATGAGACGCTCTTGTTCCAGCTCCTCGATCCGCTCCAAACGGCCTTCAACATAGTCGATCAGCCTTTCAGAAGCAGTATCCAGGCGGTTGACCACACCACCATAGCGAATATCGATCACTTCCCAGCCGAACGGCTTGAAGACGCGCATCCACTGGCTGCGATGAGCACGGCGAAGTTCCTGTACAGATGAGGAGATTGCCGGAAGCACTTCAACTGCGATTTGCCGCAGCACCTCTTTATTTCCGGAATCATACGCAAGCTTAAGCTGAACTCCGATCTCACTCTTCTGCTTCAGTACACCCGATAATTTCTCCGGCACCTCAAAGATGTAATCAAGCTCCGCCTTAGGGTCGCGGACATCACGCAATGCCTGCTCCAAGGCAGCATAGTGCTCGTTAAGCTCCAGTCCTTCGATCTGTTTATCGAACAAGCCGAGCAATACGTCCTGATACAACAAAAATTTCGATGGATTGCTCTGACTCGTATTATTCGGTTCGGAGCCCGGAACCTCGTCCAGATCCTTGAACTTGAGGAAAGCCTCTGCCTCGATCCCCGTGCAGAATTTCACCCTCTCTGTCACTTGTTCCCACGCCAGACTTCCTTCCGTATATGCATGCTCTGCATATAGCTGAAGACCAAGCAAAGCAGCGACCGGATTACTCTCATTCCCGTCATCGCCCCACATCGTGGCGTAGATGTCACGAATGCCTTCTTGCTTACATACCTTCAGCGCTGAATCTGTAGCGCGCAAGGACAAGCCATAATTGACACCGAATGTGTTGAACACCCAGACGGCTCCCGCAAATGCCAAGTTACATCCAAGCGGACGATGCTTAGCAATTTGCTTCTCATAGTCCTCCATCTCGGTGTGATAGTAGTCCCAGTACACCATTTCCACATTTTTCGGAATGCGCTTAGCCATTTCTTCCGGAATTCCCGTTTCTGAGTTGTAATAATCCCGGCCATCCTCGGAAGCCAGCTTCAAGAACATATCACTCCACATCATCGGCTCAAGACCTAGACGAGATGTTACCTTCAAGATCTTCTCCAAGTGACCGATCATGATATCGAACCGCGCTTCATAACCATTCCGGTCCAAATATTTACCGCGTCCAAGTTCTTCAGCTTCATCCATACCGATGTGGATTCGCTTGCTTCTAAAAGGTGCGCTTACGCTCTCCAGCATATTCTCTACCAATCGATCTACATTCTCATCACCAACAAGTAGAGCTCCCTTGGTATCTTTGTATGTAGCTACGGATTCCCACTTCAGGAACTCTTCCAAATGCGCTAAAGTCTGAATGCTTGGGAAAGCCTCGATCCCAAACTGATCCGCATAGTCATCAATTTCCTTCAATTCAGCTGCGCTATAGCGGCCACGCATATATCCGAAGTACGGCTCTCCAGAAATTTCGTAGGTATCCTCCATATATAGCATCACGGTGTTCAAGCCCATTAAGGCCATCTTACGGAGTAGAAATTTGAAGCTGTCCAGGGTAAGTACACCATTGCGCGACAGATCGAACATTGGACCGATCGTGCCAAATTGCTGATTTTCCTTAATATGAAAGGGTCTTCCCGTTTGCCCCTGCTGAATCAGTAAGCCAAGTCCGCGGAAGAATTGATGCTTCTGGCCGTAGCGAATGTAAGCATTCCCTTCTTCTAGTCCGACCTCAAGCACATCCTCGGCTGTCGAAGGCCCCACTTGAACTTTCCCTCCGTCATCAGACAAAGTAAATGAAAGCTCCTGAGATAATGCTTCAATCCCTAGCAATAGGTCAGCAATATCCCCCTCAAAATGAAGTTTCACGAATAATTCCTCCCACACTAGTAATATTATCATTTACGTACATTGCTCTGGCCCTATTATATGTGAAAAATGCTCCTGATGGGGAACATTTTTGTGACAGTAAACAGCAAATTCCTGATCACGTATCATTCAGGAATGTGCTTTCTTTATAGATTCGAAGAGTTAACTTATGAGCGAAGCAAGGCCTAATTCAGTTGGACAATCGTTAGAGTAACCCCTCGTGTACCATCTACCTGCCAAATATTAAATCCAGCACCGATCCCAGCATTCCGGCCTTCTTCCCCAACAGAACATCCGCATCGTACAATTCAGAGAATCCGCAGTCTATACACGAGACAGCAAGATAGAGATGATGCTGGACATCAAGCAGCCTGCTAACTCCTGACCCGGTCATAGCAATCTCCTTCACCGTGCATTCCCCACCCGAGCATTTAACACATTTGTACCGATCCTCAATCATTGTTATAACTTCATCTACATTTGAACCAAGCCCAGCGACGGGTTCTTCCCCATTCGCCTCCTGAAAATCAGCTTCCGTTACTTCATATAGCTGGTTATGGCATTCAGGACAGCGTCCGCGAACAATCTGAATCTCATGATGGCACCAAGGGCATTCAATCAACTGATTCATACGCGTCTCCTCCTTGAGTCCACTACAAATCCAGGCGAAGACGGATCATATCACGACATGGAAGTCCATCTTCTATGATCTCTTCCTCATAATGTCTGACGAAGAAGTCTCGATCCACTCCCGTAATCCGAAAACCGCATCGTTGGTATAATCTCAGTTGAAGTAGACTTGAATTACCCGTGCCTATTTCTACAGTGTGCGCATGCAAGCGCCGGGCTTCCTCGATGGCCTGCAAAACTAGCCGCTTACCGATCCCACGTCCATGGTGCTGCTCCGCAACGGCAATATTCACAATTTCTATCGTTCCCGGGTGTGTTGGAATCAGAACAAATTCACCAACAAGCTCATCATTGATATAAGCGAGATAACATTTTCCCCTTGCTATATAATCATCTACCAGCGACTTGGAAGGATCAGCGAGCAGCAGCAGCTCATACGGAACCTCTTGCCCGGCTTGCAAATCCAGCAGTTTATATACGATTTCCATTCTGCATTCCCCTATTCCAAAATAATCCTGACTGAAGCATTTTTTTCATCTTATCATGTTTCCCGCGTGGACCGAAAACAAATTTAGAAATAATATTACTATTCATAGAAAATTCACTTTCAAAAAGTAAGCAAATAACATATAATAATATTATGAATTAAAGAAATAACGCATCGCGAATTATTATTATACATAAGGAGTGCTACTCATGGGTGACTTTGTCTCAATTATTGAAAATCGTCGTTCGGCGAATAAATTTATTAAAGGTGTTCAACTACCCGTTGAAGAATTGGAAGAAATATTCAAGCTGGTCAAATTAGCTCCGTCTGCGTTTAATCTACAGCATGCGCATTACCTTGTTGTCAATGACCGTGACATGATTGAGAAGTTGTACGTTGCAGCCAATAAGCAATACAAGGTACTTACCGCTTCCGCGGTTGTCCTCGTCCTGGGCAATTTGGACGCCTATAAGGATGTAGCACGGATCAATGAAGGCTTCTTGAATTTAGGAGTCCTTAGCAAACAAGAGTATGACATGGAGATTGAATCTGTCACTGGCTTCTATGAGGGCGGCGGCCAGCAATTTATGCGCGACGAGGCGATCCGCAACTCTAGTCTATCGGCACAGTTATTCATGTACGTTGCCAAAGATAGAGGCTGGGATACTTGCCCAATGATCGGCTTCGACCCAGACGCGGTACAAGAGTTGCTGAACATTCCTGATAATTATATTCCTACGATGATGATTACCATCGGCAAGGCCGATCCTTCCAGTCAGCGTCCACGCGGCTACCGCAAGCCAGTCGGAGAATTTGTAAGCTATAATGAGTTTGGCAAGTAATAATATAGAGGTTGTTCAAAAAGTCCGCTTTTGATCACGAAGTGAATCAGTAAGCAAATTCGACATCGAATCTTGAATTCAGCCGGGCCTTCCGGTCCTCACGTACCAACTACGTACGCTCCGCTCCTCAGGCCCTAGCTTCATTCAACGTTCTCGGTGCTGAAAACCAGCCCTTTTGAACACGCACTTATAGAAGAAAAGCGGTGCAAAGACAGCCATCGGCTGCCTTGCACCGCTTTTTGTATAGATGCAGTTGTCTATCTTTTAATAGCTTTAGGTAGCGCTGTCTAAGCCTTAAAAATTTGCTTGATTGTTCCCTTCCCGTTCTCCGCCTCAACTTCCGCATAGGCTCCGTTAATCAACGTAACCTGCGGTGGAACATGGCCAAAGTCCATATCATAAATAATCGGCAGCTCTAATTCAGCAGTGAGCTCCTGATATAGATCCTCGGCCGTATAATGATCGATTGGCTGATTAGCACCGCTTCGACCAATCATAATACCGGAACAGTGATCGAACCAGCCAGCTAACTTCATATGAACTAATGATCTGCGTAGATCTGCCGTATTCAGCTCGCAATTTTCCAAGTACCAGAGTATTGGCTCATTATGGATATAAGATTCCTGATAATGACGGATATCCCCGAACTGGGTGCCGATCAGATGCCTGATTACATCGATGCAGCCGCCCAACAGTCTGCCTTCCAGCCTAACCTTCTGTCCGGAAACCGTCTTCCAGCAGGTCGGTTCCGTCAAGTGATAGACACAAGGTGAAGGTGCATCATGCTTCCATTCCTTCTGATAATACGGCGAAGAATGCTGTAGAACCTCTTCTCCTGGCTTCGTTCTTAGCGCGGTCTCCCACATCGCCGTTGTCTCATCGGAGTACTCTCCGCGAAAATCGACCAGATTCGTTCCATGCGCAGTAGCGATTCCCGTCTTCAAAGTCACCGCAAGTAACAGAACACTGATGTCCGAATAGCCCAAGATCCACTTGTTCTGAATCTGTTCGAAATCTATAAGTTCTAGTATTTCGATTAACAACTCTCCGCCCCAGGGAGGAATGATCAAATCTATTTGTTCATCGCCCATCATCTTATTGAACTCATCAGCACGCACCCGGGCTGGAGCCGACTTCGCTTTATCCTGTCTCCAGGCCGTATCGCCAAAGACCATAGCATATCCCTTCGCTTCCATACGGCTGCGAGCTTGTCTGAGTAATTCATGTAACTCAGCAGGAACGCCTGACGAAGGAGCTGTCACACCAATCGTAGCTCCTGAAGGTAAAGATGGATATTTAATCATTAACATTCACCTCACGATATAACTTGACTTCGATTTATCCATTCATTCTAAATCAATTCATTGCCCCAGAACAATATAATTATGAATTATTTCTCCCTTTATCTCCCGCTCCTCGGCGTTCTGCCCGTTAGCTTGCGGTACGATTTGTAGAAGCTGGAATAGCCGGTGAAGCCGGCTGCGAAGCAGGCCTGGGTAGCGGTGAAGCCCTGCCTCATCAGTTCGTCTGCCTTCAGAATTCTTTTGTAAGTAATATATTGATTAATGGTATAACCCGTTGTTTCTTTGAAAATATGGCATAAATAATATTTAGTAATATAAAATTGTTCGGCAAGATGGTCCAACGTAAGCGATTCTTCGAGGTGTTTGTTGATATATTCGAGCACCGCCGCGACCTTGGGCTCCCCCCGCTTGTTGCTGCTTGGTGAATAATACCGGGCCAAATCATTAATCATCGAGGCGATTTGTACAATGATGCATTTAGCGACAATCTCATGTTCGGCACTCCTCTGCTCTAATGCCTGTTGTAGCTTATTGAACAGTTCAAGCAACCCACTCTCCTTCACTGTCTTGGCGCTGAGTTGGTTGTCTTGACCTAGCCTGCGGTATTTAATCGTCCGGAACAGGTCGACCCCGCTGGACATGAACGGAGCCATAAAGTTTCCGTCAAGCGTGAGCACTGCCCGTTCATAGGGCTGATCCCCTGAAATATTAACGACATGAAGCTCGTTGGAATTCATCATTAAAATCGAATAAGGCTCCAGCTCATATTTACTACCTTCGATGGTGAAGCTGCCTGAACCGCTGATGAACATGAAAATCTCATAGCCCTTCTCATAATGCGGCTTATAATGCAGCGGATTCGGATGCTTATCCCGGACATGATGATACCAAAAAGACTCATCCTCCGCACTGTAATGAAAATTTACCATCCTATGTTCAACCATAGCATTCACCTCCATTTCAACATACAGCAAGATTGGCATAGTTTCAAACAATTTTAGCGAAGAACTATGACAATATTAATGCTACATTCAAGTGGATAACAATTTAAAAGAGGTGATCTGCCCATGCCAGCATCAGAATTTACTCTTACAGGTTTTGCAGATGAGATCGACGAGGATTTTGTGACACAGTTGCAAGGACTTAGCAGTCTTAATATTCGATTTATAGAGATCCGGGGCGTGAATGGCAAGAACATTTCCACACTGTCCCCACCCGAGATCCGAGAGGTTCAGAACAGACTAGAGGATTATGGGATCAGAGTATCTTCTATCGGCTCTCCTATTGGCAAAATAACGCTTCAGGACGACTTTGGCGTCCATTTGGATATGGCCAAGCGCATTTTTGAAACCGCTCATACCTTGAATAGTCCGTTCGTACGCATATTCAGCTTCTACATCCCACAAGGCAGCGATGCAGCCCTATACCGGAACGAAGTTATGGAGTGCATGGGCGCAATTATGGAGGCCGCTAAGGGTAGCAGATTAACGATCTTGCATGAGAACGAAAAAGAAATCTACGGTGATATCCCGGAACGCTGTCTCGATCTACTGGAGACAATTGGTTCCCCTCATTTTGCCTGTGCCTTCGACCCGGCCAACTTCGTGCAATGCGGCAGTGAAGCATATCCGGCAGCCTATGAGATGCTGAAGCCCTATATCAAATATGTGCATATCAAGGACGCTTTGGCCGAAGATGGACGAAATGTTCCCGCCGGCATGGGAGCTGGACGGATTGAAGAAGCGCTGCAGGATCTGAAGGCGAGCGGGTATAACGGTTTCCTGTCTTTGGAGCCTCATCTGGGCAGCTTCACTGGACTGCATGAACTGGAGAATTTATCATTGCCGGATGCGCTTGAGGCCAGCGGATTGCATAGCTTCAAGCTGGCGCATTCATCTCTACTGCAAATATTAAATCGCATCTAGAGATACTGAAAAATCGATCTTTGTGAACATCTATTTATGTATCTGATAAGGAGGTTATAACAGAATGGAAAGCGTTCGCTTAGGTATTATCGGGATCGGCAATATGGGCACAGCCCATAGCCTGCATATCCATGCAGATCGTAAAGTACCAGGGATGGTGCTGAGTGCGGTCTGCGACATAAGCGAGGAACGGCTGGCTTGGGCCAATGAGCATTTGCCGGGCGTAGCGGTATTCGATCAGGCTTCAGATATGTACCAAAGCGGTCTGATCGATGCGGTGCTGATCGCTGTCCCTCACTACGATCATCCTGCCCTCGCTACCCTCGCGTTTGCTAACGGGCTGCACGTGCTCGTAGAGAAGCCAGCTGGCGTGTATACCAAGCAGGTGTTGGAGATGAACGCCGCTGCGGAAGAAGCGGGTAAAGTATTCGGCATTATGTACAATCAGCGCACGAATCCTGTCTATCAGAAAGTCAGAGAGCTGATCCAAAGCGGTGAGCTCGGATCGCTCAAGCGCGTCGTCTGGATCATTACCAACTGGTATCGGCCGCAGGCTTATCACGACTCTGGCTCCTGGCGTTCAACCTGGAAGGGGGAAGGCGGCGGCACACTTATTAACCAGAACCCGCACAATCTCGATCTGCTACAATGGATGCTAGGTATGCCGAGCCGCATTCGCTCCTTCTGCAGCTTCGGCAAATATTACGATATCGAGGTTGAGGATGATGTAACCGCCTATCTGGAATACCCGAACGGAGCAAGCGGAGTATATATCACCTCTACCGGCGAAGCCCCAGGAACGAACAGGCTGGAGATATCAGGCGATATGGGCCGGATTGTCGTGGAGAATAACCGGATCAGCTTCGACCGCAACCGAATCTCGGAGCGGAAGCATAACCACATCAACACGGAGCCGTTCAAAGCTCCCGAGAGCTGGTATGTGGAAATTCCGGTTTCCGGAGACGGAGGAGAGCAGCATATCGGAATTCTAAAGAACTTTACGAACGCTATTTTACATGGAGAGAAGCTGCTTGCTCCCGGTGAGGAGGGCGTTTACGGCCTGTTGATCTCGAATGCGATTCATTACTCCACTTGGACAGATAGCTGGGCCGTACTGGACAGCTTCGATCACGATCATTTCCATGAATTGCTGCAAGAGAGGATTAATAACTCTACCGTGCAGAAGAATGTCAGTCAGAAGGTTAGCGATGTTAGAGGTTCACATTAAGAGGAGGCCAGATCCATGTCCAAAATATTAGGCGCACAGCTGTATACAATCCGGAATTTCGCCGCTACTCCGGAAGAGCTCGACCAGTCCTTGAGCAGGATCAAAGCGATGGGTTACCGGACGGTTCAAGTATCGGCCATGTGGCATCTGTCTGTCGATGAGATTGCAGCGATTGTGGCCAGCCATGGGCTGCAGACTGTCATCACCCATACTCCATATGAACGCTTCATCGATGATCTTGACGGTGTGATCCGCGATCACCACAAGCTCGGCTGTAGCTTGGCCGGATTAGGTGGACTGCCGAAGAAATACCAGAGTAAGGATGGATATTATGCCTTCGCCAAGAAATTCTCGACCATCGCCGATGAATTGGCGCAGAACGGATTGAAATTCAGCTACCACAACCATCATTTTGAATTCCAGAAGTATGGCGGGCAGCTCGGCTTGGATATTCTGATAGAACAGACAAATCCTGATAGCTTCCTGTTCACGCTCGATACGTACTGGGTACAAGTTGGCGGCGGTAATCCGAGCAACTGGATCCGCAAGCTGAAGAATCGAATCGAGGCGATCCACCTGAAGGATCTGGCGATTATCGACTCTCAGCAGATTATGGCGGAAGTCATGGAAGGCAATCTGGACTGGCCGGAGATCCTGCAGGCTTGTGAGGAAGCGGGAGTAAAATGGTATCTGATCGAGCGTGATGACGGTCCAACCGATGCCTTTGACAGCTTGAAGATCAGTTATGATCATCTAAGAAAGCTGGGGTACGAATAATATGAGCCAAATGAATGCTGTAATTATCGGCTGCGGTTCCATCGTCCCGGTCCATGCCGAAGCGGTGAAGAATTCAGACGCAGCTCATCTGTATGGCGTATGCGATATCCTTCCTGAGCGCGCTGAAGCGCTGGCTCAGCGTTATGGCTGTCGGGCTTTCACCAGCTACGCACAGGTACTGGCCGATGAGGCCGTGCATAGTGTACACATATGCACTCCACATCACTTGCACGCCGAAATGGCCGTGCAAGCTGCCGCGGCAGGCAAGCAGATCGTGCTGGAGAAGCCGGTCGCGATGAATGTTCCGGAAGCCCGTGCCGTAAAAGATGCGGTCCACACCGCTGGAGTGAGCTGTTGTGCAATTTTGCAGAATCGCTTGAATCCTAGTATCGAAGCGGCTAAGAGCCTGATTGATGAAGGATCATATGGCAAGCTGTTAGGAATTAAGGGCTTTCTGACCTGGAAGCGTACAGCGGAGTATTATGGATCCGCCGACTGGCGCGGCAAATGGCCCACTGAAGGCGGCGGTCTGTTGATTAATCAGGCCGTGCATATGCTCGACTTGCTGTATTATCTCGGCGGTGATGTCGTGGCCGTAAAAGGCCATATCGATACCAGAGCGCTGCAGGAAGTTATTGAAGTGGAAGATACGGCAGAAGCAACCTTCTATTATAAGGACGGCAAGCGCGGATGGTTCTACGCCACGAACGGCTATTCCGAGGACAGTCCCTTCTTATTAGAGATGCACCTTGAACACGGTGTGCTGCGCTATATCGATAATAAACTCATCCTTAAGTGTAACGGAGAGGAACAGATCCTAGCGGATGACATGCATAGCAGCAAGTCTTCTATCGGCAAAGCTTATTGGGGCAACGGCCACGCTCGGCTGATCGACCAATTCTATCAGAGTCTGGCCGGCCATCCCGCAAGCTACTCCACTTTGCAGGATGCAGCCTATTCCATGGGCATTCTCGACGCCATCTACGCCTCATCCAGTCAGGATCGTAGAGAAACAATCGAGTTGTTCTAGGGCGTGTATGTAAACTATGAACTCAGGCAAAAATTTGGTAGACTTAACCTATAAGAAGACGATTCGAGTTACGAGCTGCCACAGGAGCGAAAACCGCAAGGCGGACGCCCTGCTATCGATAACCGAAAAATGTTCAACGCCATGCTTTGAGAGCTTCGCTCAGGTGCGCCGTTGCCAGACTTGCCTGAATACAACGGGTCATGGAGCATGATCTACAGTCTTTTCCGTCGTTGGGGGAAATCCGGCATTTTCGATCGTATGCTCACCGTGTTGGCGGCTGATCCCGATGACGAAAGTGTCATGCTTGATGCCTAGGCGTATTCCGTCATTCCAAGTTCGAACCACTCCACGGACAACGGACTGGTGGTTAATAAAGAGCTCTGGTGGAATGCCTCTTTAGCAAGCTCAAACATAATCACCGACTCGCCACTCGCTACGACAAATTGCAATTGGCCTGTACTTTCGTAGCCTTTTTAAAGCTAGCTTCTTCCATCATTTGGTTAGCATGAGGTATACATACAGGCCCTAGGCATATATCTTTCGGTAGTTCCGATTAATTCTCATGGTCTGGACATCTATAGTGCGGACTGCATTTGGTCTTTTTCTGACTGAGCATGGCTTATCACCCGCCTGTTCCTTCTACCCTGTCGCGCTCAACAGAATCAGTTAGTCTTCCGTCTTTCATACGGATTACACGATCTGTTGCTGATGCAACTAACGGGTCATGCGTGACGATAACCATGGTCACTTGCTTGTCTGTATTTATCTTGCGTAGCAAAGTCACTATCGCCTCCGATGTCACGGTATCTAAAGCTCCAGTAGGCTCATCAGCCCAGATGACGCAAGGATTATGGACAATAGCGCGGGCAATTGCAACCCGCTGGGCTTGTCCTCCGGACAGTTCATGCGGCATGGCCTTCAACTTATCCGATAGCATGACATCTTTAAGTGCCGCCTTTGCGGCTTTGTGGGCAACTGACATCTGAGCGCCCTGACTGATAAGCGGCAATGCAACGTTATCAATGACATTCAATACAGGAATCAGATTGTATTGCTGATAGACAAAACCCATCGACGTCAACCTGAGCGCGGAGACATCTTTTTCGCTCATTTGGTGTATGGCTTGCTTGTCGAACCAAATCTCGCCACTGTCAGCTGACTCAATACCTGACAGCGTATAAAGCAACGTGGACTTGCCACAACCAGATGGCCCCATAATGCTCACCATCTCGCCCCTATGGATGTGTAAATCCACCCCTGATAATGCGACTGTTTGTGGAGTCGCTACCATGCCGTAGTTCTTACGAACAGCTTTGGCTACAATCATGTTCTAGAAACCTCCTCTACCACGGGCATAAGACCTAATTTGGCAATCGTTCCCTTTGTCGTAGTTACCTCTCCCGCATGCCCCATGTAGGCAATCGTACGGTCAGCGTTAAGCACATTTTTTTCCAATTCTCCGTTCCGTATGAAACACTTCCTCATGCGCAGCAAATGCTTCAAGTCATCTTCCTCCCATGTTACTCTGTCCGACTGATCTGTATACGTCTTAATCCGGCTGTGCTGAATCGGTTGAACAACCAGATGAAGATCAGCAATCCGATGACGAGACCGGCCACGTTCAGATAAGGGAATGAAAACCTAACACCCATCCACGCCAAACGCATCAGCATCTCCGAACCGAGCCATCCGACCACAATACCGCTAATCAACCCAACGATTCCAATCAGACAACCCTCTACGATAAAAATCTGTTTCAACGACTTGTGACTGACCCCCATCTGCCATAACATAACCATATGGGGAACCCGCTCCTGTACCGAGCGAATCTGAATCACGTACATGCCGAGCAAGGCCATAAGCATCATGAATGACATTATGTAAGAGAACAGAGTGAATTCCGCTTTCACAATCGTCGTAATGATTGCCTGATCCTCACCTGGTGTACTCACCGTAACACCAGCTATTTTTGTAAAATGGTATTTCAGTGTCTTTATGGGATCTACCGCCGTCCCATCTGTATCATTCAACTGCAACAACGCATAGCCTTTGGGATCCCCAGGCCATTTATAAGCGCCGTTCTTGCTATATTTATTGTAGAGTTCGTCAGCCACTATAAATACCCTGCCCATCAAGCGGTTATCATCACCAGTGGCGAACGTTCCCGCTACCGTGACCACTTCCTTTCCAATCAGGTTCTCCTCTTTGGCACCACCTTTCAACAAGCGAAGCGGAATCTGATCGCCTACTCGGTACGTGCCTTCCAATTTATCATCCACGAGAACGACAGACGCTTGATCGCTCATGGCCTGAAAAACTTCCGCATCGCTCCGAAATTGCGGTGCACGGGAGGTGAGCGGTAATTGGTAACCTTCCCCTAGCCACTTTCCCCACACAACTTGCGAATATGCCCATTTGTAACCATTCGTAGGAGGTGTTACTTCGGTAAGATCTACTGCATTGTCGGGAGATGAAACCAGGATTCTGTACGCATCCATGTAGGCAGCACCTTGCACGATTTCTTGCACTTCATTCATATTGGCTTTCAGCTTATCTTTTTCCCGCTCATCGGCATAAGACATATAGGCGTCGGTAGCCATAAAAGAATCTCTCTTGTTCTGAGCGGCATAATCTTCAACATTGGAAGCGAAACTTATCATCACAATCAAACAGCAGGTTAATACCGTAAACAACAAAACGATGCCAAATGAACGACTAAACCGCATATGCGGATACTGTGTGCCTAACGTAACAGCCAAACGATCCAACCATCGATGCGGCAAAACAGAGGATGCCCGTTTCATCCAAGGTACAATAAGAAACATCAGATAAGCAGTTGTTATAATTCCAACAAGCCAACTTATAATCGAACCGAATACTTTTGCACTAAGCCTATCGTCATCTGATAGCCCCTCTGTGGCGAAATAATTGAAAAAAATGAATGCCACTGTGACAAGGAGACAACCTAAGATTTTGAGCAGACGCTTCTGTGCTGGATTCACACGATTATCCTCCTTGCCCATTAGGTGCAGAATGGATGTGCGCTTAATGAAACGCCCGACAAAACAAGCGAGGAGTAAGAAAACAATATACATGGTCAATGCGATCCAGCATGTTGCCGTCACATCAACGTGGGGTTGGATTGGATAGGCGTACGCAGAATACCGTTCCAGTAATTGTTCGATATAAGATACATTAACAGACAGCAATCCGAAACCGAGTACATTACCGAGCACAACTCCCGAGATGGTAATGACCGCACACAGCAACGTACACTCACTCAAATAGATGACAAAGCAGTTGCGGTTACTGAGTCCAAGCGATCGGAGCACGCCAAGATAATATTTGCGCCTTTCTTTCAGAATATTAAACAACTGCGCCAACAGCAGAATCCCAGCGAACAAAGAAACAGCGACAAAAAACAAAAATGGAGGCGTGAAAATACTCTGCACCATCGACATATGAGACAGCACTTCTTTTTTGATTGCTCGCTCCGTGAGATCCGTAAAGAAGGAACTGCCTGGTAATGATGAATACATCTTGTCCGTCGCCAGTAAGATACTGTGTGCGCTTGCTTCTGGAACGCCGAATATCTGATGCGCAAGCTTATCCGAGAGAATAACTGTCCCTTGTGCCCGCACTGCTCCGCGAAAACCTGTTAATCCGCTTTCCTCTGCTACATCACGAATCGTTACAGGCACTTCTTGCCCAGTAAACGAGATGACCATGGTTTCACCGACACTAAGCCCCAACCGCTGTGCTAGCGGAACCGATACAATCGCTTCCTCTGTTGTCAGGGGATCCGTAGACCACAGCGGTTGCTTCGGTTCTAATTCCCGAGCATGTTGAAAATCAAATCCTAATGCAACGATGCTATCTTCCCTAACCTCATCATTATTCCTGCTGTGCACCGAAACGACTTGAGACACGTAGGGAAGACTGGCAATATTTCTGGTTTGAAGCTTCGTTTGAACATTTTTAATCTGAGCCTCGGTTAACTCAAGGCCGCTACGCGGATAAATCTCAGTACCAATTACGCCAAAGTGTTTTTCTTCCCATTGTAATTTGCTATGTGTAATAGAAGAAATGACAAAATAACAAGAAAAAATCAGAACGACACCGATAGACCCTATGCATACGGTGAGTAGCGTTTGCCGTATCTGGGCTATGAAATTTCCGGCTCCCATTTTCCAAAATATGCCCATTGTAGCACCAACTTTCTATTACACCCGCTTATAACCTTTGCCCCCTTAATACAGACACAAATAGTAAATCTAAAGATGCTCTTATGTATTCCGTAGGACTACTTTATCTCCAGCTAGCACTTCTCTAATGATTTGTTCATCTTGAATGAATCCCTCCCCTTTCCCTAAATAAATAGACGCTCGAATTAGCCCAAACCCTTCACTTTTTTAAATTATTTATTTTTTTCGCGTAATTGCCTAAAAAACTGAGTTAACAATTGACTGCATTCTATTTGGAGTACGCCTGTATGGAGTTCAACTTGATGGTTAGACCGAGGCTCATCTAACAAGCCCATTAATGTTCCAGCACATCCTGCTTCCGGGTCGGTTGCACCATAGACAACTCTTGGTATTCCAGCGCCAATACATCGGGAAAGGAAAGAGAGTCTCTGGAATGTCGGATGTACCGGTTTGCAAACACGCTATAGTAAAATAAAAGGTGCCTCGAAGTCAACAGACTTAGGGGCAGCCTTTTACCACTGTACTCTACTACTATATTAGTTGAACTAGATGAAGATCGAGGCAAGAGGGAGAAATGATTCTGGAGAAGCGGAGCGCTCGCCTTTGTGAGAGGATTTCAACCATTCTTGAATTTGGTTAATCAGAGAAATCCACGAGCAACAGCGATCGGAAGAACATTTCACCCGGCTGCCTACATCCTCATAATCATTAGTTCAACTAATATAGGTCATATCCCGATCTCCCGCATTTTCGCGCTAACCATCTCTACTCTATCATCCATATCAGTCGCGTCAAACTTGGGGAGCCTCAGTTCACTGACGATTTTGCCATCGCGCATAAACATAATACGTTCGGTACGCGCGGCGACCATAACATCATGGGTGACCAGCATCACTGCAGTGCCGTCCGCGTTGATCTCAGCCAGGAGATCCATAATCTCCTGCGCGGATTTTGAGTTAAGCGCACCCGTTGGTTCGTCACCAAAGATGATCCTCGGACTGTTCATCAGGGCGCGGCATATACCCGCACGCTGGAGCTGACCACCCGAGACCTGTGTAATGTCGCGCTTTTCCAGCTCGCTGATACCTACCCTTTTCATAAGTGCTCGCGCCTTCTCCGTAATTTCTACCGGGCTTTTTCGATTACCACGCATCGATGGGAGAATGATGTTATCGAGAATATTCAGATTTTTCAGCATGGTCGGCTGCTGGAAGACAAAGCCCATCGTTGTCCTGCGCAGATCCGAGAGTTCATTCTCTGAGGCAGCTGATAAATCCTTACTATCGAAAATAACCTTTCCGCTATCAATCCCGTCTGTTCCGCTCAGTGCGAACATTAACGTTGATTTTCCCGAACCCGAGGGGCCCATCACCGAAGCGAACTCGCCCTCTGTAATTTCTACGGACACACCATCAAGAACATTACGCTTCTCCTCGCCCTCACCGAAGGATTTTACGATATGTTCGCCGATTATGATCTTCTTCATCTGCCTACTCCTTTATATTATCGGAAATTTGTATTCGTCTCGCGCCCGCTGTACCGATCATCGTGGCGATGAGTACCGAAGCGATCAACAGCAGCGGGCTAAATAGATACGCAGACAGCGGATTAATCGTAAAATGGAACGTCGCCGCTCCAAAGGAAGAGATCGCCGCACCCGCAAGCATCCCTCCAAGTGTATTGGCCAGTAACGTACCAAGAACAATCCCAACGAACAGAACGAACCCGGATCGCGCGAGATACTGTGTCCTGATATCTGAGGTTGTAAATCCGAACACTTTCATTACAGCTATTGAGTATCTATCTTTTGCTACAAGCATTTTCATGAATAACAAGGCAACCAATACCACAATAATCAGAGCAACGAGAATTGAAGCATGGGAAGCCTTCTTGACGGAGCTAATCGTCGATCCGAAGGTCTGAGCTACAAAGCCATCAATATCTGAAACCTTGGCGTAACTAAACCTGTCTGCATATTGTGACGTTGTCTCGCCGATCAGCGATGGGTTGGATAGCTCCGCGCAGATCACGTACCACATGACCTCAGCTGAGTGATCCGTAAATCCAGCCTTGGCGGTTTTGCCGCCGTTAGTGATATCAGAATAAATTCCACTGATGGTAAAGTTCCTCTCTCGTCCCTCTATCATCAGCGTCATCGGATCGCCAATCTTCTTGCCCAATTCATCCGCGTTCAAAACGGATAGTGCAATTTCATCCTCAGCCGCAGGCGCTCTGCCCTGAGAATATTGAATTGGGAAGATCGTATGGTCGCCGAGCTCGACTTTTATGTTTTCCTCCGATCCGCCTTCCATCTTTACTTTGAAGGTCTTTGTTGCTAGCACAGCATACTTTGAGATGGTGCTGTCATTCCGAAGCGTGTCTATCATTTCAGCAGCTCTCTCAGACATATGATCCGTCTGTTGAATGTCGATGCGCATATCGTAGTTTCCAATTCCCATATACTGAATGAAGCTCTTGGAGGAAATCGTGTTGTACAAGTTCTGCGGAACTACCATAATGAACACTGAAATGATCAACACGACAAGCATCGTCGTGTACAGTTTTTTTCGGGCGAGAACATCCTTGATCCCGAGAAAAACATTCGTATTCAGCAGCCTGTTCCCACTTAGGCGAAAATGCTTGGAGCCAGGCGCTTTGTCCTGGGAAGTCCCCTGGCGGATAGCTTCTGCTGCAGAGATCTTCCGGAAGCGTCTTAGTACAGTATTTACATAACCGATAATTGCAAGGAACACGAGTAATACACCAAAAATTCCTAAGGCGGCAGCAACAGAAGAACTTTCGCTTTCTCCCATATATAGTCGGATGTTCTCAAGCAGCATGCCTTTGAAGACCAAGGACAGAGCATAGCCGATCATGCAGCCTACTGCCGCTAGGACCGCATATTTCGCAAGATAGATTTTCTTGATGTCCGAGATGCGTAGTCCTATAGCCTTCATCACGCCGATTTCACGGTAGTCATCTTCCATCTTTGCAAGCAATGTAAATCGGATGCACATCAACGCTATTGCTACAACAAGTATGCTCACCAGAAGAATGACCCCAATCATTATCCCGTCGGAGAGGGCATTGAGCATTTTCATAAGTGAGTATGTAATCGCCGGCCCGTTCGCTTCCAACCCTGCGGAAGCATAAGCCGTCTCAAATTCACCGAGCTTCGCCAAATTCTTCAATCTGAACTCAATCAAATACTCTATACTGCCCAGATCTTTTAACTGTTCGAAATCATGCTTGCTAATTAGAAATCTTTTGGAAGAGGCTAGCATGGAATTCATCTGGGAATCTCGAAGAAAACCCGCAACCTTAAATTCCTTACCGCCAATAACGGCCTTGTCGCCAACCTTAATTGTCTCGTCCTTCATATAGTTGACCGGAACATACATCTCTCCGTCCGATACGTTAATGATTTTGCCATTAAGATCGAGTAGATAATCAAACTTCTCGCTCTGTACGCTGAAGCCATTATCCTGAACACTGTCCATTAGCGAGTAATCGCCGAACCGAAATTGCGAACCATCCATATTCAGAAATTTCAGCACTTGAAATTCATCAACATTGCTATTCTGATTCGCAAATGATTCCAATCGTGCAGTATCGATCTCCCCGGAGTGCATCTGCATAAAGTGCGGAGTTCTGGCTTGGGTCATCATTGAATCCAGCGCCCCTGACAGATTGACGATGAGGATCGCCGCCAGTGAGACGAGCATCGCCGCCGCGGCAATAAATATTGTGGTCGTCAGTGTAACCAGCTTGCTCTTCGACATGTCATTGCGGATTATTCTTAAATACATAAGTCCCCCTTATGTTCTAGCTTTCTTACTGATTTCAAATTATATAGAACAATCGAAACTACACTTAACACGATCCCGGCCACAATAATGAGGAAGCCTGTTCCCCTGCCGCTTCCCGTGCCTATGATCCTCCCAACACTGCCAGCAAGCGCTCCCCCTTCCACTAATAAAGGAGTGAATAGGTAATCCGCCATCAGACCAGCAAGTGCATAAGCGGCCACATAACCGAACTGAGTAATAACACCGATCAGCGCCCATGCCCTTCCTTGCGCGGAATTATCAATATTCGTACGGATAAGATAATCCATACTTACATTAGCAAAAGGAATCATGGCAAAAAAGAGAAACCCCGCAACACATATCAACACAATATTTTCGCGTAATCCGAACATGGCCATAAATATGCCTACCAGGAACATGGAGAACGATAATATTTTCACATAATCCCTCTTGATCGGAAGGAATCCGATGACCACACTGGTTACAAGCATGCCTGAAGCTACAATGGTCTCGACCGTTCCGATTACGGAGCTGTTCGAAAATGCCAGCAGCATCGGAATTGAAAGGGTCTCAATGATTCCAAGCAGAAAGGTAAGCAATGAGGTCATGAAGATAAGGACAAGTACCCCTCTATTCCCGGATATGGCGCTCCAGCCGTCCTTGAAGTCCCGAATGAACGAATTTGCCCGCTCATAGGTCTTGGAAGCAAGACCGCTGCGAACTACAAGTGTTGTCGTGACTGTAACAAAAAAAGTGCAAATATCGATGATCAGCAGCAGTTTGATATCCGAGATCACGAGCAAATATCCAGCAATGATCGGTGAGATCAAAAATTTGGACGTGCTCGCTATCTGGACAAGACCGCTTGCCTTCGTGTACTGCTCCTTCGTTAGCAAATCTGTAACTGTAGCCTTATACGCCGGATCAAGCAGCGACGAGAATACCGAGCTTATCGTCACCCCCACGCAAATCTGCCATAGCTGCGCTTCTCCGCGAAGCATGCATATCAAGATGAACACAAGGCCGATGGCAGAGAGACTGTCGCCCAACACCATAAGCAGTCTGCGGTCATAACGATCTGCGAGCACACCGGCAAAGGCGCTTAGAAGAAGCGAGGGCATGAAGGCTAGCAAGGTGACCAGGCCCATGGCTGATGCCTTTCCGGTCATCTGAAACACATAAATCCCCAGCCCGAACGAAGTAAGCCCGTTGCCGATTGAAGAAATAAATTGCCCTGACCATAAAATAAGAAATTTTCCAAAAAGCTTGTTTGAATGATCCATCACTGCCTCCATATTAGCTGCCAAACATCTGCATGACCTGCATCAGACTTCCGCTCTCAGCGCCCAGCAGCCTCTCTATGTTGTATACGAGCGCCTGTGCCCGCTGAGCGAGCTCCTCGTTCGTCATCGGAACCATATCATCATCAAAAATCGTATTGGCATAAATCATGACCATCTCCATGCACTCATACGGAAACGGCGTGTTGAACAGTCCCTGCGTGATGCCTTCACGGATAATATCCGCCAGGATCGGTGTAACACCGTTAATCAGCACCTTCTGTATTTTCTGATGCATCAGCGCGTTCTGCGGCTTATGAATATGCTCCATAATCTCCTGACTGCTCCCATCGCTGATATTCAATGCCATGATCACACGGATAATACGCTCGACAACGGGAATACTCTTGTCCGCGGCAATTTCTTGCGCCGCCCCGATTAGACGTACGCTATATCGCTCAATTAGCGCGTCCATAATATCTTCCTTCGACTTGAAATGATAATATAGCGTTCCCCGCGCGATCCCAACCTTCTCGAGAATATCGTTCGTACTTGTGCCGTCAAAGCCCTTCTGCGCAAACAGTTCATTCGCCGCATCAAGAATTTCATTCCTGCGCTCCTCGGCATCTTTGACAACTCTCATTGCTGCACCTCCCTGATTGGATACCTTTATAGACCGACTGTCTGTCGGTAATATAGTAACATAGATTGTTAGTGAAGGAAAGAGGTAGACTTCTCTATGAATCACAAAAGCCCTGACGCGATCTGCCTGTACGACTGATCAGCAACAAGAGCGCGATCTGGAATCACTCCTTTTCGCGCTCTCTCTTTTTTCATTCTTATCTTCAAGAACTGTAGCAGCTATCAGCAATGATCTCTGTCAACCTCTTTGTATCCCTAATATCTGATATAACTCCTGAAGCGTACGAATTTCATAGGTTGGAACGATATCCGTATCATTCTCTTTCCCTATGGGATTGAACCAGCATGTATCCATACCAGCCAATTGCCCGCCCTTGATATCCGAGCTTAACGAATCCCCGATAATTAATGCCTGCTGAGGGTCAAAATTAGAAATACGGGCGAACACATAATCAAAGAACTCTTTCATGGGTTTCTGATAGCCCGTATCCTCCGATACGAAAATATTCGTAAACATCGGATGTAGACCTGAATCACGGAGCCGGTGATCCTGTGTCTTAGACACACCATTCGTCACGATGTGCAGGTCATATCCGCCCTGCAGTGCCGTAATTACTTCCAGAGCTCCGTCGATAAGCTGGTGCCCCTGTTCTAGATAGCTGCGATATTGCTGCTCTAGCAGAACTCCATCTACTTCATGCCCATATTCCTTAAATAAAAGAGAAAATCGAGTGTTTACGACTTCATCGCGATCGATACCCCCCTCCTCAAATGCCCTCCATAGTCCCTGATTCATGTGTTTATAATGCGCTTCGATTTCTTCCGTAAGCTCCATCTGCTGTTCTTCGAATAATAAGCGCAATGCCAGCCTTTCCGCTGCCTTAAAGTCCAACAATGTATCATCTACGTCAAATAATAATGTCCGATAAGTCTTCATCGTTATCCTCTCCAATCCCAAACTCTTTACATATGTTCTTATATACTTCCTAAGCAGTTCGCTGGCTCTGAACCGACTTGCGGGTATCTCTACGCCTACCACCTGTCTTAAATACGATAATGCCGCCAACTATGACCAATACCCCGATAGCTTGCTTCCCCGTAAAAGGAACCTTATCTAGGCCAAGCAGTCCTAGTGAGTCGAACAACAGAGCGAATCCGATCTGGGACGCCATCACGATGGAAATCGCATACGTTGGGCCAAGCTGCTTCACTCCCTGCACCACCGAAAGAACCACGCCTACCCCAATAATGCCGCTGAACCAATACCATGTCTTCATATTAGACAAATCAAACAACTGCTTGCCTTCCACAGCTAAGCCAATGGAGAATGAAGCGATGAATCCCATGGCAAGCACGATTGCCGTCGTCGTCCACGTTCCCACGCCCTCATTTACTTTGCTGTTGAATACATTTTGAATCCCCACAAGCGAGCCAGCAATGAGTGCCAATACCAAGCCTGTAATCATAAGCGTCCCCTCTCACATCTCATATATATTTTGACCTGCCAATGCACGCAATCGCTCTCGATCCTTCACGAAAATGAACCCTCGACTGCGTTCCACCAAGCCTTCTTCGCAAAATTTATGAATGACCCGGTTTAGGTGCCTGTAGCTAGTGCCGATAAGGTTCGCCACATCCCGTAAACTGACTGTACTGAGCTGGCCATTAAATCGTGGATCCGATTCATCATACGAAATGGATAAGAGATAACTCGCCAAGCGCGCCTCCACCGGATTCATCATATTAAAGCTTAATGAGTCGGATTTCATGCAGAACTTCGTCGTAATGATCCTGAGCAGAAAACGAAGCAATTCCGCGTCACTTGATCCATACTGATGCAGCCAGCGATTATGGACTCCAATCAAATGAACGGGTGATGCAGCCTCGACCGAATTCATAAAGTCGATCCCTTGCACATATTCAATGTCCCCGATCGCCTCTAGCGCCGTTTTGAATGATATGATCAGCGCCTTGCCTTCCGCAGAGGTGTTAGAAACCTTTACCTTCCCTTTCACAAGAACGTACAAGTACTCCGCAGGATCGCCCTGCGAACAGATGCGTTCACCCTGCTCATAGCTGTAAAGAGCCAAATGAGGCATTATGTTCGCATTGAATATCGATGCAATCTGATGTATCTCCAAATAGTGAGCCAGTTGTTCACGATCCTTAATCTCTTTCATAGCACGCCTCCACCTTTGCTGCGAAATTACATCTTCATTATGACCACTCCGGCGATCATCATCCCAATGCCGATGAACTGCGCCAGCTTCATCTTCTGCTTCGCTACACCAAACCATCCCCTGCTGTCGATCATAAAGGTAACACTTAACTGAGCAATCAACACCACAGCTATCGTAAAAGTAACACCGACATGGTGAATGGCCGTGATATTACTCGAAATGATGATCGCTGCCAGGGCGCCCCCAGCCAGATACAACAGCTTCACTTGCCCCACCTTCCTCCACCGCTCGTCACGGACGATGAGCAGAAGGAGGGAAGCCAGCACAAATCCGATGAACTGGGTAATCGTCGCCGCTTGCCAAGTGCCAATATCTTGACTGATTCGGGAATTCGCCACGCCCTGCAGCGTAATAAAAGCCCCGCCTAACAATGCAAATAAGATTCCGACCATCTTTCCGCTCCCCTAACACTGGATATTGATTCACTATGCTACTATTTAAAATCAGATCGAAGCATCCGGGGAAGGACATATGTCCCAAGACAACTATATTCATTTTTCAATTATGAACGACTACAAGCAAAACAAAAAGGCCTCAGTCCATGGAATTCAGGGCAAAGGCCGCCTAACTATTACTATTTTTGTACTGTCTACTTGACGGTGTGCAGTTCACTTTGAGACAGGCTTCCCACTTATTAACCCTTCGTTCCCCCTTGCATGCTGAACCCTTTAGACATAAATCGCTGAGAAAGAATATACAGCACAATCGACGGTATCGCGTAAAGCACAGAAAATGAAGCTAATCGTCCGTAATCTACCATGCCGTATTGACCAAAAAACTGATACAGTTTCAAGGATGCAGGGAAATTCTCTGGAGTTTGTAGCAAAATATATGGAACGAAGAAATTGCCCCAGCTACCTGAGAACGTAAAAATGGCTACTGTACAAATCCCGGGCACCATCAGGGGAGCGATGATTTTTCGTATGCTAGTGAACACGGATGCGCCGTCTACCCACGCCGCCTCCTCCAAATCTTCAGGAACGGAATCCATAAAATTTTTAGTCATCCAGATGCCATAAGGCATAGAAGAAGCTACATAAAAGAGCACAACCCCAAAAACATTGTCATATAGTTTGAGGCTTAGAAACAACTGATACACCGGTACCATCACAGCCGTAATAGGCAGCGAGGTCATAAAGAGAATCGTGAGCATAAACGGCTTCTTAAACTTCAGCTGATAACGAGACAACGGATAAGCCGCCAATAGCGCCAGCACAACCACGATAGCGGCTTGACCCAAAGACATCAACAGACCAATGACAAAAGAACGTTGATTCTCAGGGCTGGTGAGCACATCTACATAATTTATCATCGTTAACTGCTTGGGCATTTTTAGGGATTGCATCGCATTGAGGTCAACGGATGCCACCAGCACCCATAGAAGCGGCAGCAGAAAACAAATCCCTATCAACGATAAAATAGCATACGGAAGGATGCGATATATAAGCTTTCGCTGTATCGTATTCATGCGAAGTCCCCTTTACTCTTTTAACGAACGGATATAAAACAGACTGAGCACGATCCCCAGGAGCAGTAGAAGAAGTGAAATCGCCGTGCCATAACCAAGCTGATAATTCACAAAAGCCTGGTTGTACATGAAAATCGGCAATGTCGTCGTCTTGGTTCCCGGGCCGCCCCCTGTCATAGCATAAATGAGTCCAAACACGCCCAGCGTCTGCAGCGTAACGAGCATCATATTAGTGGTGATCGTCTGCTTGATATAAGGAATTGTAATCCGAAATAATATTTGCAGTTTCGATGCACCGTCCACGACCGCAGCCTCTTCAATCTCGCTTGGCACATTATCGAGCGCCGCCTGAAAGACAATCATAGAAAACGCAGTTCCATGCCAGATATTCCCTAGAATAATAGCTAACATCGGAACGGTAAAAAGCCAGGTGACCTGAGGAATAGCAAAAAAGGAGAGAATCATATTCAGTGTCCCTTCATCCCCAAAAAAACTATACAAACAAAGGGCGCACACAATTTCAGGCGTAACCCACCCGGCCAACACGATCGTACCCATGATACGCCGAAACGTCTTATTCTTGTGTTTCATGAGCAACGCGATTAGAAAACCAAGCACCTGCTGACCAATCACTGCAGAGCCGATCAAGAAAATCAACGTATTCCAAATACTAATCCTGACTGTCGGGTCATGAAACATTCGGGTGTAATTAGCAAGTCCAACAAATTTCAGCTCTTTGGCCGCCTCTCCAGTTAAGGCCAGGTTCGTAAAAGAATAAAAGAATGTCAGTAGGATCGGGTAGATAAAAAACAGTAGCATTATAGCAATGGATGGCAGTAGAAAATAAAGCCATGTCCAATTTTTTCTTCGTAACGTCCGGGATGAGATAGAGACTACGCTCATGAATGTTTCTCCTTTCTCGGATGAATAAGACGCCACATGCCCGCACTTCGCAGATCACGGTGAGGCGCAGGCATGCAGATCTATTTATTTTTCTATCGTATGATCCTGACCAACAATTCGGGTGACGTCTTGCGCATACTTTTGAGCGGCATCTGCTGCGGAAGTACCCGAAGCAACCGATTCTACCATCGATTGAATTTGCGTCGACACTTCCGGATATTTATCCTGAGCTGGTCTGAATTCTGCGTTTTTTAAATAATCCGTTGCAATTTCGTTAAATGGCATTTTCGTATATTCAGGATCTTTGCCAACGTCGGCCCGCACCGTTATATTACCGGACGCTATAACTAACTTTTGTGTGTTCTCCTTATTTAGTGCAAATTGTATAAAGTCCCAAGCTTCATCCTTGTGCTGTGCGTTGGCTGGAATGGACAGAGCCCAACCTCCTGCGAGGGTAATCGTACCTGGAGCCTGCCCATTGTTCGTAGGCATCGGCGCAAATCCGAGTACATCTTTGTATTCCGGCCACGGAGCAGCTCCACTATCCAGATAGTTGCCTGTGATCCAGGACCCATCCAGCAATATTCCAAGCTTGCCTTTTGGCAGGTATTCCCTGGTTGCTGTATTGCCGGCCTGCCCGTTCAATACTTTGGAGAGCGGCGGCCCCAGCTTTTCCTTTATAATCGTCTCAATAAAAGATAACGCCTCGGTGATTCCCGCACTTTTAACGATCCATTTACTGCTTGCTTCATCATATAGTCGTTCACCTGTTCCATACAGCAGCATTTCGTAAGTCTGCATCGAGGTTGCTTCCCCCGTTGCTTTACCCATGTTCATCCAGATAGGCACGACATCGCTGCCTGCTTTTTCTTTAATGACTCTGGCAGCCGACAGAACCTCATCCCAGGATTTTGGGTTCCAATCTTCAGGAAGTCCCACTGTCTTGAATATCTCCTTATTGTACCAAAGTCCCCTTGAATCCGTATTGTAGGGGACACCATATATTTTTCCATCGCTAGCGGTAACGCCCTTCTTCATAGCTTCGATAAACGAACCGTTGCTCCAATCCTCCCAGCCTTTCAATCGGTCATCGAGTGGTTCGAGGAAACCAGCGCTAGCATCCGAGTTCAGCATGAACGTATCTTCTGTGACGATATCCGGGGCAGTATCTTTCGATTTGAGGGCCAAGGCGATTTTGGCAAAATAGTCCCCTTCCGATGCCTGAATCGGTGTTGGTTTGATCTCTACCTCCTGATTCGGGTACCTTGAAGCCACATCTTTAATCCATTTGTACAAGACTCCTTTTTCGCCAATACCGTCGTCGCGATAAGTAATCGTAATCGTCTTCTTGGCTGTAGCCGTTGCCCCTTTGTCGCTACCTTCCTTGGCCGGAGCCTGTGCATTGCCCTTCTCATTTGACGTTGTACCTGAACCTGGACTCGAACCTGAACTAGAGCAGCCAACCGCCATGGCTAAAAGAAGCGCTAGTGATAGGAGTCCCCATTTACGATTTGCTTTCTTCATCTGTACCCCTCCTCCAATAGAAAGCGTTTCCATAAAATCATATTCGCTTCTTCTGCAAATATTCAGACAACTCTTAGTGATTCTTTTGGCTACGGTTCTGTACAAATGTATACATTTCCCATATTAACAAAAAGAAACCAGGCCTATTTTCTGGGCCTGGTTTTCTAATGCTCAACATTTTAACTATCGTTTCCCGTGTTGGGCAGAACTTCCGTTATTATCATGTAAATCGCTATTGTTGTCTTACCTTATTAACCGAAAAAGAAATCAAGAACATTCGAACCAGCCGAAGATTTTTTATTGTAAAATTCAGAATACCCGCAATTTGCGCAGTACACGACTACAAATTGATTGTGCTGAATATCGAACATTTTGGAAAGTCCTGTGCCGGTCATTGCTACTTCTTTTGTCCTTGCGTCTTGGCTTCCGCATTTGATGCATCCCTTTTCACTCATACATCGATCACTCCCTCATGTTATGTTTCTTTGTACGTTTCCGATGCTTATAAGGTTTCGCAAATTTGTCGACTTAATGTTAATTTAACCAAATTAGAAAGGCGCATTCCTAATGGAATTGCGCCTTATTGTGTTGCGTCATAATATTTTTGTTATTATGACTATTCATTCAAATACGTCATTACCCTGTTCTGGAGCAAATTGCTTACTTCCTCCGCCGACTTCTGTCCGCTCATGTAGGTTCGTAATTCTTCCAAGGCAAACGATTTAATCTTCATATCTCCTTCTATATTTACCCCCGTCTCCTCCAAGAACGTTTTCAGTAGATCGATACGCTCATCCAACAATTTCTCGTCTGATCCATCGGGGAGCTCGATTTGACCATCCTGGATTTGTTGTTTCACTGAATTGAGCTCCTTTTCAGTCACTGCTTTATTAAGAGGGAGTCCACTCATTTCAGGGGATGACTGCATATCCTCCGACAATAAAAATTTAATGAACTCCCAAGCTTCTTGCTGAACCTTCGACTTGCTGTTAATCCCGAATGTGGAATATGAATTGAACGAACCTCCTCGAAATGTGCCGCTTTCGGTCGGTTTCCGCAACAGCAGCGTATTAGGATTAAGAAGTTGGGTTAAAGATTCTTTCGGACTAGAAAGATTAAGGTCGGTGAATAGCCCTTTATCAAGATCTGTAAGCTCTCCGTTACTAAGAATTCCCTCATCGTACATGGATTTGACTTGTTTCATTTTATCTATGAACATCTTAGAATCGAACTTCGCCTTGTGCTCTTCCGGTTGAACCAGCTCTGAGTAGTTTTCTTCAATAAAATCGTACAACATTTGCTCCGGAAATGCACTGATCATCCCGGAATAATCTGAATCGGCTTTCTCATTCACCTTCAATGTAATATTCTTGAAATCATCCCATGTCCAGGACGTATCATTAATGGATACGTTCGCTTTCTCTAGCAGATCGGATTTTCCTTGCATGGCGGAGGTTGAGAAAGAGACCGGCATCGCATAAAGTCCATCACCGGTTTGTGAAGCTTCCATTATTTTTTTATAGTACTGATTTTTATCGAACGCCGAATCTTTTGACATTAGCCCATATAAATCGACCAACATGTTTTTCTGAACGAACTTATCGACAGGTAGGTATCCCATCGCGATGATGTCTGAAGCATTCCCTGCAAGAGCCTCAGTGGTAACCGTTTGAACGTATTTGTTCAGATCAATGGCCCCATCCCCTGCACCTGACGGCAAGCTAAGGTTTTCTTTGAACTCAATGTTGATATTCGGATGTGTCTCCTCGAACTTAAGTGCAGCCGTTTCCAGGAATCGATCCTTCATCGTTACGGAAATCGTAACGGTTTTCTTCTCACCCGAGACATCCTTACTTGACTCAGAACTGCCGCTTGCGCATGCTGACAACAATAAACATGTACCTAACAAAATAATTACTAATCTCTTCATATCGATCATCCCTTTCAATTCAATCGTATTCGATTACCATCCTGTAATGGATCGCTCGATTCTACAATGATGTCTTCATTAGCTGATAGTCCGTCAAGAATAATTGTTTCATCCTCATTCTCCTCTCCTGTCTGCACATATACCTTTTGCGCCGTATACGTATTGCCGAGCGGACTTCGGTTTGCGTGAACGATAAAGAGATAGCTCCCCTGTCCGTCCTTTTTAAGCAAATCTTTGCGAATGACAAGTCCTTGCTCTTTCACTTGCTTCACAATTTTCACGCTTGCCTGCTCGCCTCCCTGCAGATTCCCTCCTGATACATCTACCTTGATGGACGCTTGCGTCAAGGTTCCGTTACCAACTGTTTCACCTCCCGGGCTACTTTCTTGATCACCACTGTTTCCCGGCGGACCTGATTGGATGTCGGCAATCGAGCCTTTCAAGCGCTGAGTTTTGTTTCCCTTAATTTCAATGTCAACTTTATCCCCTATTAGCAATAGAGCGGCTGCAGCTGCATTCGTCTCGAACGTGAATTGAAATCCTTCCTTACTATTGACAAGGCTCAGAAGCAGCTGTCCTGGTGAAGCGTTCTCGCCCTCCTCAATCTTAATATCTTCCACTTTTCCGTCAAATGGAGCAGTGATTGTCCGTTTGCGAGCGATATCCCTTTTCATGCTTTCATTTTTACGCTGTGCCATGTCCCGATCCACTTGATCGATTTCCAAGTCTCGTTTAGCTTTACGTATCTCCTCCTCGTCCCCACTCCGCTGTGCCAAAACAAATTGCTCTTTCAACAAATCACGGTTCAAGTTCTGTTTCTTCAATTGATCTTCCGCATCGAGCAGCAGTTGCTCTGCCTCCGTACTGTCGAATGTAATAAGCACCTGTCCTTTTTTTACGGTGTCATTGTCGTGGACATGCAGGGCGGCGACCCTCCCACCGCTGTCGCTGCTCAATTCCTTCATCCTCCGTGGAACAATTTCCCCATTGCCTTCAATGCTATTGGATAATGCTTTCATAACTGCTCTATCTGTCGTTACTTTCGGCAGTCCCATCGTTTGGAGCGTGTTGCTGAGCAGCGTCAGCAGCAACAGTACACTCATAAAAACCCCAAAAATGACTGCAATTACCCGATTTCGCTTGGCAGCTTTTTTTTCGTTATGAAACTGCATCTGCATCTCTTTCCCCCTTACCCTTTAATTCCCGACAACTGAATGCCTTCAATGAAATAACGCTCTGCGTATAAAAACAGCAGCAGCATCGGCATCATGTACACAACTGAAGCAGCGAAGGCTACACCACGTGCACCTGCACTAATCTTCGACAAGTATACCGATAACGGCTGCTTGAGCCCATCTTGCAAAAAAATTAGCGGTTGTTCGACCATATTCCAATGATCAACAAACAAAAGAATAACGAGTGCTGCAAACGCTGGCTTTACCATCGGCATGATAATAGACAAAAAAATCCGAGCCTGACTGGCTCCATCAATTTTAGCCGCTTCGATATACGAATAAGGAATATTGAGCATGAATTGGCGGAGCAAAAATACGCCAAACGCTGCAAAAATCCCCGGCAAAATGATAGCCGCATTGCTGTTCATGAGTCCGAGTTTATCAATCACGATATAGTTGGGTACCAATGTCACTTGGAACGGCATCAGCATCGTAAGCAAATAAACAAGAAACAGCTTGTCCCGACCTCTAAACTGCAGCTTGGCGAACGCATAAGCCGCTAATGAGGCAACAATCGCTTGACCTATTATTATCGGTACAACAAGAAGGACGGAATTCCAGAACATGCGTAGAAATGTAGGTGTTTGGATTAATACTTTTCCATATTGCTCTAGTGATACCCAATCTGGAATCAGCTTAACGTTGGCGAACTGATCGGCAGCATTGGCATTCTTTCCAAGCGCGTCATAGTTCAACCTGATTTCCTGTTCCGTCATTAATGAATTGGTTACAGTCAACACGATTGGTGTAAGCAGTATAAGCGCAAAGGTGACTAGAAAAAGCGTCTTCAGTTGCTTAATAAGCATTGGTGCAATTTTCATAAATTCCCCTTTCGCTACCCATCCATGAAATTCCGAAATCTGCGTTCCATGGCAAAAAGTACACTTACGAGCAACAATATACTGCCAGCCGTTACAACGGCAGCGGCGGTCAGCTTCTGTATGTCCAATGATAAGAACATATTGTTCATGTAGTGCTGCAGCATATAGAGACTGTCATGCGGATAATTCCCGGCAATCAGGTAAGTCTCCCGGAACACCTTAAAGGAATTCACAATGGACATCAGAAAAACAAAGATAGTCGTTGGTAGCAGGTAAACTAACGTAATATTCGTGAACTTGCGGATGGGCCCCGCGCCTTCTACGTCAGCCGTTTCGTAATAATCATTTGGTATATTTTGCAAACCGGCTAAAAATAAGATGATATTATACCCAATGTTCTTCCAAATATAGACTACAATGATCACACCACGGGCCCACTCCGACTTCATCCAGTCAATGCGATCAATCCCGAAGCTATTCAAGATGGCGTTGATAGTTCCATTCCAATCAAACAGCACTTGCCACACGAGAATAATGGAGGCTACTGGAACGACAAGAGGCATGACATATGCCGTACGCAGCCAATTGCGAATGTACACGTTATGATTCAACAGTATCGCGATAGCGAGAGAAATGATAAGGACTAGCGGTACGCTTATACCGGTGAACAAAAGCGTATTGTTGACCGCTTTGTTAAATGATGCACTAGCGAACAATTGTTGATAGTTCGCAAAACCAGCAAAGGAACCGTCTGTATTAGTGTCCTGGAACGAGTACATGACGCCCATTCCAAAAGGAATCAAGTAAAAGATCGAAAAACCAATCAAGCTCGGTGCCAAGAAATATAAGGCGGTCGCCGTATCCTTGCTAAGCCACTGTCGAAATCTCATGCGAACCCCCCCTTCTTTTTTTCACAGATGATGTTTCTTTCTCTGGGTAGTGTTATTAGCATAAGGGATCAACATGGAATTCATATGGAGTATATCTGGAGTTTATGTGGAGTCCATTTCAACATAAAAAAAGAGAAGCCCTAAAGTCAGGAATCTTCTCTTTGAAACTTCATTTGAAACAAAACGCCTTTTTTCGTATTTGTAATGGAATATTCAATATGGTGTAAGTCCAAGATCTGCTTCACGATATATAAACCAAGTCCACTTCCGCCGGTATTGCGGTTTCTGGATTTCTCAATTCGGTGGAATGGTTCAAAGATTTCGCTTAGCTGATTACTAGGAATCGAAGCGCCTGTATTCAGTACTTGAAAAACAACATGATCCCTAACACTCTCCAAACGTATGACCACTCGCTCCCCGGATGTTGAATATTGAATAGCATTCTGAATGACGTTCGTTATTGCTTTTTCAATAAGATTGCGGTCTGCTCGAACCCATAAGGAATCCACGATATTCGTTTCAACCACCATAGACTTGGCATTGCTCGCATATTCAAGACGACGCATACTATTCTGTACGAGGTTCGATACATTTACTAATTCCAATTGAGGTTCGAATCCAGCGGATTCCAGCTTGAAAATGTTCAGCAGCTCATGAACGAGCTTCTCCATATCTTTCATAATGACATACGAACGCTGCAAATACTTGTCTCGATCCTTGTAAGCACCTATGTTATGAATCATCCCCTCAATTTGTCCCGAAACAGCAGTAATCGGTGTTTTCAACTCGTGGGACACAGTGGCGATGAATGCGCTGCGTTTGCCTTCTAATTCTCGCACCTTGTCAATTTCGATGGACAATTGTTGATTCGCTTGCCGAAGATCTGTCATCGATTCCTGCAAATTGCACGACAGCCGATTCAAGCTGCGGGACAGTTCGCCGATCTCATCATTGGAATCAATCGTACTGGTGCGGGTAAAGTCCAGATTGGCCATCCGTTCGGCCACTCGATTCACTTTAAGCAATGGTCGGGAAATCAATCGGGAATATATCGCAGCTCCCATTATCGAGATCAACAGTATGAGCACCAATACATAGGGCGCGAACTGAAGCATCACTTGGGAAGCCTCATTTATGGGCTGAAGCGTAGCAATCATGAGCAGCGTATATGTCCCCTCTTGTAGGGAAATTTGTCTTTCTGAGCTATAAACTTCCTTGGTCTGTTTTATTTTATCGATATTTATTGTGGATTTTAGAGCCTCATCCCCATTTACAATAGAAGAATAAGGGACTACATTAATGATTGAAGGGAGATAAACGATACGTTCGCTTTCATTCACCACGACTAATGAAACATTCTGCTGCAGCGTAAAATTGTCCAGATCCTTCTTTGCCTCAAGGAAGCTCATCTGCTCCGTTTCCGAAACCAATTGATCCAGGGACTTATTGAGCGTGTTCACTTTATACTGATGGTAGAAAGTAGGAAGAAAATAGTAGAAGATGACGAAAATGAGAAACGTGCTTGCAATCAACAACGCATTTGTAATAATAAATATCTTATAGGTAATTCCTTTGCGTCTTACTCTACTCATCAAATTTATATCCTATTCCTTTTACTGTTTTAATGTATGGAACCCCTATTTTTTTGCGCAAGTTTTTGATATGCGTATCGACGATCCGATCGTCCCCTAAGTATTCGAGTCCCCAAGCCTGATCCAGTAAAGCTTCCCGTGTAACAACGCGTCCATTGTTATCCAGCAGAGAACGAAGAATTTCAAATTCTTTGGTAGTCAATTCAATCTTTTCGCTGCCTACTACCACAGTATATCCATTTCTATCTAACGCTACTTCTTTAAATCGAATAACGTCAGATTCGTTCACATTTGCCCTTCTTAAAGCGGCTTCCACTCGTTTGATAAGTATATTAAATGAGAATGGCTTTGTAATATAGTCGTCTATTCCCAGATCAAAGCCTTTTATTTCATCGTACTCATCAGCAAGAGCCGTCAACATGATAATCGGCACGGATGACGACTCGTTCCGGATCATTTTGCATACTTGATACCCATCCATCTTGGGCAGCATCACATCCAATAAGATAAGGTCATATTCATGATCTTGAAATTGGCGAATTCCACTCAGTCCATCGTCCGCAACGTCTACGTTGTAATTTTGAGCGTTCAAAAACTCTTTGATCAGTTCCTGAATATCAAAATCATCTTCAATAACTAGTATTTTATTCATGTTTATCTAACACCTCTACATCCCATTTCCATTCTGCATTCATTATATATGCATCCATTATAGCCCATCAACTTATTACCCAAAGGGTTCTCTGTATATACAAAATCGTCCTAATAATAAAAAAAATCCAGATATCTATGAGTTCACCACTCGTGCAGGACCCGAAAGGCTACATTTTTGGCGACCAATAGTTGAGTATTTCACTCCGCATTAAATATCCTTCAACGGATTTATTAATCGCCTATACAACAAATCCTCACTGCCTGAATTATCTATTACATAATCCGAAATACATTTAATATCTAGTGCTCCTAATGATTTTATATATTCACAAAAACCATTTGTGGCCTTACGGCATCATCCGTTAACAGGTATTTCAATTTTTCCTGCTTTACATTAACATACCAGACCCAGTATCGCCGTTGCTGAACATTATTTACTCCAGGAATCAAATAACTGAGAATTTGAGTTCTATCACCTTGATAAAACGTAAATTTGTTCTCAAAAAAACGAATAAGATCTTTGCCGAGAGCTACCGCCAAAATTGGAATTCCACATGGCAATCAAGTAGAGTCGGACGGGTTCGATTCCCTCCTCGGCATTATGTAATACCATGAATAACTTTTTTATGACCTCGATGATCTTGGCATAGGAACAGCCCCTGCGCCGGTTCCTGCTGGTCTGCACAAGCATCCACCCCAAATCCCGTTGTGGCGTTCGACCAGTCGAGCAAGTTTGTCCATGTGGTTGCATCCAAGAGTCTCATGGATTATTCCTTAACGTCTTCCTCTCTTATTTGGGTCATTGTGGATTAAACGCTGTTCTATTAAATCTCTGAGGGTCTAATGGAGAGTAAGCATAGGAATCAATCGAAGAGCATTTATTTTCAATGTTACTAAAGCATGTTATTACTGAAATTTCACCGCTTGTTGCTCGAACGCTTCGTTTGGTATAACAGAGATCATACTAGTGTCCATGGTTTCGAAAAATTCAATGTTTAGATACTCAACTGATATATTCAGTTCATACTTCTTTATCATGCCAAATCTCTCATGTAGCGCACCAACCCATGGACATCGGCACGACGATGTCATACAATGCCGCATAAGGACACAGAACCAAGGCTTGTTGTTGACGAATCATCTCGCTGACCCACTGTTCATGATGCTTTCATTTTAAGCGAAAAGAGGTACAGCTTCCTCAATTTTCTTGAGGGGCTGTACCTTTAACATGAATGGACTTTTTCAGTGGCCTTGTCCAGTACAGAAATCATCTTCTTTCGGTAGCTTAACACTCTTTTTAAAGTGTCCTTGACAAAGGGACCAGTTCAGCATGCGTTGCAGCCACCGACCTTTTATTTTTTTATGCCTACATTATGAGGATATTTAGCCTATAGAAATTAGAAGTAATGAATTATTATCTAAGTCGTGTCATTAGTCTGAAACTGTGGAAACATCACGGATCAGCATGTTCTCGTGAGCATTTAATGCATTCACGACATTAAGCAGTATTTGTGTTGAGGAGATACCATTATTCAACCCCTCTTTAATGGTTGATCCAAGCAAATTCTCCAGTTGTATAGTATTGATCAATTTCTTTTCATCTAATAACTGGAGCCTTTTGCCTAAGGAAAAATTATCACTTGAATAGGATAGAAAAGGATATTTTCTAAAAATGTCTCTTTCCTTATAAAGGTGTGTTCTTGGTACACAAACCCCAAGACTTGCTAGTTCTTCTTGGATAATATATTGATATAACCATTGGAAGAACAAAACAGCAGATTCAGTGTTTTGCGAATCTTTGCATATACCAAAAACTCCTCCACCCAATGCTGGTTTGCTGCCAGGAATCGAGCTATATCCATAAGGAACATGGCGTATTTGATTTAGATGATTTGTGTACCCAATAATGATAGAAGTTTCATTGTGGTTAAATGATGATATTTCTGTATTCCACCATTCTTCATTAGTTAGTTTTACATAATTGCGCAGCTTACGGTAAGTATCTAGTGTGGATACAAATTTGTCCGAATCTAATGAGATTTGATTTTCCTCATATTTGAATGAGCCGCCTTCAGAAAAGAAATAGGGAAGGAATTCAGAGGCTATTAATACCCCAGAATTGCCAATCATCTCCAGAGGATACTCGGTAGTTTTTTCGGGAATATCTAGTTCAGTGTAAAATTCACAAAATTCCAGTAATTCTTTATACGTTTTCGGTGGTGTCAAATTACGATTGTATTTTGATGAATAATATTTTTGAATAATTGGATTTTCAAAAATATCTTTCCGATATAGCATCATTTGAATAGATGGGTCTACAGGAAGACCATAAATGCAATCATCAACATACATATAATGTCTCCAGTCATTCATTACTTGGGATATATCGAATATCGCCTGAATGTCTGTGATGTTTTTGAATAGACGCGGACCGTACCATGGGAAATAACTCACGTCTAATCGAATTAAATCGTAGTTGTGGACTTTTTCAGAGTGTAGGACTTTATTCAGCTCTTCAAAAGGAAGAGAATCTATTTTACAATTCACCCCGGTTAGCGTTGAAAAGTTTGTAATCAGTTTTTGCAACGCATTTGAAAATGGGTTTTCTAGCATAAGAATATTCAGATCACAAGGTGATTTCATAATTTCTAGGCTTTGGTAAGTGGTTGAATAAATTTTTATACTAGAATTTAGTTTGTTAATTGAAAAGTCTTTCGATGTGACCATGTTTATAATTTTCAAAGCTAACTCGTTGCTTGAGTAATAGTAAGTATGAATGTTTTTTTCTCCAAAATTAATCCGTTTTTGATTTGAGATGTAGGTAATAATCGGTAGCTCCAACTTCAATAATTGATAAATCGTCAGGATTCGTTCTAACACTTCTGATGAAAAAACCATTAGGTGCGTCGGCGCATCTTCCAGAATTAGTCTATATAGATCCTCACTATTTGTTTTAACGGTTTGTATAACAAATTGTGGGGCTCTATATTTTATCATGCTTGTTAACCCAAAGATGGATTCTTCACCAATGATGGTAACCGAGTTTTCTTTATTGTTTTCGAGATAAGCCTCCATGTTTAAACTAATGTGATTAGTCTGCTTCTCATAGGTTGAATGGCCAAGTGTAATCAATCTTTCTGGTGGGATGGCATCAAGCAATGTTTTATTTGTAATGGAGGATAAATAAATGATTGCCTTATATTTATTACTTCTGACGAGATTAACTATTGAAGTAGTATCTGAACTGTTATCAACTTCAATAACCTTTAATTCCATGTCGTGAAGCTTCAACATATGTAATAGATCAGTAATTAGTGGACTAGTTGTCTCTTCTAAGTCTGACACTAACAAAAGAATAGTAGAAGAGTCTTTTTTTCTAATAGAGAGGGCACTCTCATCTGGGAAGTAGCCCATTTTTTTTGCTATTTCCTCTACCTTTCTAATCGTATCAATTTTGGCATTACCTTTATTGTTTAAGACATTGGAAACCGTGCCGATGCTAACACCAGCTGCTTTAGCTATATCAGATATAGTAACTTTTTTCATTATCCTACTCACTCCATTTTTTTATTGACGCTTACATTTTTTTTATTGACGCTTAACATTTATATGGTATATTAATTTTAGCATTTAAATTAAAACGTTTCAATATCAAATTGTAAAATAAATGAAACGTTATACAAGGAGGAAGCTTTAATGAAGTTAGGTATGAAGATTGCAGCACTTGGTTTGATATCATTAATGGTTTTATCTGGATGTGGAAGCTCTGAAGATGGGAAAAGCGCAAATGATAGTGGTGGAAAAAAAGATGAGAAAATTATAGTCTACTCAAACTCCGTCAGTAACGGACGTGGTGATTTCTTAAAAGAGAAAGCTGAGGAAAAAGGTTTCAAACTTGAAATTGTCGATTTAGGGGGTAACGATCTCCTGAACCGGGTTATTGCTGAAAAAGATTCTCCAATTGCCGATGTCGTGTTTGGAATGAACCAAATGATGTTCAGTAAGGTTGAACAAGAAGGGATCTTTGAATCCTATAAGCCTAAATGGTTGGATAAGGTTGATTCTTCACTAGTTAATAAAGATAATAAGTATTCCCCATTACAAGAACAACGAGTATTCATGATCTACGATGCTAACAAAATTAAACCTGAAAATGCTGTAAAGGATTGGCAAGATCTAGCTAGCAAATCTGATCTAAAGGGTAAATACATTGTTCCTAAAGGTTTAGGTGGCGCCACTGCTAATGCTGTTGTTTATAACATTTTAATGAATTATCAGGACGAAAAAAGCGACAATGGGATCTCTAAGGAAGGATGGGATGAAGTTAAGAAATTTTTCAAAAATGGTGTCGCCCCATCAGAAGGACAATCTGAAGTTGCAGAATTAGCAAATGGAAAAGTAGATTACTCTTTTACTTGGTTGAGTAATATACCCATTGTTGAAGAAAGTTTAGGTATTAAACTTGGTGTGGTAAATCCTTCATATGGTGTGCCACAAACCGTTGAACAAGTTGGAATCATCAAGAAAGACAAGATGAACGCAAAAGTCAAAGAATTTGTTGATTTCCTTGGGAGTACAGAAGTGCAATCAGAATGGGCGGAAAAGTTTGGTTCAGCCCCAGTAAATAAAGATGCTCAAGGATCAGTGAACTCTAGGATTGCTGAAATTCTGAATGAAACGACTCCTCAAGACAATGATTACGACTTCATCAACAAACATATTGATGAATGGGTTGAGTACATTGAATTGAATGTTCTAGGAAACTAACAACGAATAGAGGGATTTCAATGATTACATTTAAAAATGTTGAGATTAGGTACGGCGACTTTGTCGCTGTACCTGAATTGAATTTTGAAGTAAATGAAGGAGAGTTCTTTACTTTTCTGGGGCCATCAGGGTGTGGGAAGACTACAACACTTCGGGCCTTAGCAGGGTTTCTAGAACCAAGCAAAGGTAGTATTGAAGTTGATGGCGTTGATATTACCAATACCCCAATAGATGAGCGTCAAGTAGGTATGGTTTTTCAGAGTTACGCATTGTTTCCAACCATGACGGCATACGACAATATTGCTTTTGGCTTGAAAATCGAAAAGAAGTCTAAAGATTATATTGAAAAGCGTGTCCTAGAATTAGCTAAGATGGTTGATTTAAGCCCTGAACAATTACAAAAAAATGTATCAAACATGTCCGGGGGGCAACAACAGCGTGTCGCAATCGCACGTGCTCTAGCCAAAAAACCAAAAATTCTAGTAATGGATGAACCTTTATCCAATCTCGATGCTAAGCTAAGAAAGTCTCTCAGGAAAGATATTAGAGAATTTCAAAAATCCTTTGGCATTACAACTGTTTATGTAACTCACGATCAAGAGGAAGCACTGATGCTATCTGATCGGATTGCAGTTTTTAACAATGGCCAAATTGAACATATTGGGAATCCAGAACAAATCTATAATGAATCAGCAACTGAATTTGTATGTAATTTTATCGGTGAAGCAAATCCATTGACCAGTGAAGATTTGCGTAAGCTGGATATCGACCCAACGAATTTCCAGGCGGACAATCGCTTTTATCTTCGCCCTGAAAAAGTTGCTTTTTCTCGGACTAAGGGTGAAAGTACGCATTTAGTCGCAGAAATTGTAAGCAAAGAATTTTATGGTATGTATGGGTATTATCAACTTGATGTTGATGGACTCAAACTAATTTCTTTCCAAAGGGAGTCAAAGGCTGAGCAACATCAGATTGGAGAAACAGTTTATGTAGACATAAATAAAGAAAATGTATTGAGTTATTTGGCAGGAAATGATTAGGAGGCTTATAAGATGGAATCTAAACTAACGAAGAGTCCCATGAGGCTTCCAAAAAAATTCAACATTGGATTAATTGGTTTCCTAGTTATTCTAGGGTGGTTTATTATTGCTTTTATGATTATTCCAAACTTGGAAATATTAAAAACAGTTTTCTTCTCCGATAGCGGATTTTCAAGCGAAACAATAGGTAAGATTTTTAACTCAGACCGCGCAATGAGAGGGATCAAGAATTCTTTCTTGCTGGCGTTTACCTTGACAATTACAACTTCAGTTGTCGGTATTTTAGAAGTGCTATTTTTGGACTACTTTAAAATCAAGGGTAAATGGTTTTTGACATTATGCTATATGATTCCATTGATCTTTGGTGGAATCATGTTGGCCAACGGGTACCTTTTCACCTATGGATCTCGTGGCTTTGTCACTAAATTTCTGGTAGAACTATTTCCCAATCTGCCTGTCGATTGGTTTAGTGGATATGGGGCAGTACTTTTCTTGATGACCTTTGCTTGCACAACGAATTACATGATATTTTTCCGTAATTCGTTCAAGAGTATCGATTATCAGACGATTGAAGCGGCCAAAGGATTAGGAGCATCCAACTTCACAGTGTTAATAAAAGTGGTTTTACCAGCACTAAAACCTATCTTATTAACATGTATCATTTTGTTGTTTCAAACGGGATTAATGGCGATGTCTGCACCACTAATGGTTGGTGGCCAAGAGTTTGAGACGATTAGTCCTCTCATTCTGACATTTACCGAAAGACCAACCTCCCGAGCATTGGCGGCTGTTCTTTCCTTATTCTTGGGACTGTTCCAGTTGGTGTTGCTTTTCGTGATTCAACGAAACGAAAAGAAAGGGAACTATCTTTCCGTTTCTAAGGTGAAAACACGGATCCAACCGATGAAGATTAATAGCAAAATTTGGAATGCCTTTGCTCATGTCTTGGCATATGTATTTGCTTTGATCAACCTGCTTCCGTTGGTAGTAGTTGCTCTGTTCTCTTTCACCAATTTCCAGACGATCTCGACGAGAAACTTGACTTTAAGTAGTTTTAGTCTGCAAAACTACGTCCAAATATTGACTGATAGTTCTGCGTATCGTCCTTTCGTAACGAGTGTAGTTTACTCTGCAATCGCTGCAATCGTCGCAGTAGTACTAATGACGATCGCTGCTCGTATTGTCTTTAAGTATCGGAATAGATCTACAGAACTACTTGAGCTTCTACTTCACATCCCTTGGGTATTGCCAGGGTTAATGTTTGCCCTGGGGTTAGTTTTATCATACTCCAAACCAAAATGGATTATATTTAATCAACCACTCACAGGTACATTAGTTATCATGCTGGTTGCGTATATCGTAGTGATGTTGCCTAATACATTTAGATTTTTGAAAGCATCCTATTTTTCTGTTGACCAGAACTTAGAAGATGCTGCGAAGAATTTGGGGGCAAAACCTATTTACTCGTTTGTGAAGATTGTTTTGCCAATTATTTTACCGACGGTTCTTGCAATGCTCGCTATCAATTTTAATGGGAAACTAGGCGATTATGATCTATCAGTCTTCTTGTATAATCCTGCGGCAAAACCGGTCGGAGTTGTCATTCGGAGTAATTCCAATCCTGAAGCAGGCATCGAGGGAATTGCAGTTAACTTTGTATATTCCGTATTACTTATGATCATCAACGCGTTAGTATTCTTCTTCGTGTATGCGGATGGGAAAGAGAGAATCGCAAGTTTATTTAAAAGAAAGAAGGAAATTAAACAATGAATCAATTAAAGTCGAAATTTTTGGAACTACTCAAGAGTAAAGATTTCTTGATTTTGCTGCACCGTGGTGCGCACGGAGGAAATATTGTAGAAAATACAGCAAACGCAGTGAATATTGCATTGCGAGAAGGTGCAGATATCGTAGAGATTGATATTTCAATGTCCACCGACGGGGATTTCTTTGTGTTCCATGATGGTGGTGAGAGACGATTATTGGACGACAGTCGTAATATCAATACTCTGAGTACAACGGAAATCGAGGAGAAATATTACTATAACGAGCTCGGTCACGTTCTGCACAAAAAAGTTGAACGATTTTCTAAACTTCTTGAAAATATCCCACAGGATGTATTTCTAAATATTGATAGATCCTGGGGCCATTGGGAAACATTTATTCCCTATCTGGATCAGTTTGTAGACCGTCATCCGTATTTTATGTTGAAATCTCCAGTGAAGAAAGAATTATTAGATATTCTCGACAAACATCCTATTAAGTATATGTACTTCCCAATAATTTATAATACAGACGAATTGGATTTGTTAGAAACCTATGAAAACATTAATCTCGTAGGATTTGAAGTCATTGAGAAGGATGAATCTTTCGAATTCATTATTTCGCAAAGATTTGATAAATACAAGCAATCTGACTATATGTTTTTAGCTAATGCCATCAATCTTGACGATGATACATTGTTGTTTGGACTGTTGACTGATGAGGTAGCAATAACAAGAGATCCTGATGAAGCATGGGGAGAAATGCTTAAGATGGGTATCAATACAATACAGACTGATTGGGTCGATTTATTGTTGAGATACAGAGATACTCGTGATAAAAAGTGATGGCTTATAGTGTCACTTTTTTAATTAATCATGCCTTGATGTTCCGCTGCATTCAGCTGTACCGCGGGCACGACAATCGCAAGTGGATTTGCTCCGGGGATAGTTCTGCGGTGACGACCGGTGAACCATCATCGGTAGTAAGGGCCTTAACCCCCTCCACTGATTTTTGAGAACTTTAGTAAATATAAAGTGTTATTTGGGAAATCCGCTATAATTCAAAAAAATTTTTTTAATCCAGATTTTGGCTGAAATAAAAATCCCTCTACGAAGATAGAAGGAAGACGAGTTTAATGGAACAAGGAAACCCTTGTTCCATCAAACTCGGCGAATGTCAAGAGGCTATTTAATTTGAGAGAGGAGATATTATGATAACTCTGTCATTCGTTGAAATATTTTTCAGATTATTACTATCGATTGTTATCGGAGGGGTCATTGGATATGAACGTGAGCAAAAAAAATCGTCCTGCAGGAATGCGGACACATATGCTAGTTTGTATCGGTGCTGCCATAATCGCATTGATCCAACAATCAATTGCGGAAGAAGCTTTTGCCATTGTTAAGGCATATCCGGACTTTAGTAATATCGTTAAGTATGATCAAGCGAGATTAATTGCTCAAGTCGTTAGCGGGATTGGTTTTCTAGGCGCTGGAACCATTATTATTACTCGTCAAAGAGTTTTAGGCCTGACAACTGCTGCATCTTTGTGGGCAAGTGCTGCAGTAGGTATAGGTGTTGGTATGGGATATTATAAGGTTGCAGTCCTAGGTTTTGCCGCAATAATGTTTTCACTTTCTATTGTTAAGAAGATAATCAAAGTACCGAAAATCAATAATCTTGAAATTCAGTACGTTCATAGAAAGGAAACAAAGGAATATATCAATAATTATTTTGAAAAACACAATATTGAAATCGAAGATGTGACCTTTGAAGTACAAATCCGTGGCGGGGAAAAATACTATAAGAATACTTTTACCATCGATTTGCCAAGACTTTTATCCTATGCAGATGTAATTGAGGAGCTTTCAATGTATTCAAATATCAGAGAGATTCGCTTGGTTTCAGTAACCGACTGAAGATAAGGATAAAAAATCGAAGAGAATTTATTTTTTAGTGTTACTCGTTCCTTTATTTTAAGAAACACTGGAAAGGTTTATTATTTATTGGCTTCATTGGAGTTTTTGGTTACAACGCTCTCTTTTTTACGGCATTAAAATATACTTCGGTAACAAACGGTGCATTAATCATAGCTGCTATGCCTATATTCACTATCGGCTATGTCATCCCTATTGTAGCTACATTACTTGCAGTTTTTGCATATGGTAGTTCAATTACTTTGACTCAAATCGTGGGGATGGTAATGGTGCTGATAGGTGTTTAAATTCAACTTCTAAAACCAGTGATCGCAAATCATCGGTGAACTAATTCAGCATATACAAAAAGAAGTAATGAATAGAGGAATAAAGTATCTTTGGTATTTTCATATAAATAAATTAATTGAAGAGATATATCAAAAGTAGGACATGCAACGGGACACACTCCATCTTTGACAGTCATTGAACTGGAATTTGACGAGACACTACGACAGTGCCTGGACAAAGAAGAGCCCCTCCACTGATAGGTGGACGGGCCTTTACTTTGTCCAGGCACAAGTACATCCACCCTTCTCCATCGTGATCTAGGGGCAGCTTTCCGGCTATTAAGCTATTAAGATGTATGTTCTCGACGTTTCAAAGGCTTGAGAAAGGATGGCAGCATCTTCAATTTATCAGTGTCGTGCCCCTAAAAAATCTTTAACTACCTCATTTCGCTTTTAGAAACCTTTCGTTCTGAATGATCACCTGAACATCAAAGTCGACCCTCATCCGCGGATAAATATTTCACGCCAATTTTGTCGGACAAGGCTCCGCTGAGTGGTTCTTTCTCTTCTACACCATGAATACGAAGCACAAAGTCGAGCAAATAACTATCGCTAGGGATCAGGTTGAGACCACATGAAGGTTGTTGTTATATTTCTGAAAGCGATAGAATCACTGATTGGCGCCTAACTAAAGGGCTTTTTTCAAAGAGCGGATGACCTTGCACGGATTGCCGACAGCCAAACTATCTGGCGGAATATCCTTCGTAACGACACTGCCAGCCCCAATCACACTATTTGCTCCGATCGTCACGCCTGGCAGGACTATAGCGCCTGCACAAATCCATACATTATCACCGATATTGACTGGATGTGTGTATTCCAATCCCGCTAACCGTTGCTCTACATCCATAGCATGTTCTTCCGTTATAAGGCAGACGTTGGGTGCAATAAATACGTTGTTACCAATTGTAATTTTCCCGCTGTCCATGAGCTTGCAGTTAACATTGAGAAAAAAATTATCTCCTACCGTGGTATTATACCCATAAGTACAGAAAAGCGGCTGCTCTACAACGCAATTATCTCCGGCCTTTCCCAGCAGCCCGCGAATGGCGATCTGTCGTGCTTCGCGGTCCAGCGGGTGTATATTGTTATATTCGTATAACTTTTTCACGGTATCAGCACGGTCTGCGACAAGCTCAGGATCACCAGGTTGGTATAACATACCAGCATGCGATTTTTCTTTTTCGTTCATAACATCAACTCCTATATTCATAACAGCAACGGCATTGTAATATAAGGGATGGTAAGATTCAACTATAAAATTGCGACATTGGCATCATCGAGATCATGGGACAGAGATGGCCGGAAATTGATTCAACCTATTTACTATTAATGGGACACTTACCTATGTTTTCACATCACTATACCTCTTTGCTAGATGGAATCTTCTTTGCTTGCATCTTTTGATAATCACGCCCCCAATCATACATCGCAAGAATAATATCCTTCATTGAATGCCCCATATCAGTTAGCTGATACTCTACTTTAGGTGGAACTACAGGATATATCGTTCTAGAGACTAAACCGTCCTTTTCTAACTCACGAAGCTGAAGGGTTAATGCTCGATGTGTGACTCCTGATAAGCGTGATTGCAATTCATTAAACCGAAGTTTCCCATCTAATAAATAATATAGAATGACAGGTTTCCATTTCCCACTAATTAATTTAACCGTAACTGTTACTGAACAGGTAAGACCTTCACATTCATCAACCTTCATAATTACACCTCTAATAAAGTATACTTTTTATACTAACGGTAGTTTTTATATATTATATATAAAAATTTTGCGTACTTCAACCACTATAAATCATGTGTTAGTATGATGCATATCAACTTGAGGAGGAATTAAAATGAAAAAAAAAACGAACAAATTCTAGAAGCACACCGCTATCGTTATGCTACAAAAAAATTCGATAGCACGAAAAAAGTTAGTGATGAAGATTTTAACACAATTATGGAAGCAGCAAGATTGTCCCCAAGCTCTTTTGGATTTGAACCTTGGAAGTTTTTACTTATAAATAGTGAGAAAATCCGTGAAGAATTAAAACCATTTAGCTGGGGTGCAGTTAACTCTTTAAATGGTGCAAGTCACTTCGTAATTGGATTGATTAAGAAAAATATTACTGTCGATAGTCCACTTGTGAAACATATTATAGAAGATGTATGGGGTAGCACTTTAGAGGAAAAGAAAAGACACCTTCACTTTTTCCAAGAATTCCAAGAAAATGATTTTAAGTTGTTAAATAATCCGCGTGCTTTATTTGATTGGTCATCAAAACAAAGTTATTTAGCTCTTGCTAATATGATGACAACTGCTGCTTTTCTTGGCATTGATAGCTGTCCAATTGAAGGCTTTAACCACGAAAAAGCAGAACAATATTTCTCAGAAATTGGTGTTCTCGACACGTCTGAATATGGTATTTCCTTTATGGTTTCTTTTGGATACCGAGATGAGGTTCAACCTCCTAAGACAAGACAAAGCATGTCTGAGATTCTTGAAGTAATTTCATAATCAAAACCATTTAAAATGTTCCTATTCCAATTAAAACCCTTTTAAAAACTCCCTTTCATATAAGTAAGCAGAAAAACCAAGTAATTTAATCTGGATACTACCTAAAAAAGGCGTTGGGCTGTCGCAGTCAACGGTGTCTGATTATCTTGCAACTCTGCAACGAGCGGGCTTGGTCGAAGTCTGGCGCATCGGTCAGTGGACCTACTACAAGCGGAACGAAGCAACCATCCGTGCTCTTGACGAGATCATAGGGAAAAAATTGTAATTTTCCACCACGCTATATCGAAAATTCACTCAGAAACGAGGATTTGCAATGAAAGCGATAATACTTAAATCATTTGGCGGCCCGGAATCGTTCGAACTTTGCGACGTGCCCAAGCCTGTGCCGCACACGGGACAAGTCCTGGTCCGGGTACATGCAACCTCCATCAATCCGTTGGATTACCAGGTCCGACGTGGCGATTATCCCGATTTGGTGCAACTGCCGGCCATTACCGGACATGACGTATCTGGCGTTGTCGAAGAAGTCGGGCCGGGTGTGACGACCTTCTCTCCAGGAGACGAAGTCTGGTACACCCCGCAAATATTTGACGGACCAGGAAGTTATGCCGAGTACCACGTTGCTGCCGAAAGCATTATCGGGAAGAAGCCTACCTCGCTGAGCCATCTTGAGGCGGCAAGCCTGAGCTTGGTTGGCGGGACGGTGTGGGAAGCACTAATTGAGCGTGCGGCGCTAAGAGTGGGGGAAAGCATTCTAGTACACGGCGGCGCGGGAGGAGTCGGTCATGTGGCGATCCAGCTCGCAAAAGCCATGGGAGCAAGGGTGTTCACGACCGTGCGCGAAGCAAACTTTGAGTTCGCACGAAGTTTGGGTGCCGATGTGGTCATCGACTACAAAAAGGAGGATTATGTCGACGCCATCATGCGGGAAACGGGTGGCCGCGGAGTCGATGTCGTGTTCGACACCATCGGCGGCAACACATTGTCGCGCAGCCCCGACACGCTCGCACAACTTGGCCGCGTTGTCACGATCGTGGACATTGCACAGCCACAAAACGTCATTGAGGCCTGGGGCAAGAACGCGAGTTATCACTTCGTTTTCACAAGACAAAACCGCGGCAAGCTTGATGAGTTGAGCGCATTGATAGAGCGCGGTCAGCTGCGGCCACACGTTGGCGCCGTCTATTCGCTTGCCGACATTCCGCTCGCCCATGCCCGGCTGGAGAGTCCCAACAACGGTGTTCAAGGAAAAATCGCGATTGAAGTCGGGCCGTCGGCTCATTTTAAAGGAACGCCATGATTTATGAGATCGCTCTACTCCCCGTTCACAATGAACTCATTGAAACGTTCAGACGTGCATTTGCCGAGGTCGCTCCTTTGCTCAGCCGAGCAAAGGGTTACGGCGGTCACTTCCTCGCGCAAGGGATCGAAACACCCCAGCTATTCCATCTAATCGTGCGATGGCAATCACTCGAGGATCACACGCCGGGCTTCGAAGCGAGTGAAGACCATCGGATGTTCATGATGGGCTTACAGGAATATTTTTCGGAAGAACCGAGGGTCTATCATATTGAAGGGGCAGCTTTTGAACTCTAAGGTTTCCACCGTTCCCGACAATGGCGGGATTCTGTTCCGCTTCGGTGTCATCACCCAAGTCACCACGTGCCATCCGACAAGGGATTACAACTAAATCAGTACATGAGCGGACGTGGTCATTTTGGAACTACGTCATCCGCACCACGCGCAGCACCCGGCTGACAAGAACGGGCAAGCTGTTCCTGGGGTACTGCCAACAATATGCGGATTTTGTACGCGAAGCTCTGATTGACAGAAAAAATGCCGGTATCCTGTATGCTAAGGATTACCGGCATTTCTCAGTTGTATAGATTTTCATCGTTATTTAAAGTGGTTTTAACCATTCATTGTCTGGTTTAGCAAGTACCCTAGCGTTTTGGTAAGCCATTTCAAGAGATAAACATGTTTTTGCGACATATTCAGAATTGTTATCTTTCCGTACAGCTAGTGCAAAATCTCGTTTGGAATCGGATGGATTACCCTCGAATAACCCGTTTTAAATGGCCGCTCGGCTCTTCATCCTCTACGCTATGGGTTCTCCAGCCATCAACAGTATGGTCTCACTAATACCGATAACAATTAGAAAACTGGATTTAATTTAATCAGTTTGATTTTTTACTCCCCATTCACATAACTCTTCCAAAACGGGTAACAGTGTTTCCCCTTTATCTGTAAGACTGTACTCGACTTTAGGGGGAACTTGAGGATACTCTTTTCGTTTCACCATACCATCTGCTTCCAATTCTTTAAGTTGTGAACTCAATGTTTTATAAGTAATAGCTCCTATCTGTCTTTTCAGATCATTAAAGCGAACCGGTTGGTTTTCTGCTAGGAGGTAAATAATAACCATTTTCCATTTACCGCCAATAACCGACAATGTATAACCAAAAGGTGTATCTTGAATATTCTTAACTTTACCTTTATATTCGGCCATACTCATATTTACACTATCCTTTCTGATAGTACCTATCAATAAAGTGCGTACTATTTCTTTATATGCTTTCATTCTATACTAACCTTACTTTAAGTAAAGGAGAGAATGAAATGACTAATGTCAAAACCTACAATCACGATCTTTGGGATCACGGAATTACCCAGGGATACTCCGTAAACGGAACTATCTACATTTCAGGACAATTTTCCCACAACACAGAGGGCACATTCGTTGGCGAAGGCGATATCGAGGCACAGACTCGGCAGACGCTCGAAAATCTTGATCGCGTGCTGGCGGGATTTAATGTCACGAGGTCGAACCTCGCTTATGTGGAGATCTATTTGACAAACGCTCAAGAACATTCCGAGCCGGTCATCCGGCTGTTCAAGGAATACGTAGGGCAACACCGGCCTGCAGGCAGTCTCATAGGCGTGACATATCTTGCGTTCCCTGAGCAATTGATAGAAATAAGCGCCGTCGCACACGCGGACTAACTCAACTACTGTGGTCGGCGTAACAATAGCGGTCAGGTCTCGGATAGGCGCGACCGCTATCGGCATAAAACAGCATATTTCTCAAATAAGTGTAAAAAAGTCTCCACCTGATCGCTAGATGGGGACTTTTTTTACGCTTACATTCATTACCCTTGCGATCATTTGCTGCAATAACTTGTAGGCACAATATGATTCTTCACCCATGCGTCTATATTATCGTGATAGACAAGCATATACTTGGTTTTCGCAAACAGCTGATTAAGATCGGCCTTAAAAGGAACGGGCCCATTCAGTCCGCCGAGTACCAGTTGCCCCCCTAATGTAAAGATCGCCGTTCCTCAACAGGCGAAAGAACATTTTATTCTTGTTTTTAGTGCGGAACAGCTAATCAAAACAAATTTACAAGGACAATATGGTGAGTGATCATTATAGCAACTTAAACGATGTGAAACCATTGTTTCTATCAAAAGTAAGAAGCTACCCAAGTTTTAGACAAAATGTGCACTAACTCATATACCTATTAAAAAAACACAGGAATTCAGATTGGAAACTTTTTGCAGTAAAACTAAGCTCACGATTTTTATGAACAATTAGACCATGCGAAAAACTCATTTTGGAATTAAACGGAAGGATCTTTAGTGTACCAATCTTTAGTTCATTGTTGATAGCTATTTCAGGGACTAAGGCATAACCTTTCCCACAGCTTACATATTGTTTTATCATCTCAAGACTTGGTAGTTCCAACGCATCTTTAACCATAATCCCAGCATCTTTTAAAACATCTACAGCAGTCGTATGATACAAACAAGATGTGCCGCTACTGATAAAAAGTTCGTCATTTAGAATCTGGACTCCCGTATTTCTCACTTTCCGAGATACATCCTCAGATGCAGCAAAAACGATCGTCTCTTCCATAATTGGATAAAAAAGAATTTCATGGCGATTCGGATTTTGAGGAACAATTCCAAAATCTAGTTCATAATCCAGTACACCTTTTAGGATGTCTTGATGCGATCCTTGTTCAATACGCAAATTTACGCTTGGAGAATTTCTCGTGTATTCCTGAACAAAGGGAAGCATCCGTGTAAGAAAAAAAGATTCTTGTGTTCTAATACGTATTGTTCCGCATGGCTGATCCAGTTCATTCATACTTTCTTTAAGGGATTGACTAAAGTGAACATACTGATAAGCATATTTGGAAAATACCTTCCCCGCTTCCGTAAGTTCTATCCCTCGTGGATATCTATGAAACAATTTTTGCCCGCTAATTTTTTCCAACTGTTGGATATGAGTGGTTACTGTGGATTGAACATAACCTAAACGATCTGCAGCTCGACTGAAACTTTTTTCTTCAAGTAAGGCAATAAACGCCAGAATAAAACGACCTTCTAATGAATCTATCACATCAATCACCTTTCTATATTTCAATTTGAAATAGTAGATATTCGATTTATTCGTTAGTCAAATATGTATTTTTATTATACGATAACCGTAGTTCAAAACCAATTACCATAACGCCATCAAATCACAGAAACATCATGATGCTGGTTAGAAAGAACTCTAATGGGACATATGGGACATCTTAATAAAAAATTCAGAAGGAGATATAAAAATGAAGATTAGTTATCATCAACAAAAGGTTGGAGATGTCGAAGTTTTTTATCGTGAAGCCGGCCCTAAGGACGGTCAAGTTATTTTATTATTACACGGTTTTCCATCTTCAAGTCATATGTTTCGCGATCTAATTCCCAAACTGGCAGAACAATACCGTGTCATTGCCCCTGATCTCGCTGGATTCGGTCATACAACAACTCCGCCGCACAGTCAATTTAAATTCACATTTGATAGCCTGTTCCAAGTTATTGAAGGTTTTACTGAAGCATTAGCTCTCAAACAGTATGTACTTTATGTGTTTGATTACGGTGCACCTGTTGGTTATCGTTTGGCAGTGGCTCACCCGGAAAGAGTTCAAGCAATTATTAGTCAGAATGGCAACGCTTATATTGAGGGATTTAGTGACGTATGGGGATCCTGGGAGACGTATTGGCACTCTCCAACACCTGAAAATCGTGAAGCATGTCGCGATTCCTTGACCCCTGAGACCATTCGCAACTTTCAGTATCTACATGGAGCTGATGCCAGCCTTGTTTCACCAGACGGTTATTCCTTAGATATTGCTTTCATGTCGCGCCCAGAAGCTGAAGAAATCCAACTGGACTTGATTCTTGATTATCGAACAAATGTGGATCGTTATCCTGATTTTCAAGCTTATTTCCGTAAGTATCAACCTAAACTTTTAGCCGTATGGGGTAAAAATGACCCTGCCTTCCTCCCTGCTGGAGCTGAAGCTTATAAGCGTGACATTCCATCTGCGGAAGTCCATTTACTTGATACTGGGCATTTTGCTCTCGAAACACATGCTAAAGAGATCAGTGAGCTTATTCAACAATTCTTAAAAAAATGTTAAAACAAACTATAAATTTAGTTATCTTCGACGCATTTAGTTTCATAAGGGAATTCCAATCATTGACTTCTGGAGTCACGGACCGTTCCCCGTTAGTTGAACAGGCTTCCGATTCTTCGGAAGCCTGTTGCCGTTTATGCTAATGTTCTCCGTTAGTTGAAGCACTACAGTTTATTCCTCGATTAAGAATCTCTTTGTTACAGCTCAAAATGGTCATCGGAGAACATGTGGAACATTTGCTGCGGCGACTGCCACCCTGATTGTTGAGCTAACTTTTATTCAATACATCTTATTTCATTGTTATTGTAAATTCAGATCCTGGCGTACCGGAAAATACGATCGTTCCACCCTTAGGCAGAGTCACTTTGTTGTTGCCGCTGACGATGGAATAGTTGAGAGGGTATTCTCCTTCCTCATCATATACTGTGAAAGAACCCTTCTTTGGAAAGTTGACCGTCATTGTTCTGCCGGCTGCTTCTGCCGGGATGGTAAACCATTGAGCATGGCCGTTCGCTTGTACCTTGACCTTAGAATAATTCCCAAGATAAATTGGCGTTACATATGCCTCGCTCACAAGCAAGGTCCCGTTTAGCTTCACATAACCTCCCATTAGACCTATTAAATTTAGGTTTGCTTCTTAATGGGAGGTTTTAATCTTTCATTTAACTAGTGTTTCCCGTTAGTTAAACTAAACACTTAATCCCTTACCTTAACAAAATTCCTATAACCACTAACACAGTCTAAATAATTATAAATTCCCCGCGAACATTCGACACGGTTCCCTCCACCGCTCTATTTTTTCAATCCTTTAATGATAAGTTGTATTCCAAATTCAAAAGCATTTTCTGCCTCGTTCTCAATCGTATTCATTACATTGGAAGTTAATGTATCGATATCTGCATCGCGTTGAGACTCTTTAACCTTCTCCATAGGAGATGATTTTAATATTCTCCTTTTATTTCGTGTTTGTTCTTCCATTACAGATCCCAAAGTAAATTGGCCCATGGTCAGCAGGGCCATTTGAGCTTCTCTCTCCGAAAAACCTGCTTGTACTAAATATTCAGTTTTAGGCGCTAATTGAACAAGATCATTAAAAGTGGGAATTGAGCCTGCATGAAGCATCGCTCCATCTGGATAAGCTAATAAAGCATTTCTAAAGCTGTAAGCATGATCTATGAACCATTTCTCCCATTGTTCCGTATCATGTGGCGTCTTAATGGTGTGATATCTGGCGATTATTGTAGAAGCCATCTCACCAAGCAGCGTTGCTTTATCTTTTACATGCCAATAAAGTGATGCTGATTCAACTCCCAATCTCTGTGCCAAACGCCTTGTTGTAATCACCTCTAATCCACCCTCTTTAAGAAGTTCAAGCGCCTCTTCTATAACATCTTCACGTTTTATCTTTGCCATATTTAAAAATTCTCCTTATTCCGTATTAAAACCTATCAATGATCTAGTATATCATATTGACAAATCTATCAGTGATAGATTATGATTTAAATCGTTCTTAAATCTATCGATGATAGATTCATGTTACTTATATCGAGAGGAGCTAACACAATGAATTTAAAAACTGCTGAAACGTGCAAATCGAGTGAGATGTGCCCATCAAAATGGACGACAGCGCAATCGTATATGCCGATGTATTATGCCGGCTGCACCTGGAAAATATCCGGTCATATTAACCCAGCTTCTTAACCCGGTATTATTAAACACAATTATCACTTGGGAGGAAACTCGTAATGACTAGCTCTGATAAACAATCTGCTAAACTTGCCCCTATACCCTTTATATTATGGGGGCAAGCCATAATTATTGTTCTTGGTGCATTTACATCTATGTTGTCTTCTACAATGCTTAACACAGCCCTACCCTCAATCGCAGCAAGTCTGCATACTTCAAGTTCCATTGCACAATGGATAGCTACAGGATACTTTTTATCTCTAGCTGCAGGTGTCCCCCTCAGTGCCTGGTTATCCCGTAAACTTGGACCAACCAAACTCTGGCTAATTAGCCTGGTTTTGTTCATGGTTTTTTCAATATTGTGTGCAGAATCAAAAGGGATTTATATGCTTATCATCTGTAGAGTTCTGCAGGGCTTATCAGGTGGTTTGCTTGTACCTGCCGGGCAAACTATCACGAGCATAGCAGCAGGTCCGAAGCGTCTTGGTAGAGTGGTAAGCATCGTAGGTATAGCCGTTGTTGTTGCTCCAACGTTAGGTACCACCTTAAGCAGTGCTATTCTTAGTAGTTTAAGCTGGCCTTGGCTATTCTGGATCAACATCCCTCTTGGTATGGTAGCGTTCTTTGCTGGTTTGAAGTGGCTGCCAAAAATCGAGGTTTCTGAGGCTGGTAAATTTGATTGGATTGGCTTTTTATTCATATTAAGTGGCGTACCTCTGCTCATTTATGGTGTAACCTCCATTGGAAACACCGCAAACGCAGTTCCGATTGGCACTTCTATCATTATAGGAGCCGTTCTTATCATTGGCTTTGTTGTAAGGTCATTAAGACGTGAAAAACCCATATTACAACTAAGATTATTTGGTAATAGGGTATTTTCAGTAGCTGCTGTCGTTATGTTCTTGGGTGGTGCAATAAACTTCGGAGCACAGCTGCTTCTCCCCCATTACTTAACAGATGTCCGCCACTTGAGTCTGATTACTGCAAGTCAACTAATCTTGCCTCAAGTTATTGGCACAGCTGTTGGTTTTCCGCTTGCGGGTCGTTTTACAGACCGATATGGAGCTGGAAGACTTATATTTACAGGTGGTATCATCATGACGATATCCATGCTTTCGCTAATTTTTATTGAAGTAAATACAGGTACAACTTGGGTTGCCCTCATTTTCTTCATTTGGGGACTAGGTACAGCACTAGCCACTGTTCCAGCTATGACTGCCGGTTTAACCACGGTTGCTCCCGATCAAATACCTGATTCCGCACCTATCCTAAACATGCTGCAACGAATTGGAGCATCTATAGGCACAGCTGTAATCACCTTGCTATATACTAAAAATTTAACTAGTGGACTAGACCAAGCCCATACTTTAGTTGTTTTTAAAAATGTCGTTTGGTTGTTATTGGGTAGTATATTAGTACTCCTGATATCATCCCTAACTTTGGTACTAAGAGAAAATAAAAACGCACGCTAATACTTAAATGCTGTCACAGGATCACATCCAAACCGGGCTTTCTAAGCGTCGACTCATCGAATTGAATTCATAGAGGATGAGTGACAGCCTATGAAAGATTTGTTACCACAAGTAGGGCGTCCGACAATAGATAACCGGCACATGTTAAATGCGAAGCTTTGGGTGGTCCGTTCCCTTTCCAAAATGTATAATCTCTTCAACGCTCTAGTGTTAGAGTTACAACTTTAATTTTTTTCGCCGTTATTTGTGATACGGTTCCCCGTAACACTGCAAAAGGCGAAATCCTATGAAATGAAGAACTCTTCATGAATTTTATCCATGAAGAGTTCTTTTCATAGGATTTCGCTTATAAAAGACTTTTATACAAATCATACTTTGCACGATTAGCAGATGTACACTCTATTGGCGTCTTAGTTATACTATTGGATGTGGTATATACAGTTCTTCTAAACTCGCGATTTCTTCAGGCGTCAATTTAACCGACAATGCCGAAACTGCATCTTCCAGATGGCTGATTTTAGTCGACCCTATAATCGGGGCAGTGACTTCTTCTTTTTGCAGCAACCATGCAAGAGCAACCTGTGCTCGTGGAATTCCTCGGTTAGCGGCAACCTCCGCAACTCGTTCTGCGACTTTGCGATCAGCCTCTTCCGTTTTAATAAACAACGCCTTTGCTACCTGATCCTTCATAGATCGTGAGGTCTGCTCATTCCAATCCCGGGTTAACCGACCAGCAGCCAAAGGAAGGTAAGGAGTGACGCCAACTCCCTCATCTTTACAAAGGGGAAGCATTTCCCTTTCTTCTTCCCGATAGAGTAGGTTTAATCTATTCTCCATGGCAATGAATCGTGTCCAGCCATTGCGCTCCGCGACATGCTGAGCTTTCGCGAATTGCCATGCCAGCATGGAGGATGCTCCAATATATCTGACCTTGCCCGCCTTAACTAAATCGTGAAGAGTCTCCATTGTCTCCTCAATTGGCGTGTTAGGATCCCAACGATGGATCTGGTACAAATCAACGTAATCTGTCCCAAGCCGTCTTAGACTATTATCAATTTCGGTCATGATGGCTTTGCGGGAAAGCCCCATTGTATTCGGGCCTTTGCGCATTGGAACAAATACCTTTGTAGCTATGACGACTTCGTCACGATTAGTGAAGTCCTTTAAGGCACGCCCGAGAATTTCTTCGCTTGTTCCGTCGGAATACATATTGGCGGTACTGAAAAAGTTGATGCCCGATTCGAGTGCCTTCTTAATAATCGGTCTGCTTTGCTCCTCATCCAGAGACCATGAGGTATTGCCGCGTTCAGGTACTCCGAAGCTCATGGTTCCAAGGCTTAACTTTGAAACCTCTAATCCACTACGTCCAAGTTTTACATATTCCATGTGATAACACACTCCTTAAGTATATTTGAAAGGTAACCATACCTTCGAGGTTGACATGTCAACCTAAACGCACTTTAACATCTTGTGGTTGATGTGTCAACCATGATATTATATTTGTATGGATATAAACGAACTGAACAAAGATGAAATGAAACTATGGAATATGTGGAAAGGCACCTTCAAACAGATCTTTGGTCGCGTTGTGAAAGAGATGTCTGAGCACACCGGACTATCTGAAGGGGATTTTGGAGTGTTGGACCGGTTAATCCAATTCGGGGATGGTAGGCTTCGGCAACAGGAACTAGCTGACTCGATGGACTGGGATAAGAGCAGATTATCCCATCATTTAACACGGATGGAAAAACGGGGTCTTATTATGAGGAGACCATTTGACGCTGACCGCGGTGTTCAGGTCATCATTACTCCTGTCGGAAAATCGGCTTTGGATGAGGCCTTACCTATTGTCTCAAAGGCAATACGCAAGCATTTTCTTGATCAATTAACCGATCAAGATAGAGAGTCGATTACGGAGTTGGCGGAAAGAACCAAAAAGCGGTCGTAGCCTCCGGCAGAGACCGGTTGCCTTGATCGCTTTTTTTGGTGTTCTCCATGCTGCATATAAAACAACTAGTTCCACTTGTACTTTCTCATGTTTCATTGGTGCACAGCCTATATGTATTTAAACCCGTGCGCCGCAAGGAATTTCTCACTACTTAACTATTTTCCCAGGCCAAAATCCGCACATTTTGCAGATAAAAACAACATTCGCAAACTGCATGTCTCATCGTTCCGGCGAATCATGATCTTCCATAACGACGGCCAATAGACCGGGAACATCGGAAAGCAAATATTTTTGTTTGAGCATCCTTGGTTTTATGCCTCGAGTTGGAAAGGAGAGAGACAAGTTACGTCCATGCCAGTCTCAACTTGCAGGACTTCCGCACCATCATAAATCTCGATAGGTTGATTAACTTTCAACGTTTGTGGTACGTTTCACATCGCTATCGATCAAAACAAAAGAATCGCACATGTTATCCCAAAATATAAACAAAGTGGAGAATAGAACCATGAATCATATTTTGCGAATACAGAGTGCTTTATTTTTTTGAAAAATCCTACATATCTAAAGTCACCAATCGCCCGAAGAAAGAAAACAAAAGCGCTTATGATACACCCAATTCTTGTAATGGTATTCGCTATAAAGTAATCCATATAACCGCCCTGAACCAGAAGAATGAAGCATACCGCTAAAATAAGGATTGCCACAGAAAGTGTGCCCATCTTACCAGGAACAAAAGCAGGTTTATACTCCCCAGCTTTTGAAGGTATTACCGCACCGACACCCAAGCGCCCCCCACACGCCCAATAAACATGTAAGATACTGATCAGACCCAAAAGACTTACAGCAGATAATGTCATAACTGATATCATTAGAACGCCTCCAATATCACCCTATATTAACTTGCTTAAAAAGCCTAACAAGGTTTCCATAAACATTAAAACCACTAACAGCAAAGAAATCACATATTTATTAATATCTTGAACATTTTTTCTATATCAAAATTAGAATTAGCATCAAACCGGGTCATCCAACCTACATAAGATAAATAAGTAAGTCTGGCCCTGTCTATCGCATCAGAAGGTATCAAACCCTTCTTTTGATATAGCTTGGCAATACAATTAATTCTTTGTTCCTCGATATCAACTAAACGGGATGCCACCATAGGTTCATGTTTCGCCCAGACATAAATGCCAATCTCAATTCTCTTGTCCGGATTAATACTAATGTGAAGCAGATCTTCCAATGAGGAATTATCTTGTTCAATACTATGAATGATCCGTTTTGTCGCATACATTTCCCAATAATCCATCATGGAATCTAGAAGTTCTTTACGGTCACGAAAGTAGTGATAAAAGCTGCCTTTACTTATTTTTAGCGTCCGAGCAAGTATTTCAATACGAACTTCATGAATTCCAGCTTCGGCTAATTTATTTAATCCAGCTTTAACCCAGTCTTCTCTAGTTAATTGCATGATTCACCTCAAAATACGGTAGCGTATGTTTTTTTGTTAGATTACTACCCCGTCTTTATATTGTCAATAGGATGTGAGTTCAATCAATTCTCTGCAAGTAATGGACATTTTTCTCTATATCACACCCTCAATGCAAGTAACCGTATAATTGTTCATTTATCATAAATATTGAAAATTAGTTCTCAACAATTTTGGAAATATTCTCAATATTTATGACACCAAACAAAAAGGCGCATTCCTAATGGAATTGCGCCTTTTTGTGTGTCGTTACTAACTTCCTTTCATTATCCGCACTTACTGTAACCACAGTTGCTGCAGGTCTTGCAGCCCTCGATATTGATCAGCGATGCCGAGCCGCAGGATGGACACAGGTCGCGTGATGCGGGTGGTGCATTATACCGTTGGTCGTTATCGTGATCGTGATCATGGGTCTGCTCGTCATGGTGATGAGCTACCGTCGCAGCAACCGGAGCCGGATCATGGTCTCCGCCGAAATGATCGCTTTGCACATGAATTTCCAACGCTTTGGCAACGGCGTCAGCGATGGATTCGACGCGGTTCGGACCGAAACCGATCGCCCCGGAGCCGCCGATTCCCTTAAGGTGCTTGATCAGCAATTCTACCTTCTCCCCATGATCCCCATAACGGAGGAACAGGGAGCAGACACGACCCAGCGCTTCTGCCATTGCGAATACGTCAGAACCTGCCTTACCGACATTCAGGAAGATCTCACTCGGAATTCCGTTCAGATCATTAATTGTAATGTAGGCCATACCGAATGGCGTGTTGATCTTGTACGTAGCGCCGCGAAGCACTTGTGGACGCTTCTTATATTGCTTATCTTCCACCGCTTTCTTACCAACAGCGATACTAGTGTTGCTGTCTTCTGACGATCCGCCATTCGATGCAGCTTCACTCGCAGCAGGTGCCTTAGCCTCCTTGTCTTCCTTCTTCTCGGTCTGCAGGACTTGCACATCACGGCTGCCATCGCGGTAGATCGTAACCCCTTTACAACCGAGATCGAAGGCAAGCTCATATAAGCGCTTCGTATCTTCAACTGTGAAATCGGCCGGGCAGTTCGCCGTCTTGGAAATCGAGCTGTCTACCCAGCGTTGGATCGCCGCTTGCACGCGGATATGATCCTCTGCAGACAAGCTCATCGCTGTCACATAATAATCCGGCAATTCTTCACCTGGATGCGCGTCCATCCATTCCTGAGCGATTGGCACGAATTGCTCGTCGAAGCCGAGCCGGCTTTGACGATAATATTTGAAAGCGAAATAGGGCTCGATGCCTGTCGAAGTACCAACCATCGTACCCGTACTTCCGGTCGGAGCCTGTGTAATCAGGGTTACATTACGAACCCCTTTCTCACGAATCGCATCTTCCACTTCCGGATATACCTCAGTTATCACCTTCATGAAGCCGCTTTGCAAGTATTTGTCCGCTTCAAATGCAGGGAAAGACCCTTTCTCAGCTGCGATCTCTGCAGATGCGAGATACGCTTCCTTAGCGATAAAGCCGTACAATTTATCAAGGAATTCCAACGATTCCGGACTGCCGTAACGGATATGAAGCTTGATCATGAGCTCAGCCAGCCCCATCGTTCCCAAACCTACGCGGCGTTCCTTCTTCTGATTCTGCTCATTTTCTTCAAAATGATATGGCGTCTTGGTAATGACATTATCCAGGAAACGCACAGAATAGCGTGTCGTAACCGCCAGTTCATCCCAATTCACTTCATGTTTCTCTTCATCATAGAACTTGGACAAATTAATTGCCGACAGGTTACATACGCCCCAGCCAGGCAAACCTTGCTCTCCGCATGGGTTCGTGCAGATGATCGGGTTAAAGTACCAGCTATTAGACATTTGATTGTAGTATTCCATGAACACGACCCCAGGCTCAGCCGATTTCCAAGCCGATTCGATGATCGTATGCCAGATTTCCCGTGCCTTCACTGTCCGGTAATGTACAACTTTACGTCCGGCAGCTCTCCATTTATCGAGATCGCCATCCCATACTTCAGTGTAATCGTCATCAGTGGTGTCCGGAAAGACCAATTCCCAATCCAAATCCTCTTTGACAGCTTTCATGAACGCATTGCTTACGCATACCGACAAGTTCGCGTTAGTGACTTGTCCCATCGTCTGTTTAACCGTAATGAAATCAAGCACATCCGGATGCCAGTCGTTGATCATAAGCATCAAAGCGCCGCGACGGCTGCCTCCTTGCTCAATCAGACCCGTCGTATAGCTGAACAATCCGCCCCAGGATACCGCACCGCTCGATGAACCGTTAACGCCTTTGACTACAGCACGACGAGGACGAAGCGAACTGAGATTGATTCCGACACCGCCGCCGCGGGCCATAATCTCCGTCATTTCACTCAACGTCTCCATAATACCGCCACGGCTATCCTTAGGAGAAGGAATGACATAGCAGTTGAACAGTGTCAACTCATCGCTGGCTCCTGCCCCTGCGGCAATCCGTCCCCCTGGTACGAGCTTCCAATCTTCCAATATACCACGGAACTTCTCCGACCATTCCGCTTGCTTCTCTGGAGTTTCTTCCACCGAAGCCATCGCATTAGCCAGTCGATCCCACATCTCTTCAGGTGTCTTCTCGATATTCAACGTCAGCTTCTCGACATCTGCCTCTACCAGCGCACCGCTGCGTGTCTTAACAGTAGCCGACTGACCGTCGCGAGCGACCACTTCGCCTACTTCCTTCGTCGGAAATTTAGGATCATCCTTGGTCAAGACAAGAACGACGTCCCCAACCTTGGCATGGCTCGGATCAGGATTCTTCCACGCGTACCGATCCAAGAAGATTTTCTCGCTTAGCCCTTCCAGGCGCTGATTTTGCTTCGTTTTCAAAGAAAACACCCTCCTAATTATCAGAACTGTTCTGCACCTCTCAGCCGGTTCTTGTTCGATTCCATCCGAATCATAAATAATAACGACTGATATAGTGTTAGCAAATTTCAACAAAAACACAAACAAAAAAAGCTCAAAAAAGTAATACCGCTTAGCGGAGCTACCGCTGACAAGAATATAGCCGGAATCAAGCAGTAATTACGAGATTGAAGCCTATAAACATGGTTCCTGTTATGCATTTACACACTTAGAATTGTTACAATAATATGTACAAATCTCAATATGTAGTGTTCTCTAACCATTATACTACACTACATATGGTTGTCACAACGATCATTATTTTAATTTAGACTATTAAAGCGACACCTTCCTGTCCAAACTTCTAAATACTCCAAATTCCTATCTATTTCGGCCCAAGTTATATCCTTTTTGTTTTTCGTCCATACTACCTACAGCAACTAGACAACGAAAGCGTTAGACAAAGGGAGGTTATATCATCTTGAACCCTCATCCCCCAAATCCGGACATGAAGAATATGTTAGCCGGTGTTCCCATCGAATTTGAACGGAATTGGTATGAAGATCTTGATGTGAGATTAAAAAAGGGCGGCCCCTGGGATGATTGGCGATTGTTCAATCTGGCCTCCCAGGCCGAAGCTTCCCTGCTCGTTACCAGTTTTGAAGAAATGCTATGCCTGGGCCATCTTAATCAATTCGATCCACTGCCTCATCAGATTGATACGGCACAGAAGGTGATGTTCGAGATGCGCGGTAGAGCTATTCTTGCCGATGAGGTTGGCTTAGGCAAGACGATCGAAGCTGGGTTGATTCTGAAAGAATATATCATTCGCGGACTTGTCAAGAAAGTTCTTATTCTCGTTCCAGCCTCGCTGGTTCTGCAATGGGTGAGAGAATTAAATCAGAAGTTCGGTATCTCTGCTGTAGCCCAGAAGAAAGAGCATTCATGGCATAACGATATTGTCGTCGCATCGATGGATACGGCCAAGCGCGACCCTCACAAGAAAATTCTGACCGATTATGAATATGATATGGTCATTGTCGATGAAGCGCATAAATTAAAAAACAAAAAATCAACCAACTACCAGTTCATGCTGCAGTTGCGTAAAAAATATTGTCTACTCTTGACCGCTACGCCGATCCAGAACGATTTGAGCGAACTGTTCAATCTGATCACTTTACTCAAGCCAGGTCAGCTTGGGGGACAGAACGATTTTGCGGCCAACTTTGTCCTCGACAAACGCGTTGCCAAGAACGAGCAAACCCTCAAGGGTGAGCTGTCAAAAGTATTGATCCGAAACCGTCGCGGCGAAGGCCAGTTGGACTTCAAGAAGAGGATCGTACGCAATGTGCATGTCGAGCTCTCCTCTGAGGAGAAGAACCTCTACAATGGCGTAACTTCCTTTATCAAGAACCAATATCGGGCAGCAGGCGCTGACATGGGCAGTATGTTCTCTCTGGTCACCCTACAGAGGGAAGTATGCAGCAGCCGCGATGCCGTCTTCGTCACACTGGTCAACCTGTCCAAGAAGCTGGCCACGGATTCTCCACTGCGTGACGATATCTGGGATCTGGTCGGAATTATTAAGACGATTCAAGCGAACAGCAAAGCGGAGAAGACGATGGAGCTGATCCGTGAGATGAATGAGAAAGTGATCGTATTTACAGAATATCGGGCGACCCAGGAATATTTATTAAAATATTTCAGTGACCGCAATCTTGTATCCGTTCCTTACCGCGGCGGTATGAACCGGGGTAAAAAGGACTGGATGATGGATCTGTTCCGCGGCAAGGCACAGGTCATGATCGCCACAGAGGCTGGGGGCGAAGGAATCAACCTGCAATTCTGCCACAATATGATCAACTTCGATCTGCCCTGGAATCCGATGCGTGTCGAGCAGCGGATCGGACGGGTGCATCGGCTCGGTCAGCAAAACGATGTGAATATATTCAATTTGTCGACCAAAGGCACCATTGAAGAGCATATCGTGAACCTCCTGCATGAGAAAATCAATCTGTTCGAATCGGTCATCGGCCAGCTTGATGTCATCCTCGAACGGTTCGAGAAGAAGGGCTCGCTCGAGAAGAGCATCTACAAGATTTTGCTGGAATCAAGTAACGATGAGGAACTCGCCAAAGGTGTGAATTCCCTCGGCAACTCACTGAATACGATCAAATCCGAACTGGACCGTGAAATTTCAGAACGGGAGCAGGATGGAAATTTTGAACAGCTGCTTGGAGGATAATTGACATATGACGATGACACAGGAGCAAATACAACAGTATGTCATGACATATTTGGACGCTACAGATTGCCAAATCCTTGAGAAATCCCCGTATCATGTTACCGTCAAGCTCTCACCGCAAGCGGATCGTGATCTGACGAATCGCCCCTACTACTGGGGATTCGTAGAGCGTACCGGCGTAGAGCCGGAGACGATGAGCTTCTCGTTTGTATTTGATACAGAGGCTTATGAGGCGCTGCAGGAGCAGAACGATAGCAAGAACAGTGCGCAGTCTGGCGCAGGCTCAGGACCGTCCCAGCTAGGCTCCACTCACACTGCGGGGCAGCCACCTGCTGCCGGATCGGCCGATGACAGCGTTCTTGGACGCTACTTCGGACCCATCCGCCCCCTTCCGATCCTGGGACCCGGACGGATTCAGAAGGAAGTACTCACGTTTGGAAGCCCACGACTCAAGCAAATCTTCACGGCAGCCAGACAAGGAGGACGCTGCGTATATTTGTTTGAAGACCCCGGTCAACGGCAGCGCATGACGCTCTTTCCAGCGTCCTATGAGCCCTGGCTCGGAGTCTGCTTCAAGCTGGAATTTTGCTGTGATATCAAACGGGAGGAGATGCACTTTATGGGCATCTCTCTATTGAGCGGCCGAATTGATGAACTCTTCACCAACCGGCTGGCGAGCATACAGCTTGTCCCCCGCTTGCCTGAGAATGTCAGTATCGAGCCATCCGAGCTGTCTCTTGCGGAAGGTAGAGATACCCTCGAACAGAGAATGCACGATATACTATCCACCTATGATATGTCTTGGGCAGATGCAGCGGCAATCAGGCTGAGAGAGGAGCTTGAGCTCATTGATGCCTATTATCAACCTCTATTGAACGAATCAGATGAAGAGCGTAAGCAGGAGGTTGCCGGGCAGTATGAAGCAAGGCACAGTGAAATCCGCTGGCAGTACGAGCCGAGAATTGTCGTATCCGTCATCAACTACGGCATCTTTCACCTACGTTCGCCGCGTTGACGGCGCTCGATCCAGAAATTGACGCTTCTCGCTAAAAGGTCACAAAAATAGAAGCATCCTGTTTCATACCCGTTTGACAGGTTGCAACACTCTTTTTGCGGCAGCTTCTGTACAATGGGACAAGCGATATAAATTAATGACAGGGGTGACTCGCGTCTAATGCATGTAAATCTCCGTAAACCGATTTCACTGATGTTGAAAATATTGCTATGTACAGGTATTCTTCTTCCGTCCGGATTCGAAGCTCAGGTATTCATCGCCCGAACGCTAGCCGCACCAACTCAGACCTCTTCAATTCAATCAGCGGCACCTGTTGGACTCAGGGAATTTGCCGAAGATACGATCCTTCGTCTCTCAGCTACAAAATCCTTCGCTCACTGGAAGAACGCCGAAACGGTCATAGAGCCGCTGGGACCAGGAACTCACAGTTGGCTTGTCACCATAAGTACCGATGAACAGGACAAATCCTCTGTAGGCCACTCGACTTCAGCCGGATACCTGATCATCTCCGTGACAAACCGCGGCGAATACAAGCTGATCGAATATGGGACAGGCGAAGACTCCATATTCTCGCGCTCTACTCTTCAATCGGGTCTAGACAGTATCGGAATCAAGCTCGACTCCAATTCCAACCGTATGGTCGTCCCGCTCTATGCTGGACCTACGCTTGCAGAGTGGGGAATTGGAAGCCGCAGCAAAGAAGGTTTCTCCTATTTTCTAAATGCGCTGAATGGTGAAGATTTACCGGAAACACCGCAGAGCTTCGCCAAGCAGGCTGCCAAATATATACCTCCCGGTTCTGCCGCCGGGAGTCATCTAAATTCAGACCTGATGCCAGCCGCGCAGGCCGTACAAACAGCAGTCCATTTTGATCCATATGATAATATTATGTGGATGACAAGCAAGGCTCTGGATATTAACCCACAATCATTTGAACGGATTATTACTGCCGCTAAACGTCTCATATATGTCTCCTCTAGCGGGGACCGCACTTATTCCGTCCCGTTGCCTATATTTGGATATCAGCTGTGGAAGCAATCTTCAGCCGACGCACATTCATCCTCCGAAGCCTCAATTTACGTACAGAGCGGAACAATATCCTCACCACGTTGGATAGCCCTCGAAGCCATGCTTGACGCTGGTAAATTCGTGGCTTACTGACCTTGCCAACCTCCCCCTGCCGTGATTTCACTCGGTAGGGGAGGGGTAGAATGCAAACAAGCTGCCAATTCATTCGGCAGCTTGTTTCATTTTCTATCATCTACACATTACGTGAGGTTGGGTCTCTTCCTTTAATGCGATATTCTTTCTGTGGCAATTCCTTACCTTTGACATGTATACGATGGAACGGAATTTGACGTACCCAGAGCGAGATTGAGAATGGTATCATTCCAAACCAGGTTTGCGACCAGCTCTGTCTGCCGCGGGAACGTTCACGTCTGACATCTCTTGGTGTCTCTACATAATCAACTACCCGCTCCGTAATGTATTTCACCAGTTCATCACCCTTGCTGGACATATATTCCACCTCCCTTTTGTGATAGCTATCTAAACGTAGTTTGCTCCATAATCCAGTCAAATAAACTTAGTGCTGAATTTGGCGAAGATGCATGTTTTCGCCCATTTACGCTCAATATAGAAGAAGAAAAACGGAAATCTTGAAAGGTGAGGTCATGAGAAGAAAACTACCTGTTCTGCTCGCTGCTGCTCTCATGCTCTTCAGTTTATGGATCGACAGTACCCCGGTCTCGGCAGATGTTGATGACTTAAAATTCGCCTTTCCCGAACCGGTGATCCTAATCGATGTTGGACACGGCGGAATTGATGGTGGTACTTCCTATGGAGACATCCTTGAAAAGGACATCAATCTTGACATCAGCCGCAGATTGTATATGCTTCTTCGAAGTCACGGGTATCGCACAATATTGAACCGAACCGGTGATTACGCCCTGAGTGATGAGAACCGTTGGTTGAAAAGCCGTTCACGGCATATTCGGGATCTTGCCCAGCGCAAGGAGCTTAGTGAGCATGTACCCGCTTCAATTGTCGTCAGCATGCATGTCAATTGGGGACGCAACAAAGCTCGACGAGGCCCGCTAGTGCTTCATCAGAATGATGGCCAAAGCGTGTTCCTGGCTACTTCCATTCAGAATTCGCTTGACACGCTATACAATAGCCATCGCTTACCTCAGGTTGGCGAACCTTTCTATTTGTTAAAGCATGTCGATTCGCCTGCAGTTATTGTAGAAACGGGTTTTATCAGCAATACAGAAGACCGCGCTATGCTTACTAGCAAACGCGGTCAACAGAAGATTGCTGAGGCAATTTACGCCGGTATAGTTCAATATTTTACGGTAATGTAACCCCTAATCCCGGATTTCCGGGATTTTCTTTTGCTTGGGCCACATCCAGCATACCTACAAAATGAATTCCCCGTTGCTTCATTTCCGGTATCGTTCGTTTCAACGCCTCTGCGGTCTTAAGTCCGCCAACCCCGACATGCCCAATCGTGACACAGAGATTCTGCTTTTGAAGCCGTTCCTGAACCTTCCTAAGCTGTCCAGTCACATGGCTTACCGAATGAACATCATCGAGAAAAATATCATTCTGAAGCCGTGGCAGCCCTTTCTCATCACATATCTCACCTACAATCGAATGATAATTCGTCTTGCTATCTACAAAGAAGAGGCCATGTTCCTTGCATACATCCAGAATTACACTCATGATCCGCTTATCACCGGTTATTTTCGAGCCCATATGATTATTGATTCCGACAGCGTAAGGGACATTCTTAATGGCCGCCTCCACCTTCTCTCTAACCTCGGCATCGCTCATATTTGACAGAATCGCACCTGGGCCCAACCACTCCGGCTTCCCTTGCTTCGGCTCCATCGGCAGATGAATGATCACATCATGTCCCTTTTCGTGAGCCATACGAGCATCCTTCTCGCTCGTTCTAAGAAATGGCATGACCGCTACGGTAAGCTTCACTGGTAGACTAAGGATCTCTTCCGTTCCTTTCATATCGTTGCCAAAGTCATCAATAATGATCGCCAGTCTCTGCTCTGCACCTGTGCTCGTCTTCAACACGGATGGAGCCAACCTATTCCTGGACTCCTCATAAATACCAGATGCATAACTAGCTGGTACAGAACTCATCATTACTACCAACGTAAGAGCCATAACGAAACCCCATCTTGCCTTGTTGAACTTCATTTAACTGCGCCTCCACATTAAAATTTGTCAAATCAACTCTTGCTTCCAGGCTTTGCGCCGGATCCAATAAGTCAGCAGCATATCGATCATGAATAACAGCAGCAGAATTGGGCCAGCAATCGTCCATAACCCAGCCATTCCGTCATAAATCCCCTCTACAACCGGATGTATGAACTGTAGAAAAACATACGACAACACTCCCCAGTACAGAGAGAAGCGCAGACATATATAGCCGTCCAGCTGAATGCGAGAATCTGAATAATCCCACCATCTTCGGCCGAACAGCTTATGCAGCAGCAGACCACTTACATATTCAACTACAGTAGGTATAAGCAGACAGGCTAGCCACAGGATCGGCTTGCTCTGTACAACTTCGGACAGCATTAGCAGAAATAACGGTGCAAATCCGTACATCGGTTTAAACGGACCTTTCAGATACCCTTCCTTCCAGAACACTCCTGTCGTGAACCAGCTGTACACATTCTCAAGCAGAAAGCCGCAAAGTGAATATACAAAGAAATAGAACAGCCACTCATTAAGCTCCAAATTAATCAGCCTTTCTAAGATGTCCTTATCCGAAATTGACAGCCCCATGGCTATCCTTCCTATTATGACTGTCCATGGCTCATTTATGCGTTCGACAAAAAGCCCGGCATTATGTGCCGGGCTTCAGGGTTATTTTTACTTCAATATTTGCTATGGAGCTTCATATTCTGTACTATTCTTCAAAAGCCTGCTTTGCCAATGCCAGGCCTCCACACAGGCCTGCGTTGCTGCCTAATCCCGGCGGAACGATGTAATCGTCTATGTCGGAACTAAGGGCGGAATGCTGTACATATCCATGAAGGAGCTGACTTACCTGCTCACGAATCAACGGGAACAATTGGTTTTGGCCCATGACGCCTCCACCCAGTACAATCTTCTTCGGCGAGAGGATAAGGATATAGTTCATTAGTGCTTGTGCAATATAGTAGCTCTCCATCACCCAGGCAGGATGATTCTCCCCGAGCTCATTTCCTTTTCTATTCCATCTTGCTTCAATCGCTGGACCTGCCGCGAGTCCTTCCAGACAATCCTGATGAAAAGGACAATGGCCTGCATAGTGATCCTCAGGATGGCGTCTGACTAGAATATGTCCCATTTCAGGATGCACCAATCCATGAATCAGATTGCCCTCAGCGACGGCTCCTGCTCCGATACCGGTACCGATGGTAATATATAGACAGCTATCTAATCCTCTGGCCGCTCCCCAAGCTGCTTCTCCCAACGCCGCGGCATTCACATCCGTATCGAAGCCGATCGGTACGTTCAGGCTGCGCTTAATATGTTCGACCACTCGGTAGCCGCTCCAATTCGGCTTAGGCGTCTCCATCACTGAGCCATATGTATCACTCTGTTTATCCACATCGACCGGGCCGAAGCTGCCAAACCCAATCGCTTGAACTCCTTTATCCTTAAAGAACTCGACCACTCTGTCCAGCGTCTCCATAGGCGTTGTGGTTGGAAAAGATATACGTTCTTCAATATCCCCTTCCTCATTCCCGATTCCGCATACAAACTTCGTTCCTCCACCTTCAATAGATCCTAATCGCATGGCTCTCCCCCGTTCTTATACATGGCTTGTGCATGATCAGATATCTGTATTTTAGCAAATACAACGCATGGTTTACAGTCAAGCAATTACAAAATCGTGATACCATTCATACGAAATGTAGAGCAGGTCACATTACCGGTATAGATTTCTCTGATGAAATGCTTATTGCTGCGAGAGAAAATTGTGGTATGTTTCCTAACACGGCTTTTCTAAAAGGCAATGCCTATCATTCCACCCTGCCGGAAAATCAGTTAGATATCGTATTGGAAAGAGCATTAATCCATCATCTGAATGACTTGAATGCTTGTCTCAAAGAAGCTAACCGTATCATGAAAAAAGATGGTGTTCTGATCATCCAAGACAGAACTCCCGAAGATTGCCTTCTTCTTGGAGACGAAAATCACATCAGAGGTTTTTTCTTCGAAAAATTCCCAAAACTAGCGACTAAAGAAGTCTCCCGTCGATATGACTCTAATCAAGTACAACAGGCATTACTTACAAATGGATTTCGAATAGATCGAATAGTTCCAATTTGGGAAACGAGACGGAGATATACTCAGTTTGGGGAGTTAAAAGAGGATTTGCTTCTAAGAACCGGACGATCCATCCTTCATGAATTGACTGATGACCAGCTTCGAGATCTGATCTCATTCATTCAAGATAAATTAATCGACCATACTGCACCTATTGTTGAGAAAGATTCATGGACCGTATGGTTTGCTGTAAAAGAATAAATAACCCTTTATTTAAAGCAAAACAGGCTCCTTAGCTGCAACAGCAATTAAGGAACCTGTCTTTATGATACTCGGAAATTATCCGTATTTACTTACTTGCTCCAGCTGTAGCTTACGATCTCAGCCGGCTTGATCTTATCAGTCACCTTAGCCTCTGCTGGCTCTTCCAGCAGATTGCAGCGCTGAGGAGTAAGCTCGGCGATCGACAGGCGAAGCGGCTGCTCGGCTCCGGTCATGTTGAAGCCTCTCGTCACGATCTCATCTGAATGCTCTTTGCGCTTGAATGCAGTCAGTGCGAAGGCATCCCCTTCGATCTTCATGTATTGATGATCGGCTGCATATTGTCCTGCATGCTTCGACGTCTGGTAAGCGCTGAACGGAACCTGGAAGTTCATCGCTTCATGGTATGTTCTCAGCTTATCCGCTTCATCCCCATGGAATGCAACTGCGAATTTAACCGTATTTTCGCCAAGGCATTGCGCTTCAGGCGTCGGGAAGTAACCCCAGTCGCCAAGCTCACCTACTGCACGAAGCAGGGTCAATGCAATCGTGCCGCGATCCGACAATACTTCGTACTCATTCAGTCCGAAGTTCGCAACAGTAACGCCGTGTTGATCGTCATGCATATTGACGAACGAGTGCTGATGCTGCGGATTCGTAGGATTTTCCCAAGCACGATCTACCTTGTTAGGACGTTGTACCACTTCATAGATGCTCTCGGCTTCATGATATGCCGCCTCGATTCCAGTAGGGAACAACACGCGCAAGCGATGATCCTTCATTTGGTTGTTGTACGAAGTCTCGAATTGCAATTTTTTGCTGCCCTTTTGCAGTGTAATCTTGGTTGCAATCTTGAAAATAGCCGTCTCCTTGGAGCGCTGAGCTTTGCGATCACGGAACTCGATCACAGCCTTCATTTCCTCTTCCAGACGTTCATCGGCGGACACCGGAATCTCCAGCTCTTGCTCCACCAACACTTCCGCGACGAAGGCATTTGCCGATTGAACTGTAATTCTTGCCTTTTTACCTGTAGAGAGAATGGCTTTGTCTCCTTCAGGCTGCTTGAAAATATACTCATTGGCGATATCACCAACATCCTCAAATACCATCAAGCCTGTGTATTCCTTGCCTGTCTCTTTATTCTGTACATCCAGTGAACCATCCTCTTGAATGGTCACCTTCAGGAATTCATTTTCCAGCAGACGCCCTTGCTCCTTGACGATAGCATCCCCAGTTTGCAAATCTACGGCTAAACCTTCTACCAATGCGAAGGACTCCCAAGCCATAGCAGGCATTTGCTCCATGAACATCCGTACCTTCACATACCGTCCCATATAAGGCTGACGGAATTTATCTTTAGGAAGATCATAGCCGAAAGTAACACCTTCATCGATAATTTCAGCAGCAACTGTTTTGCCTTGGGCGTTCACAACTGCAAGTTCCGGAAGCTTCGACTCCTTCAGCTCATAATAGAGCTTGGAAGGCGTCCCTTGTGCAAATGGTTTTCTCGTCCATTCGATCGTTACTTCTGCTACGTCCGTCTTCGCAGAACCAGCCGTATTGAAGATAACGAAAGGCTTCGAGCCTTCAGGGAAAGCGCTGGTGTCGATCTGAGCCATCAACGCCTCAGCCGCTTCATCAGCTACGAATTTGCCCACTTCCTTCGCTTTTTTGAAGCGAGTTACCATCTCCTGGTGAACTTCATCGATGCTGCAGCCGCATATGCTATCATGTGGATGGTTCTGCATCAGCGTCTTCCATGCATAACGCAAAGTGTCATGTGGATATTGCTCGGCAGTTGTATAAGCCATCGTTGCGAGTGGCTCGGCGATATTCTCCAACTGGCGCTCTACTTCGGTATTCATCTGCTTCAAGTAGATACGTGCCGAAGACGTATTAGCCAGTGTATACCAGCCATCGGTTTCCTGACTAGTCAGCTCGCCGGATACCGTACTTAATTCCTTCGGCAAGTCCGCTTTCAGCGCAGCGATATATTCCTCGAAGCTACTATGAACGAACTCAATCTCAGGATACAATTCATTCGCGACGCGGATCGCAGCAGACAGATCTTTTTGTACCGGCTGATGGTCACAACCATTCATCATCAGTAAGTGACCTGTGGAAGCGTATTGCGATGCATCCGCAAGCTTGCGTTCCCAGAACAACTTGGCTTCTTCCTTATCTACCGGAATCTCGTTACCGTTGCTGTACCAGTTGGCAAACAGCAGGCCGAGAATTTTCGAGCCGTCCGGACCTTCCCACCACATCTCAGAATATTGCGAAGCATATTTCTCATCATTAATAACGACATTGTTGAAGCCCGTCGGCTTCACACCACGGCCAAAGGCTGCGACATCTAGTCCAGCATCGAGCATCATTTGAGGTGTCTGTCCCATATTTCCGAACGTATCCGGGAAATAACCAAGCTTAACTGGGGAGCCCCACTTCTTGCTCTCTTCAAAACCGATTAGCATGTTGCGCGTATTTGCTTCACTGCTGATCAGGAAGTCATCCTGCAAAATATAGAACGGGCCGATCTTAAAGCGTCCTTCACGGATGTACTTCTCCAACAGCGGCTTCTTCTCAGGACGGACCTGCACATAGTCGTCGAGAATAATGGTCTGTCCATCAAGATGGAAGCTCTTGAATTCCGGATCAGTCTCAAACAGCTCCAGCAAATCATCAACAAGCTGAATCAAGCGCATATGGTGCTGCTCATAAGGTAAATACCATTCACGGTCCCAGTGACTGTGAGATACAATATATACTTTTTTCATTCTGATCGTCTCCCTTGTTTGTTCAACCTCTTATTTGTTCGAGAACTACCTCTTAGTTTGATGAAGTTCATAAAGTCCGATTTTCAGCACCGAGACTTTTAAACACCCTCTTATTTGTTGATTCTGATGTCGAAATAATCCATGACTAGCTCACAAAACATCATATTCGCCCAAGAGAACCATTCTCTCGTATATTTCGTCGGATCATTCACATCAAAGCCTTCATGCATCAGCTTAGTGCCGGCATCACATTCCACCAGCAGATTGAGGATGCGTTCCTTCTCGGCCTTATCCTCAGTCGTCATTCCCTCCATCGCCAGCGCGATTGGCCATACATAATTCTCCGGCGTATGCGAGCTACCGATTCCCTTCGCATAGGTTCCTTCATAGAAGAACGGATTCTCGGTACTCAGCAATGTCTTACGGGTAGCAAGATACAACGGATCACTGCTGTCGCAGTAGCCCAAGTAAGGGGCAGACAACAGGTTCGGTACGTTCGAATCATCCATAATGCTGTAATTTCCTAGACCGTCAACTTCATAAGCGTATACCGTCTCACCGCCCGCATTGGATACCTTGGCATGCTTCTGCAAGCCTTGTTCAATATCCTCACGCAGCTTGGTGATCCGCCCGATCAAGGTGTCATCCTTCAGGATATCCTGGTAAATTTCCCGCAAATAATCAAGAATAACAACAGCGAACATGTTGGATGGAACGAGATAGCCGTAACGGCAAGCATCATCGCTCGGACGGAAGCCGGACCAGGTCATGCCGGTAGGTGCAACTGACGACCCTTTGCCGTCTCTGACAAGCGTATCCTCGAGGCGAGTTGTATCACGTACAAAGGAGTATGGAGAGCGGTTATGATCCTGCTCAGTCTCCCATACTTCCAAGACGTTCCGTACCGCTTGCTGGAATGTTTCATTGAACTGCGCTGTACGTCCAGTCGACTTCCACAACAGATAACTAAGCTGGAGCGGATAACAGAGCGAGTCGATCTCATACTTGCGCTCCCAGATCCATGGCGTCATTACCGTATGGTCAGTCTGATGCCCGGCATTATTTTCCTCTTCATTAAAAGCATTGGCATATGGGTCCATGTTGATATATTGCAATTGACGCTCGACTAGGCCAGCAATCATCTCTTCAAGATCGGCATCCTGCTTGGCGATGACCAGATAAGGTCTTACCTGGGCTGTCGAATCCCGCAGCCACATTGCCGGAATATCCCCGGTCAATAGGAAGGTCGTACCGTCTGGATGACGTTTAACTGTCGTTAACAGCGTATTGGCGAAGCAGGCGTTGAAGTTCTCAGCCCAACGTACATGCTCCTGGCCACATAGCTCTGTAATTTGATCCATAAAGCTTTTGACCGATGCTGGAATTTCATTGTATCCCAAAATGTTAGCCTCCTTAGTCTCTATCAAATCATCATTTCATATCCCTGATACGAGTAATTGATATATCAAGTTATCTTCAATGCCTATTTTATGATATACCATATCATTTGTCTAGCGTATACATCTCTTATTTTATAGCTGCTAAAAGTGGTTATACTACTATAGTATCGGCCTGTGTATTGCTGAAAAGCCTATTCTATCGTATATTCTACATAACAACTGCATTTTTGTACCGCTAACATATTCCTAATTGACATATCAAGCAAATAAATGATATACCAAATTTAGTGAGGAGAAAAATATGGAACAGATTCCACTATATCAACACATCGTCAACACATTAAAAGCGAGGATCGCATCTGGAGAACTTCAGCCGGGGGACCAGCTTCCTACCGAAGCAGAGCTCTCCAAAGAGTTCAAAGTGAGCCGGATTACGTCCAAACGGGCACTGACCGAGCTGGAAAATGCCAATTTGATCTACCGGGTACAGGGTAAAGGCAGCTTCGTCCATGCTGACCTACCTCCTCTCCGCCCTCTGCCCCGGATTGGCAAAGAAATTTTGTTCATTCTGCCATTCACCCATAACCCGGGACTCGGTGATTATGAGAAAGGGATTAATGAATATTTAGCGACGACCGATTATACGCTGAATATCCAATCCAACACAGTGATCGGGCAACGCAGACTGCTGGAGACGGCGCTCCATAACAACAATTCAGGTCTGATCATCTATCCTGTAAGCAGCAGCGAGGATCTCGGCATTTTGTACCAATATTATCAGTCGAAGTTTCCGCTGGTTACGATGGATAAGATCATCGACGGTATTTCGTTCCCCTACGTTGTCTCCGACAATTTTGATGGCGGATACCAAGCCTGCAAGCATCTGGTTGATAACAATCATAAAAGAATCGCCTTTCTCACCCCATCCAGAATCGAGAAGTCTTCGTCCATCCGGGAGCGCTACTTCGGTTATTTGCAAGCGCTCTACGACAACGGCCTCATCGATTGTAGCGTGAACGATCTGACAGAGCGTTATTTATCCCATGAGGGTGGTGACGGCAAGGAGTACTACAGGGCGTTCATTCAAGCGGTTACGGACAACGGGATTACGGGGATTGTAGCAGAGAATGATCTGATCGCAATCGAGATTATGCAAATTGCTAAGGATAACGGGCTATCGATACCAGATGATTTCTCGATTGTAGGCTTCGACAATATTCATCTATCCAGCTTCGTAGAACCTAAGCTCACGACGATTTCACAGGATTTTGCACAAATGGGCTATATGGCTGCAAAGAATCTGATCGGGATGCTCGAAGACCCGCAGCGGCCACAGGACAATGTGATCGTTCCGGTTCAACTGATCCAGCGTCAGACCGTGAAGCTGCTATAAACGCCTAAATCATTCAAAAATTGAAGGAGTGTCTATATGCTGCATTATATTGATACCAGACAAGGCACCAACAACAAGCACTCTTATTCGAATGGGAACACGCTTCCATATACATCAGTCCCGTTCGGCATGAATCACTTTGCCGTTCAGACTAATGATGAGGGAAGCTGGTTCTTTAACCCGCTGGACCGCGTCTTCCACGGCTTCCGGCTCACCCACCAACCAAGTCCATGGATGGGGGATTTCGCCCATTTTCTAATGACACCTATTGCAGATGATAAGATTAGAGGCACTGTCTTCACCTGCCAGAGCTCTTACCGGCCGGAAGAAGCGGTATTCAAACCGAACTATGTCAGAGTAAAGCAACAGCGCTACAATATTACGAGCGAACTCGTTCCGACTTGCTACGGGGCTGCACTGCGCATCCAGTATAATTCCCGCCATCAGGCCGGGCTTGTGTTGAACGTGAAGAACATCAGCGAATGGCATATTGATGCCGCTAACCGCAAACTCATCGGCTATGTCAGCAATTTTGCCGGCTGCCATGACGATCAATTCCGCATGTACGTAGCGATGAGCTTCAATAAAGAGATCGATCTAAGCACTTCCGGCTACTACGATGAAGAGGGCAAGCTCTATAGCGAAGCATCAGTCAGTGGTAAGGACCGTCATTTCGTTATCCGCTTCAAGAACTGTGAGACAGATTCCCTTCATATCAAGCTAGCGACTTCTTTTATTAGTGGTGAGCAAGCTAATCTTAACTTGGAGCGAGAACTGAATCTGTCTATCGACGAGTTGAAGGAGCAAAGCGCACAGGCCTGGAACCACTATTTGAGCAAAATCCAAGTATCGCACTCCAATGAAGAGTATCTGCGCACCTTCTACACTTGCATGTATCGCATGTTCTTGTTCCCGCAGAAATTTTACGAGCTTGATGCCAATATGGAACCGGTTCATTATGATACAACAGCAAGAGCGGTGAAGAAAGGTGTTCTGTATACGAATAACGGCTTCTGGGATACTTATAAAACCGTCTATCCACTCTACTCCATCATTGCTCCAGAGGAATATGAAGAGATGCTGGAAGGCTATCTGAACTCTTACCGGGAAGCTGGTTTCCTGCCGAAATGGTTGTCCCCGGATGAGCGCGGACTGATGCCGGGCACCTTGATCGACGCTGTTATCGCGGATGCCGCAGCCAAGGGAATCGGATTGAACATGATGCCTGAGCTATTGGAAGCGATGCTGAAGGCGGCGACAACCCAGAGCGAGCAGACCTGCTACGGTCGCCAAGGCACATTGGACTATATTAAATACGGCTATGTTCCAAGCAACTATCATGAGAGCGTTAACCATACGCTGGACTATGCTTATAGTGATTATTGCATCAGCCGTGTCGCCGAAATGCTGGGTAAGTCAGATATCGCTGACAAATACCGCGAGAGCGCGCTGAATTACCGTAATATCTTTGATTCCGAGATCGGCTTCATGCGGGCAAAAGATCAGAACGGACAATTCCGTCCAGACTTCAACGATACGAGCTGGGGACGAGACTATGCCGAAGGAAGCGCCTGGCAGAACGGCTTCGCTGTATTCCAGGATTTCCAAGGGCTGATAGATGCCTATGGTTCGAAGGATCGCTTCTTCGATAAGATCACAGAACTATGTAATAAAGCACCGGATTTTGATGTACTAGGCTACGGCTTCGAAATTCATGAGATGAGTGAAATGGCAGCTATCGATTTTGGGCAAGTGGCCATCTCCAATCAGCCAAGCTTCCACATTCCGTATCTGTTCAACTATGTTGGACAGCCAGCCTCGTCACAGGTCGTGATCAAACAGATCGTTACGAATCTGTTCAACAGCGGCTTTAATGGATATCCTGGAGACGAGGATAACGGCAGTATGGCCGGCTGGTATGTATTCAGCTCCATGGGCTTCTACCCAGTATCCCCTGGCAGCAACGAGTACGTGCTTGGCATTCCGTTATTCGATCAGGTAACGATTGAGCTGCCTAACGGCAAGCAGATGCAAATCCATACGGATAACAATAATCCGCAGTCCAACTTCGTGTCCAGCGTCAAGCTGGCTGGACAGGATTACACCAAGCTATTTATTACCCACGAAGATATTATGGAAGGCAAGCCACTCGACTTCCGTCTCGGCTTAGCTCCAACTTACCGCGACTACAAGCCAGAAGAGCTTCCTTTCTCGATCTCAAAATAACGACAAACAGGGACAAGCTGAAGAAAATCAGCCTGTCCCTGTTTTATTAAGTCATTCAGCAATCACGAATCTCTCAAAGAAGCTTCCCTGCACCAATCCCCAAATCTAACGAAACTGGCGATCGCTATTTGAGCCAAATAACGCCTTTTGATTTTCTAACGAAACGTGGTATCGTTATTTGCTTCATATCATGCAGATTGGCCCCTTTTTTGCTCAAATAACAATATGGTGTTTCGTTACATTTCCAGCATCCTCATTCTTACCTAAATAAAGTGTCCCCGTTTCGTTAGCGGTCAGCGAAAGTATTGGCCACGCGTGTGTCTTCAATTGTAGCTTCACATGACGATGGTAACCACAGTGCTACAAGAAATGTGACCTTTTTCTAGCGTTTACTCTTTCCCCGCCAACGTCTTCCTATATTTTAACGGTGAAAGGCCAGTCGCCTCTTTGAATAGGTGATGGAAAGTCTTCACACTGCCGAAGCCCGAAGCTTCAGCGACATCAGCCATTGAGCCTTCCTCGGTTAGCAGCAGCCATTTCGCCTTATTCAAGCGGTATTCATTTAGAAACGTAATGAAATTCTTCCCAGTATTCTTCTTAAACAGCCTGCTGAAATAGAAAGGATCAAAGCCCATATATTCAGCCACTTCCTTCAGCGTCACTGATTCCTGATAATGCTCCTCAACATAGGAGAAGACTCGCTCCAGCTGCTCCAGTGTCTCACGAGACTGGATATTTCCGTTGCTGGCGTACTCGGCCATTTCATTACGAGGAATGTCTCTGAAAATCATCGGCAGCATCTCAAATAACCGTGCCTTCACCATATACATGTAGCCTTCCCGGCGTGAAACATTCTCCTCGTGCATGTCCTCCACCAGGGCACGCATACGCTTCATCACATGCTCAGGCCATTTCCAGCTCGAATGCTCCATTTTCATAAAGGAATCACTAATTGATTTCTTCCGCTCTACATCGGTAGACGAATCATAGAACAAGCTCAGATCAAATTGAATGACGATCCGCTCACCCTCCGGAGCAGCCAGGAAATAATGGACGTCCCCGCCGACAATGAACTGAATCTGTCCGGCATGCATTCGAATCGGAACATCGTTAATTCCCAGCTCCAGGCTGCCCTTCGTCACATATATAATTTCTATTTCTTTGTGCCAATGCGGATAGCATAACCCTGCACCAGAATTAACAAAGCTCTTAAAAGAAAAATCCTTATTCAGCTCTGGTAGTTCCAAATAAATACTCACAATCATCCCTCATAGTCTTCGGTTGTCTTATACTCACTGACTATATTAGACAATCTGATATAGGTTGTAAACCTGTGCAAAAAGGACGGGCCCCCCGTTATTCTCACGAGACCCGTCCTTCATTTTCTTCTATTATAGAGGCTTGGTACTACTCTCTCACTAATTCTTCTTGCTGATCTGCTCTAACGCTTCGGAATGACCGTAGACCGGATAATCACGTTTCACAGGTTCGCACCAACGAACTCCGTTAATGATAACCTTCTGAATATCTGGATGGTAATACGTCGGATGTGTCTCATGACCTGGCTGGAAGTAGAAAATCTTCCCGTTGCCGCGGCGATAAGTCGAACCGCTCGGGAATACATTACCGCCTTCAAACCAGCCGACAAAGATCAGCTCATCTGGCGCCGGCACATCGAAATGAGTACCATACATTTCTTCCTGTTCCAGCTCGATATATTCCCCAATGCCTTCCGCAATTGGATGGCTTGGATCCATAACCCACAGACGCTCACGCTCATTCGCTTCGCGCCATTTCAAGTCGCAGCTCGTGCCCATCAGCTTTATGAAGATTTTCGACATATGCGCGGAGTGCAGTACGACAAGTCCCATTCCACGAAGGACATGGCGATGTACCCGTTCTACGATTTCATTGCTTACTTCTTGATGGGCGACATGTCCCCACCAGATCAATACGTCGGTATCGTTAAGCACTTCCTCAGTTAGGCCATGCTCTGGCTCATCCAGTGTTGCCGTCTTCACATCCATGCCTGCTTCCTTCAAGAAGCTGGCCAGTTGTCCGTGAATTCCTTCCGGGTATACCTCGCGGACCTTAGCGTCCGTCTGCTCATGACGATATTCATTCCATACCGTTACTCTAGTCATATTCGTAATCCTCCTGCCATTCAGCCCAGAATATCTCTTCTATATGTCTATAGAGGTTGTTCAAAAAGTCCGCTTTTGATAAGAAAACCGATCGAAGTCATTCAAGGTTGAGCGACCGCGACTCAAAGGTAGGTTTTCTTGCGATATAGAATTTCATCAGCTGTGCTGATAACTTATAAATTCTATATCTAACACGATGTAAATCAGGAAGCAACTCGGCATCGAATCTTGAATTCACCCGGGCCCTCCGGTACTCACGTACCCACTACGTACGCTCCGCTCCTCGGACCCTAGCTTCATCCAACCTTCTCGGTGCTGAAAATCGGCCTTTTTGAACTTTATATGTCTATCATACAAAACGCCCAGGCTGTTTTCTTCCTACGGTTTGTTCTATTATTCCTGAATTTTGTCTTCCAGATTTTTGCTGCTCTAGCGGGTCATTCTGACCTCAGAATCACTAGTATAATATGATCACCACAGCACGCTTAGTATGGATTCCAACCCATGATATCAAGCAGTAACCAGACTGCTGTTAACCATACGAAAATGGCTGAGCATTTATTAATCATAACGAGCATTCTTCCTGTTCCATCCAACTGCTTCAATATGCGCCCGGCAACAGTCAAGGCGAGGAACCAGCACCATGATACCAAGATACAAGCAGCAGTGAACCATATCTTGTCAGCCGCTGTATAACGAAGCGCACTCGTTCCAATCACGCCGACAGTGTCAAGAATGGCATGGGGATTTAATAGTGAGACCGAGAGTGCGAAGACGATCTGTTCTTTTATAGACAGTCCGATGCGATTTTGACTGTATCCTGTCCCTGGCTTCGCTCTCCACATGGAATAACCCATATAACTAAGAAATAGAGCCCCACCACACATCATAAGAGTCCGAAGCCATTCGATCTCACCAACCATAACCGATAGACCAAGCACAGCAAGTAGAATAAGTAAGGTATCGCTAACCGCCGCAGTGATCGCCGCTGGCAGTGCTCTGCGGAACTCCGGCTGCTCTGCACCCTGAGTAAATACGAAGATGTTCTGAACGCCAAGCGGCAAAATAAGACCGAAGGCGAGCACCATTCCATGTATGAAAGCCTGCAATATTAATTTCCTCCACCCTTTTTCTATCTATTATAAATATGGTATACATAATAGGAACAACCAATTGGATGGCAAGAGAACCAACCAATCTGAAGAATGGAGTTGCAAGCCTATGGAATGGAAGCCAAACCGACACTCTCATCTGACCATACACCAACAGATCGTAAATTGGATCAAGCAACGCATTCAAAGCGGAGAATGGCCGATCCATACGAAGCTCCCTACACAGAGAAAACTGGCTGAAGCTATGGGAGTTAACCGCAGCACCATCGTTAATGCGATCGAAGAGCTGGTGGCCGACGGGATACTATCTACGAGAGTCGGCGATGGAACCTATGTATCGAACAATAGCTGGAATGTTCTGATCAAGGACATTCATCCGGATTGGGAGAAGCACATCTCCTCCAGCATTTATGAACCGAATTTCCAGACGATCCAGCTTATTAATGAATATGAGCAGCGAGAGAATATCATCCGGTTAGGAACAGGCGAGCTATCCCCAGACCTGTTGCCAACGGCTGTACTACAGCGCTCGTTGCAGAACGTCCCGCTTACCGCCCGGGATATTGGTTACTCTGAACCGAAGGGAAGCAGACAGCTTCGTCATGCTCTCAGCCGATATGCCACCAAAAGAGGGATTCACGCTACACCGGATAGTATCATGATCGTATCGGGTGCGTTGCAGGCTCTACAGTTGATTTCGCTAGGCTTGCTGGAGCCGGGCTCGACCGTGTTTCAGGAAGCCCCTTCTTATTTGAATTCGGTCCGTCCTTTCCAGTCTGCCGGAATGAGAATCGTCTCCCTGGACAAGGAGAATCGGGATAATAGACTGCCGGATCAAATCATATCAATGAAAGGTAAAAAGCAGTCCCTATTCTATACTGTTCCGACATTGCATAATCCAACTGGTTCAATCATGAGCCTGGATGAGCGCCGGGAGCTGCTGCAAATATGCGCTTATCAGCAAATTCCCATCATCGAAGATGATGTGTATCACGGGCTGGCGTTCGGTAAAACTCCGCCTTCACTCAAATCTCTGGATTCTGACGGTCAAGTACTCTATATTGGCAGCATGTCCAAGACATTAAGCCCCGGCCTTCGTATCGGCTGGGTTATCGGCCCAGAGCCGGTCATCGACAGACTGGCGGATATTAAGATGCAAACGGATTACGGGTCAAGCGCATTCTCTCAGCAAATCGCTAGGCATTGGCTTGAATCGGGGCTTTATGAGGAACATATCGACCAGCTTCGGGAACAACTTAAGCGAAGAGCCGATTTCGTCGAGGAAATTTTACAGCTTCGTTATAACAGCATAGCGACTTGGAATAAGCCGGCAGGCGGATTTTACATCTGGCTTCGTCTCCACGAACCGCTCGTGAATAAAGCCCTGTTTCTCAAGCTCCTGAAGCAAAATGTGCTTATCAATCCAGGGTATATATACGACGCCAAAGATTTCTACCATATCCGACTCTCTTACGCATACGCTAGCTTCGAACAGCTGGAGACAGGTCTGAACATTTTATATGAGGCCATTGCGGAAGGAACTTCATAATTCAACGAATCACTATACATTCTTTTGGCAGAGCTCCTTCTTGAATCCAACTCTCAACCATTTGATTAAAGAAGTCTGGCATGGCCATAGGAACACCGTGTCCCATTTCAGGGATGATAACACCGGTGCAATTGGAGTTAGCTTCAACAAGATCTTTTGCAGATTTTTTCATAATCGCTTTTTCTTTTGCACCAACCGTAACTAGGATCTTTCCATGCGCTTCTCTAAAACTCTGAGGTATTCCAAACGACATGTTCTCCTCTAGTACGCTTACCAGAGTGGCAAGCTTCATTTGACAGCTCTCTTCATAGTATTTCTGAAATTGCTCTTCAGTTATATACAATGTCTTAGCTTGCAACCTAGCGAAGCGCTTATTTCTGATTAACGGATATGAACATTTAATCGTAGGTTTAATGAGTTTGCGGCCAAGGGGACTTGGTCTGACCAGAGCGCTATTTATGATAGCAGCATCGACCAAATCCGGTTTCAAGCTTAATATTTGAATAATAACTTGAGCACCTAGAGAAAACCCAATCAGGATAACCTTACGTCCCGCGGGCTTTCCCGCTACTTTTTCCTCGATAAGCTCAATGAATCTTTCCGCACTGTCACGCATAGAGAATAGAATGTCACCATGGCTCGCCCCATGTCCGGGCAAATCTGGAACGATACAATGGTAGTGGGAGAAGTATGGGATCTGGTTATCCCACATCCAGCCACTCACTCCTCCACCATGCAAAAAAAGCAGCAGGGAAGCATTCTGATCACCAAATTCTTTATAATGCATCTTCAGACGCCTCCCCTACTTAATTTGGATTTTGAAGCGCTATTAAGTCCGGCCTATGCTAATGTCTATTAAAGTGAGAAGCAGCGTGCCCTAATATCGTTCGCCAGCTGTTCAGGAGCCTCGCTCTCCAATACGATTTTATCGAATTCAGCACCTTCGAGGTTGAGAATAACGACTTTATGAGCATCGTGATAGGATAGGAAGTATTTCTCCCCATGGATAACAAAACTTCCGGCCTTATAACTCATTGTCGTAATCCCTGCTCTTTTTACCGCAGTCCAAGGGAACTCGAAACTACCCGGTTGTACATCCACGATCGAAGTATAAGGGATCTTAATCTCTTTTTTCAAAATGGCTGCCACTTCTAAGCCTGAAATGTTTACGATTAATTCACGATCACCTAAGACAACTTGCATACTCATCATTATCTCCTCCTCTTTACTGTTGCTCAGATTTTTGCGGAATGAACATGCCGGCAAAGAGACGTGTCTTCCGTTCAGGCGAAGGCTTGTTATCCAGTACTTTCTCGAGGCTTTGGTTAATGGATTGAACCAACTCTATAAATTCTTCGTCGCTCACATGAATCGGTGTAGACCAGTATCCGAACCCTTCTTCTTTGTACTTCTCGGGTGGCGTATTCGCCAGATATGTGGTTGCCAACTGCAGCAAATTACCATGAAATACGGAAAAATAACGGATGTGATCTTCAATTGGAGTCGATTCAATTTCAGCTTCAGGAATCTTCAGGTTGTCTTCTCTTACAGAAAACAATCGCTCCTCCGTCCCTTTAACTTTTTGCGTGTCAGCAACCTCGATGAACTCCGCCTTGAGTAGAAGATTAACATGCCGGTATAAGGTGGCCTGAGGAACATCGCCAAGCACGTCGGTCAGTTGGGCAATCGTTAACGGTTTACCTAGCAGCAATTGTTGTACAATGCGCATACGCACGGGATGAAGTAGGAAATCGGCCTTTTTAGTCATTAAAATGCCCCTCATCAATCATTATCATTTTATATAATGATAATGACATTATTTTCCGCAATCGTAAATAGATCGGTTTTAGTTCATCAGCAGTTTATGTAATAATGGTCATAACCTATGTACATTGGGGTGAGAGAAATGGTCAGACGGAGATAGATAGCCTCCTGAAATGGATCTGTTTATGGTTTTAGGAGGCTATCTTAATTTATAGGAGATGTATGTATATGAGACAAAATAAATACGATGACGTAAATTTCTTTTCTACCTATGGGAAAATGCTCCGCTCTGTAAAAGGACTTGAAGGGGCGGGTGAATGGCATATATTTAAAGAAATGTTGCCTGAACTGCAAAATAAAACGGTTCTTGACTTAGGTTGCGGTTTCGGCTGGCATTGCCGTTATGCCCGTGAACAACAAGCAAGCTCTGTAATCGGAGTAGATATATCTGCGAAAATGCTGCAAAAAGCCCGTGAAATGACGGATGACTCTGCGATTTCTTATATGAATATGCCCATCGAAGATATCAACTTCTCCGCTTCGCAATTTGATGTTGTCATTAGCTCTTTGGCTTTTCACTACATTCAGTCCTTTGAAGCGCTCTGCAGCAAAGTTTATGCTTGTCTCAAACCGGGAGGTTCTTTTGTGTTTTCTGTGGAACATCCCATCTTCACTTCTCAGGATGAGCAGGATTGGTATTACGATGACCAGGGAAATCTTCTTCATTGGCCGGTGGATCGCTACCAATTCGAGGGTCAGCGGAATACCACATTTCTTAATGAAAATGTTATCAAATATCATCGAACGATTTCGACCTATATGAATGACTTGATTCATGCCGGATTTACATTACGGGAGGTCCAGGAGCCTGTTCCTTCTGAAGAAATGTTAAGGAGTATTCCCGATATGAAGGATGAACTCCGGAGGCCGATGTTCCTTATTATTTCGGCTGATAAATAAGCCGCGTTACGCACAAAGGGAAGCCCGAATCAGGGCTTCCCTTTTTAATTTTAGATCTCGTTTCTAACGAAACAGGGTATCGCTATTTGCTCCAAAAAGGACTGCTATGAATTTTAACGAAACTGGGGATCGTTATTTCGCCACTTTCATGGCTTTTTGATCGAATTGATCACAAATAGCGTTATGGTGTTTCGTTAGGTTTTATATATCGCTGTTTTTGCGGAAATAACGATATGGAGTTTCGTTAGCGCTCAGATCTAAGTGATCACTACAGCTTGCTGCCTACACTACTCAAGAAAAACTTCAACGTGTCCTCTCTTTGCGGCAAGAGGGCTTTCACCTTCTGCTCAGAATGCGCCAGCAAATCAGAGAGCTGCAGCTCCAGCAATGGAAGCACTAGCTCTATACCTATTTTGCTGGTAATATCGTCTATGCTCTCCTGACCTGGGAACAATTCAGTATCATGGTATTTGACTAGCATACCAACCTCCCGCCGAATCGTATCGTCGAAACCTAGGCGCTGCAGGATGAAATCTCCCAGAATAACGCTGATCTCTTCATGCCCCTTGAAGCTGTCCACTCCATCCCGTGTAACCTTGGTATATGGCTTGCCAATATCATGGAACAATGCCGCTAGCTTCAGAGCAAGATCCTTCCTCACCCCATCTACAACCTCGTAAGTATGAAGAAGTACGGGCAGACGATGCGCCGGCATATGCTGCTCACAATCTTTGCAGACGATGAGTTCTGGAATGATCGACAGCAATTCCTCCTCCGCCGAGGCGATGTTCTCATTCGTCAGCAGAATGGTCTCTAACCGTTCTCTTAAGCTATTTTCCAATCTCTCCAACCCCTTTTTCATGCTATAAAAAATCTATAGTTGTCTATTGTTTTCTTTGTACAATGTCCTGCTTCGTCTCATTCACGATCAACTGAAAAACATCTGGACGGCTATAATGCCCAACCGGATCAAAATCAAACCGGCTCCGTACGATCTCGGAGAGATCCAGTGTCGCCACGATAATGCCCTCCTGGTTATAAAGCGGCTCCGCAATGTATTCCCCTAATGGCCCCACAATCGCGCTTCCCCCTTTACTGAGCACCTCGGGATCCTGCTCGATATCTGGATAATAGGCCAGGTCCGCGGGATAGGACTCCTTGGTTGCAAACTGATTGCAGGAGAGGACAAAACAGCGGCCTTCGCAGGCAATATGGCGAATCGTCGACTGCCATGAATCCCGTGCATCCGCCGTCGGGGCTACATAGATATCAATCCCCTGCGCGTACATCGCTGTCCGGGCCAACGGCATATAATTCTCCCAGCAGATTAGCCCTCCTACTCTGCCAAAGGGAGTGTCGATCACGGTCAACGTGCTGCCGTCACCTTGCCCCCATAATAGCCGCTCGGAACCGGTTGGAACCAGCTTGCGGTGCTTGCCCAGCAGTTCCCCGTCAGGCCCGATATAGATCATCGTATTGAATAAAGTGCCTGTACTGAACTCCTGATCGCGCTCCACAACACCGATGACAAGATGAACCCCCAATTCCTTAGCCAAATCGCCGATCTGCTTCGTCTCATCACCTGGAACATCGATGGCGCTAGACCAATAACGTTCCCAATCCTTTCGCCCATCGGGTGTACGGCTTCCAACACGTGCTCCGAAGCTCAGACCGCGCGGGTATCCCGGCAGGAACACTTCAGGGAAGACGATGAGCTCCGCTCCCTGTTCAGCTGCTTCCTTCGTCATCGTAGATATCTTGTCCATGGCCGACTGCTTATCGAACAAGATCGGTGCGGCTTGAATAACTGCTACTTTCACATGCCGATTTCTCACTTTATCATCCCTCTCTATGATCCATTCCGACAATACATGGACGTATCTTATCGAACCCTGAACCTTATCATAAAAGAGAGTGGACTAAAATAAACCATCCAATGGAGCATAAATTGTAACCATCCACTTTTATGTTTGTGCAGCCATCCATTCCTTTATAAATTGAATGTACTTATTTATTTGGCCTATTTGATCAAAATGTTATAGTTATACTAATCTATTCTCTATTAAGGATAAAACTGTTTACCAGAAGGAGATTACTTATGGCAACCATTGAAGACTTTTTAAAACTTGATATCCGAATCGGTACAATTGTGGAAGCAGAGCACTTCCCGGAAGCGCGTCAACCAGCCATTAAAATGAAAATTGATTTTGGAGAGTTTGGCATCAAAAGTTCAAGCGCCCAGATTACGAGGAGATATGCACCTGAATCAATCATAGGTCGCCAAATCGTAGCTGTCATCAACTTCCCTCCAAGGAGGATTGCCGGATATAAATCGGAAGTACTTGTTATAGGCGGTGTTCCGGAGAGTGGCGATGTGATTCTGCTCAAACCTGATCACAATGTTCCAAATGGAACACCTGTTTCATAAGAATAATTTCATCCCTTATTGCGATCCTTTTTATGGCATTCGCATGATATACCAACCAATTTATCACTTCAGAACCCATCCATGTTCAAAGAATCGCAAAACAATTGTCAAGGTTGTGATAAAAACAGACCCTGCAATTCCAAAGATCAGTGGTATGATAAAAGTCACAATAAGCCAAGATTCAAACTGAAGGTGATAACGCATGTGGAAACCAGACCGTCAGAGCAAAAAACCGCTCTATGAACAAATTGCCGATCATCTGGAGAAGAGAATCGCCTATAGCGAGTTCCCTCCAGGCAGCCTGCTCCCGTCCGAACGGAAACTGGCCGAGCAGCTCGGTGTGAATCGCAGCACTGTGATCCTCGCGTTCGCCGAACTGAGATCGATGGGGATTATTGAGAGCCGCACGGGCAGCGGAACACGGGTAAGCCGGACTAAATGGGGCGCCACACCTAAACATACGCCGAATTGGAACCGATATGCTGAGGGCGGAAGCTTCCTGCCCAATTTGCCTTTTCTACGCAAAATACGGGATGCGCTGAGTCAAGACCCTTCCCTGATCGACTTTGCGAGCGGTGAATTAGCGGCGGATTTAGCCCCGCTTGATGAAATTGCAGCCCTGATGCGTGAGCATCATTACACCTCATATCTGGGCTATGATAACCCGCAGGGATATATACCGCTTAGACAATCCCTGGTCGATTATTTGCAAAAGTACCGGGGAATTCAGACCACAGAATCGTCGATCATGATTACCTCGGGTTCTCAACAATCGCTATATCTGATCACGCAATGCCTCCTGTCCCCCGGGGACGCAGTAGCGATTGAGGATCCATCCTACTGCTACTCGCTTCCAATGTTCCAATCGGCAGGACTCCGTCTGTTCCGGCTACCTATCGATCAGTATGGCGTCCACCCTGAAGACATAAGGGAGTTATACAAGAAGCATCGGATCAAAATGGTGTTCCTGAATCCCAACTTTCAAAATCCGACGGGTGCGGTCATCAGCAGTGAACGTCGCGAGCAATTGTTCTCTGTCGCCAGTGAACTTGGGCTTCCGATCGTAGAGGATGACCCGTTCAGCCTAACGGCATTTGAAGGAACCGCTCCTGCGCCGCTCAAATCGATGGATTCGAACGGCAACATTCTGTACATCGGCTCTTTCTCCAAAATTGCCGCCTCCGGCCTAAGGATCGGCTGGATGGTAGCTCCGAATTCGATCGTGCAGAGATTGGCCGATGCCAGACAGCAGATGGACTTCGGCTTGAGTGTCATCCCGCAGCAGGTTGCCGCTCAATTTATAAAATCGGACTATTTCCAGCCCCATCTGGATCGTCTGCAAATCCAGCTCCAATTCAAGCGGGACTTGCTCATCGAGTCCCTGCGGAGGGAGCTGGGCGACCAGATCTCATTCGTCACTCCGCAAGGCGGCCTGCATTTATGGTGCATGCTTACCCCCAAGGTACCCGACGGCAAACTGCTGGATGAAGCGATCCGAAGGGGCGTCGCCTTCGTGCCCGGCAGTGTCTACGGTTCGGATTCCGGCTTCGTCCGCTTCACATATGCCAGAGCGAAGACCGAGGAGATCGAGAGCGGCATCGCTAAATTCGCCGAGGCGCTGCACAGCTTGACAGACTAAACAGTAGCAATTACCGCAGCTTTGCATAAACAACCGCCAGACTCATGGATGGATTGAGCTTGGCGGTTGTTTTATTTCGAGCAATGGTACTTATAAGACAGGATTGCCTGGTCCGATAGAATACAGAACAATATAGTAGCCAATACATTGTGAAGAAGACTCGCGAACAGAATTAAATCCGGGTTGCCTGCAACTACTCCAAGAAGGGCGCCACTGCCGATTTGAGCGATGACCAGAATTAGAGCCCAAAGTGTGACTGGCCGAAGCCCAGCCCTTGCAGCTTGTTCCTTCCATCTAGCGCAGCGGGCAAGAGTGTAGAATCCAATGATAAGCAGGAGCAAGATCAGAGCAGCAGCCCGATGCGCGAATACGATTCCCGCAGGACCGGATAAATCCGGGATCAGTTGACCGTTACAGAGCAGCCAGCCCTTGCAGCCTCCTCCGGCCTGCTTATGTCGTATATAAGCTCCAAGATACACTACACCGATACAGAAAAGCCAGATTCCCCATGCCATTAAATAACCAATCGTAGGGAGTTGCCGTGAGAAGCTCTGCCTCGCTGTTCTCTTCATCCGATAGCTCCATAAGACAAGCAGCATACTGCAGGCTACCGCTAACAATGATATTCCAAAATGAAGCGCCATAACGGCCGGTTGCTGCGGCCATATAACGGCAGCTGCTCCCATCAAGGCTTGAATGATCGTGAACAGCAGTGTGCCACCAGCATACAGTAATGCTTCAGGATGCCTTAGATAACGCCATGTATAAATAAATGTTATGATCACGAGCAAACCTACAACTCCCGTTACCATACGATGCGAATATTCAATCATCGACTCCAGCGTATAAGCTGGTATAAATTTGCCATTGCACAGTGGCCAATCACTTCCACAGCCTCGTCCGGAACCCGTCTTCGTAACTAATGCCCCTGCAAGCAGCACAAGGAACATGCCGATGAACGTCCCCCATGCCAGCAGGTGGAATGTTCGCCATTTTCGTAAATCCATGCTTGCCACTTCTATCACTTCTTTCGCAGTTTTCGAACAGGCCCTGTGAAGCTATCTTCCACAGCGTACCCTTGGTCAAACCGATCTTAGCGAATCGAAGCAAGTCCGTAACCCTCCAATCGTCGCCTTTCTATACCATCCAATCTATTCATGCCGTTGGAATTATTGATTGTCCTGGATAATGACAAGCGGATCGGCAATCTATCAATCAAATGGATGTTTACTTGTTCACTCAAGAGTAATACATTATAATCGCAAGAACTGGATAAATCTTCATTAGGAGGAGAGCATATGATGGACGACCATAAAGAAGTCAAAGCCCGCAATACTGTACGAAATATTAAGCCTTATACGCCAGGCAAGCCGATTTGGGAGCTGCAACAAGAGCACGGGTTATCCAAAATAATTAAACTTGCCTCGAACGAAAATTCGCTGGGTCCTTCCCCCAAGGCGCTTGAAGCCATCGCTGCCGCACTGCCTGACATACACCGCTACCCTGATACGAGAGCGTCCAGGCTTCGACATGCGCTTGCTTCCGAGCTGGACTTGGCCCCGGAGCAATTCATTCTGACGAATGGCGGAGATGAATTGATAACGCTGGTGTCGGAAGCCTACCTGGAACCAGAGGATGAGATTATCGTACTCTCTCCATCTTTTAGCGAATACGAATTCGGAGCCCATCTGATGGCAGCCCGAATTGTCCCCGTTCCTCTAAACGAGCAATATGAAATTGACATCCACGCGATTCTCGCAGCAGTCACAGAACGAACCAAATTGCTATGTATCTGTTCTCCTAATAACCCTACCGGCACCTACTTGCCTGGACCGCTTCTCCAGCAGCTTCTTGAAGCCTTGCCCAGGCGAGTTCTCGTCCTGTTCGACGCCGCCTACAATCACTATGTGACAGCCAGCGATTACAGCAGCGGCCTAGAATATGTCCGCGCCGGGTATCCAATTGTCGTCCTGCAAACTTTCTCGAAAATATACGGTTTAGCCGGTCTGCGAGTCGGCTTTGGCGCAGCCAGAGAGGATATCGTTCAGCAGATTCTGAAGGTGAAGGAGCCGTTCAATGTCAATGCATTAGCGCAGATAGCCGCGATCGCGGCGCTTGACGATGATGAGCATCTCCTCCGTTCTCAGGAGTTAACGGTTCAGGGCCGTGAGCAGCTATACCATGCTCTAGACGAACTCCAGCTAACGTATACGAGGAGCATGAGCAACTTCGTGCTGGTAGAGCTGGGAGCGAATGCGAAGGCAATTTATGAACAATTGCTGAGCAGAGGAATTATTGTCAGGTATGCCGGAGCCTGGCAGCTTCCGCAACATGTCCGCGTCTCGATCGGTACGCAAGAGGAGAATCAAGCGTTGCTTAACGAATTAACCAGCATTTTACGTCAATACGATTCTGTGACGTCCTTGTCCTAGTCTTCTTTTCACGTATTCACTGTAACTAAAATAAGCCCTCGTACAGCTCTCCATCAGCGGAAAGCATACGAGGGCTTTCTATACCCTATCCTATTGAGCCACCATATTAAACATCATGATCCACATTGACCCGGCTACGATGACAATCAGGATCACCAGGCCAAGAATGAGAGAGATGAGATTGTAGCGCGGCTTCCCTTCCTCACGCAAATGCATAAAGAACAGAAGCTGCACCAGCAGCTGCAGAACACCCGCCACCATTAGGACTACAGCTCTCGTCATTCCTTCCAGCCAGCCACCCAGAACGATCGCAACTGGTATCACGGTCAATACAATGGAGCATATGAACCCGATTGTATAGGAATAGAACGACCCCACATGCGACTCCTGCTCTGTATGAACCGATTCCATATTCGACAACCTAGCTCACCCCCATTAAATAGACGACGGTAAATACGAAAATCCAGATCACATCAAGAAAATGCCAGAAGAGGCTGATCACCTGAACTTTACGTTTTGTGACCGGAGTAATCCCCCGTTTCGTCAGCTGTAGCATTAAGGCTACCATCCATACCAGCCCGATGCTTACATGCAGGCCATGCGTTCCGACCAAGGTGTAGAAAGCGGACAGAAATGCACTGGTCCCCATCGTCGCCCCCCGGTCTACGAGATGGGCAAATTCACTGATCTCCAGACCGATGAAGCAAGCCCCAAGCAAAGCCGTGATGGCCAGCCAGCCGAGCAGAGCCCGCAATTTGCCCTTGTTCATTGCCAGAACCGCCAGTCCGCAAGTATAGCTGCTAGCAAGCAAAATAAACGTACTGGCGATAACCCCGCCTAATTCGAACAGGTCGGCAGGACCGGGACCGCCATTGGTGCTATTCTTTAGTACGATATAGGTGGCAAAAAAAGTGCCGAAGATCATAACATCCGTCATCAGGTAGATCCAGAAGCCGAGCAGGCGCATCTCCTCCATATCCGGATGATGATCATGATGCGCGCGCGCAGACGCTTCTGTTACTTGGCTTGAACTCATAGATTTGCAGCCCCCCTTAGAGACGCTTCCGTGTGTTTGATATCTTCAACCGGAATATAATGGTCCGTGTCATAATTGAAGGAATGGGCCAACATGCATAGAGCTACGCCGGCAAGCCCCGGTATGATCAGCCAGAGCCAGTGGAACACGAAGCCGAATCCGGCCAGAAACCAGCAGCCTGCCATCATGATAGGAATACCGGAGTTGTTAGGCATGTGAATCGGCGACAATTCCGGTGCCACTGCCGTGTATCCTTCCTTCTGCCTGCGCTGCTTCTCCTCCCACCATTCATCCTGATCAGATACCTGCGGTAGCACGGCAAAATTATAATGCGGAGCTGGCGAAGGAATTGACCATTCCAAGGTGCGTCCATCCCACGGATCTCCCGTCGTATCCATGTTGCTGCGGTAGTGTTTGATGCCGTGGACGATTTGCCAGACCTGAAACAGGAAAGCGATACCCATCAGTCCCGCACCGATGCTCGAGACTAGATTGAGTCCCCACCAGCCTTTATCCCAGCTATAGGTGACAAGCCGCCGCGTCATTCCGTCGAGGCCAAGCACATATTGCGGCATGAAGCACAGGTAGAAACCGATATTCCAGAACCAGAACGCCCATTTCCCAATGCGCTCATTCAGCTTGAAGCCGAACAGCTTCGGCCACCAATAGTACAAGCCGGCGAAGTAACCGAAGACGACGCCTCCTATAATAACCTGATGGAAATGCGCGATCAGGAAGTAGCTGTTATGATACTGAAAATCTGCGGGCGCTACTGATAGAAGCACACCGGTCATCCCTCCGATTACGAAGCAGGGAATAAACCCGGTCGTCCACAGCATCGGCGATTCGAAGCTGATTCTGCCGCGGAACATTGTAAATAACCAGTTGAATACTTTGACCCCGGTCGGAATAGCGATCACCATCGTCGACAAAGCGAAGAAGGCATTGACATTCGCCCCCGATCCCATCGTGAAGAAGTGATGCGCCCATACGAGAAAGGACAAGATACTAATAATCATCATCGCGTACACCATCGATTTATAACCGAACAGCTTCTTGCGGGAAAACGTGGAGACTACCTCGGAGAAAATACCGAACGCCGGCAACACGATAATATACACCTCAGGATGTCCCCACATCCAGATCAGGTTGATATACATCATCGGGTTACCACCGCCATCCAGTGTAAAGAAGTGAGCACCGCCGTACCGATCTAGAAAGAGCAACGCCAGCGTCGCCGTCAAAATTGGAAATGAGAATATAATGGCAATGCAGCTTGCCAGCACCGACCAAGAGAACATCGGCATCTTCATTAGCTTCATTCCTGGAGCGCGCAGCTTCAGAATCGTTACAATGAAGTTGATGCCGGTCATCAGGCTGCCAATCCCGGAGATCTGAATACCCCATATATAGAAGTCCTGACCGACACCCGGGTTATACATCAGCTCCGAGTAAGGCGGGTAGGCGAGCCAGCCCGCATCCGGCGAGCCGCCAATGACGAAGCTCAGATTGAACAGCATGGCACCAGCGAAGAACAGCCAGAAGCTGAGCGCGTTCATGAATGGATAGGCGACATCCCTTGCTCCAAGCTGGAGCGGGACCGCTACGTTGAACAAACCGAACATGAACGGCATCGCCATGAACAGAATCATAATGACGCCATGGGTCGTAAATATTTCGTTATAGTGATCCGGCTGTAGAAATTGAAGTTCGGGCATGGCCAGCTGCGTACGCATCAAGAGAGCATCCACCCCGCCGCGAAACATCATCAGGAACGCGGATAAGATGTACATGATGCCCACCTTCTTATGATCAACCGTGGTCAGCCAATTGCGCCAGAGCCACCCCCATTTTTTAAAATAAGTCAATACGAAGACGATGGCCACGAGCGTAATGATAATAGCTGCATCCGCCCCGTATATTAAAGGGTCTCCGGTCACAAAAAAATCGGAGGCCCAGTTTTTGATAGACTCCAGCATAATTGCTAGTCTCCTTTCCTGATTACTATTCGTCCGGCAGCTTTCCGCCTTCGTCCATTTCTAATGAGCGCTGCCCTCATTCATGGACATGCCGCCATGTTCCAGCTGATCTCCGGACATTCGCATATCGCCGTGCTCGGATTGATCCCCGGACTTCAGCATATCCCCATGCCCCGAATCATCACTTGACATAGGCTTATCTCCGTGAGCCTCTGTGCTACCGGACATGGACATGCCGTGATGATGGGATGACGCATATTTAGTTACGGTCATTTCAAATAGACCTTCCGGAAAAGAAGAATAGGTCAGCTTCTCCGATGCCGAGGGCTCTGCCAGTTGCTTGTACCCATCAAGTGTAAGCGTCGGAGAGTCCTTCTTGACATCCTCTACCCAATCCGTAAATTCTTCCGCAGTAACGGCATGCACATCGAAGAACATCTTCGCAAAGTCCGTGCCGGTAAAATTGGCGCCGGAGCCCCAATATTGTCCGGTCTCATCTGCTTGCAAATAGAGCGTCATCGCCATACCGGACATCGCATAGATCTGTCCTCCTAACTGGGGAATCCAGAAGGAATTCATTGGTGAATCCGCTGTAATCTCGAAGCGGACCGGCACCCCTTGCGGAATCTTCAGCTCGTTCACGGAAGCAATGCCCTGCTCTGGATATTGGAACAGCCACTTCCAGTTTAGCGAGGTCACCTGTACGGTTAGCGGCTTAACGTCCGCTTTCGATTCTAGCGGCTTAGATGGTTCCAGGGCATAAGTGGCCCGGGCGGTTACAATGGCCAGCGTCAGGATGATGATAATCGGAATGCCCCACCAGATCATCTCCAGCTTGGTGCTGTGAGCCCAATCTGGTGTATATGCCGCCTTACGGTCAGCCTTATCCCGATAACGCCAAATAATGACCGCTGAAAGAATAAGCACAGGTACGATGACGATAGCGCATAATACAGTCGATAGAAACATCAGATCACGCTGCTGTGCGGCAATTGGCCCCTTGGGGTCCAGTACGGCAATGCTGGAGCATCCGCTAAGGGCTGGCAGCAGAAGCACCAACACGGCCAAGAAAGCAAGACACCGCAGCGATTTAATCACTTTCTCCTTCATTAGCCTCAACTCCCCGAGCCCTGCGGATCTTCCATGACCATGCTGCTAGAGAGCAGGACGCCTGTCGACTGGGCCTGGAATTCGGCAACGATATCCACGAACTCACGGGCCAGCTTTTGGATCTCATTAAATCGTTCCGCTTCTATCCACTGCCGCTTGACGAGATTGCCGCCAATCCCTACTCCAATAGCACCAGCGTCCAGAATATCTCGCAAGTTGTTCAAGCCGACACTTCCAGAGGCGATCATCGGAATATGGTCGAGCGGTGCGCGAATTTCCTTCAAGTAAGCGGCTCCGCCTAGCGAACCCGTCGGGAACACCTTTACTGCCTTGGCGCCGACTTTGACAGCTCTGACGATCTCCGTAGGTGTCATTACCCCGGGAAAGACATCGATTTCATGTCGTAATCCGTAGGAGATAACCTCCTCGTCCAAATTCGGCGATACGATAAATTGCGCCCCTGCGTCAATCGACTTTGCAGCCATGTCGGCATCAAGCACCGTACCGATACCGATCAACAGTTGCCCCTCATACCTCTGTCTTAAGCGCTCGACTAACTCATAGACTCCCTCGGTATTCGTTGTCACCTCCAGGAAGCGAATTCCTCCCTGTACCAGCGCTTCGACAGTCCGATCCACCGTATCCGGCCGCAAGCCACGGATCATGGCCATAATCTTCTCCCTGTTCAGAACTTCCAAGATAGACATTGATGAATTTCCTCCTTCACCTCAATTCGATCTATCCGACTATAACGGTTCTACCTGAATCCGTAACCATCCATTTGACGTTTTTCAGTACCAGCCGATTTCCCGGACAGAGCCTCCGCGTGAATCGGTTTGCTAAAATCACCGGACAAATGGATGGTTACATTTGCCGAGCATCGCTATATATTCATAGATGTTGAACTAATGATAATGAGGACGAGAGCAACCGGGTGAGTGTCCTTCCCAGCGCTGCTTGCGATGGACATGGCCGGATGATGATTGAGCCGATCGCTGCCCGTTGGGGATATCAGCAAGTTTAGGCGCTGGAATCCTTAAGCCAGCGTGATCGCATTTATCAAGCGGTCAAAAATGACCGTTAGAGCAAGAAAAAAGCAACTTTGCTCTTCTAACGGACACCTTTGACCATTAGAAGCAAAAAATGCGGTTTTCCGCGATATTCCCCCTCGTAATGGACATTATTGTCCGTTACAAGGGCAGCGTACCAAAGGATCAACGCTAACGGTCAACAATGTCTGAGTAATCAGGTCTAAACATGGTTATGTCTACATTTTTGAGGTATTAGTTCAATATCTATCGATACCCGGAAAAATCGGGAGCGAAGACACAGGAATTGAGATAGGAGTTGAGTGTATTGCTTACAGAACAAAGCCTGCGTGGCGTATTCGTTCCGGTTGTGACACCGTTTGATCGGAGAGGGAAATTGGATGTGGGGTCTTATATTGATCTGGTTCAGCGCTTGGTCGGTCAAGGGATTAACGGACTCGTCGTCGGCGGAACAACAGGAGAATCACCGACAATTCATGCCAAAGAATTGGAGACGCTAATTGTAACGGCACGCAAGGAGATCGGCTCTCTGCCGCTGATTGTGGGAACAGGCTCCAACAGTACTGCCGCTACCGTAGACAGAACCGCCTGGGCTAAATCGCTTGGAGCCGATGCGGCGCTGGTCGTCACCCCTTATTACAACAAGCCTTCACAACGCGGCATTATTGAACATTTCCAGCAAATCTCTACCGCCGGATTGCCGGTTATCGTCTATGACATACCCCACCGGACCGGAGTCTCGCTTGATATCAAGACGGTTACTGCGATTATGAAGATGAAGCATGTGATCGGATTGAAGGAGAGTACAGGTAATATAACCCGTTATTTTCAGCTGGCTAGATCGATAGCCAAGCCTGTGCTATGCGGAGAAGACGAGCTGTTCTTTGCCTCGCTCTGTTGTGGAGGTAAAGGGGGAATTCTGGCCAGTGCCAATCTGGATACCAACCAATTCGTACAAGTCTATCAATCCTACCAAGCCGGAAAAATTGAGGAGTCTGGGCAAGTCTTCGATCAATTGCTCCCGCTCATCCAGTTCCTGTTCTCGGAGCCGAATCCAGCCCCGTTGAAATGGCTGCTAGCTGAACGCGGACATATCCGCTCCGACCGTCTACGTCTCCCGTTGACGAATATTAGCAGTGAAGGCGAGAAAATAGGAGCCGAGCTGCGCTAAGAGGACTCTCTCCTCATAACGCCTCCCGACTCCTTTATTAACTAGCGTAGTTTAAGTCTATGTAGACTGGATGAATGCTTGCGCTGCCATTCCCTGCTGACTGAGACGCCTGTATCTATAGCAAAATACAACAGGATGATCCATGCTGCCGCGATATCGAACCAGCTCGGCAAAGGGGTGAGCAGCAGTAGGATGGCTGGATGGATCAACTCTGCCAGCACCAAAGCCAAGGCTCCCCAGAGCAGGGAGTATTCTACACAGACGTAACCACCGATATTCATTTTTCGGCCCTGGTAATCCCACCATTTTCGATGAAAAACTCTGTCCAGTATCCAACCCGTAGCATATTCCAGCCATGTGACCAACAGAGCGGACACCAAGACGATAACCAGGCCGTGTACCAAAGGATCGTCCAACCTTGCCCCTGCTTGCGCAGTAACTGCGATGATCAATAGCGCTGCAAAGCCATAAATGGGGCAAAAGGGCCCACACAAAAAGCCCCTATTAACAAAACGCCGCTCTCGGATGCTAGCATAGGATGTCTCCAGAAGCCAGCCGGCGAAGGCGTAAATCGCAAACAGTACCATTCTTTGTGCTAATGCGCTGCTCATGAATTTCACTCCTTGATCGATATGAAATACAAAAAACACAAAAGACCAAAAAACGCTGTGCCAGGATCCTAAACCACCCTTGACTGCTCAGGATCAATACGCTGCCGGAGTTCCTCCAGACATCGCTCTGCAGCCTCCTCCCCCGCCTTGATGCATTCTGCCGCTTTGGTAAAATCAAACGACGCGTAATAGCCTACCTCTGGACGAATTACATAGTCGGCCCTTTTAAGACTGACATGCCTTCGCCCCGCAGCCATCAAACCGTAAGAACGATATACTACCTCGATCATATTGCGCGGCGGTTTCTTCTCATGCTCCCTGGCGACATCCACGGCAATAATATAACATTCTCCCTCTTCGTCCAGTGCTTCCTCTACGGGTAGATTGTTAAGGACACCGCCATCAACCAGCATCCTGTCACCTTCCACGCGGAGCAAACACCCCCGGAAATGCGGTGGTCGCCCTTAGGGCGGTTCCCAAATCCCCATGATCCAGAACCACCTGCTGTCCGCACATGAGATCAACCGCGATCGCTTTGAATTCAATGGGGAGCTGCTCGATGAACACCCCTTGCTTGTTATGTTGTTGCAGTAATTCATTAATCACCTGATGAACTGCATTACCCGCCAGCAGGCCGCGATGACGAATTCCCATATCAAGCAGACGATACTTCGGAGTGTTCAGAATCTTCTCCTCAATCGCCTCGGCAGGCACCCCAGCTGCATACAAGCCGCCGATAGCCCCGCCCATGCTTGTACCTGCAATACGATCGATCTCGATCCCGTTCCTTTCGAATACTTTTAGCACACCGATATGTGCCAGACCCCGCACGGCTCCTCCACCTAATACCAACCCGGTTTTCATGATAATCACACTCCACTTTCCGATCCTTTACTCATATAAAATAACCCCTCATTAAATACACAAAAGACCAAAAAACTATCCAAAAGCTAAAGCCTTTAAGCTAAAGCTTCATGCAACAAATCGGACAGCATCCGCTGTTCGTTGTTGGACAGTCTGTTCAAAGTATCAAGGAACTTGGAGACAAGCTCCGTCAGTTCATTTCCCATTTCTTCGTTAATCGTCTGAATAATCGTTCCCAGGACGGTGCCGACAAACAGTAGAATTCCGCTCTCGCTATGAAGTCTCTTGCTGACCAGCATAGTGACCAGATGCTCTGTCTTGGTACCGAGCTTCTTGATATAAACCAATAATAGACCAAGGATGTAACCGCAGAACTCTAGATTAGACGCTTTGGATGAGATTTCGTTCATGACTTTACGGATAACCTCATTCACATTGCTGTCCTTGACACTGCCTAGCAGCTTCCTGATATGCGCAGTCGTATGCTCCCAATTGGACGAATCGTAGTTATCCTCCCGGCTCTGCTTAAATAGATCGGTAGCCTGCTCGGTAGGGGAGAATACAACCTGCGACCTCCCGGTTTCCTTGGAGTTAACCTCATAGCTGCGGCTTACGAACCCCTGCTTCTCCATTTCCCTCATCATATCATAAGCGGTCCATTTGCTTACGTCCAAGGAAGTCGCTAGTGTCTCATAATGAATTGGTAGTCTTGTGCGTTGATATAATTCAACCAATTTATCTAGAAATTGCAGTCGGCGTTTAGTAAGCTGCATGAAGTTCACCTCTTTATGGTCTTCGTAATCCATGTTGTTCTTGGGTCTTTTGTGTATATCGTAGCATGACAAAAATTGATCGTCAACACCTTTAGGATCATCTGTAAATCATCGTAAAATATGGTTCAAAAGAATTCGGAGAGAGCCTAGTTCAGGCTTTGAAATAGTGGTTGACAGGTAACTGTCTAAAACACCAGATGGAACGATCCCTAACGAAACTGGGTATCGCTATTTAAGGGAATTAGGAGTATAGAGCCTGTATTCCCCCAAATAAAGATATAGAGTTTCGTTAGAGCTGATTATATTTTCTGCACGGCATATGCCAATCCAGAATTACTCGCTCTGCACCGCTCTCCATAGCGTCGCAGAATCTACTAACCGTGTAAAATTCCAGCCAGTAGAAAGAGTCATAATCAAGTGTATAGCCATTTTTTTGCACCATGTCGGAAATAAGGATATATGCATTGCTAATAATCTCGTCCAGGCTTGTGGCACTAATCTGTGCCTTTGCAATCATTCCGCTCTTTATCGTTCTGCCTGTCATGCCATCAGGTACCGGAGTGCCAGGTTTGAAATACTTGCCAACAATGTAAGTATCGCCAAGACCGCTCTCATTTGCAAAATCAGTCATGTAACCGACACCAATACAGTCTTCCATTCCTATCTGATTTTCTTCAAGCTCGGCCAGCTTTTTATCAAATCCCTGCTCCCAAAAAACCTGCCATAATTCATGGGTTGTAACCCCATAGTCATTATTGCTTATACCAATAAGGAGCATATCATCCGTATTCACATATTCCAGCTTTTCGAGATTGGCCATAATTCTCCTGCCTTTCAAAACATAATAGGTGTCTGTATTAATAAAAGAAAGCGGGTGGAATGCATTTTCTTCATATAGATCTCTTGAGATCGTTGCTGGTGAAACAGAAAACAACTCCTTAAATGCTCTTGAGAAGGATGAATTGCTCTCATAACCACATTCAAGCGCCACTTCGGTTACACTTTTACTCTCTGAGAGAAGCATTTCTGCAGAGCGGGTGAGCTTTCTCTTTCGTACATACCCTGTCAGACTAATATTGCAGAGATATGTAAAAATACGCTGATAGAGTCCCAATGGAATCCCTGTTAATTGGGCAATTTTCTCATAATCCACATTCATGATGTCAGCTTCGAGTGAATCTATAACCTGTTGTGTCTTATCTATGACTTCCATTCTAATCCCTCCTTTCGAAATGTATTTTACAGGACATCACGCAAAATTACTTTGCATTTTCTGTACAACTATTGCACAGTCGCTCGCTGTTCCAACATATCATGAAGTCTCGTTCGCAAGAGCAACTATTGTCATGATTGTATATCAATTAGTGGACTTCTATAATATCCCGAAGGAATATCCCGTCTCGGTAAGCTAACGAAAATGATAGTTATAAATAAATGCTACCGCATCAGTAACGGCAGCATTTATTTTTTAATCGATGATTAGTACCTTACACGTTTTTTCCCGGTATGAACATTTTATCAGTTTCAATCGGATTTTCTTTAGCCGTGATATGATACGGATCTATTCGATACACCTGAACCGGACCACCAAATACGGCAGATCGGTATCTGTCCACGTGCTGCTGGGGTAACGGCCGATTATAGTACCCAGGCACATACTTATTAATCATTTCTTGCAGCATATGTGTAGCTTCATCAAGATCAACGACAGGTTCTGCCTTGCCAAAGATTATAACACTCATATACGCTGTATCGGTCTTGGCTGGCACCGGATCAGTGATGGTCCCGTACTCTTCACAAACTGTAAAACAGACCTCTGGATTAGCATCCATTACCTGATTCCTTCTTCCCCCTGTCGCTCCATGGAAGTAAAGCTTCTCATTTGTCCAAACAAAATTAAGCGGAACAACATAAGGCAGATGACCATCGACCATCCCAAGATGTCCAAGTCTTGATTGCTGTAGAAACTTCTCAATCTTGTTCTTGTCCAGTACTTCCCTTGTCTTGTAACGCACTCCATCCATACGATCACTCCTATAATCTTGAATTATTATTGGATAAGTTTATCAACTATTGGAATGAATAGAAATATCCATAACTAACGATTTAGAGCAATCCAAATTCAAACTTACAGAATAAATAAAGCTCCTGAACCTCCTAGCAAGGGAAATTCAAGAGCTTATATATTCAATTTTTACTAATTATGAAATTCCTCCACCGCCCAAGGAAGCGGGTTATTGAATCGACTCCAGTCTTGCTTCATTTCATCGTCACTCAGCAAGCAGCGGGCCAGTCTCTTTTGGATGTCCTCCCGATCCATGTCGATGCCGATGAAGACGAGCTCGGTCATTCGATCACCCCAGTTATCATCCCAGCGCTCCCGAGCCTCAGGCTCGCTCTCCAAAACTTCACGCTGCTGGTCTACCGGCATTGAAGCCAGCCAGTACCCTGCGGGACCGAACTGGATAGAAGTTCCGGCTTGACTTAGGGATGCTGCATAATCACCTTGCGCTGCGATCCATACCAGCCCTTTCGCCCGCACGACCTCCTCTGGCCAATTGCTGAAGAAATAACTGAGACGCTGCGGATGAAATGGGATCCTGCTACGGTACACAAATGATCCAATTCCATATTCCTCAGTCTCTGGAGTATGCTCCTTCTTGGTAAGCTCAGCGATCCAGCCCGAGGACATGCTCGTCTTTTCAAAATCAAACAAGCCGGTGTTTAAAATTTCCTTGGGGTCGACAATTCCATTCACGGTACGAATGATTTTGGCCGACGGCTGAAGCTTTCGTAACACCGCCTCCAGCTTAACCAGCTCTTCCTCTTCAACCAGATCGCATTTGTTCAGCAGCAGAACATCACAGGTCTCGATCTGGTCGATGAGAAGATCAACGATATCTCTATAGTCAGCCTCCGTTGCTCCCTGATCCCGATCAAGCAGACTCTCTCCCGAGGCAAAATCATGCCAGAAGCGGTTCGCATCCACGACAGTAACCATCGTATCCAAGCGGGACAGAGAGGTTAAATCGATATCCAGATCCGGGTTGGCATAAGTAAAGGTCTGTGCAACCGGGACAGGTTCACTGATTCCGGACGATTCGATCAGAATGTAATCGAAGCGCCCTTCAGCGGCCAGCTTCTGCACTTCGCGCAGCAGATCGTCGCGTAGTGTGCAGCAAATGCAGCCGTTGGACATCTCTACAAGCTTCTCCTCCGTTCTTGATAATGCGTTACCCGACTTCACCAGATTGGCATCAACGTTGACTTCACTCATGTCATTCACAATAACTGCAACCTTTAATCCGTCCTTATTGTGCAGGACATGATTCAGCAGTGTTGTTTTCCCTGCTCCCAAATAACCGCTTAGAACCGTTACCGGGATCTTCTTCCTTGTTCCTTGTTCAGTAAGCATACATAACCTCCTATAGTAGATTAACGAGTCTCTCTATGCAGCGTATATTTTCTCAGCCGCGGACAGTATTTGCGCAGTTCCATACGCTCAGGATGCGTCTTCTTATTTTTGGTAGTTGTATAGTTGCGATCGCCTGTCTCAGTACATGCCAAAGTTATAACAACTCTCATCTCAAGTATCTCTCATTAATCGTAATGTTTACGATTAAGTATTTTACAGGCTCTTACAGTCCTTGTCAATCCGCCTGTTTTTTTCGCTGGAATAAAAACAAAACAGGGCGCCCCTCACCTTAACAAGTGAGAAGCGCCCTGTTCCTATATAGAATTCATTTCAAGCGAATAAACTTAGAAATTAAAATCTTCGTCCGTGAGCGGCTCAACGTTCAACGCACGTACGTAGCCGTTACCTTTTTTGGAGAAAAAGTCATGCTGCTTCGTATCCGTACGGATACCATTGAGTACGATCGGATTGATCTCCTCGTCCTCGAACGGCGGCTCCAGACCCAGATTCATAAACGCCTTGTTGGCATTGTAGCGCAAGAACGTCTTAACCTCATCCACTAAGCCGATCTTCGTATATATCAGCTCTGTATACTGCTCTTCATTAGCATGCAGATCTCTCAGCAGGCCCTGCAGTGTATCAGATACATCCTTCTGTTCTTCTTCATCGAGCCTCGCAAAAACTTCCTGCGCCAGTACGCCGACATAGACGCCATGAATGCTTTCATCGCGCAAAATCAAGTCGATAATCTCTCCGCTGCAGGTCATCTTGCCTTGACCCGCCAGATAGAGAGGATAGAAAAATCCGCTATAGAACAAGTAGCTCTCAAGTAGAACGGATGACGCCATGGCCAAGTACAGCTCACGCGGAGAATTGATGCTCGTGTAGTATTCGCGAATGGTCGCCGCCTTCGTCTGCAGCATCGGGTTCTGCTCTACCCAACGGAAAATTTCATCGATCTCTTCATTAGAAGCCAGCGTAGTGAAAATGCTGCTGTAGGACTTGGCGTGAATCTGCTCCATCATCCCCATAAAGCCAAGCACCGCTTTGCGCTGCAGCCCCTCTACATGCTCCATAATCTGCGGCATGCCGACGCCGCCCTGTACTGTATCGAGCAGTGTCAGCCCGCCAAGCACCTTCATATAGGCATCTTTCTCATCTTCATTCAACGTCATCCACGACATTTTGTCATCGGACAACGGGATTTCATCATCGGTCCAGAATTGCATAATATTCTGATTCCAGAACATCATCGTAAAATCATCATCCGGACGGTTCCAGTTCACTGCTTGTAATGCGCACATCGCTGTTTCTCATCCTTTCTTCTTCTCTGTTACACCGAGCAGGTCAGGCATTCTTCCACAGACAGCTTCTTCGTCCGCGTATAATACAACGATTTCAGCCCTTTATGTGCGGCGTATAAATAATAGCGCGCCAATTGCCGAGTCGTCACATTGCTGTTCACATGCAGAACCGTCGAGATACCTTGGTCAATATGCGGTGCAATTTCCGCGATCAGATCGATGACCTTGAACTGATCCATTTGATAAGCCGATTTATAGAAGAACATATTTTCCGCGCTCAAGTACGGCATCGGGTAATAAGTTGTCGAATTCGCATAAGTACGAGTCTCGATTTGTTCCACGACAGGCATCACACTGGATGTCGCATTCTGAATATAGGAAATACTTGCGGTCGGCGCGATTGCCAACCTGTAGGCATGATATAGCCCATTCTTCATCACGGATTGTTGCAACTCTGCCCAATCCTCAGGAGATGGGATATACATACCTTCAAACAGTCCAGCCACCTTATCTGTGCGTGGACGGTAATCCGTATCCACATAACGACTGAAATACTCACCTGTCGCATATTCGGACTGCTCGAAACCGGCGAAAACTTCGCCCGTCTGTACAGCAATTTCCATACTTTTTTCCAGCGAATAATAATTCATCATCGCAAAGAAAGTGCGGGCAAAATCTTTTGCCTCTTCGCTCTCATATGCAATTTTGTTCTTGGCCAGGTATCCGTGCAAATTCATGACGCCAAGACCAACGGAATGCATCTCCCGGTTCGCCTTGGCAACGCCTGGAGCGTTCGATATGCTCGTCATGTCACTAACACCCGTCAAAGCTACCATACCTTCATGTACGGATTCACGGACCTTCTTCCGCTCCATCACGTTCACGATGTTCAATGAGGCAAGGTTACAGCTGATGTCGCGGCGGATCATATCCTCCTGGCCGTAATCCTTGATCTCCGATGTCTCCTGCAGTTGGAAAATTTCCGTACACAGGTTGGACATTTTGACCTGCCCGATATTTTTCAAGGCATGCTGGTTGTTCGCGTTGCTCTTGTTCATGATATATGGATAGCCGGATTCCAGCTGAACCATAGCGATCTTCGTCAGCATGTCCCGTGCGCTCATCAATTTCTTCTTCTTCACCCGGTCGTCAGCTAGCAGCTTGTCATACATTACGTCCAGATCCATATCATCCAGATGTGTTCCGTAAGCTTTGTATACACTATATGGACCGAACACATGAATCGGTTCGTTAGCCTTGGCCAGTTCATAGAAGCGGTTCGGTACAATCAAACCGATCGACAAAGTTTTCAAGCGGATCCGCTCATCGGCGTTGATCTTCTTGCTATCCAGAAACTCTGCGACATCCCAGCCGAAAATGTTGTAATACCCTGCGCCCGAGCCTTTACGCTGTCCCATCTGATCTGCGTAGGAGAAGGCATCCTCCATCAGCTTCAGCACCGGCATAATTCCTTTGGCTGCACCTTCCACGCCTTTGATCGCTTCGCCTCGTCCGCGTAGCTTCGACAGGTTAACTGCGACACCTCCGCCGATTTTGGACAACTGCATGCATGTATTTAGCACATAGTTGATTGAATTCAGCGAATCGTCCATTTCCAGTAGGAAGCAGGAGACCATCTCGCCGCGCCGGCTCTTGCCCGCATTCAGGAACGTTGGAGTGGCTGGCTGCAGCCGTTGCTCCATCATCGATCGTGCCAGCGTGCTGGCCGTATCTGCATTCCCTCGGCCAAGATGTAGTGCTACGATGGCTACCCGGTCGGGATAATTCTCCAAATACTTGGACTTGTCATTCGTCTTCAACGCATAGTCCGTATAAAATTTCGATGCCGCCATGTAAGACGGGAATTCAAATGGATAGCTATGGGTAATGGCAAATACTTGATCGACTTCATCAGCCGTATACCGTTCGTACACATTTTCATAATAGTCATGATCGATCATATACCGTACTTTATCGGCCGTAGTCGGGAAGGTCATCGTTCTACCCGCTACTTCCTTCATAAACTCAGCGACAGCTTCCAGGTCCTTCTCTAATTGGAAGAACCCGTTCTCATCACGCTGCATTAATTGATTGTTCAGTTCAATATGCCGCAACCCGGCTCACCTCCTGCTTGAAGTCTTCAGCATCCCTCTTCGTCCCGGACAGCTCAAATTTAGCCACAACTGGCACTTGGTAACGCTCGGAGATCAAATCCGCACTCTTCGCAAATCTCTCTCCCCAATTGCGGTTACCGCTGGCCGCCACGCCGAGCATCCGCCCATGATTATGTTCCAGAAATGCTGAGACTCTTGGTGGTATCTGACCGAACCCGGTCGTATATGTAATCAGCACAAACGGCTCCTCCAGCGTCATGCCCTCGTCAATTTGTACAGCAGGCAAGTCGAGCTTCTGAATGAACCGTTTTACATTCCCTGTTTTGGAATCATACGCAATTAACATCGATACACCCTCACTTCTTTTCTATGAATCTAGTGCTTTCCCCATTCCTATATATGTAGGGCAAAAGCTCTCGAATAAACAACATCTTGTTGCGCTAAATCAATTTACCATCTATATATAGTATTGTCAATCCGTACAAACGTCCCAAACCGACTGTGAAAAGTTATAGATTAGGAGAAAAAGCGCTTAATTCCCGCCTATATCCTGTCCCTCATCAGATCGCCTTTTTAATAAATAATTTTATTGAAGGTTTAACTGAGAAACAGCCGAATTCATATAAAAATCCAAGGTTCGGTCACAAAATAGATGTCGGCGCTGTTATAAGAGGTAAAGGGGACCCGAATGAAAGGAGTACACTATGGCATCAGATAATAACCACGAACCGTTAACCGAAGCGGAAATTGAGCGAATCATCACTCAGATTCAAGACGGACGGCAAGAGCCGTTCCGGCTCCTGGTCCAACAATATCAGCGCCGAATTCACGTATATTGCTGTCATATGCTGGGTCAACAGCAGGAAGCGGAGGATGCAGTGCAGGAAATTTTTATCAAGTGCTATCAGCATATAGGCCGTTACAGGAAGCAAGCCTCCTTCACCGCATGGCTGTACAGAATCTCCTATAATCACTGCATTAATTTGCTGAAAAAACGAAACGCCTGGTACAAGGTTTTTAGTTCCTATCGCCAGCAGCAGCTCCATGACGAATGCTCAGCCGATTATAACGCTAACGCTCTTGTCGCCGACGTGCTGGTCCAACTCTCTTCAGAGGACCGGAGCCTACTTCTGCTAAGGGTTGTAGATGAGCGTAGTTATGAGGAGATCGGTCAAATCATAGGTTGTAAGCCAGCCACTGCACGTAAAAAGTATGAACGAATCAAAAAAAAAGCTAAAGGCCACCCGGCCTTGGCAAATGGAGGGATACGCTAATGAAACCTAATGATTATTCTCCAGAGACAGGTACGATTAGCAAAATAAAAGCTTTAATCGACACGACATATATTCCGGAACGGGATTTCTCGGATAAGATCATGAAGCGGATTGATCAAATAGGAGGCCTCTCTCAGACTCCTCGTAAAGCCCCTGTTATTACCTTCAAAAAGGCAGTCATAGCCATTTGTCTCATCGGCCTTTTGAGCGGGTTTTCTTATGCGGCGAGCGAATGGTTGAATTTGCGGGATAAAGAGGGGAACACGGTCATGGAAGTCAAGAAAACGGATATGCAAATTCCCGCTTGGCAATCCAAAGTACTGGATGACGTCAGAAAGCAAATAATGCCGGGCGAATCTGCTATCGTCTACTTTGGAAGTAAGCAAGAAATCACAAATAAGACGACCGATCAGATTTTATGGACGACGTCACCTATTGAGTATCTCGACTACAGTACATTTCAGGATGCCATCCAAGGGCCACTTGCAAACAGCCGCCTTAACAGTCAAGTACTTGACGGCTACCACTTTGCAGCCGGCTACCTATACATGAATTATGAGCCACAAAGCCAGTCTGACAGCAGTCTGATCTTCGCCCGGACGGGGGACGGCAAGGACTATGCCTACGTTACGAGAAAGCCGGGAAGCGAAATCCAGTCGGTAGCATTGAAATATAAGAACGATAGACAAGAGATCAGCTACAGCGTAAACTTTTTAAGAGGCGTTGAAAAATCAAGGTTCTATGTCACCAGCCCGTCCAAGAATGAGGTTGTAGAAGTGAACGGCACAGAAGCCTATTATTACGATCATACCTTGAACTGGGTAGAAAAGAGCGCAGACGGTTTTCTGGAATACAACATCTCCGGCCCTGCAGCTACCAAAGAACAACTTGCTGTTTTTGCTCAAGCGATACTAGCTCATTAAGGAAGGATATCGTTACCCATGAAAAAGTTTCTTTCCGTCGAATGGCTTGCCGTGCTGGCAGGTATATGTATCATCGGATATATTCTATTCGCCAAGCCATTTATCGGAGTAGCGGACAATGGCGACTTTCTGCGAGTCATGGGGACCGCCGGACTGAATTACGGAGTCCCAGATGAGTCCTATGGTGACCGTTTTTTCGGATATGCGCACCAATACTTTGCGTATGATCATTTTTTTCAGCTGTTATATACTTCAACACAAATTATTGTTGTCGCCGTTGCCCGCTTGATTGGGTATGCTGTTCATCCGTCATCCTTCGATATACGCGTGCTTGGGGCTCTATACTCCCTGCTTCTGCTGGCGGCAACTTATATCATCGTTCGTCATAACAAATATAAATCTACCCTGGTGGGAGTCGTACTGACCGTTTGTCTACTGTTTATGTTCTACGATGTTGGCTACATCGCTTATTTCAATTCCCTGTATGGAGAACCGGTCTCGCTTGTATTTATGCTGCTGTCAACAGGGTTCGGCCTATGCCTGCTCAATCAGGAAAAACCTTCAAAACTTGTGCTTTGGCTGTTTTTTATTTCAGTGTTCTTCCTGACCGGCTCCAAAATCCAAAATGCTCCGGTCGGCATCTTGTTCGCGCTGCTCGGTCTGCGCTTTATGACACTACGTAATAATCTGAGCTGGCGCCGCCTAACGATCGGGCTGGCGGCTTCGATTTGTATCATTTCGGTTGTCATGTATACGGCCGCTCCTAAAGAGCTGAAGAATATCAATCTATATCAGACCGTCTTCTACGGAATTCTGAACGATTCTCCCGATGTCAAGGGAGATCTGGAAGAGCTCGGTCTGCCTGACCATTTATCCGTGTTAGCCGGTACGAACTATTTTCAGACGGATACGGCGATCAAGCAGGATGACCCCGCCATGAAGCCCGATTTCTATGACCGGGTTTCACATACGGATATTTTATTGTTTTATTTCAAGCACCCGGCCAGACTTATAGACAAAATGGAATATGCTGCAAATAACAGCATGAGCATCCGGCCTTATTATCTCGGCTCCTATTTGAAGCAGGAGAACCTGCCTTCAGGCACTCTCGCCTTAAGCTACAGCGGCTGGAGTCAATTCAAGAATACACATATGCCAAGATCGTTGCTCTCTATCGCCCTATTCTATGCAGCCTACTATGCTGCAGCGATATGGGAGTACATTCGCCGCCGGGACCGAAACAGCCGGATTCGGACGGAATTAATGATGCTGATCGGCCTTGCGGGAATTATCGGGTTCATGGTTCCCATCCTTGGCGATGGTCAGGCGGATATAGGCAAGCATCTATTCCTGTTTAACATCTGCTACGATATGATGCTTGTTGTTTCGGTTGTATGGTTGGTCTATCAGCTGGTCAATCTTCGAAGCCTACGGGCTTCTGTTGACCGTTAAAACAGTTTCATCGAGAAAAAAATAAGGGTAGTCCGCTGAAATGACTTCTGCGCGACTACCCTTTTGTTTATCTCTTAAAGTGCATCCAGAGTATGTTCGGATTAAAGAGAGCCACCTCAAACCGACTTATCCCTGATTACTTTAAATTTCCCTCTGTACAGAAATATTCCAAATTATTTGCGAGTAAATTACCTAAAAAAAACAACGAGGTTTTAATCCTCGTTGTTTCCTGATTTGCGCTTTTGATATAAGTCATATAGCCCATATGCGTAACTATAACCATATTCAAGTGTTGTCGTTTTTATTTGTTCTTGTAATGGCAATGAAGAAGTTAACGCCATGGTTTGCAATCCGCTTAATGGATTTTGTTTCTTCTTATCCTTTTTCGTTCCAAATTTTTCTTCGGAGTCATTTTCTTGCTTGGAAGGTCCATCACAGACGGTATGATGAAATCCTATCTCACCATCTTCTGTAATAGTGACCAATTGGGACATGCTTTTAACAGATTCTGGATCAATAGCCTCATTCAGTTTAATATCGTCTTCAAAGTACTTTTGAATCTTAGATACAATCTGTTTTGCATATTCCGGATCCTTGTCCATTTTCTCTTGAACAGTAGGGTGAATCATAACAACATGAAGTCCCTTTTGTATTTTTTCAAGATCACGTTGTACCCACGGTTCATAGCCAGTAGCCGTTTGTATCTGAGGTTTCCAAGCTCTTAATTCATGGATAGTACTTTTATCGATCCTGTCATCATAAAGCTTTGAAGTTGGAAAATCCAGCCGATTCCAGTATTTAAATTGAGAAGCATCCAGTACGTGATATTTCAGATCCGGATAAATTTCTTCCAGACTCTGCTCTGCGCTAACAAACGAAGTTGTTTTCTCTGGCTTTTCTGTTTTCTGTGTTGCGTTACTCCATATTTTTTGAAAATCAAGAACAGCCATCGAACTGGTATTATTGTTTTTGGAATAATTCAGCAATGCCGAAACATTCTGTACGTTCACTTATTTACCTCCTAATGAAATTTTTAGGTGCCACATTGAATTCTAGTCCATCGGGTGTATGCTGAAAAATATGATCTGCCCTGCTTGGTTAAATTGCTTGACAAACATTATGTTTAGAAACTAAACTATATACATGAAAAAAAATCCAACCCCACTAACCGAACATGAACAACAAGGTAGCCGTAATCTTGGCAGACTCATTATGCAGCTGCGCCGCCTTGAGCGTCAGCCTCATACGTTTGGCTCAGCCGGACCACTGACGCCTAGTGAAATCCATACTATAACCGCAATCGGCACCGAAGGTAATGTGCTTATGAGTGAACTTGCTAGTCGTCTGGGCATCACCAAGGGAGCGGTTACCCAGCTTATTGCCCGGCTGGAGGCCAAGGAACTGGTCGTCCGTTCACCGCATCCGTATGATGCCAGAGGGATCGTCCTTTCCCTTACAGCTTTGGGACAAGAAGCCAATGCAGCTCACGATAGGGTGCACCTGGATTTTTACAACCGGCTTCGTACCCAATTAAGCGCCCAGGAAATAGAGATATTCGAAAAATGCATCGACAAACTCAATCATTTTTTACAGCAGAATCATTAATTTTTTTTACCCATTTAGTTTAGTTACTAAACTAAATAAACTAACAATATTAACGAAATCTATACAAAGCAGGTGAGGAATTAAATGAATCGTTTTCTTATGATGACGGCGTTATGCCTAGGTGCTTTTGTTTCCCATTTTACGGCCGGTGTCATTAATGTATCGCTGCCGCAATTTGCCGACCTGTTTAATAGCGATTTGTCCGCTGTTCAATGGATTACAACCGGTTATTTGCTCGTAATCGCCTCCCTCCTCCCTTTCATGGGCAAACTGGGGGATCGCTACAGCCATCGAACGATTCATAATACCGGGTATGTCGTTTTCGCACTCAGCTCCATTTTGATCGCCTTCTCGCCTAATATCATGATTTTGCTGATCCTGCGGGCAGTGCAGGCCGTCGGAGCATCGATGTTCCAGGCGACGAATATTGCGATCATAGCCCTCTATTTGCCTAAAGAACAACGGGGGCGCGCCCTCGGTATCGTCAGCACAGCCGTTGCGCTGGGCGCCATGAGCGGCCCCGTCGCCGGCGGATTTATTGCTGAATGGCTTGACTGGCAGTGGCTTTTCCTGGTCCATGTTCCCGTAACCTTAATTGCTACTCTGCTCGCTTTTCGCTATATTCCCGCTCGCAGGAAGGATATATTGGCAGGACGGGAATCTGTAACCGGAAAAGTCCCGCTTGACCGCTTTGGTGCAATCCTGTTCATTATTTCGATTGCCTCCATTGTTTACGCCATCTCAGCCGCTCAGCTTGTAGGGTTCATCATTGCCATCGCAGGATTTACTGCTTTTCTGCTGTGGGAGCTGCGCCAATCGTCACCGTTTTTGCCGATCAGGCTGTTTCGCATTTTCTCACTCTCTGGCGGATTGATTATTAGCACCATGTCGTTCATGATGGCTAACACCGTTCTCGTAGCCCTGCCCTTTTATTTAACGGGTAAGGCAGGATTCTCACCTTTAATTTCTGGTTATATCATGGCCATTTATCCTATCCTGCTTGGGGTTGCTGGCCCCATTGCCGGGGGATGGTCTGATCGTTATGGGTCCAAGAGGCTAATGCTGCTCGGCATCCTTGGCATGGCCCTCTCCCTTCTCGTGCTGGCCCTTGTTCCGGACCAGACACAGGCCAACGTCCTTATGCTGCTTGGCTCGCTGAGCTTGCTCGGAATCGGGATGGGGTTATTGTCTGCGCCGAATAATAGCTTCATCATGCAGCATGCTCCCAAAGAACATACAGGTTCAATCGGAGGCATGATCGCTTTGACACGTAATTTGGGGATGGTTATAGGGGCAGCGCTAGGCCTTGGAGCAATGAAAAATGCAACGGCGGGCTCCGTGGATCAGGAGCATATTTCTCTGCTTGCAGCGCTGCGGCCGGTCCTCGGAGGTTATATCCTGATTACAGTATGCATACTGGTCATCCTAGGATTGAATCTTCTTCAAATGACACGCCGCCAACAGACAGTTGACCGTCAGCTCTAAGCCCGGGTTAGAGCTGAATAGTCTATTCTATTAACGTTTCAAAATTCCGACTATGTAAAAAAAGCCCATGAATCGTCTCAAAGACAAACTCATGGGCTAGTTCATTAGAAATCGAAGTTGTCCGGGTCAGGACCTACGCGGCGGTCTTCGTTAAGGCTATCGATCCGATCCATATCTTCAGGGGACAGTTCAAAATCAAACAAGGATGCATTCTCAACGATTCGGTTTTCTTTCGTTGATTTAGGAATAGTAATAACACCATGCTGTAGATCCCAACGAAGAATGACCTGTGCGATAGATTTGCCGTATTTGTCCGCAATCTCTTTCAGAAGAGGATGACCCAGCAGCTCTCCCTGCATCAATGGAGACCATGCCTCCAACTGAATGTTGTGCTTCTTCGTGAAGTCGCGCAGTTCTTTCTGGTTCAATAGTGGATGGAATTCAACTTGGTTGACCACAGGGATGATTTCCGCATCTTTCATTAAATCTTCAAGGTGATGAACTTGGAAGTTGCTGACGCCGATTGCTTTGACACGGCCATCTTTATACAGCTTCTCCAACGCTCTCCAAGCATCTTTATACTTGCCTGCTACTGGCCAGTGGATTAAATAGAGATCCAGATAGTCGAGGCCCAGCTTCTTAAGGCTTGTCTCATAGGCAGCAAGTGTCGATTCATAACCGAGGTCAGCGTTCCACACTTTCGAAGTAATGAAGAGGTCTTCCCTTTTCAGTCCGGTCTCTGCCAACGCCTCACGAATCCCCTGACCAACACTTGTCTCATTTGCGTATACCGCAGCGGTGTCGATACTCCGGTAGCCGTGTTTAACGGCAGCTTTCACCGCTTCGACGAGCTCGATTCCTTCCTCCACTTTAAAGACACCAAGGCCCATCCAAGGCATATCGATACCATTATTTAATCGTGTTCTACTTTGTACATTCTGAGTCATTGTAAATTCCTCCTAATTTTGTATATATATAAAAATTGATAATGAAATCACATGGTTCATTCGAATACATCTTGCCTATTCGGTTATCATAACCGAAAGTTATTGAACTTATTTGAATTAGATCCGATAGTTAGAAAGGCATGAGGGTTGTCCATAGATCAGTTTGCTCGAGCTGCGGACGCCATATCTTTTCGCTCTAAAGATCGGCTCCACAAGGTTAGCAGTACGGCGGCCGCGACCATGATCGATCCAATCCAGGCGGTATGAATCAGGCCAAGATGCTCAGTGACAATCCCACCCAGATAAGCACCAAGTGCGATACCTGCGTTGAAGGCGGCGATGTTAACCGATGAAGCGACGTCAACAGCTTTGGGTGCAAAACGTTCCGCTAACATCACGACATAGACCTGTAATCCTGGCACGTTCATAAAAGCCAGAAGTCCCATGCAGAAGATCGTGATTAGTCCGGCCACCTTAAATGGTGCCGTGAATGTGAGAAGAAGCAAAATGACCGCCTGAATCAAGAACATATACAGCAAAGCAGTTAATGGCTTGCGGTTGGCCGCTTTGCCTCCGATCACATTGCCGATGGCAATGGCGATGCCATAGAGCAGCAGAATCAGGGCTACGGTAGATTCTTTAAAACCGGTAACGTCATGTAGCAGCGGCGACAGGTAGGTAAAGACCACGAAGGTTCCTCCATACCCGAGCGCTGTAATGAGAAAGGCAAGCAGCAATCTGCCATTGGTAACAATTTTCACCTGGTCTCGGATCGGTGTTCGGACGCCTTTACGAAGATTGCTTGGGACCAGAATCAAATTGGCAATCAAAGCGATAATACCGACGATCACGATGGCTATGAATGCGGCTCTCCAGCCAAGCTGTTGGCCGATAAATGTCCCCAGTGGAACACCGGTGACGGTCGCCACCGTGAGACCTGAGAACATGATAGATATGGCACTTGCTCTGCGGTCCTCAGCAACTAAATCGGCTGCAATCGTAGACCCGATGGACATAAACACGCCATGGGACAAAGCAGATATGATGCGTGCTGTCAGCAGCATGCCGATCCCGGTGGATACTGCCGCTAGGCTGTTGCCAATAATAAACACTAGCATGATGCTGATTAGCAGAATCTTGCGCGGTACACCCGACGTGATAGAGGTCAGAATTGGTGCCCCAAAAGTGACGCCCAATGCATATAACGTAACGGTTAATCCTGCGAGGGTCACCGAAATGTGCAGGTCATTAGCGATCAGGGGTAGCAGCCCCACACTGATAAATTCAGTGGTACCAATCGCAAACGCGCTGATCGCTAAAGCTAACAAGGCAAAGGTTGCGCGTTTTTTATCTAAAGACATGATTTATTTCCACTCCTATATTTTTCTATAGATTTATTAACCTAACGATTAAGCTGCAGGATAGTAATACCGGCCGGTAAGTGTTATTATGTACCCATCGAAGTATTTTGAACAGTACGTACTTTTTAGTACTATAGGCACCAAAAAGTGCCCATGGATTTGAGGAGGCATCATTATGGAAAAAAAGAAATACAACATATCGGTTGAAGCTACGCTAGAGGTAATCGGAGGCAAATGGAAGTGCGTGATCCTATGCCATTTAACCCATGGCAAGAAGCGGACAAGTGATTTACGGAGGCTGATGCCGTCCATCACCCAAAAGATGCTTACACAGCAGCTCAGAGAGCTGGAGGATGATGGCATTGTAAACCGATTGATATATCATCAGGTCCCGCCCAAAGTGGAATATGAGCTGACTGAGTACGGCTGGAGCTTGAAACCGATTCTCGACTCGCTCTGCATGTGGGGAGAGACTCACATTATTAAAGAGTACGGTGACAAATTTGCTGTATTGGAAAATAACATTCTCAACAACAAGGACATCGGCCTCGCGACCGAAGTGGAGCAATCTGCAAAGGAAAAGGAGCCATCCTTACCCTAACCATAAAGAAGGGAATGCTACTATTGGAGGCTCGGTTTGTGGACGATCGATACATGGCAAATCCCCATGATGCAAAAAGCTCCTGAAACGTCTCAATGGACAATTTCAGGAGCTTATTCATTGTTATATTGGTGCGTCGACAGGGCTCAAACGTCCACGGGGGGTCTATGATATACTCAAATTAATATTCTCTCTCAGGAGTGCCTTTTCATCCGAGCTTGGACCCACAAGAAGCACATAGTTGGTATCCTCTAGCACCCATCTTGCTTCTTCTTCATTGTAATACTCCAGTTCTTTCAAAGCGATCGGAACGACAACCTCTTTGCTTTCTCCGGGGATTAGATGAACTCTTGTAAAGCCTTTTAATACTTTGATATGCCTTTCCACTTTGGAGTTAGGAACACTGACATAAACTTGCACAACTTCTTCACCAGCAACGTTCCCTGCATTTCTCACTTTAACCCCTACATTAACGGAATCGCCTTCCTTCTCGACGTTCAGATCGGAATATAAGTAATTCGTATAACTCAATCCGAAACCGAAAGGATAGGCTGGGGTATGCTTTTCCTTATCCAATTTACGATAGCCATGATAGAAATCGTAGTGCGCTTGGTGAGAAGAACTATCGAAAGGGTGTAAGTGACTTTCATCGGTTGGAATCACGAATGGCAGCTTGCCGCTGGGATTTACATCACCGAACAAAATTCGAGCAAGTGCATTACCGCCTTCCATGCCGGCATACCAACTGTACAGGATGGCTGGAACTTTAGCTTCCCATTCTTTAGTCATGATCATACTTCCGCAGACCAGAGATACTACCGTATTTTTATTGATCGAACCAATTTCATTAATTACTTGTATTTCTTCCTGCCTAAGAGATAAATTTTTTCGGTCTCCTCCTGGAGCAAACGATTCGTTAGACGTGTAGGAAGAGGAAGGAGTTTGTTTCATCATCTCTTTGAATGCTTCACTTTTCTCAAACATTCCTTGTTGCTCGTAACCTTTAGTGATAAAGTCAACGGCGTTTGTGGAATCCGGCATCACATATTCGCCTTCATCGTTATAATCGTTACCGACCACAATCACAACAGCATCTACGTCACTTGCTAGTGCTTTGGCCTTCTCCAACTCATTCTCATGACAATGGATAACTTCTACTTCGTCTTTAAAATAACTTTGAATTCCCTGTAGTGGGCTTACCGAATAAATTGGATTAATTCTGCTGCTACCATGGTCTCCGAGATTTTCTTTTACAGCCAATCTCCCGACCAATAAAATTTTCTTCATCTCCTTTTTATTAAATGGTAAAACCTGACCTTCATTCTTGATCAGTACCATCGACTTCTCGGCCGCTTCTCTCGCAAGTTCAGTGTGAGATTTGCAAGCAATTTTTTCTTTTGAATACGTGACCTTATCTGGTGTGCTTTCAAATGCAATAATGGTTCTGATTACACGAAGTGCAGCTTGATCAATATAGGTTTCGTCGACCTCTCCCGATTCCACCATTTTCAACAAACTCTCATTGTATTGGACTGGCATGGGCATTTCTACGTCCATTCCAGCTTCAATAGCTTTTTTCCCATCCCTGATCCCGAATATGAAATCGGATGAAGTAAATCCTTCAAACCCCCATTCATCGCGAAGGATCGTTGTTAACAGATATTTGCTTTCACATGCATGATCTCCCCTGAACTTGTTATACGAGCCCATTAGAGATGCCGCACCTGCATCCACACATTTCTTGAAATGTGGTAAATAAACTTCTCTAAGCGTGCGTTCCGACAAATTAACATCCACGTAGAATCGAGTATTCTCAATATTATTTACTGCATAATGTTTTACGCATGCCATCACATTATGATCTTGCACGCTTTCTGTTAGCGCTTTACCCATTTCTCCAAGTAGGAACGGATCTTCCCCGTAGGTCTCTTGGGCTCGGCCCCATGCAGGATGCATCAAGACATTAATACAGACACCGGCAAAATAGTTGGCACCGCCCGCTCTTGATTCTATACCAAAAACATCGCCGATACGGCGCTCCAATTCGGTATCAAAGGATGCCCCCCGAGCCATAGAAACCGGGAAACATGTCGATTGGCCCATAACAACACCCCTAGGACCGTCTGTAAAGGAAACGGGGCTAATGCCTAATCTCTCGTTCCCATTGGTTTTGATTGGAATTGGATTATACTGGTTCTCATACTGCACCCCGTTTTCAATTGGATCCCAATTTCCATTCAGCAGCCATACCTTTTCCTTTATGGACATCTCTTTTAATAAAGCATTTGCTTTCTCATGAATTTGTTGGTCTGTTAACGTTGATTGTTTATTAAACATGCTTTCTCTCCTTAGTTTTCTTCTTTCATGAACAAAGCGGCCAGCGCTTCACCGCTTCTTCTTCATTGGTTTTATTCCTGCATTTTTTTAATTTTTTCCAAGTCCGCAAGCACTCGAGGAAACTCTCTATCCAGTTTATAGAACAGGAGGATCCCAATCATGCAAAGACATAAAATTATCGGTAGATAGATGAACATAAACTGTATGGAAGCGATTGCCGATTCGTTTTGTTGAGCTTGACTACCCACGTACCCACCAACCGCAAGGATCCACCCTACCAAGCCAGCACCGATGCCGCTGCCTGCTTTAAGACCGAAACTGCCGCCGCTATAAATAAGACCCTCATTACGAATACCAGTCTTCCATTCGCCGTAATCAACCGTGTCTGCAAGCATGGCGAATAAGGTAGCAGACAATGGAACGAATCCGAAGGACTTAATGACGGTGCTGATGATCACGATAGCCAGCGATGTGGGATCGATAATGAGAACGCAGGAACCGATCATGGAAATGACCAGGCCTGCAATGGATACATTGCGTTTTCCAAACCGCTTAATGAACGGAGCAATAAGGAAAAAACCAATTAGAACCGGAACCATGCCTGCGAGGCCAAGCGTACCTACTAATTCAGCATCATTTAGTACATTTTGGGCATAGTAAATGCTTACCCCTGCATTTACGCCGCCGTTAATATAAAAAATGACCATAAGCAAAACGAGTTGCTTCCAATATTTATTACGGAACAGAGCTTTAAAACCTCTCTTTATATCTACCTCCTTTCGAACGACAGTCGGCTGAACACGCTCTTTCGTGCTCAAGAAACACACCAAGAACAGGATGACTGCTATGCCGGAAAAGAGGCCATAAGTAGTAGCCCATCCAGTATTTCCACCGCCGAATGTTTTCACTAACGGCATTGTCAGCATATTGACAATAATCGTCGCGACGACAGCGAAAAACATACGGAAGATATTCAAAACAGATCGGTCGTAGGGATCCTGCGTTATTCTCGAATTTAACACACCGTATGGAACATTAATTCCGGAATAAACAATATTAACAATAAGATAAGTACAATATGCGAATATTAATGAACCTGCCCCTCCCCAACCTGGATTAGTGAAAAGAAGGAAGCCCGCGATACCAAACGGAAATGCCATCCGTAATAGCCAAGGACGGGCTTTGCCGTAGCGACTCTTCGTCTTTTCGATCATCACCCCCACCCCAATATCTACGAACGCATCAAGTACACGAGCAACAAGCAGCAAAGTACCAACCGCAGCAGCCGTCAGACCCACCACATCCGTGTAGAAAAAAGTAAGAAACGTACTAGCTCCTGCCCAAATGAAGTTGCTCGCTAAGTCACCGACACCATAGCCAAGCTTTTCTTTGAAACTAATTTTAATCGTTTCCATTGCCTGCTCCCCCCGAAAATTCGAATGACAAATTGATTGTAAGGGGTTACAGTATTCAATAATAGGATTTTTCCGGTCTAAATTGTACTTATACTAAAAAATAAGGATATGATGTCATGGGATTAATGATTCACGAGGATGAACTTCTTTATGTGTGTGAAATGATGCATCATTATGCAAAAATGCCAATTTTCTCTATTGATCTCATTGGAGGAACTTTAACATCGTTAGTCTCCAATACAATTGAGAATCCTTTACAGGATAAATGGCTAGAGGATATGCTCCAACATTGTACAAAAAAGGATTTTGACTTCCCTATTACCGTTATTACGCTTAACAATGTCGAATACTATTTATGCATTCGAGCACGGGAGTCGATGATCAATGATCATATTTTGTTCCTTGGTCCTTGTGTATTTGATAAAATCACGAAGAATGTTATTTACGATTACATGATTAAGAACAAGGTACCTCGGCAGCTTGAAGAAAAACTGAGAAGCTATCTCCTGTCCCTTCCACTCTATAACAAATGGACTCTCTCTCGATTTGGTCAAATGTTTTATTATTTGTTGATGAGAGAACGAGTAGGACTTACGGACATTCAATATCTCACCCCATTCTCCAGCGACACTGAATCAGAGTTACAGCAACAAGTCGCAAATCAGAAAATAGAGGGATTTCTTCATCATGAAAATAAATATGAAAATATTATAAGACAACTCATTAAAGAAGGCCGTTTAGATGCTCTCGAAAAGTTGATGGCATCCGTGCCTGAACTACAAGGAAGCGGAACCGTCGCCAGAAACAACCCGGTTCGTAATGAAAAAAACCTCGCCATTGTATGCGTAACTCTTGCAAGCAGAGCTGCTATGGACGGAGGTTTAAATTCAGAAATAGCGTACACGTTAAGTGACATGTTCATTCAACAAATTGAGTCCGATACAAATTTTAATACTTTTGTTGAAACGATAAAGAAAGTGTTCAAGGAATATGCCAAACAGGTTATGCTAGCAAAGGAGCAACGATATTCCAAAGTAGTTATCAAGGTAGAACAATTTATTTACAACAATCTTTATCAAAAATTGAGTGTACAGGAAATTGCAAACAATGTTGGCCTGAGTGCTGATTATCTTTCCAAACAGTTTAAGAAAGATACCGGAATAACGATTGTTGATTATATACTTCAGGAGAAAATAAAAGAGGCGAAGAACTTAATAAACTACACTAATTTATCAATTTCGGAAATCTCGAATTACCTTCAATTTTATGATCAAAGTCATTTCATCCGGGTTTTCAAGCGTATTTGCGGCATAACTCCTAAACAATATAAGCTTCAAAATTTAAATTTAGATATCGGTTAGCCATTGCTTCTTAGGGGTCTATCTGAGCATCCTTACCGAGTTGATTGCCTGATTGATAAAAAGTTGAAATGTGAAATTGGCTGTGCTACAATGCTACTAATTAATCTAGGGAGATGATGAGAATAATGTAATTTCTTGCTTATTTACGAATGATAAAACAAAACTGTTTTATTCTTTGTTAAGTAAGAAAGTTACTTACTCTCTTTACTCAAATAAAGCATCCAATCCATTGGGTTAGATTTTAGTATTTGTTTATTTGAGCTACAAGGAAGGTAACTTTCTTTGTAGCTCTTTTATTTTTCTGAGGTTTTAAAGTGATAACATATCTATGAAGGAGAATGATTATGTCTCGTAAGAATATTACTATAACCCATGTTCAATTCCATGCAAAGACAGATATTTGGTGATATTTGCATGGAATAACATCATCACCAATCATGCTGGCTTTGCTACTTGAGATCCTACATTTATTCAAGGAGTGAATCTACATGAGGTATATCAACGCTAATGACATTCTCCCAAAAGAATTGGTTGAAAAATTGCAAGATTTTATACAAGGTGAATACATCTACATTCCCGCAATTAAAGATCAACATAAAAATTGGGGAGAATTATCCGGTTTTCGTAAAGAGATTGATAGGAGAAATAGTGAAATAATACAAGCATATAATTCTGGTAATTCGATTCAGGAACTTGCAGAATCTTACTGCCTTTCTGTTTATGCTATCAGAAAAATAATTTATAACAAATAAAAACGCTGAACTGCGATCCTTATTGTGCACAAATTATAAGATGATCCCTGTACTCACACGGGACCATCTTTTTTTGTCCCCTAATGCAGGTTATACCAAACATTACAGAGCCGTTTTGTGTATAGTTTATGTGATTTCTATCTGTTACCTTAATTACTAGCAGTTCTTCTAGAATGTAGCAGGACAAACGGAGGTTAATATAATGGATGCTATTGTAAATATACAAAGAACATTTAGCAAGTTATCTAATACAATGAAGTTTTTACTATGGATGTGGGTACCGACATCATGAAAGTTTAGGATCTGGAGGAAAGAATAATGTTAAATGTTAACATTTTTAATATGGATGGTATTAGTGTTGGTGAAATGGAACTTGAAGAATCCATTTTCGGTATTATTCCCAATGAATCAGTTATGCATGATGCAGTTCTAAATTATCTGGCAAATAATCGCAGCGGAACCCAATCTGCATTAACACGTGGTGAAGTTAGAGGCGGTGGTAGAAAACCATATAAGCAGAATAAAATTAATAAATCTAGAGCAGGTTCGATTCGTATGCCTCATTGGCGTGGCGGAGGGGTTGTGTTTGCTCCTAAACCTCGCGACTACAGCTATAGACTCAATAAAAAGGTGAAGAGACTTGCTATAAAATCTGCATTATCTAGCAAAGTACAGAACAAAGAATTCATTGTCGTCGACGAAATTAAGTTGGAAAACTACAGGACAAAGTCTATAGTAGCTATGCTTAATGCTCTTGGGGCAGAGAAAAAGGTGCTAATTGTTACACCTATAATAAATAACTTTGTTTTTAAAAGCGCCAATAACATTCCTGGTGTAGAAACCACTGTGGCGGATTCACTTCATGTATACAACGTTCTGAATTGTGATAAATTAATAATCGCCAAGGAAGCTGTCAATATGATTACGGAAATGTACTCATAACATTTTTAACCCGCCAAAAGCCTTGTAAAATCAAGACTTTTGCGGGTTTTTTTATTCTTGCCTATATTAATAGTCTAGCAGACGTCCATTATCGTTCCATTGGCCGTACATTTTGTTTTCTTTCGTGTTTGTTATGAATTTGTCTAATCTGCTCCTAAATAATTCTGGCTGATTCTTATTGCTTTGTATCGTGTCGATCCGAATTCTTTTATACAGATCAGGAAATGCCATGAAATTCTCATATACTTGCTCATCTGCTTTTAGCCTTTGCTCTATCACCCTATCTATACTAAAAGAATCTGGAGTCATATCGGGAAGAACCTTTCTTCCCTCCTCCCTCATGAACCCCAACTTTTCGAGGCGGCGGACACGTTCTTTATTCAATTCAGTCCATGAACTTTTTTTACTTCTAGGGGACAGCCTCTGTGCCAGATCCGTCTCCGATATTTTCTTTTTGACTCCGTCAATCCATCCAAAGCATAACGCTTCCTCTACTGCGTCCAAATATAACAACATATTCGGGGTGGACGTCATACTAACCAAGAACCAGCAAGACTTTTCAATCTTACAATTGTTCTGCAGCCAAATTCTTAAATCTACTCTTGATTTTACTGGAATTAGATCTCCGATTTCCATAAATCAAATCCATACTCCTGTTCTGAATTGATTCATATCGCCTATGTGATACACAATATTGAGTTACTGTTTGTTGGAAATAACGTTATTTAGAAACTTGTCTGCGTCACTATTAAACTTCCAGGAAACTCCGAACTTATCGACCAGCATCCCAAAACACGAAGACCAAGGCGTATTGGATAACGGCATGATAACATAACCACCTACAGACAAATTAGAAAAATAATTTTCTAGTGCCTGTTTATCATCATTAACGATACTAATCAGTATATTATTGCCTTTAACCAACTCGCCCGTTACACTCTTCATCGAAGGTAGAATATCCGACATCATGATTTCCCCGCCTGCAAATTCTACTGAAGACTCCATGATCATATTTAACTCATTTTCCGGTAACGGGTAGTTTGGATCTTGCGGAAAATCCTTAAATTTAACTTTTTTTACTTCAATTGCGTTCAAAGCCTCCGAATAAAAATCAATCGCTTGTTCTGCAACCCCATCAAAGTTTAAATAGACAATAGCTGACATAAAGCAAAACCTCCTTCTTGTTATAAATGTAGTATAATGAATAAGAGGTGACATACGTATGTCACCATTTATAAATAAAGTTTAAAAAAGAAGGAGAACATATGGAAAAGGTTGAGAGATTAATATCCATCATCATGATATTGCTGAAAAAGGATGTTGTTTCAACCAAAGAATTTGCACAGTTATTTAACGTTACCAAAAGAACGATTCTTCGTGATATGGAAACATTGAGTTTATCAAACATCCCCATCTATTCTGTCAACGGAGTTCATGGTGGCTACGGTATTATGGACGAATATAAGGTTGATAAACGTCTTTTAAGCAGCTCCGACTTGCAGAATATATTGACGGCGCTCGGCGGATTGGAACAAATTCTAATTAGCGAAGAAGTTGAAGTGACGATAAAAAAAATAGAAGCCATGGTTAGCCCGTTGTCTCCGAAAGGTTCCATCCAACTGTCATTTTATGATTGGGAGGGTCGGTCCGAAATTCGTCAAACCTTGAAGATGTGTCAAGAGGCCATATTAGCAAGAAGATTGATTTCATTTGATTATATCGATAAAAATGGCATGATGACGAAGAGAATGGTCGAACCATATCAGCTTCATTTCAGTGAAACGAGTTGGTATTTGAAAGGATTCTGTTTGCATCGCATGAGATATAGAACATTTAAATTATCTAGGATCGATCAGTTTCATATCGATGAAGAAACATTTAACCCTAGGGATTATTCGTTAGAACAAGAACATGAAACAAGTTATCAACCAGAACTAGTCGCTGTAAGAGCGTTGATTTCGCCCAGCATAAAAGATCATTTTATAGAAAGGTATGGTCGAAAGAGTATTGAAAACTATAGTTCTGAACTTTTATTGGCAACAATCCATGTTCCTCAAAACAGTTTTGGATTTCAATTTTTAGCAAGCTTCGGTACAAATCTAGAAATCATAGAGCCAAAAACTTATGTTGAAGATTTTCGGAATTATTTACATGAAATGATGAAGAAATATTCTTAAGAAGGTAACGCACAAGTGTTGAGCAATACTTATAAACCCCGAATATGCAAAAAGCTCCTGAACCGTCTCAAGGACATTTCAGGAGCTGATTTTTTGGGCATGGTAAGATCGTGTCGCAGGCTTGGATGGCCTCCCCCGCTAATTTAGACGATGAACCATTATGGTGTCTCTTAGATCGAAATGATCTGCAAGCAATCCTGAACTTCCTTCAGCGCTTCCGTCGTTCTCCATTCTTTGCGATAACCGAGACAAGCGCAGATCATCTCCGTGTCCTGTTCCTTCATTCGCTTGCGGTAATGGACATGGCCCATAATCCCGTAGCGCACCTTGTATTTATGATACAGTCCGGCATACTCATTACTCCCGAGAAAAGCATTAAAATACTGCCACTGTGGGTGATCGACAGGCGCCTTAAAATAAGGGTGGGTGAGCATATGGGTAACCATAATGATATTTTGGCCCTGATGCCGCTCCAATTCCTGCTCTAAATGCCGATAGAAGTAGCGATGAATCTCTTGATTGCTCATGTCCCACTTTACGTAAATGCTGTCCTGCCAGGTTCGGTCCATAGCGTGCATTTTCTCGAAATCAGCGAAACTGTATTTGGGCTCGCCCATTGTATAGTCGTACCAACCGGAATTGCCGATAATGACCCAATTATCATCAAGCTGAATTGGATTTTGACTCAAACAGCCTTCATAAGACTGATATTGTCTGTAAATCTCCCAGGTATCGATTATGCCGTTATCCTTGCTCCAATAATCATGGTTACCTGGCACGAATAGTACCGGAATGCCTGATTCAGCCTTTAGTCTCCTCAGTACAGCCAAGCTTCGATTCACATCATTGGAAATATCCCCGGCAATGATCAGATGCTGCAAATCACTAGCAGCAACGACCTCAAGCAATATATCCTCAATCAGCGGCTGCCCGGATACTTCGTTTAGATCAACATGCAGATCCGATATGACTCCTATTCTCATGAACTGCTTCCTCCTCATATAAATGACAACTAACGTAATGACCGGCTTCCTGACTGCGTAGTACAGGGGTTGAGTGACGGCACTGCTCTACAGCCAAAGGACATCTGGGATGGAAAGCACAACCGGGCGGCGGAGAAATGGGATTAGGAACATCTCCGGACAATACGATACGTTCCTTCTGGCGACTTCCTACTTGAGGGATCGACGAAAATAACGCACGTGTATAAGGATGCAGCGGCCCGCCGCCTGCTTCCACATCGAAAATCTCCACCATTTTTCCCAAATACATCACACCTACTCGATCACTCATGTACTGAACAACATTCAGGTCATGTGAGATGAACAGATAAGTCAGGCCGCGCACCCGCTGCAGCTCCTTCAGCAGATTCAGGATTTGCGACTGAACGGAAACATCGAGCGCCGAAACCGCCTCATCGATAACGATAAATTTAGGGTTCAGAACTAGAGCCGAAGCAATCCCGACCCGTTGTTTTTGGCCGCCGCTAAGCTCATGAGGATAGCGCTGAAGGTGGCTTTGATCCAATCCAACCTGTTCCAGCACTTCGCTTATGATTTTTTGCCGTTCAGCCTTGCTGCCGATTTGATGGATGATCAGCGGCTCTTCCAGCAGCCAGCCGATTTTTTTCTTCGGATTAAGCGAAGAATAGGGGTCTTGGAAGACGATTTGCAGCTCCTTGCGCAGCGCCTTCATCTCATGCTTGGACAGATTGGTAATATCTCTGCCAGCAAAATGGATCTGCCCACCCGTGTGCTGCACTAAATGAACGAGCATTTGCCCTGTCGTTGATTTACCGCAACCGCTCTCCCCAACTAGTCCAAACGTTTCACCTTCGCTGATGTCAAAAGAAACACCATTTACCGCCCTTACGTACTTCTTCTCTTCTAACAGTCCCTGTCTCGCTACCTCATAGTGCTTCGATAAATCCTCAACCCGGAGTAGAGGCTGTGTCATACGGCTTCACCTACCCCAGAATAAAGATGGCAACGAACTTGATGCTGCTCGGCTACTTGCTCTAGTTGCGGCACACGCTCCCTACATTCCGGCAGCGCCTGCGCACAACGCCCGGCAAAAGGACAACCGCCAGGCCGTTCCGTAATCGGCGGAACTCTGCCAGGTATCGTGTACAGAGGCTGTCCTCGCTTGCCGATATCAGGAATACATTGCAGTAAGCCGCGGGTATACGGGTGCTTCGGTTCCTCTAATATACGTTGTACCGGTGCGTCCTCAACGATATACCCGGCGTACATGACCAGAACCCGATCGCATACCTCGCGAATAACCCCCAAATCATGAGAGATAAAGATAATCGCTGTACCCATCGTTTCATTAATATCACGTAGTAGCTGGAGAATCTGAGCCTGTATCGTAACATCCAGTGCCGTCGTGGGCTCATCAGCGATCAACAGCCGTGGATTGCAAATCAACGCCATGGCAATCATCACTCTCTGCCGCATCCCGCCGGAGAGCTGATGAGGGTAGTCACTATACAACTGCTCAACTCTGGATAGACCAACCTTGGTCATCATTTCGAGTGCCTGTTCTTTGGCCTCCTTCTTTGTAACAGCGGAATGTATGAATAGCGTCTCAGCAATTTGCTTGCCGATCGGTACTAGAGGATTTAATGCGGTCATGGGGTCTTGAAAGATCATAGAGACCTGTTTCCCCCTGATTTCGCACCAGGCCTCCGGGGTTAAGCCACTTACCTCCAGCCCATCCATAACAATTTGGCCTTTTGTCGTCTTTGCCGTACCCGGCAGCAAGCCCATCACGGATAATGAAGTCAGGCTCTTGCCACAGCCAGATTCACCTACAATGCCTACTACTTCCTTCTCTCCTACCTGAAAGGAGATATCCTGCAAAGCTGGATTGCTCTTCCCGTTAACGGAAAAGGCAACCTCCACATTCTCCAAGGCCAATAAAACCGGATTCATGATGTCCACCCCCTAGCTCTTCCTGTCATAAAGATCACGAAGCCCATCTCCCAATAAATTGAAACCCAGAACCATGATCGTAATGATCACACCTGTAATAAGAACATACCAGGGAGCATTGATCATAAAAGGCTGCGCTTCATTCAGCATTCTGCCCCAGCTTGGGTCAGGTGGCTGTACGCCTAGTCCCAAATAGCTCAACCCGGCCTCGGCCAGAATGGAGCCTGAGAATCTCAATGAGGTGGCAACAATAAGGGACGAAGCAATATTAGGCAAAATATGATACCAGATGACTCGCAGCGGCCCTGCCCCTTTGGCTATTGTCGCCTTAACGAAATCAAACTCCTTATACTGCATAAAACCGCTGCGGGCAATCCGTGAGAAGGAGGGAATACTCATAATGCCTAAGGCCATAATCGTATTGTTCAGTCCCGGACCAAATACCGAAACAAGCATGATGGCCAGCAAAATGCCCGGAAAAGCCAGCATCGCATCCATCAAACGCATAATCACTTCGTCCAGCCAGCCTCCGAAATAGCCGGAGATAGCACCAATAAGTACCCCCAAGGATAATCCGATCAGCACAGAACTTAACCCTATAAGAAAAGCGGTCTGTGAGCCCTTCATAATCCGACTGAAGATATCCCGCCCGAAATTATCTGTCCCAAATAAGTGGGACAACTGGGGATGGGATAACCGCATGCCGGAATTCATATCGTTAGGGCCATAGGGAGTGTAGAACAAACTGATCAACATCATCAGCAATAACAGGGCAATGAGCGAACTGCCGATAAGGAGCGGCTTGCTTTTAGTTAACTGCTTCCAATTCATAGCTTTCACCTTTTCAACCGGATCCGGGGATCGATGACTTTATAGAGCATGTCGACGATAAAATTAATACTGACGACAATCACGGCAATATACAGCACCATCGTTTGTACCAGCGGCAGATCTCGCGCCCCGATGGAGCTGACCAGCAAATTTCCAATACCCGGGAGCGCAAATACATTCTCAACCACAATACTGCCTCCGAGCGTATCGGCAATTAATAACCCGACAATGGTAATGACCGGAATCATTCCGTTGCGCAGTATATGGTGGTACATGATTCCCTTCTCATGCAGACCTTTGCTTCTAGCCGTCCGTACATAATCCATGCGCGATTGATCCAGCAGCGTATTTCTTAAATAACGGATCACCACCGCGAACCCGGGAATAGCGAGGGCCAGAGAGGGCAGGAACAACGACCTGATAGCACCAAACGGATTTGTGCTCCATGAAGTATATCCATAGGTCGGGAACAATTTGAACGTGACTGAGAATAATAAGATTAAAATAAAAGCCAGCCAAAATGAAGGCACCGATACGCCTAACTGCGTAAATAACGACAGGAGCAAGGACGATAACTTGCCGTCTCTTCTGGCAATATAAATCCCCAGGGGGAGCCCTATGATCAGGGTCAGCCCCAGGGAGAATAAAGCCAAGGATAAGGTAACCGGTAGACGCTCCAATAACAGGTCGGCTACCGGTCTGTTATATCGCACCGAGGTGCCGAAATCGCCGGATAAGGTATCCTTGATCCACATCAAATAACGTTCTCCGGCCGATCGGTCAAGCCCCATTGCTTCGTGCAAAGCGGCAATTTGCTGCGGGTCTGCATCCACACCGAGAATAATTTGCGCCGGGTCTCCGGGAAGAACCTGAAATACCAGAAACGTAATGACGGACACAAGAACCAGGGTAGATATAAAGGTGATCAGCTTGCGAATATAAAATCTCAAGATATTCCCCTACTTTACTGTTCTGTGTAGTACATCTCAGCAAAATCGTATTTTTGCACCGGGTACATTTTGAAGCCCTTCAAATTCCCCTTCATCGCAACGGTCCGGTTAGGGTCCATAATAAAGACGGCCGCTGCCTGTTCTGTTAACAGGGTTTGTGCCTGCTTATATAAATCGGCCCGCTTTGCTTCATTGATTTCTATCTTGCCTTCACTGATTAACTTATCGAAATCAGCATTGCTGAATTTGAAGAAGTTTTTAGCGTAAGTAGTTTCGTATCTTCCCAATACCTCTTGCGGATCCAGCTTGCCGGTTAGTCCAACAATAGTTGCTTCATATTTGGCGTTATTATAGACATCCTCCAGCCAGCTGCTCCACTCAATTTGCTTGATTGTTGCATTGATGCCAGCTTTCTTGAGTTGATCTGCGATCACCTGAGCAGTATCTACGTGGAATTGATAGTTGGATGGAACTGTGATTGCTAGATCAAATCCATTAGGATAACCGGCCTCGTTCAACAGTTCTTTGGCTTTATCAACGTTAGTCTTATAGTAATCTTCCAGACCTTCCTGGTAGTACATCTTCATGGCAGGGCTCATATTGGAACCTAATTTCGTGCCATTCCCTTCCGCAACGGTCTGAATAATTGCATCCTTGTCGATCGCATAGTTGATGGCCTGACGAACCTTTACATCGTTTAACGGCTTCACAGAGTTGTTTAAAGCCATCAGTTGAACCATATTTTGCGGACCGGAGATCACGGTGTAGCCATCACCCAATTGAAGTACGCCTTGACTGCTGATGCCTGGGATCATATCAATATCCCCCGATTGCAGGGCTAATACAGCCGCGTTGGCGTCCGGCATAATTTTGAACTCGACTTTATCTATTACAGGGGTATGGTCCTTGTTGTAGAAATTTTCGTTTTTCTCCAGAACCAGTTCCTGACCCGGTTTGTATTCAACAAACTTGTAAGGCCCTGCGCCAATCGGTTTCTCGCTTTGCTGCTCATAATCCTTAGGTACAATAGCGATAATGTTGGCAGCGAGGAAGGCGGCATTTTTCTCCTTCAATTTAATGACAACTGAATAATCGTCCGGCGTATCTATGCTTTCGATACCCGAGAACTTGGATGATAACGGCTCTTGTCCATTAAGCCCGGACAACTTGGCATAGGAATAATACACATCCTTTGACGTCAGATCAGCGCCGTTGTGAAATTTAATGCCTTGTTTCAAAATGAAAGTATACGTCAATCCATCCTCCGACACTTGGTAGGAAGAAGCAATAGCCGGGACCAAGTCGCTGTCCTCTCCCGCTTCAAATAATCCGTCGAACACATTATCCATCATGGAGTTGGTATCCGTTGCCGCCGACAAATAAGGATCCAGATTATCCGGCTCCGTGGACATTGCTACTCGGACGGTCCCACCCGCCATGACCTTTTCACCTGAATTCTGCACAGTTTCAGATGGGTTGGATTCGTTAGATGCTGTTGTGTTTGCTGAATTGCCTACTGAGTTACTTGCCGTACTATTACTGCCACAGCCTGTGATGATAACCGCCAATAGAGAGAGAGTAGAAATACCAAGAGCCAGCTTTTTCTTCAAAATTGCCACGTTGATTTTCCCCTTCCTGAATTAAATCGTCAGTTTCATACCGCAATAAGCTAATTGAATTTCACCGTTATAATGAACGGAAGCTTCTAACACCAATTGTTGATGATCATCGTAATGGGGAAGATGCGTCAGGATTAACCTTCCTGGCTGAGCTATGGCAGCGATTTGACCTGCCTCTCCCGCTGTCAGGTGGCCATGATTCAATCCCTTCTGCCAGTTGTAGAAGCTGCTCTCCAGCACCAGCACATCAACCCCCCATGAGAAATCAATGATTTCCTGGCAGTAACCCGTATCACCAGAGTAGACGAGGCTCTTTCCTTCTCCTGAGATCACTTTGACTGCGCAACAAGGAACCTCATGAATATTCTCCGAGAATTCCAAAGTTAGTTCGCCAACCGTCACTACACTTTGCGGAGTAATCTGGTGTACATTTACATATTGCGGATAACAAAAATCGAGCCTAGCGGAATCCTTGTAATAAACGTACACCTCCAGCGGTTTAAGGCGCCTACCTAATTGCATGGAAATAAGTGTAGCGAACTCCAGACTGTACACATCCGCCATATGATCCGCATGCAGATGAGTTATAACGACGGCATCCAGTTCCTCCAGCGTCGTGTAATTTTGCAGCTTGGACAGAACCCCGCTGCCGCAGTCCAATAAAATTTTGCTGCCCTTATGCTCAAGCAAATAACCTGAGGTTGCTTCATTTTTGTCGGGATATGCTCCCCAGTACCCTATAACCGTAAGATCCATTGCTATTTCCTTTCCAACACGTCACTTCGTTCTGCTCATCCACTCAAAACTATCCTGGAACTGTTCAAACATAAGCTCCATTCGCTCAATATTGACCTTGACCCGTTCCTTCTCCAAATAAGAGATTTCATTAATGATTGCATTCACTACGGATAAAGAAGCCGTATACGAGTCAAGAAATCCCTTCGATTTGCTCTGCGCCAATAAAGTCAGATCGGCCAGCTTGGCGAAAGGCGATAGATTGGAGTCCGTCAATGCAATTACCGTGGCTCCTTGCTCCTTGGCCAGCTTCGATACCTTTAGCGTTCTGGAGCAGTATCTTGGAAATCCGCAGACGAACAAGACATCATTAGGCCGAATATAGGCTGAATACTCCGCTACACTGCCCTGCGGAATTAGCTCGCAATTGCCCAGCATATACTTAAGGACAAAGCTGAGAAAAGAGGTGACCGATAATCCCATTCGCCAGCCTGCTACCCAAATCCGATCCGCCTTTAGAAGCTCCCTTACCGTCTCTTGAATCTGCATCTTGTCCGTTTGCAGCATCGTCTCCCGAATATTATCCATTTCTTGTGTAAAGTGCTTCTCCAGCCATGATTCTTCCTGCCGGCTAGTCAAATGCTCAAGATTTTTGACAGCGCGCTGGTCGCGCAAAATATATCGCTGGATATCCTGATGCATCGCCGAGAAGCTCGGATAGGATAGTGCCTGGGCCAGCCGGTGAACCGTTGCTTCGCTAACGCTGGCTTTGGTAGCAGTCTTATGGGCAGGTTGCAGCGCAACCTCCTGCATATGCTGCTGAATGTAATGGGCTGCTCTTTTTTGCCCCGAGCTCAAAGTCTCGAATTGCTCCTGAATTTTGTCCTTAATCGTTGTCATGATCCTTGCTCCAGACTATTTAATCTCTTGCGGAATAGATTTAAGTCCCAGATAATCAACCACACCTTGGATACTTGGGATGATATGTGTATAATCCAACTCTTCAATGCCTTGGTTGTTATACGGATTGATTAGTAGACAATGAATGCCAACCTGCTGACAACCTCTGACGTCATCATAGTAATTGTCTCCTACATATAAGGATTGTTCTGCCGTCACCTGGACTCGAGCCAAAGCCAGTTCAAATATCGCCGGATCCGGCTTCTCTACCCCTACCTCCGAAGAGATGATGATTTCATCGAACAACTCTTCTAATTGATTGTGTGATAACACCTCACGAGCGCTCTGATCCCAATTGGAGATCAAGCCGAGCTGATATCCCGCTTCTTTCAAACAATGAAGGGTCGGTTTAGTAAATTCAAATGCTTTCCACTGTATCGGCTGCTCTTTCGCCAGTTCCAAATGAATCCGAATCAAGTCCTCAATCGGCAGCGACAGCCCCAGGAAATAATTCAATGTGCCTACATACCACGGCAAAAACGTCTTGCTGTCCTTACCCAAAACTCCTGGATACTCTCGCATGAACAGTTTGTCTGCCTGATGGTAGGCCATAGTAATTTCATCGATCGTTTTCGTCACCGCAAATCGCTCCAGCGTCTTCTGATAGACCTCTTCCCGGTTAGTTGCAACTAAGGTGTAGCCCAGGTCAAACCATAAGTACCGAATCATAACCTCATCCACTTCTCCCCTTTGTAGGATTTCCTTCGTTCTTGCTCAAATGATATTTTCCCTTCACCATCATGATAGAGATAAAATATTTGTCGAAAATTAAATGAACTTGTCGTTTTCGTAAATTAGGCAAAGTTAGTTTCGTTTAAGGGAAGAGGCCTGTTAATAATAAGTACACAAAAAAATACCTCCAAGCTTTATAAAGCAACTGGAAGCATTTTTTGAACGATATTAGTTTTTGACAGGTAAATTTTAATGAACTTTTGTAAACTATATGCTAATTTTTTCATCTGTCTCCCGGAATCCCGGTATCTTTATGCTTCTCCTTACTTCTTCAATTGGATACGACAAGGGGCTTATCGTACACAAGATCATATGAATTTATTTTTTGCTGCGTATCCATTTCAATATCGAATTCCCCATTTTGGTTCACATCACTATAAAACGAAATTTGTCCAAAATCATTTGTTGGAGGTTTTATTGATATTTTCGTCTTAAATTCTTTATTCTTTTGAAGGACTATTTTTCCGTCAGCCAAAAAACCATGTCCATCCTCAATCAGATAAAAGAAATAATCTTGCTCCAATCCATCTATCTTACCGGAGATTTCAAATTCTAATTGTGAAATAACCGCAGGCTGTTCATCGATGGTATTTAGAACAATATTTGTGATATAGAAAATACCTCCGGTGTTCTCGGATGACTCCATGGTTATTTCATAATACTTACTACTTCCCAGCTTAATCGTAGCTATTGCCGCAATATCGGAAAGGGCCTTGATCTTGATATACTCTCTCTTAATCCCATCCCCCTCTTTATATTCATCGGGAACAAGATTTGCCGCCTTAATGCTAATGAAGGTTTCTGCATGCCCTAACCAAGGGTGATGACCCTCATTGAAGGACTTTACTGTGTCTTCAGTAAGGTATTCGATCTTTCCGGCCGAATAAAATGGTATCTTATTAACGTTCTTACCTGCATAGCTGCTCAAATCCATTGAATAAATCGTTGTAGTGAATTGGATTTTTTCAATGGACGTATGGCCTAGCATTTCTTCGCTTCCTTCCTTTCCTTGTACTTGCGCTGACTGGAACGTTTCAGACTTTTCGGTTGTACATGCAGAAAGTACGGTGAAACCAAAAGTGACGCAAGAAAGTATGAGTATATGATAAACGAGTCTAATCCGCACGATTCTCCCTCCTTTATATATTAAACACTTTTATCCTTCATTAAGTTTCACTTCTGTTGAAATAAAAAAGGCTCTGCCAGAAAAGGCAGAGCAGAAACCTGTCATTGATGAAGCTTTTGCTTATAATTGTTTTTCCCCAGTCTTTTCTTCCTTTTACGGAAAAGCACAATCAAGACGGGTAAAATAGTTAATGCAGAAATCAACGAATATAATGTGTCAATTACAGTCGTTATTCCGAAATCACGCAGGATAGGGAAACTTACAAAAATCAAGGTACTAAAACCGCCTATAACAGTTAACCCGGACGCCGTAATCGCTTGACCAACTTTGGTTCATAAGTGAGTCAACCAAAAAATTCTAACTATCTATACTTGCACTAAAGAGGAGAGTATCTTCTTGTTTGACGGAATCGCCACAGCCGCATTGACATGCAATGGTCTCCGGACTCTCAGCATGCTTCTAAACAACCTGTTTATTGTTTTTATTTTTCGATATTTTCCTTACGGCGTTGCCAGCAGCCTCCATAATAACTTCCCCCAAGGTAGGATGGGGATGGATGGTCATCGCTAAATCCTCGACGGTTGCTCCCATCTCAATTGCCAAAGTAAGCTCAGAAATGAGGGTTGACGCCTCTGCACCCACAATTTGCGCGCCTATAACCATCCCGGATTCCGAATTGGCTATCACTTTTACAAATCCTTCCGTAGCTTTTAGTGCCAGCGCTCTACCATTAATCCCGAATGAAGACTTCCCAATGACAACCGGAATCGCTCTTGCCGTACACTCTGTCTCGCTTAAGCCGACGCTGGCCAGCTCCGGCTCGGAAAAAACGACAAGCGGAATTGCTTTGTAATCGACGACGGAAGGTTGGCCCGCAATCACCTCGGCTGCAACCTTGGCTTCATAAGAGGCTTTATGGGCAAGCGCCGGACCGTCTGTAATGTCTCCGATAGCAAAAATATTCGGAATCACCGTTCTGCATTGTTCGTCCGTCTCAATCAGCCCTTTGCTCGTTGTCGGCAAGCCGATTCGTTCAAGCCCCAGACTACCGTCTGTGTTTGGTCTCCTTCCGACGGTCACTAACGCATACTCCGCTCTAACAAAATGCTGTTCTTCATTTTTTATATAATGAAGGGTTAGCCCATCCGCATCTTGCTCCGCTTTGACCGCAGTCGCTTCGGTTACCACAGTCATCCCGTCGATGTTCATCTGCTTGATAACAGGAGCGACAAGGTCTGCCTCGAACCCGGGAAGCACTTGCCGTCCTCCTTCCAAAATGGTAACTTTGCTGCCGAATTTGGCGTACATCTGTCCCAACTCAACGCCAATATATCCGCCACCTATCACTACCAAACTGGCTGGAATATGAGATAATGCCAGAGCTTCCGTTGAAGACAAAATACGTCCACCCAGCGGCAACGCCCGCAACTCAATTGGACGAGAACCCGTCGCCAATATAGCGTATTTAAAAGATATCAATTGCTCCGATTCCGATTGTTTAATCATGGCAGTATGTTTGTCAATCAAGTTGGCCTCCCCTTCGAGAACCGTTACTCCGGCAGTTTGCAACAGGTATTGAACACCACCGGACTGTTTGTTAACGACCGATTGCTTGAAAGCCTGAGCCTCAGCAAAGAAATCTGAAGCACCCGAACGGCTCCATTGTCTGTATAAATTATATCGGTGTGATTCCGCAATCAGCGCTTTGGAAGGAATGCAGCCCACATTTGTGCACACGCCGCCAATTTGACCGCGTTCAATAACAATGGTCTTCATTCCAAGCTGCGCCGATCGCACCGCCGCAGTATAACCTCCTGGCCCTGAACCAATGACTAATGTATCTACTTGTTTATGTTGGCTCATTTCCAACAATACCTCCCACCCTTAAATATGATGATCGTAATATATTATAGTCATCATATTTAGATCCAGTCAATACCCTGCGAAATTGACGCGTTTTATTATGATGATTATAATGGCTGAAGATAGTTTATGCGTAAGGAGGCGATGACGATGCCATATCCTGAAGGACATAAGATCAAAGTTCGGGGCCGTATCATCGGAAGTGCCGCCAAAGCGTTTCGTTCGAACGGAATACACGATACAAGCGTCCCGTTCATTATGAAAGGTGCCGGGTTGACGCACGGGGGGTTCTATTCACACTTTGACAATAAGGACCAACTGGTGTCGGAGACTTGCCGTTATGCCATAAAGGATACAATCGCGCTTTTGCAGAAAGCGGCAGACCAGGCAGTGGAAGAATCCAAGATTCATGCGGTTATCCATTTTTATTTAAGCCCGTATCATCGTGATCATGCGGAGATGGGCTGCATTCTCCCCGCTCTTTCCGGTGAAATATCCCGATTATCGGAAGAGGTGCGTCAAGTCTTCAATCTCGAGTTGCAACGAATGATCGACTTTGTCTCTGATCTAGGGGGAATCGATCATTCTTCTGGCAGCGCTTTGCTTAGCCTCATGGTCGGCACGCTTATGCTCGCGCGATCGGTTAGTAATTCCCAACTTAGCGACAGCCTCCTGGAGGCGGGCAAGCAACAAGCGAAAGAGCTGATTAAGAATAGCCCAGGAGGACCCACTTTCGACCAGAATCCGTGTTAAAAGCCGTGCCCAGGCGATCTCCCACATCTAGAAGTTAAATGATGTTCCTTAAACTCGGGATAATTAATAGAAATTTGCTTAAAAAGCCAAGTCGGTTTACTGACTCAGGAGCACCAACTTAAAATTTTGAATAACAAAGAAGGTTTCCAATCTGCTTAGATAAGCAAATCAGAAACCTTCTTCTTGATGCGGTCGAGAGGACTCGAACCTCCACGGGGGTTAGCCCACACGGACCTGAACCGTGCGCGTCTGCCAATTCCGCCACGACCGCATTTTCACTGAAGCCATATTTTGCAACAGGGAAGTAAAATATAACATGGATTTCTAGGTGAGTCAATCATAAATTACAGCACATAACCGAACCCTAAAATCGTGAAGCGCTTATCCTCATGCCCTGCTGCCATTTTGATTTCCACCGTATGCTCAATCAAGTGCGGCTCGTCGTACAGGATCACAGCATTGCAGTGCGTCCAATTCGCGATACGCGGATCCCCCTGCCTCACCAGCTTCCCGTCTACCCATATATTTGCGGTGCCGAAGCTAGGATCTCCGGAGTCTTTGAACACCAGAATAAGCCGCTTACTCCGAAGTGTCATCTTGAAGCGGTCAGTTCCTGATTCGGTGGTGTGCATCCAGTTATTAGGGAATTGTGGCGTTCCGTAAGTATGATCGTCCATATTTGCTGTGTGCAGATCGGTATCTTTCTCCCGGAATCCCCCCGTATCAATCTGAGCGATGCCCTCTCCATTTAGGCGATCCAGCAGTTGAATCCCCACATAATCATTCCCGATGATCGGCGACTTGTCCGTCGAGATATCCTCTTCATCAGAGATGGCCTGATCGGTTACAGTGAAGAGCCAGGCTAAGCAATCGGCCATAACCCTATGTCCCGCATTAGTAGGATGATAAATATCGTAGAAAAATTGCTTTTTAGAGATGACCTTGCCCTGATCTGCAGTCCAGCGAAACTGCTCCACTACGGCATCCTTCACACTGACCATAGGAAGATCATAATGCCATCCGACAGGAGCAAGACGATCCTGAAGATTCCAGTCATTCATGAACACGCTGAACAGTAAAATTACCGCAGGCTTGTTATTAGAGTTAAGCGCCTTGAGTACCAGACTCTCGTAACAATTTCCTTCCGTCTCGTCGTTCGCATCGTTAACTGCAAACTCCACAATGGCAATATCCGGCTGGGCGGTCCCTTCCTTCAGTACATCTCGATCATAGCGAACGACGCCCAGCTCCGATGGCGTGCCTCCCAGCCCGGCCTTGATCAGTCGGATCGAGCTGCCATCCTGTGGAGCGAACATCTGTTTAAAGAGATCATAAGAACGATAAGCGTAACAATGGCTATGAATCGGAACTGCCCCTGCCCCCTGAGTGATCGAGCCGCCGATGTAAGCGATCGTGACGGGCTCGCCTCTTTTTGCCTTCTCGATGGCTGCCTTCAATCTCCTGTTATTGCCTGGAGACATAAGAGATTTCTTAATCATCTCCCGATAGGCCTGCGACTCGAACTCGACCGGTGAATCATTCACAAGTTCTGGAACCTGGTAACCATCATTCAGATAGAAAACAACGGTAGTCGTCGCCAGAGCGCCCACTCGATCGAATTCAAATGCGAATTTGGCGAGAACATCATCATCCGGAGATGCTTCGTAATCACCCAAGATTAGGAGCGTTTCTGAGCCATCAGCAGAGCATGAGATGCTCATTCGGGATCCTGAGTGATTCATCCCACGATGCTCAAGCGTAAAATTAACTTGGGTATCCTCTTCTTCATGCGCTTGAACGGAGATTCCAATACTGTGGACCAGCCTTCGAAACCCGCTAGAGCTCTTCAGAAGTTCAAGAATGGCTTCATCTGATACATTGCCCGCAATACGCGCTTTATCAACAAGACGATTGCCGTCCAGGTAAATCTCTTGAGAGAACGTCCCATCCGGACGAGGCGTTGCTTCAATCATAGATTCGTGCAATATGTATAGCTCACTGCGCTTGGCTACCGGATCCCGCGGTGCTATTGGACCTCCCGTTCCATTTGCGACATCAGACGAAGGGTTGGTCATAATCATCATCCTCTCCTAATAGTAGATCAAAAAGAGTATAGCGCTTACATTATGGCGCGGCAAGCTGCATCTATCCCATATAGGAACATCACTTAATCCTTTTTAATTATTATCCTGTTTTCTCTTCATTCTGCGCAAAGCAGCACCACCCTCCTTTCTGAGGAAGGAATTCGCCAAAAAGGGCTTCCACTTTTTAAAGTGAAAGCCCTTTAAGAGACTCGGATATAGATCAATCTATACTGTCCTTCTCCTGTAGTCTGTCTATCTTATTATTGCCTGCTTAATTACTTTTCTTGATAGGAGTCATTCCCCAAAATACAGCATTCATTATGACCACGGTGATCACGCAGGCAATCATAGAAATCCAAAAGCCTATATCAATTCCAAACCATTCTGTTACCCCAAAAAGATCCATCCAAAGTTCTTTAAAGTTCATCCTAAAAGCTCCTTTCCATTCATTTTAGAGGAGATCGCCATAATGCCGTACATACGCCTTTTTCAAGCTTGTAGCCAAAGCCATATACAATAAGATGCACGGAATTAGATAGGCGAAGTAGGCACCTGGAAGCGGGAGAAATCCAAGCGTGTCTCCAAATCCGGTGAACGGAATTGCTGTTACGACTGCAATCCCCGCAAAGGTGAGCAGCGTAAGTGTAGCGGAAGCGCGGCTCTGAATGAACGGAAGCTTCGGTGTACGGATCATATGGATTACCAGGGTTTGGCTCCACATGGATTCTACAAACCATCCTGCCTGGAACAGCGCAATATAATTAGCCTGCATCTGTATTAACTCTGTACCGCTAAAGTGGTTTGCCAGGTCATTGTACAAAATGCCATTGGATACAAACAGCGGACAGAAAATAAAGTACATAAACGCATAAGTGGTCCAGTCAAATATAGAACTTGTAGGACCAAGCCACACCATAAAACTTCCAACAGAAGACGAATCCCAAGTGCGCGGTTTCTTCAAGAAATCCTCATCTACGTTATCCCAAGGAATAGCTGTGCAGGACAGATCATAAATCAGATTGAGAAAGATTAATTGTACGCTAAGCATAGGCAGAAACGGAAGCAAGGCAGAAGCCGCAAGTACAGAGAACATATTTCCGAAGTTTGAGGAAGCTGTCATTTTGATGTACTTGTTCATATTAGCGTAGGTCTTGCGGCCCTCTATAATGCCTTCCTCCAATATCATGAGGTCCTTCTCCAGAAGGATGATATCTGCGGATTCCTTTGCAATATCTACCGCGGTATCCACAGAAATACCGATATCAGCAGACTTCATAGCTGCCGCATCGTTGATACCGTCTCCCAGGAAACCAACAATGTGGCCGTTATCGCGAAGGATCGTTACGATTCGTGCCTTCTGATCCGGGGAAAGCTTCGCGAAAACATCTGTTTGCTCTGCCGCCGCTGCCAGCTGAATATCATCCATTTTGTCAATATCAGAGCCAAGCAGCAAGTTATTAACCTTTAAACCGACCTGTTTGCATATAAAACGAGTTACTTTATCATTATCTCCGGTCAGGATTTTGGTACTTACACCATATTCCTTAAGAGCTTGGATCGCTGCATGAACGGATTCTTTGGGAGGATCAAGAAACGCCAGGTATCCGATTAACACCATGTCGGTCTCATCCTTAACACCAAATTTACCAACCGGAGAAGGATTCGTCTTTTGGGCTACGGCAATAACGCGCATTCCGTCTTCGTTAAGAAGATCCACGGTCCGAAGGATATTTTCCTTTAATGTTTCTGTAAGCGGCTCGACTTTACCCTGGTATTCTGCGAAAGTACAGATGGATAGCATTTCTTCTACTGCACCTTTGGTAACCATTTGCGTCTTGCCATTTTTGTCACTGACTACTGTAGAGAGACGGCGACGCGTGAAATCAAAAGGAATTTCATCCACTTTTGCGTAGGCTTCAGACAAATCTATAAGTTTGGAATCGTTGGCCTCCTCCTCTTCTGTTTTACGGATGATGGCCAGATCCATCAAATTTTTGTATCCGGTTTGAAAATAACTGTTCAAATAGGCATGCCGGAGCACGCGCGTATCACGGTTGCCCATAACATCCATGTGGTATTCCAGTACCACGCGGTCCTGTGTCAGTGTTCCGGTTTTGTCCGTACAAAGGATATCAATAGCTCCAAAATTCTGTATGGAATTCAGATTTTTTACGATGGTCTTCTTTTTTGACATAAATACTGCGCCTTTGGCAAGGCAGGTAGTCACAATCATCGGCAGCATTTCTGGGGTAAGTCCTACTGCAATGGAAATTCCAAACAGTAACGCTTGTAGCCAATCCCCCTTAGTGACCCCGTTGATGACAAATACAATCGGAACCATAACAAACATAAAGCGAATAAGTACCCAGGATACTGCGTTTACACCTTTGGTAAAGCTGGTCTCGACAGCTTCGCCCGCTATCGATGAAGCCATGGAACCAAACAGGGTGTCATCACCAACAGAAATGATCACTGCGGTAGCGCTGCCGCTGATCACATTGCTCCCCATAAATAAAATATTTGAATACTCAGTAACAGAGTCTGCTCGCATTCTAGAGGCTTCGCCAACTTTCTCCACCGGCTCACTTTCCCCGGTCAAGGCCGATTGGCTGATAAATAAATCCTTCGCATATATCACCCTAGCATCCGCAGGAATCAAATCACCAGCGGAAAGGTGGATAATATCACCAACCACTGCATCCGCAAGGGGAATTTCCTGTCTTTTTCCTTCCTCACGGTCAACGGTAAAGGTAGTGGTAATCATACCAAGTAATTTCTCAGCCGCATTCCCCGAGCGTGATTCCTGTACAAAGCGTAAAGTGCCTGAAATAATAACCATGCTGATAATAATAATGACTGTTGTCCAGCTTATATCCTCCGGTGTGTTCTGCACAAACGGAAGAATAATATCCGTAATTGCAGATACGATAGCCAAGAATAATAGGATTGCCGTAAAGGGGTTAACGAATGCGCCGGCCAATCTTTGCGCCATTGTCTTTTTCTTTTCATGAGTCACCTTATTGTTGCCATAAGTATTACGGCTTGCCACGACTTCTTTTTCCGAAAGACCTTCCAACGAAGCATCAAATCTCATAAAAACCTTGCTTATTTTATTCGTAGCAGCAAAAGCAATCGTCTCATTAGCTTTGTCTCTGCGTGCCTGGATCTCCGAATTTTTTCTTACAATAGCCCTGTTCTTTAAATTCTTGTTCATGTCTATACCTCCTGATTGTATTTGTACTATCGAAGGCAAGACATCAGCCTGAGCCAATTTCTTAAAATATCAAGCAAAACTAATAACAGGTTTTATACTGTTCGAAGCTTCACCAATATCTTCCTCATCCGGGAGGCTTTATGTCTTGCCGCTCTGTCCTGCCACACGTATCGGACTCCATCTGTCTCTCCCCTTTCACTCACAGATTATCTATGTCAAGCTCTTGGCCTATTTTAAGTTATTGTTCAAATTTATACCGGTTGGATTTTGCAATATAGACCACATCTATACCGGTCAATATGAACCAGGCAACCATGCACCATGTAAATGCAGCCTCCATAAACGCGGCGTTAACTCCCGATATCAGAAAAATACCGCTGGCTGCCATAAACACACATCCTATATTTTTGCTGAGTTCACGAATCCTGATTTTACTTTTTTCTTTCTGGGACATTTCGCGCCATTCTTTGATCCAATTCGGACCCACTCCCATGAAAAAAGCGATGCCTGACACCAAGAAGATCAATCCAAAAGTAATACAATACAAGTTCATACTCTTCCCCCCCTTTTTCTAATCCTTTGTTCGCCGTTTAATTACACTTCATAAGTTTATTTGCAAATAGAAGCCATTCATATGGCTAAATCCTTGCGATTTTCTGACCAAATGACAAGAAAAAACGGATTGATTTCAGCCGATTTACAGCCAAAATCAATCCGTATTCATATGTTCAATCCGCAAACTTATAGCCGATTCCCCAGATTGTAAGGATATATTCCGGCGCATCCGGATTCGGCTCGATCTTTTTGCGGAGCTTTCGAATGAAGGCCATGATATTACTGTCAGCCATAAGGTAATTTTCAGCCCAAACCGCTTGGTAAATTTGTTCCTTAGTGAACACCTCTCCCTTATTTTTAGCCAGAAAATAGAGGATGTCAAACTCCTTAGGGGTTAAATTGACCTCTATCCCCCCATGCAGCACCTTGCGGCTCTTTGGATGAATTTCCAGGTCCCCCGCGTAAATGCCATCATCTACAATATGGATTAAATCTTCTCCATCGCGGGTCATTCCCAGCATTAGAGTAGCCACTTCACCTTTCATTAAATCTTCTAATCCCTGAAGCAGCCCTTCAAAGTAGATTGAATTGGTCTGCAGATCTTTCACGGTATCATACAAGGATTTAGCAAGGGAGGAATCCATCATGATAAAGCTTGCATTTTTCTTCAACGTGATTCCTCCTTTCTAAATCAGTTCACCATATTTCGCAATATAGATGCGTTTTAATGCAGTTGTTAACAGCATATAACTTGCAACAATAATTAACAGGAATCCAAAATACCATATCGGGAGAGGCGTTAAACCTAATACATTGACCATAGGAGTAACGGTAAGACCCGTAAATACCAATATACCTATGATGGTTATCAGCATTACTGGAGTGGATGGTTTGCTTTGCAGGAATGGTATTTTTTTGGTTCGCAGCATATGTATGATCAGAACCTGTGTCCACATGGATTCCAGGAACCATCCAGTTTGAAAGAGCGCGATATATCGAGACTGCATATCCGGGTCGGTTAACTGCGTATAGACCAGTCCTCCCGTAAGCGATGGGCAAAGCACAAAGTATAAAAAAAGAAAGGTGATCACATCAAAGATTAAGCTGATGGGACCAAAAAAACGCATAAAGCGTCCAAGCGCTTTACCCGACCATTCCCTTGGAGAGGAAAAGACCTCTTTGTCCACATGATCCCACGGCAGTACGATACAGAGGATATCGTAAAGGAGGTTCAGAAGGAGAATCTGTATAGCAGCCATCGGTAAAAAAGGCAGAAAAGCACTGGCACAAACAATGGCAAGAATATTGCCAAAGTTAGAGCTTGCCGTTATTTTGATATATTTGGACATGTTGGCAAAGGTTTTTCTGCCCTCTAAAATCCCTTCTTCAAGCACATTTAAATCTTTCTGCAGTAAAATGACATCGGCTAAGTCTTTTGCAGCGTCAACGGCAGTATCGACAGATATGCCTACATCCGCTTCACAGATCGCAGGTATATCATTCATGCCATCGCCGAGGAAGCCTACGGTATGCCCGTTATCACGCAATGCCGTTACAATGCGAACCTTTTGACTCGGGGTTAATTCGGCAAATACATCCGTTTTTTCTACGGATAGCTGCAGTTCCAAATCGGAGAGCTGATCTAAATCGGCTCCGGTTAACATATTCTCGGAAGCGATGCCGATTCTGCTGCAGATGGAGAGAGCAATCTGCTGATGGTCACCCGTCAGAATTTTCGTTTTAACCTGTAAATTTTTGAGTTTGGCAATGGACTGGGCAGCCGATTTCTTGGGCGCATCAAAGAATGCCAGATAACCCATCAAAATCATGTCTGCCTCATCTGTCAGGGATACTGTATTCTGGCTGCCCATGTTCTTCCTAGCCAGAGCAATTACCTTCATGCCATCTTCCAGCATTTCATCTACTACAGCGGCAACACTGCCTCTTCCATTGTCTGAAATAGGCTGGATTGTTCCTTGGTACTCGACGAAAGTACAGCGGGAGAAGACAGCCTCCACATCCCCTTTCATAATGAGCTGATGCTCTCCGTTAACATCTGCAAGAAGTGTACTCACAAATTTACGGCTATAATCAAAGGGGATTTCATCTGCTTTCGAATACTGTCCAGCCAAATCCTCATAATAATCCCTTTTTTGAGGCATGTTTCGACACTCCAGAATTGAATTATCAATAGGATTTTTCACACCAGAGTGATATAAGCTGTTCAAATAGGCCCAACGAAGCACTTCATCGTTTTCATTCCCAATAATATCCATATAGTATTCTAATACGATGTTTACATTAGTTAATGTCCCCGTTTTGTCCATGCATAGAACGTCCATGCTTCCGAACCCTTGCATAGCGTTGATGTCTTTAATAATCGTCTGTTTCTTCGACATAGACATACTGCCCTTTGCCAGGCAGGTTGTAATCACCATAGGCAGCATCTCTGGGGTAAGTCCAACCGCAACAGATAGCGCAAATAGAAAAGATTCCACCCAATTGCCTTTTGTCAGGCCGGAAATAATAAAGACAATCGGAACAAGTACAGCCATGAACCGGAACAACACCCACGCAATAGAGTTTGCCCCTTTCTCAAAGCCTGTGGATGCATGATCATTAGGCTGAACAAAGTTGCCATATAAAGTATCTTTTCCAACCGCCAATACAATACCTTCGCCTTTTCCGCTAATCACCGTCGTTCCCATAAAGACAAGATTCTCGTATTGGGAAAAGGCCATTTGCTCCGTATAGTGATGCTGTCTACTGCTTTTTTCCAGAATTCCGCTTTCTCCCGTGATCGCAGATTGCGAAACAAACAGATCGGCTGTATTGGTAAGACGCATGTCCGCAGGTGTGCGATCACCAGCGAACAAATAGACGTAATCCCCTACCACCAAATCTTCAGCAGGTATTTTAATCAGAACACCATTTCTCTTCACATTAACATGGGTATGTATAAGGCGATCCAGCTGGTCATAAGCATGTTTGGAGCGAATCTCCAGAAGAAAACGTACAGAACCACTAACAAGAATCATTACGCTGATAATGACAACCGAGGTAGTATTTCTATTGAAATCATTGGCCTGCCACATCTCTGTTGCAAAAGATACCATGGCCAGCACGAATAGGATAATAGTAAAAGGATTGATAAACGCCCGGCGCAGCCGAAACCAGACAGTATCTGATTTTCCAGCAGTAGCACTGTTGTCCCCATACTTTTTCCTCATGGCTTCGATTTGTTCCAGACGGAGTCCGTGTCGTGTAGTGCCCAAATCATCATATAAAATGTCCGTGTTGCTATGAGCATATTTCTTCATACGCTCATTCAGAGGAGAGAGGTTCTTCAATGAAATACTTCCTTCCTATAAGACAGGTTTTACCCTTTTCTTATCATACTATTTTCATCTAAATAATAAAAAATTAGTATCACAGTATGGGCATTTCGTCGGCTACGTTTAATTTTAACATGTTGTCTTAAGGGATTTCCTTGCATTTTCTTGCGATTCGCCCATGGTAACTCTGTTCCTTTATTCTCACAGCTAGAGCAAGCTTTTCAAAACGCCGCTGATTACCAATCCGAAGGTGTAGGATATGCGGGCAAGGAGCAGATCTATCTTTACTCCCTTACCTCCTTAGCTGGGTCCGACCACATGAAATTCCAATTAGAGGTACCGGAAGATACACATAAATGACCTGCAAGATGAGCAACTTTTTTCAAAGTCTTCAGCTTGCAGGTCACAGTTTAGTTTCCAAATTCCAGCAAATCGTGTTTTTAGAGAGGGTTGTCCTTATTTATCATTTATTTTGCTCTCTGTCTCTCTATTCAATTCTGCTCTTAATTCCTTTAAAAAAGCTCCCTCTTCAAAGTATTTCAAACCGTACGTAAGATTGAATTCATAGTTAAAGTCTTGAGGATTATGCCCTTGGTTATGCTGTATAATAGTTTCAGCTTTATCAAGGGCTTTTACGAAAATGGCTTCCTTTGTTATACCTTCCTCGTATTCCTCCCACACGGCTATGAAATGCTTGCCAACTTCAGAGGGTAGAAAACCTGCCAATCTATCAATTGCAATTTTTTCTTCTTTGGTCTTCTCTGCTTTATCTGACATTAATACTGCAGATTGATCTCCAGTGTAAAGTTCGCCAAGATCATGGATTAAACTCATAAATAGCACCTTTTCATAATCTATTTCTGGGATTTGCATGGCTGTAATGGCTACAAAAAGTGCTAATCTCCATGAATGCTCGGCCGTGCTTTCTTGCCGTCCTGTCTGCGTCCAAGCCGTCCTTGTGACGGACTTCAAACCTTCAACTTCTTTGATAAAATCAAGGTATTTTTTTATTTCAATCATTTTATGCACCTTTTTTATACATATTAATTTTCAATATCGCATCTATCAGAAACTTAACGAATCAATAAACTAGATAAACGTTGCTTGTACAACTGATGATCTATTCGCTTACAAACCACCGCATTAGGAAGATTGCTGCCAAATCCATCTGATATCGCTAATTTGCTGCCATCATTAATTACAACCTGACCATATGTTGCTTCTTCTGTGGTACAGACATAGCAATAACATAATTTGTCCTCAAGAACGATATCACCCCATAGCACAACACCCATGGCGACAGCATCAGGTAAATCAACAAAATGCTCCCCTCGTGCTTGCAGATTGTATTCTAAAAGGCACCGGTTACATTGAACAGCATATACAGCTTCTTCCTTTTGGCTTTCTAATATTAGTTCCATATCTTCTCTATTCCAGGCCGCTTCACCTAAACAAACATCAAAACCGATTATAGTTATAGGAATTCCTGATTTCATCATAATGCTATAAGATTCTGCATCTACATATACATTAAATTCAGCAACCGGGGTCGTGTTTCCAGGTCCAAATCCAGCAGTCCCCATCGAATAAATACGCTTAACTTTTTTCATCGTTTCTGGCTTTTTTAATATGGCAAATGCTATATTGGTTACAGGTCCGATAGTAATAATTTCCACTTCTCCCGGGTTTTTCTCTACCAAGTCTAAGATCATATCAACGGCGTGTCCGGGCTCAGAATGAAGGATAGGATGAATTAAGTTGCTATCTCCCATGCCATCTTCTCCATGTACATTAACCGCTGTGACGAGATCCCTCATCAGTGGTTTGCCCGCCCCTACATAGACCGGCGGCATTTGCGCATGGGTTACTTCTACCGTCATTAAGGCATTTTTAGTCGCCAGTTCCAGCGGCACATTGCCACAAACTGTCGTAATAGCCAAAACATCCACTTCCGATGATTTTAAAGCCATGATTAACGCAACTGCATCATCACTTCCCGTATCTGTGTCGATAATCAATTTTCTCATAATAAGCCCCCCCATCTTGGTTGGCCTTATTATATAATTCGATTTATAACGAAAAATAGGTCAAATGACCAAAAGAAGAAGGGAAAATATGAATTTAAAAGATATCGTGAATAATGCACCTGCACATATTAAGACAGAATTTATTTATAGAAGACATGAAAAAGGCAGTCTTATTATTCACCCGCATGAGCAAAACCATCATCTTTATATTCTAACTACAGGTATTGCAGAAGTTTACAGACAAGGCTATACAGGAACAATGGTTTCCTTATATATCTATGATTCATATAGTTGTTTTGGGGAGATAGAAATTTTTAATAAAAAAATTAAAACACTTGGTGTTATTGCCCAACAAAATTGTGAAACGATAGCTATCCATAAGACAAAGGTCTATGAATGGATGAAAATCGACTTTAATTTTAATCTCTACATTATAAAACAACTTGCCTCAAAATTAATTTTAAGTTCAGATACCGTAGCGCAATTATCACTGTTAACAGTTAAAGATCGAATCTTATTAAGTATACGTAATCATTACAAAATCGACGATTTAGAACATCTAACAAAGCAAACCTTGTCCAGCGAGGTCTGTACTCCCATCAGAAGTTTAAATCGTTCAATAGCTCAGTGTATAGACGAGGGTTTAATAAACTATAAAGATAAAAAGTTCTCTGTCACTTCGATTCATAAAATAGAAGAATATCTGAGAAACTTTTTAGCAAATTAAACTCCTCTATGGAGAGATCGAGCAAAGCGACTCCGGACATATGTCCGAAGTCGCTTGGTTTGTGTATTAAGAGTTGACCCTTCGATCCTCTAACTCTACTAACTTCCTCGTAATTGGATGATAAAAAACGCCAGAACAAGTGGCTCCATCAGCGCTATAAGCCACCGCCTCTACTTCCTCCCAATTCACAAAATCAAGAGAAGCAGCAGGCTCTACCTGCGGAATGATTGCACCGCTGCGCACCAATACGATAATCGGGATATCACCTGCTGTAATAGTTACCCAGCCACCGCCTTCATAGACTTCACCTGTTTGGTAGTCGATCCACTTGCCCTTCGGCAAATAAACGTGGCGCTCAGAGGTCTCCTCCAACATAGGAGCTACAAGCAGATCTGAGCCGAATAAATACTGATCATCAACCATCCAGCATGCCGGGTCCTGCGGATATTCTATGAACATCGCTCTCATCATCGGCAATCCTGCTTCGGATGACAAATAAGACTGCGTATAAATATAGGGCATCAATCTGTATTTCATTTGTACCGCAGCTCGAAAATCCTTCAAGAACTGCTCACTGTAAGCCCACGGCTCCTTGGGCGGAGCTCCGTGCGCACGGCTGTGTGAGGAGAGCATGCCGAATGGAAGCCAGCGACGGTATAGAGACTCCGGGCTCTTCTTCACAAATCCGCCAATATCATGACTCCAATAAGTGAAGCCGCTAAGCCCCATCGATAAACCCGCACGCAAGCTGGCATGCATAGCAGAGTCCGTGTTCTCAGCATCGCCGCCCCAATGAAGCGGATAACGCTGACTTCCCGCCCAAGCACTGCGGGCAAAAATAATCGTATCGCCCGTTACCTTTTTCGTTATTTCTGCAACCGTTTTGTTATAGCGAAGCGGATAAAGATTATGCTCCAGTCGTCCGCTTCTGCCGGAATGATAACGTCCATAGATCGGCGCACTTTCGCCGAAGTCTGCTTTGATCGCGGCAACGCCCATATCCAGCAAACCTTCAATTTTCTCTTGATACCATGCAACCGCCTCTGGATTACTAAAGTCCAGAATAGCATCGCCTGTCGGCAAATTGCCTTCATTATCTGTAATGACCAAGCCCTTCTCAATCAGTTCCTCAAAAAACAGGTTATGCGGCGTAAAATAAGGAATTTGCCATAAACTGATCCGAAAACCGTCCTTGCGCAAATCGTTAATCATTTGCTGCGGATCATCGAAGCGGCTGGATGAAAACTGATAGTCGCAACGCCAATCTTGCTCAAACCAACCGGTATCCAAATGAATGACGTCACAGGGAATATCATACTCTCTAAGCTTAGCAGCCACCTCTCTAGCCTGTGCTTCAGAGTTATACGTAATCCGACTCATCCAAAGCCCAAAAGACCATAGTGGAGGAAGCGGACTTCTTCCTGTTATCGCTGTATAGGATAGCAGGAGCTGCTTAGGCTCTCCAAAAAAGAAAAACAAATCAATACTGTCATCATCCACATAAAGAGTATTGGCGGCATCGTAATCCTGACCAATATCGAACGTCATCGGAGCACTGGAGTGAATAAACATGCCATAACCTTTATTGCTCATAAAAAACGGAATCGGTTTATACATATCAGGCGACTGCGCGCTCAATGGGTCCCGGGTAAACAATCGCATACGCTGCCCGCGCTTATTCAATGCCGTGAAGGACTCGCCTGTGCCAAATATTTTCTCTCCAGGAGACAAGGAAAAGGAGGCCGCCAAGCGATGTGACATATCGGAAATAGAACGCGCATAGGAAAACGGAATAGGGTACGTATTGTTTAAGGACGGCTTATCTTCGTGATGATACGTTTGAGTCAGCACTCTACCTTTACTGTCTCTAAAGATCAAACGGAATGGAGCAAGCTCCAGTTCAACAGAGCCGCATTCATTACTCCAACGATAACCCTTCTCCATTTTTTCTTCACGCCAAGACTCATCTATGCCAATCTCTCCATCAAGCATAACCGATGGAATAGCGGCGGCCGTTCTAAGGCGTGTCTGAATTTGAATCCGCACGGTATCCCGCGCTACAAAGGTAAGCTTAAAGGGCATTTCCGGCGATTGCTCATAGTCAGGAGGAAACTCCCACATCGCCGTCGGCTCGAAAAAGTAATCTATCTTATTAAACGCCATTCTTGGCTTGCGGCTGGCGCGCACCCATTTCAGCGTGCCCTGCTGCTTGAGAGGAGCAAACGAAGTGACTTCATGTCCTTGAAAATACTGGCTTTCCAGCGTCCTGAACGATTCACCGACATCGATTGATCCATTCAAGCGATCGGAATGAACTTTTGTCATGATCCATGACCTCCCACTACAAAACAATCATTATTGTCTATCATCAATCAGTTTCTGAATTTTCTCATTCATATTTTTCATCGTTGTATCCAAATCCTGATTAGCAAGCATCAGGCGGTCGAACTCTTCAATGAAGATTTTCTCAACTTCAGGCTGATAAGAGACCGGCACATTTATTTTGGGTGTAATGGAATTGTTCAGCACATACAGAAGAGATTCTTTATCCACATGCTCAGGCGTTTGGGTATTGGAAATGATTTTATCTACTACCTTCTCAAGGTCTGCACCTTTCCAGGATGGCAAATACTGCCCTTGCATCGTTAACCACTCTGTGGTAAACCAGCGGACGAATGTGTAGGCTTCTTCCTTATGCTTCGATCTACCGTATATCGTCAAAATATCTGCGCTTATCGGTCCAACCATCGGATCTTCTTTATTCAATTTAGGATAAGGAGCGAACACAGTCTTAAAGTTAGCGGGAACGGTTTCCGTACCGCCAACGTCAACTAATATATAAGATCCCGTAATGAGCATGCTTGCATCTTGATTCAAATATTGCGGACGATAGTTCAGCTTTTGGCTGATCACTTCTGCATAAGGAGTTGACGATTTATCTTTTTGAGATTGCAAGCGAAGCTCGAGTGATTTTTTCAGTGCCGGATTTAGAATATTGGCTGTTTTATGATCATCCATAACAAGCCCTGTATTTTCCATCTGACCGTTTAACGCCAGTGACGCATAGTTCGCCCAAGTGTGAAAATAGTTCCCGTACCTCGTTTTACCGTTTTCTGTTTTCGTCATCGCTTTCGCATATTCCAAGTACTCGTCCCAAGTCCAATCCTTAGGAACTTCAAGACCAGCTTCTTTCAAATGATCCTCATTTATAATAACCAAATTCGTCGTCATCGTTCCTGGAAGCCCGTAGTATTTGTTGTTTACTTTCAAATCAACTTTATATTCGTCTTCATAAGCAACGCCTTCCTTGGCCATGTAGTCATCAAGCGGCTCGAACATATCAAGCGCAATTCTAGGTACGAGCTGATTCGTTCCGGGCACCATGATAACATCCATATCTTCATTAGAGGCCGCGGCTAAATCAACTCTTTTCATAGCCTCCAGCGAGTTATTGTCGCCCGGCGAGACGAAATCAATTTTAATATTTGGATGAGTGCTCTCAAATTCTTTGATCATAACGTCAAACCCTGCATCGAGACTGTTCCAAGTATTAAACTTCAAGGTTACAACTTCGTCTTCACTCGTTCCTTCTGGTTTTTCATTCGCTTTGTTTCCCCCTGAGATGGAACAAGCAGAAAGCAACAAAGTCGATACTAGCAGTCCTGCCATCGATTTTGCCCAAAAATGTTTCATAGTAATACCCTCCCTTTATTTGTAAAGAAACGTAATGCTGTATCGAAACCGCTGATGCGGATTTCAAACGGGGATTAACCTTTCACACTGCCTGAAGCTACGCCTGCAATGACATATTTTTGCCCAAAAATAAAGATCAGCAGCAAAGGGAATATCGCAATGACCGTACCTGCCATCATAAGTGAGTAAAACTCGCCATGCATATCCGAAAACTTCCTGATGCCAAGCTGAATCGTATAAAGGTTCTCTGATCGCAGGAAGACTAGAGGGCCTTGATAATCGTTCCATGTCCAAATGAAACGCAAAATCATATACGTTGCCAGTCCTGGTGTTACGAGTGGAAGCGCTATTTTGCAAAAAATCGACCAATGATTCGCTCCATCTATTCTCGCCGACTCGATAATTTCATTGTTAATGCCCATAAAGAACTGGCGCAGCATAAACGTTCCAAGCACACCGGAGGCGCCAAGCAGCATAAGTCCTGTATGACTGTCAAACAGTCCGAACCAACGGTAAATAATAAACTGCGGAACAAGTACCGCTTGCGAGGGGATCATAAATGTCGCTAAAACGACGAGAAACAAGAAGTCGCGCCCTTTAAAGGCAATTTTCGAAAAGCCATAAGCAGCCATGGATGATATGGTCAGCGAAAAGGCTGTTGTAGCTAATGTTACCTTAATGCTGTTCCAATAATAAAGTCCGAAGGGTACCGTACCAAATATCACTTCTCTATAATTTTCAATGGCACGCCAGGTTTCCGGAATCCACTGAATTGGATATTTCATAACATCAAGCTCAGGCTTGAAGGATGCGGAGAGCATCCACAGAAACGGCATAATAAAGAAGATACCTGCGACTGCCATCAGAACCGTGACCAATACACGGTTAACACGAATCGTTTGCATGCTTGATCACTCCTTAATAGTTGACCCATTTTTTCTGTCCAAACCATTGAACAACCGTAACGATCATCAGAGAGAACAATAATAGAATTCCAATTGCAGATGCATACCCCGAGCGCAAATTAACGAAGGCAACCTCATACAAATAATGCACGATCACTGAAGTAGAGCCTGCCGGACCACCCTCGGTCAACACCATTACCAGATCAAACACTTTGAAGGAGCCGATGATCCCTGTAATCAGCAAGAAAAAGATGGTTGGTGACAGCATCGGAATAGTAACATTCATAAACTGTCTGAATTTCGAAGCCCCATCCATATCGGCAGCCTCATACAAATCCTTCGGAATCCCTTGTAAGCCCGCAATAAATAAGATCATATTGAATCCAAGGCCTGTCCAAACCATAATGATCATCACAGCGATTAGTGCATACTGTGGATCTGCAAGCCATAGTGGCGGATTAGCAATTCCAATTGATTTTAGAAAACCGTTAATCGGTCCGCTTGTTGGATGATATAGTACTCTCCACAATAATGAGACGGCTACAAAGCTGGATATAAACGGCATGAAATAGATTACCTTAAAGAACGATTTGAAATACGTCACGCGATCAATCAGAACTGCCAACACAAGCGCAATAATCATACTGAATGGAACAGTCAATATCATCGTCAGATTATTTTTCATCGCCCGCCAAAAATGCTCATCCTTGAATAACTCCTCATAATTGCCAAAACCAATAAAATGGATATTTCCCAGCCCTGTGATGAAATTCCAATCCGTAAAACTAATTATGCCCGACAGGAAAATCGGTATTATTGTCAGCAGCATAGTCGTCAGCAACATCGGCAAAACAAATAGGTATCCAGCTATACTATTATAGAAAGACTGCTTGCGTTGCTTCATCTCTATCACCTCTCGCTTACTTCACTATAAGCCCATTATAGAAGCGGGGTTTGTTCATTACATGAAACGATTTTTTCTATTCCGAAAAAAATATGCTAACTTGCGTAATACCCAAAATCGTATTCGACAAGATTCTTTTCGTTCATATATAATCGTAAATAAAGGAGGCATGAGAGCGGTTGCATAATTTCTTACGTAAAATGTCGCTTCGCAAAAAACTGATTATGACTTCCATTTTGTGTTTAATGCTTCCGACGATTCTCATGCTAAACATCACCAATGTTTACTCCCAATGGATTATTCGTGAGCATTCCCAAGAAAGCGCAACCCAATCGCTTGCTATCATTCAGTCTCAAATCAGAGCGATTTTGGAAGAAATGATCTCCGTATCGAACTTCATTCAATTTGATGCGGAAATTAAAACTTTGCTTGATATAGCCAAAGATGATCCGACTGCAGCGAAACGACTGACGACCCGATTGGAGCAAATTGCCGGAGAGAAAAGCGACCTGAAAATTACTCTGCTGCTAGAGGATGGAAGGGCTTATTCCGATTATTCATTTTACGATTTTCAGCCTAAGCTGTTTTTTGAAAAGCAATGGTTTTCCGGGATGTCCAAGCTCTCTCCGTTCGAGACCTTGTTTCTTGGAGCAGAGCAGAACTATTTGCCTCCGCAATCTGCCGATCAGCAATATGTCATCATCACGGCACGCGCGATCATGGAGGATGTGTCACGTTCACCATATGCCTACCTCATCGTCAGCCGCACCGAAAATACAATTCGCGAGCTGTTTGCTGATTTTAAAGAGGATATTTATTTGCTTGACGGTCAAAATCGCATTTTATCAAATCGTAAAGACGAGCTGATTGGGCAAAACTTCGATTCTATCTTGGATACAAAAGCGTTGGAATCGCCAAGTATCATTCATGCTAACGGAGAGAACCAGCTCTACATCTCGATGCCTGTTCGATTTTCCGACTGGCGCCTGGTAAGTGTTGCCCGCTATGAGCAATTAACTGAAAAGCTGAACGGTATTTCTCGGAGCGGCATCTTGGTTCAAATATTGTTGGCAGTCAGCTTTCTGATTGCACTCACCTATTTGTTACAGCGCTTTACCAAGCCCGTAAAAGTACTCGGTCAAGTAGCAAAGAAGGTAGAAGGCGGTAATCTCACCATTCGCTCCAATATCCGCGGTAGTGATGAGGTTGGCAGTCTCGGTCGTTCCTTTGACAAGATGCTGGATCAAATTCAGCGCACTTTGGATCAGGTACAGATCGAGCAAGAGTTGAAACGGCGCGCAGAGCTATCACTTCTGCAAGCGCAGATCCATCCGCATTTTTTGTTCAATGTGCTGAGTTCTATTCGCATGCAGCTTCTGATGAAGCAGGATGAGGAAAACGCCGAACTGATTGGTTCTCTATCCTCATTGTTGCGGGCAACGATTTCCAAAAAGGATGAGTTTATTACACTCTATGCAGAGCTGGAGACGGTAAAAGATTATATTGAGTTAATGAATTTCACAATGAGGCATCCGATCGAAGTCAAGATGAATATAAAAGAGGAGCTATGGCTTGAAACGATGCCCCGCTTTATTTTTCAACCCATTATCGAAAATGCCTATAAACATGCGTTTAGCAGCAAAGGCGGAATTATAGCTATTCGCATTGAGCAAATCGAGCCAATAGAGCATATGGGAAGCATGAATTGTCATGAAAAAAACAAGGTCATGTTGAAAATAGAAATCGAAGATAATGGCCGAGGTATGAAGGCGGCGGATTTAGAGGCCTTGCAACAGCGTCTCGAACTGCAAACATGGGAAATTATTAATGTCTCTCTTGCAGACGATCAACAGCAATCTACTGGCATCGGCTTGTCCAATGTATATGATCGTTTGAAACTGATTTTTGGCGAGCAGTTTGAAATGACTATTCGTAGTCAGGATCAGCAAGGAACCTGCGTCACATTAATGCTGCCGCTCCAGACCGGGAAGGAGGACTACCATGTATAAAGTAATTATTTCCGATGATCATATGCCCATGCTTAACTATCTCTCTGCTAATATCCCTTGGCAAAGCCTTGGACTTGAGCTGATTGCAACTTGCGCTGACGGTGAGGAAGCGTTAGAAGCCTGCGTTACGCATCGGCCCGACATATTAATTACCGATATTGGTATGCCAATAATGAACGGTTTGGAAGTCATTCAACTCGCCTGTGCAGCGAACTCTCGACTAAAAACGATTATCCTGTCTTGCCATGAGGATTTCCAATATGCTCAGCGTGCCGTACAACTGGAGGTCAGTGATTATGTACTGAAAGAAAGCTTGCGGATTGAGCAGATTACGGAGATTTTAAAAAAACTTCGCGGGAAGCTGGATGCCGAACGCGCATCGCAGCGTGAGCATCAACAGCTACAGGATGTCGTAAAGTCCAACGGTTCAACAATCCGAGCCACTTTCCTGCGCTCATTAATTGAGCAGCCCATATGGAATCTAACGGAGTGGGAGGAAAAAGCAGAGTCCATCGGTATTCATTTTCATCAAAAAATGCCCTACTTGCCGGTTATGGCGATTCTTGAGCATCCGAATGAATTAGAGGAGCGTTTTGGTGGAAAGCATAATATGCAGTTTGTGCTCCTTAATGGACTCGATGAACTGATTACTATCGAAGGTTGTGTGCTCCTCTCCTTCGATGAACGCTCTTCGCTGATTATGTTTCCTTTTCCAAAAACGATTTCTCGCAATCTGTATGAAGAGATCCAACTACTGCTTAAGCAAATCCAAATTAAAATGATCCAGTATCTAAAAACCGGCATCTCCTTCTATCTGGGAGGGGTTTGCGAAAACTTGACTGAGTTGAAGACCCAAGCGCAGCAGATTTTAGAATTGGGCTCCTTTCGTTTTTATGCTGGAGAGAATTGTCTCGTCAAATGGCAAGCTATAAAAATGACGAAAGATGATATTTTCGTTCACTATACCAACATATTGCAAAGCATTCGAAACTGTATCGTCGGCAAAGACAAGCAACTAGCTGCAACAACGGTCCATCACTGGATCATCCACATAAATCACTTGAAGTATCCTGTCGAGGCTGTGCAAGGCCTGGTATTGAAGCTGGTTACAGAAATTGAGCTTAAATATACCGTGATGCAAAGCTTTGTTACTAATTTCAACGTCGAGCAATTTCACCGTATCATTTATGCCATAGAAACGCTAGACCATTTGGAACGGTGGCTTACGCAGTATTTGGAGCAAAAGATTACGTCTCTTGGGGCAATTAAGGACGTCTCACTTCGCAAGGAGGTTGCTGAGGCTAAACGCTATGTGATCATGAATCCGGGCGAAAAAATAAGCATGGAGGAAATGGCACAGCGAATCCATATGAATTCCAGCCATTTTAGTCGAATGTTCAAGGTTGAAACCGGGGAAAACTTCATCTCTTTTGTAACCAGGGTCAAAATGGAACGTGCGCAAGAGCTGCTAGATCAATCCGATCTCACTGTTCAGGAAATAGCAGAGCAGCTTGGCTATGAGCATACAAGCTATTTCATCAAGCTATTTCGCAACTATTCCGGCCATTCGCCGAGCGAGCAGCGCAGAAGATTGTGATTCTCGCCATCTTTTTTGCTAAGGGCATGGCCTCTCTTTTATAATAAATCGCACACTCCCAGCGCACGGTGTGGCGTATGATGGCTGTCAACTACATTAAGGCGCAGTAACAGTCCTGGTTTAATTAAGGAGGGAGGGTTGCAACTTAACTCTAGCTCTTTGCTCTTTGCTCTTTGCTCTTTGCTCTTAGCTCTTAGCTCTTAGCTCTTAGCTCTTAGCTCTTAATCAGCTTGCCGCCCTTGCCGTTGTACCGCCAATCATTGGTAAGCAACCTCTATGGAATCCGTTCGCATCCGCTTTTGTCCATCTTTTTCAGCAGAGCCAACTTCAACTCCAAATTGGAAGGTTTCCAATGAAGGGTTCGCTTTTTTATCTGGAACAACATCGATCACTACAGTGCCTTTGCCGCCCCCGATTGGTTTATAGGAACGATCTCTTCCTATTGATCTTCAAGCAAGACACTGGAGCGTTTTAATAGTGATTCTGAACCATGTGCATCACATGGTGCGCAGCAGGAAGAGGTTGTCTCCAAAGTTGATTATCCGACTTGGGGACAACCCTTTTTTCGCGTCAAAGACGGGGACAAAGCGGGGATATGGGACATCCCCATGTTGCGTCGGATCACTCTAACATTATTGACCGTTAGCATTGCTTCCCCGTACGCCGCCCCTGTAACGGGCAATAATGTCCATTGGGAGTTGATGACGCGAATTTCATTATGCGGCTAACGGAAATCACAGCCCTTATTTCGGTAAAATAAGGCCATTTGAATTTCTAACGGAACTAGAAGACGTTATTGGACCAAAAATGAGGGACCTTAGTCGGTTCTAGCCCGAATAACGTCCCTCATTTCCGTTAGGATTTGCAACCTACTAATTTCAACCATATAGCGGACCACATTTCCGTTAGCACTCCGAACTTCACTCTCATGCTCAGTTTTAACACTTTGGCTCTGCACCTTGTTTCTACTCTGTGCTCTACACCTAGCTTTTGTACCTCAAGCCTCTATTCTAACCTCTGCGCCTAGCTTTTGTACCTCAGCCCCTACTCTAACCTCTGCTGGGAGATGATGACGCGAATTTCATCATACGGCTAACGGAACTCACAGCCCTTATTTCGGTAAAATAAGGCCACTAGAATTTCTAACGGAACTAGGAGTCGTTATTGGACCAAAAATGAGGGATATTAGTCGGTTCTAGCCCGAATAACGTCTCTCATTTCCGTTAGAATTTGTAACCTGCTAATTTCAGCCATATAGCGGACCACATTTCCGTTAGCACTCCGAACTTCACTCTCATGCTCAGTTTTAACACTTTGGCTCTGCATCTTGTTTCTACTCTAGGCTCTGCACCTCGTTTCTACTCTAGGCTCTGCACCTTGCTTCTACTCTATGCTCTGCACCTAACTTTCGTACCTCTGCCTCTACTCTATGCTCTGCACCTAGCTTCTAAAAATTTGAAAATATAGCTTGTATAGTGCTACAATTCCTGAAACCACGTTATAAAGAGGTGTGTTGTTTATGACTAACTCGGATAATGGAGAAAGTAATAAAACACAGGAGGAAATATCCTCCTTTAACTCCGTAACCGATCACTATAGAAACATTATGGGTGTACCAACGCAAAAGATTGATATGGAAAAAATGCCGCGTATTCTTCGCTATTTTGGGTATTTTGTTTTCACTATCATTGCAGTAGGTACACTTCTTTATATCGTGATGTATATTTTGCAGTTTTTTCGTTGAAAAAGGGAAAAACCCTTGGACCTCGAGCATTACCAAAACTGGGAATAAAATAAGGCAGATCGCAAGAAACTACGATCTGCCTTATGTTTATTCTTTCAGACCCCGAAACCCCACAAATCGTTTGCTGCTCTCGTCCCACAGTCGGTATCGAAGCGCCTGCAGGCTCAAGCGAATTCCGATGGCAGGAACGCCCTGCATGGCGGCGTTGCTATCGTGCATTAACTGCAAGTTATAGTTCGACACCTGAGGATCCAGGTGATGAATATGGTGGAAGCCGATATTCCCCGTCATCCATTGCAGGATTTTGGGTAGCTTATAATAGGAGCTGCCGTTCATAGCCGCGCTAACGAAATCCCACTCATCTGCACGCTCATAATAGGTACCCTCAAATTGATGCTGCACGTAGAAGAGCCATATGCCCGCAACGCCAGACAAGTAGAGAATCGTCCCCTCCACCAGTAGGACCTCCTTCCAGCCTAGCAACCAACAGAGCAGTCCCATCAAGCCTGCTAACGCTGCGTTTGTGAGGTACGTATTCATGCGCTCTTTGCGCCTGGCACTCTTCCGGTTCAAGCGGTATACATACAAGAAGATAAATATCGGTCCAAGCCCGAACATGACAAATGGGTTGCGGTATAAGCGGTATCCCAAACGCTTCCATGGGGAGAGTGCCACGTATTCCTTCGTAGTCAGCGTCCAAATGTCACCTGTGCCTCTACGGCCTAAATTGCCGCTAGTCGCATGATGAATGGAGTGCTCATTTTTCCATTGCTCATAAGGGAAGAAAGTGAGGATTCCCGTCATCGTTCCGATGATCGTATTCGCCTTCTTCCCAGTTAAGAACGACAGATGGCAGCAATCATGGAATATAATGAAGATTCGGATCATGAATCCGGCTGCCGGAATTGCAAGCAACAGTGAGATCCATATTGAGATAGACAGCGTTTCATAGGCAAGACCCCACAGCAAGAGGAAGGGAATAATGCTATTAACCAACTGCCAGACGCTCTTCCGCAAATCCGATTTACCGTGAAGAGCCATGTCCTTCTTCCAACGGGTGTATTCTTGAAGTGATTTCATAGTACTCCCCTTTTCGTGGGAGTCACTCGCAGCAATGAAGAAAAAACGCAGAAAATCGTTATCAACAACGAACTCTTCTTAATTGTCCATACTGGTCGGTTGTAAAGAATCATTTCTCCAATTATCATTTATCATCCCTTTCGTTGCTTGTGTCATTCTTTAAATTGCTCAGATTGGCTGCTTTTCTCTCCAAACTCTGTTTGGAGTAAAAATTAATAATATCATCAATGGTAGAAAATCCGATACTAACGTTCGAATCATGTGTAGTTGTTTTGATAAAAAACCGCTTTCTGATGTGGTCACATCTTTTTTTATATTAGCATTTGGCGTTAAGCTTAATTTAAAGCCTTTTTCAGAGTGACTCCTGCCGTGAATACAGGAACTTTACCCGCCGGAAGTTCCACCTCTTCACCCGTTCTGCGGCTTCTTCCCATACGTGCTTCGCGACTACGGACATTAAATCTTCCAAAGCCAACTAGTTGAACTTCTTCGCCTTGCTTTAGAGCTTCAAAAATCGAGTCCAACACATGTGTTACTGCCTTTTCAGCATTCTTTTTTGAAAATCCACTAGATTTCGCCACTTCTTCAATCAATTGTTCTTTGTTCATTACAATACCTCCGCTTATATTATTTTAATCACGAAAATGACAGTCCTCGTGTATGGATGTAAAGCATAAATAAAAAAACTGCCCCACATTTAGGGCAGCTCGAATGATTTAATAAAGTTTAGAGACGCTTTCAGCCTGCGGTCCACGATTGCCTTGGGTCACATTGAACTGGACGCGTTGACCCTCATCCAACGACTTGTAACCATCACCCTCAATCGCGCTGAAATGAACAAACACATCGTTTCCGTCTTCGATTTCGATAAAACCAAAGCCTTTTTCAGCATTAAACCATTTAACTGTACCTGTTTGCATAGGATTCCTCCAAAAATCAAATTATTTAACACAACTATTTCAATGGCCACTAATAAAGGTTAGTGGTCATTAGGTATTTTTAGAATTCCGTACTTGATGTCCGCTAATGTATTAAAGATAAGAATACCATATCCGATAATATAAGTCAATATTTGGAGCTCTCGCTAATATCTCGCCGACCCCAAGCATACAAAAAGCCTCCGAACTATCACAAGGATAAATTCAGAAGCTTTTTCTTTGTTAAGATAATGCGGTCGAGAGGACTCGAACCTCCACGGGGGTTAGCCCACACGGACCTGAACCGTGCGCGTCTGCCAATTCCGCCACGACCGCGTTTTTCGTTGATGCAATGTTTTGCAACAACGAAATATAATATACCATGTATTTATAAGAGAGTCAACCAAAAAATTCTATAAATGATTTTCGAAAATTATATTCTTGAGACCCCCGTCTTCCGGGCGATTCGGATTACCGCTTCGCTAACGGCAATACTCGGTCTCTTGTCGAAGGCATCCGGAACAATGTAATTTTCATTAAGTTCCTCATCGTTCACCAGGTCTGCAATGCCTTGAGCCGCGGCAAGCTTCATCTCGTCCGTAATATTCCGTACTCTTGCGTCCAAAGCACCTCGGAAGATGCCTGGGAATACCAGAAGGTTGTTGATCTGATTGGGGTAATCAGATCTACCTGTGGCTACTATTCTTGCTCCACCTTTAATAGCCTCCTCCGGCATAATCTCCGGCACGGGGTTGGCAAGAGCGAAGATGATGCAGTCTGGATTCATGGTTTGCACCATTTTCTTCGTCAGCACTCCTTCAACCGACACCCCGATGAATACGTCCTTGCCTTTAATAATATCTTCAAGGGTTCCTGTCTCGAAATCCCTATTCGTAACTTTTGCGATTCTTTGATGGGCCTCGTTCATTGAGCCAGTATTCTCCGAAATTGCTCCGTTAATATCGCATAGTACCATATGCCTTGCCCCTGCCGCGAGCAGCAATTTTGCAATAGCAATACCCGATGCACCCGCGCCGTTGATCACGATACGCATACTGTCCAAAGATTTATCAACAATCTTCATAGCGTTGTGCAGACCCGCAAGCACGGCAACGGCCGTTCCGTGCTGATCGTCATGGTATACGGGAATATTTAGAGTTTCCTTCAGCTTATCCTCGATGTAGAAGCATTCAGGCGCCTTTATATCCTCCAGATGAATACCTCCGAAGCCGGGTGCGATAACTTGAATGGTTCTTACAATTTCATCCGGATCAAGGCTGTCGATACAGATCGGGAATGCGTTCACGTTGCCAAACTTCTTAAGAAGCAGCGCCTTGCCTTCGATAACGGGCAATCCCCCCTCGGGGCCGATATTGCCAAGCCCCAAAACGGCTGTCCCATTCGTTACAATGGCTACAGTGCTACCTTTGATCGTGTACTCATAGGCCTTTTCTTTATCTTTGGCAATTTCTTTGCAAGGTTCCGCTACCCCCGGCGTATATGCCAGCTCCAGATCGTGTTTGTTATTAAGCGGCATTTTAGTCGCAATTTCGAGCTTACCGTGTCTCACCCTATGTGCCTGTAATGCCTCTTCCTTTATGCTCATTGTCCCAACCCCCGGCATAATTGATAGATCTGTACGGCTCTTATTATTCCTTGCTTAACCTAACGGATAACATTAATGACCTACCTGTCTTTCAAATTTGACAGCGCTTACAAATTATCCCCCCTACTTCATCGACTCAGGATTGCCAACGACCCGAGTCACCAGAACATCTACCTTATACCCCGTGTTATGATTGTATTTCACCAGTGGACATTCATATAATAACACGCGCTGTCCTTCATGGGAATTGATAATGGCGGAATCTTAAAAATCCCATGGGAGTAAGCATTGGTAAACTCGACTCTTTGTCCGCCCTGTTCCTATTATACGGACATCACTGTTCCAAATATGCCTTCTTAGGTACTTATAACGCCCTTTTTTTCTACTATGTAAAAAGCTCGCAAATCCCCTTAGATGGGAATTCACGAGCTTATTCGTTCTTAAGTACGGTGCCACGTTTGGGTTCAAATCCTAACTTGTAAATTCAGAGCCTTACTTCAGTTTAGCTACACTAACAGCGACCTGCTCGATTTGGCTGTTGCTCAAGGAGCCGTCAGGGGAGCTAATCGTCACCGTCCGGTCGTCCAGTTGGAATCCCAGCATCGGTGTATCAGAAGGTGTATACCACTTCGCGATGACGCCATTAGATAACTTGACCTCTTTGGATTCATAGTCGGTGGAATAATCCCGTGGTGACACATTAACAATCATATGCCTAAAGATCAAATTGACTCCATCGCCCGTAGCTGCCGCTTTAACGTAACTGTCGTTTGCAGTCATTTGCTTTGGAACATAGGCTGTCTCAAAGGATTCGAAATTGGCGTAAGCCTTTTTGATCGCCTTAATCTGTGCTTCATTGTAATTGATGGTCATCAGCTCACCTGCAGGCTGGTTATCGCCGCCCTGTGTCGTTTCCAGGCGAATCTGCTGGCTGGTGGCATCGAACTGTACATTGATTCCAGCCATGTTGGAAATGACCCGCACTGGCAAATACGTCGTGTTTTGATAGGTGATTGGCACAAGCTTTTTGCCATTACTGTCTGTTAAGGATTGAACAGCCCCGTTAACTTTAAAGGTAATGCCGTGATTCAAATAAGCGCTGATCTTCTCCAGCTTGCTTCCGGCATACACACCGGCAGCTCCCGATAAAGTCATTCCCACTACGATGAGGGACAAAAGTGTTTTTTTTCATAACGATCTCTCCTTTTTCTTCTCCTTTTTTTCCGAACATCATCATTGTTTGAAATCGACAATATGGGTTACGATAAGCTTCTCTTTGTCATCCACAGTGATACCGAGCCTTGCACCAGAAGGGCTCCAGCTTGGCGGATATACCGGAAAATACGATAACCCTAGCGGCGATACCTTGCCGGAGACAGTATCAAAAATATAGATCCCATTCATGCCGCCCTTATCCTCGGTATAAACCGCGAAGGCCAGCTTGGAAGAATCGGGGGACCAGGATTGATAGGACACCAAATCACCTTTACCGATCTGTAAGCCTTGCACATGACCACTCGTATCATAGATGAGCAGGCTCTCTTCTTCCTGCCCGCCGCTTCTTGTGGTGGTGACGGCAATCCGTTGACTGTCAGGAGACAGACTCAAGGTGGAGACATCCGTGGCTAGCAGGGTTGGCCGAGCTTGTGTGGAGGTGAAGCTTTTCAGGCGGCTATTGTTATCTGTGTAATAAATCTGTCCATTACCCACAGCAAATTGGGTGAAGAACTCTACTTCGGAATCCTGCAACTCGATCTTTTCCCGGGTGCCGTCTACAGAAATCTTCCATATCGCACCTAGGCCCTCCATCGAGCCGGCGGCAAGAATATAGGTGTCATTATTGAGCCAACCGCCCACTTCCATATAATTGTTAATCGCTAGCAGCTCATTCCGCTCCCCTGTGGCCAAATTTTTGATCGCATTCACGGCCTCATATTTGTTCTTCCAGGTCTGAATGAAGCTGTATTTCCCGTCCGGCGATGGAAATGATTTGATGACCTCCCCTTGACTTGCTCCCGGTTTCTCCTCGATGCTCTGGCGCTGTTCTGTCTCCAGATCAAAACGGAACCGACTGTAGCTAAACTGCGCTTCATCTGTAGCCGTCGCCTGCTTCTCCAATGCGGTCACTTGGATCTCCAGTTCGTGGTCTGAGAACCATTTTTCTATATTTGCACCTTCAATCCGGTGTATCCGTTGCACGGCAATTCCCTGCTCAGCAGGCGGTTTGCCCTCTTTAACTACGGTCAGCTCACGCTTTCCTCCTCCCGTCTCGGTGTTGGTGCGACTTCCTGCATCGGGCGTGTTTCGAACCGGTGCTGTTCTGCCCTCCTGCGCTGCATTACAACCCGATATTATGCCGGCTGACAGCAAGGTCGCGGCAAGCAGTACGGCGATGTAGTTCCTTCTGTTCATCTTCATCGAGGTCCTCCTGCTCAAAAATGTAATTCAGACCCGGGCCGCTTGATCCGGTTGTGGTCTGCTTAGTCTGTTGCAAGCTCCCCCATGACCCTTAGTATAGAGAGACAATATTTCGCAAAAATATCTGGCTTGTAACGAACTTGTAAACAATCGTTGAATCCATATTGGGGGTCAATCACGTCGAAAAGCCCGGATGATCTTATTCATTCCGAGCTTCGCCTTTGTTAGTTTGTGTATATTTTATTCCTTCCGAACCAGAAGCATGCAGTGGAAGCTCCACCGTGAAACGCGACCCATCCGGTCCCGTCTCGATAAGCTGTACCGTTCCTCCTTGCTTCTCGGCCAGGTTACGAACCAGAGCTAACCCAAGTCCTGTTCCACCGCTGGCTCTTGATCGGTCTTTGCTAACTGTATAGAACGGATCGAAAATACGTAGCTCGGCTTCCTCCGGAATACCGATTCCCGTATCGGCAACTTCGATAATCATCCGCTGCGTCCCATCTGTTGGTGCTGTAATGTAGTTAAGCAGGTGGACTTGTCCGCCTGGTCGATTATATTTTATCGCATTGTCCAGTAAATTAAGCATTATGTGCATCACGTTCTCGGGATCCACCCACACCTCACCTTCAGCAAGCGAAGTTTGGATCGTGACCCCGCAGCTGTCCGCCTTTCCTTGCAGCCGGGCTACGGCTTCCTCTAGCAAAGGCCGTAGTGGAACCACCTCCGCCTGCGTCTCAAACTCGTAAACATCCATCGCAGACAACTGCAACGCCTTCTCTACAAGACTGTACAGCCGCTGTGCCTCCACGTGAATACGCCCTCCAGCATCGTCTAGCAGAGCAGGATCATCTCCGTACATTTTCAACAAGTCGGCGTACGCGATAATCGAGGTTAACGGTGTCTTCAGCTCATGGCTGATATTGCCGATAAATTGCTTCTGTTGCTGCTCCAGTTCTCGAAGTCGCCCCACTGCTTCAAGCAGCTTCTGTTTCTCTTCATGCAACGCTCCGACGGATGTGGAAATGCTGCGACTCATTTCATAGATTCCCTCCGCAAGCTCGCCCAGTTCATCCTTTCTAACTACAGAAGGGGCCGACAGATAATTCCCCTGACCAATTAGTGAGGCCGCCTTGTTCAGTCGGTTAATGACATTGACCTGCCGCCTGACGTACAAGTAGCCGATTAGAAAACCGACACCCAGAACGATGGCTCCGGCAAGAAGAAACAACCGCTGAGTCCGGGCGTAAAAAGCATTTTGCTCGACGAGCGAGGCATGAAACTGCACCGTGCCCAGACGCTGCTCGGCATTGTACAGTGGAGCGAGAAACAACAGCTGATCCCCTTCGGTAATGTACGCCGACTGCCCCTGGGCTGTAAAATGCAGAGCATCCTGAACATCAGCGCGGGGCTGAAATGGCAGCGAGGTACCGGCAAAGGTACCGTCCACCGTATACAGCGTCACCGCCATACCACTTTGTGCACCCAAATCTACAGCCAGCCGTTGACCCGTCTGCTTCATAAACTGGTCCGGCTGAACCCGTCTCCCAGTTAGATATTCCTCCCGTACGCGTAGATTGGCTGCTTCCGCTTGCTGGGTAAAAGACTGCTCCAGCATGGTTCGCTGGTTCTCCCGGATACCTTTCAGCACCAGAACACTCAGGCAGGTTACGATAAAAACGAGTAAGAGAGCGAGCAGCAGTGACATTTTCCCCTTCAGGCCCAGCCGGAATTTGCCGATCATCTAGGGTGACCCCGTGCTTTTATAGCCGATACCGTACACCGTCTGAATGAGCCCGTGGTGACTGCCCAGCTTTTTGCGCAGACGCTGCACATGGATGTCCACGGTGCGGGTTCCACCTGCAAAATCCATATCCCATACCTTCTCCAGCAGCACTTCCCGTGAATAGACCCGACCCGGATTGCGCATCAGCAAGACTAGCAGATCAAATTCCTTAGGTGTTAAATCGAGCTGTTTACCCTGAATCGACACCGTCCGGCTGAACAACTCAGCGGTCAGTTCTCCCAATCTGAGCACATCCTGCTGTTGCTCTTGCTGCGCTTGTTGAGCATAACTTCCCCTGCGTGATAACGCCTTGACTCTGGCCAGTAGCTCCCGCATATCAAATGGCTTGGTCATGTAATCGTCAGCACCCAGCTCCAGTCCCAGCACTTTATCGACAATATCATCCTTGACCGTCAAGAGCAGAATCGCAGGCCTCAGCTGTCCATCCAGCTTGCGGCATACGTCATATCCATTTATACGAGGCATCATGACATCGAGTACCATAACTGCAGGCTGGAAAGTTTCCACCATACCCAGCGCCTCCTGACCATCCGCAGCCGTCTCCACCTCATAACCTTCCCTGCGCAGCGCATATGCTAAAGCCGTCCGTATACTGCTCTCGTCATCGACTACTAGTATTTTGATCATAAAACATCTCCTTGCACTCTTGCATTCTTAGTACCATGTATTATACCAACTAGGAGAAACGGTTGCACCGTCCTTAATTTCTTCTAAACTTAAGAAGCATTTTTCTTCTCTGTAGCAAAATAAAGTAAGGCGAGAATCGGGAAAGCTAATCCAAACCATAACGCAGTACTCCATCCCCCAGTGGCATATGCCCATCCGCCAATTGCGGATCCAATGGCACCGCCAAAAAAGAAAATAGCCATAAAAAGCCCGTTCAGGCGACTACGAATTTCGGGACTCAACGAGAAGAGTGCACGTTGTCCGAGCACAAGATTCGCGGATACTCCGGCGTCTAATAATACGGCTGCAATGACGAGAACTACTACTCCGATTGGCGAACTAGTCCGAACTATAAGCGGCAACAAAATAGAAATGACGACAGTAACCAGTGCTATCCCGGTCGCAGGTTTAGTCCAACCTCGGTCGGCCACCCTTCCAGCCACGGGCGCAGCTATCGCTCCCGCAACTCCAAGAAGCGCAAATAATGCAATAGATTTCTGAGAAAAGTGGAAGGCTGGGCTAGCTAACAGTAATGGAACTGTTGTCCAAAATAAGCTAAATGTCGCAAACAAACCTGCATGATATGCAGCCCGACGGCGTAAGACTTGATTGGTTCGCAGTAAGTGCCACATAGAACCAAGTAAAGCTGTATAGTTTGTTTCAGCCTGAGGCTTTCTTGTTGGTAATACCCTCCATAGTACGATCATCAATATAATTACAGCAGCGGCGGACAAAGCGAATACGGCATGCCAGCTAAAAAGGTCAGCTACCAAGATCGACAAAGGACGGGAGAGCATGATTCCAAGTAACAAACCACTCATAATGTTACCTACAACACGACCGCGCGATGATTCGGAAGCAAGATATGATGCAAAAGGAACGAGTACTTGCGTTGCGACCGATCCTAAACCAATTACAAAGGATGCGATTAAAAACAGCACAGGTTGTTTCGACACTGCCGTAATTACAAGGGCAACCGATGTGAGAAGTAAAGATACTACGATCAGTCTTCGATTTTCGAGAATATCACCCATAGGGACTACAAATAGTAAGCCAACCACGTAACCAATCTGCGTTAAAGTGACGATTAAGCCAGAACTATTTGCTGGCAGCCCGATTGAAGAACTGATTAAGCCGACCAGGGGCTGTGCATAGTAAAGATTAGCTACAATGATACCGCATGCGGTAGCTATAAGTAGCGTTAACCATGTTGGGATACTTTTGTTGATTGTTTGATTTTTTATAGCAGTCATTTCAGACAACTCCTTAGATAGAATATTATGCTCAACAGTTAATAGCCTTTTTTCATGCAATTCTCAACATCTGAAGTTTATCTCCCTTCACTTTTGAGTACTGTACGTATAGTATTTAATTTGATAATTAAATGATATACTGAACGTACAGTTTTGTAAATAGATAATTTCAACTTTCTTTTTTATTTATATTGGGTATACTGAACGTATAGTTTATTTTCTCGCTTAGGATATGTATTGGTGAAAGGAGAGATTAAAATGGACGGAAAAAGAGGCAGACCGCGTAATGTAGAGGCGCAAAAGTCAATTCTTTTAGCATCTTATGAGTTATTGTTGGAGAACGGTTTTCAAGCCGTCACAGTTGATAAAATCGCTGATCGTGCCCAGGTAAGCAAAGCAACGATTTATAAATGGTGGCCTAACAAGGCGGCTGTAGTAATGGATGGTTTTTTTTATGCCGCTGGAACCAGATTACCCGTGCCTGATACGGGTTCAGCATATAATGATATTCTATTGCATGCCACGAATTTAGCCATGTTTTTGATCAGTCAGGAAGGAACTATCATTACGGAGTTATTAGGTGAGGGGCAGTTTGATTCAGGATTGGCGGAGGCCTATCGAGCTCGATTTTTCCGTCCCCGCAGACTTGAGGCAAGGAGTCTTCTCGAGAAGGGAACCGAGCGCGGGGAATTAAAGAAAAGCCTCGACATTGACATCTGCATTGATCTCATTTACGGACCCATTTTCTATCGTTTGCTTGTGACCGGCGACACATTGGACGAAACCTATGTGCAGCAATTAGTAACAAACGCCTTTGAAGGAATCATTGACACCAAATCTTAGTTCCAATATAATCCTTATCATATTTATCTCTTCGCATTTATTAAGAAAGGAGTGTTCAATCTATGAAGAAAAGATCTTTAACGTTTATATCTTCTGGATATGGATACTCTACTGCTGTTTTTTTCTAGAATTCATTTTCACGGGAGAAGTGTGCCCAAAAATGAATGATTAAAATAGCAGAACAATTCTTATTATGCGGAGGTATTTTAAAATGGAAAATTTCAAAATTACTAGAAAAAACCCTGAAGGTATGTATAGTCCAGTAGGCAACTATACTCATATTACCAAAATCCCAAGAAATTCTGAGCTGTATGTTACTTCTGGTCAAATTGGAGTAGACCGAAATGGCAACATGCCTGAAAGCATGAACGAACAAATCAGGAATACTTTTAGTAATATCCAAAGCGTGTTGCACTCTGAAGAGTTAACATCAGAGCATATTATCAAAGTAAATATATGGGCTACCCAAAAAATAGACTGGGATTATCTAGATGAACAATGGGAGCAGTTATTTGGTAGTGATTATCCCGCGATGACGATCGGCTATATTTCTGAATTAGGATTGCCGGAAATTAAAATAGAAATTGAAATATGGGCAGCTAAAGCTTAAATGTGACTTCAAACCCCTCACGTAAATGTAATATTTTCGTGAGGGGTTATTATCAATACAAAAAATTAAGAAACTTAGCTCCATTCATTCCTCATTATATATTGAAAACTCCCATAAAGAATATCCAAATATAGTTGCTCTTTTAATCCCCAATACTCTCACATATCTAGTTAAATGTTTAAGATATTCAATCTCTTCAATTCCACCTTTACAATCTTGTTCATAATGAATATCAATCCAATTTTCCATATCAACTGAAATTTGTACCTTATACTCTAACGCATGTGCATCTTCCCAATGCAGTTTAACTTTATTGAATCTCATGACATAGCCTAAATCAATACAAATCCATTCATTGTCACTATAAGCACTGCTCCACCTGGTTGATTCATCATTATCTACAACATTATGGGGGGCTCTATCATCATCTTCATAAGATGATGCTGATACGAATTTGAAACGGGATAAATCCCCAAATATTTTTTTATCACTTGTTTTGAAACTTTCTACTTTTACTTCCTTGCTAAATTGTCCACTACTATCCACACTGCTTATACTTACAAAATATGAAGTTTCTGGTTTTAAATTATTTATTATAAAGGTAGTCTTATTCGTTGAAGCAATCCCTATTGAATTAAGTTGAATATTGTACGTATATTGTTCATATTGCTCATCCTCTTTATTATTCCAACTTAACCAAGCGCTTGAATCTGTGATATGATTAACCTGAATATCAATCGGTGGATTTGGATATTTCTTTATTAATTCTCGTTTTTCCCCACTCAAAAATTCATCTCGGATAGCATTCAAAAATTCTAATTCCATCTTTTGAAGATCATTAATTTTTCGGATACTATTAAAAGTATCTTTCTCTGAAACAAACCCTTTTATAGAATATTTTAACATTAATTGCTTAATAATTTCAGCTAGATTAGTAATCTTTTTAATCGAATCTACAAGATATTCAGATAAATTATTATTAATCATGTAAATAAAGGTTAATTCTCTTGAGAGCGCAATCACTCCAAAGAAATAAACAAGTTTCTCTTTTAAGTCGTTTCCTTGGTAAAGTAATGTTTTTAACTCCTCATAAATGCTAAAATCATCATTGATTTTAAGCATTCTAGACTTGAATAGTTGATAATGAGTAGATATGTTCTCTATGGTCGTAGCATCTTTTTCTAATCGATAGTATGTTATAAAGTTACTACTAACTTGATCATATGCTTTTTGTAATATTTCAGATGAGTACTCTTTTTCGAACGGAAAATCATATATTTTAAATACATCCTTGGTATCATCATATGATGTTAAAGTTAGTGTATGTACACCTTCTAAATTACTATTTAATTCAACCATATGTGGTATATTTCTATTTTTTGTTCTGATTTGAACAGTGTAACCGTTCTCTAATAAATTAATAATTTTTTGTTTAATGAATTGGAAGTTATCAGAAAAAACAATCTCCTGTAGTATCCCCATATCTTTATCGAATGGTTTAATATCCCAAGTATATTCCCAAGGTGTTTTATTATCCTGTACAATAGCTTCATAAACAGAATAAACAGGTTCATAAGAACACCAAAATAATGGAGTGATATCAATTTCATTTGCCAAAAATCTAAGTGCATGCGCACTAGAACATGGTAAATAATTATAAAATAAAGATTTTTCTAAAATTGACATTTTGCACCCCTTAATTTACAAGTGGCAAGGGCAACAACGGTCATCCTTGCCACAATGATTTCTAGGATCTAATTCTTCGGTCTACCGATCCACGTACATAAATAATCCCGATGCACCAGATGAACTTTCTCCATTTGAGGGTTATAAGGAAAAGGTACGTTAATTGGGTTATCTTTAGGGCAGAACGGATCTCTAGAAAAGAGACTTCGTTCACCGTTATTATGGAGATTATACAAATAGGCACGTGAAGCACAACCTCCTCCACACAAATTAACAATTTCACACTCTTCGCATCCTAAAATAGCTTCAGGATGGGCATTTCGTCTGCGGAAAGTTTGGAATTGGGGAGATTTAATCAGGTCCAGCAGATCATCCTCAAGCAAATTTCCAACCTTATAATCATGTAAATAGACGCAAGGAGAAATCGGAATCTTTCCATCAGGTGTAATAGAATGAATGCGAAAAGACTTTCTTCCGCAAGGGCATCGTTTGGAATCCTGGTATTGTGTTACTGCAGAAAGTGTAGGCTCCGTCAAATCTAATTGGTCGCATAACTCCATCAATAAAGAAAATCCCTCATAATATTGTTCAGCATTTAAGGCTGTTTTCATATGTTCCGCTTCCACAGGTTTGATCGGATTAATGCGGACGTTGGATCCGTAATATCGCGCTAACTTTACAAGTTCGCGTATTCGATCTTCCGTAAAATTCCAATTCATCGCACACATGACTATTGTAAAATCTTTCTGGTGTTTCTTGCATATTTCCAACGCTTCGATAGCCATAGGGAATATTTTTCCCCCACGGTTATCATTATGTTCACTCTCATATGGTGAATCTAGGCTAATATCAACATCATTTAACATGTGGAACTCTTCAGGATAATACTTCTCCAGATAAGTGGCACTAATGCCAGAAGTGGTCAGCCCCACATCCACACCACGGTTAACCAAGGAACTTACAATATAAGGGAGAAGCGTGTTCTTTGGGTTGGGGCCATTGGTGAACAGCGGTTCATTACCGCCCAAATTTACCGTTTTTGCCCCTAAAAGTGCAATCTGATTGGTAACCCGGTCAATCGTTGCAAGATCGAGATCCTTCCCTTTTTTTCGGGCAGACATCGAATAGCAGTGGCGACAGCGATAAGGGCAATCGTTGCCTAGCGTCCAACCAATATTCTGAATATCGATTTCACACTCGGTCAAGTATTCTTTTTCGGCGGGGCCTACATCTCGTGTATAATGTTCCATTGAATCATATACCATCTGTGCCATAAATAAGCTCTCCCTTCAATCTACGCTTTTTTTATTTTTCAAACATTGGAGATTCACTATATTGCCCTTCATATATCAACTTTACGATATCCTGAATCTGCGGCTCCTGTATTGTCAAATCACGAATTTCATAGTTCTTCATAAATTCAGCTATAATCTGTGCTGGGCTAACCAGCTCTTTATCAAAAGATAGCGTAACGGTCAATCCTTCTTCTTGCTCCAGTGTTACACCATTCATTTCTATGCCCTTAAAACTCTCACTTAGTTCCATGACTAAAATTCTTCGTTTTCCGAAATGAGTTTTCATTTCCTGGACATTTCCGTCATAAATTTTTTTTCCTTTATCAATGACAATCGTCCGTTTACATAATCTTTCGATATCTCCCATATCATGTGTAGTTAATATTACGGTTACGCCTCTCTCTTCATTAATCGTCTTAATGAAATGACGGATTTTTTCCTTCACGACAATATCAAGTCCAATGGTCGGTTCGTCCAGAAATAGGATATTCGGATTATGTAGTAAGGAAGCGGCAAAATCGGCACGCATCCGTTGCCCAAGACTTAACTGTCTGACCGGCTTATGAATAAACTCACCAATTGACAGAATGTCATGATAGAGCTCTAAATTCTTTCGGAAGATTGGATCCGGTACCTTGTAGATGTGCTTAAGCAAATTCAATGAATCCGCTACAGGTAACTCCCACCATAACTGGGTTCTTTGCCCGAATACAACACCAATGTTGCTAGCATGCTGTTTTCTTGACTTATACGGAACAAGGCCGTTCACTATCACCTCTCCGCTGGTGGGCACTAAGATACCAGTCAGTATTTTAATTGTTGTTGATTTACCGGCACCATTCGGGCCAATATACCCTACAATTTCACCTTGCTGGATTGAAAAATCAATTCCGTCCACAGCTCTCTTGGTCTCTTGTACATTCAGAAGTTTATCGCGTATTCCTCTTTTAGAGCTTTGGGCTGACTTAAATTCTTTAATCAAGTGCTTGACTTCTATAAAGTTCATCTTAGCCTCCGACTCCGATTTTTAATTTCCAACACTCTCATATTTCTTGATACCCAACTTGGAGAATCCTATTGTTAATACAAACAAAACCACCCCTAGTATCGGAGTGAAAATATACCAATCAGCGTGCAATTCTTTCTTATCGAGTATGAAAACGGCTGGATAATAATTGATAAATCCCCACGGTAAAATAAAGGTTAAGGTATAACGTACAATTTTTCCGTAAATGGTCAGTGGGTAATTGATAAAATAGCGGAATGTGTAATAAAGCACATTGGCTAGTGAAAAAGATTTTCGCATCCAGAAACTTAGTGTCCCAAAAAATAAGTGAGCAGAACATTGAATTAGAATTGCTCCTATGATACTTAAGATTAAAACAATAGCCTTGTAGAAGCTCCATTCGATATCGCCTGCTACCAAAGATCCAATCAAAAAGAAGCTAGAAACCACGATTTGTCCTATTCCCGTCCAAGCAAACCCCTCCAAAGAAAGACTCACCACGGGGTCAATCGGGCGGACAAGCACCTTGTCAAAGCTGCCGTCATTGATTTTTTTTTCCAAACCAAAAATGTAGCCCCACAAGAATGTTGAAGCTATCCCATATGAGAATAGATGAAGTGCGGTCAGAAATACCAGATCGTTATAATTCCAACCATTAAGGGAGTCAAAACGATTGGTTATCACCCATACTGACATGTAGGTTAAAAAATAGGTTAGGAAGTTTGCAAAGAGACCGGTGATAAAATTCGCCCGATATTGAGCTTCAGCTTTTATCAAATATTTTATATACAGAATGAAGAGCTTAATATAATACACGCAGAATCTACCCCCCTTGCACCACTAGCTTCTTAATGTTCATCCGCCACATGTAAATCACGATAACCATGATCAACCCTGTCCAGCCGAGCAGAAGAATTCCGTTTCTTGCTATCTCGTAATTTGTTATCTTGTTAATCAAAATACTTTGGGGGAACTGATATAATAATTGGAAGGGTAGGTACTGAAAGATACTTCTAAGTGTTCCGGGGAAAAACCAAAGTGGAATAATCCCCCCTCCCAAAATCCGGATTACATCAGCTAGTATGCGAGAAAACCAACCTGCATTAATTAATGAAAAGTGAAGCAGTCCTATCATAAAATGCATAAGCCAGAACAACACAATATTGCAAAGTATGACCGCCATTAGCAACAGCACTTTCCAAAAGTGTAAATCCGGTAAAAAGGGCTTCTGTGTGAGTATGGCCAGCACCAAAACTGGTAGTCCTTTAAGTACAAAATCAGTCAGGGAACTGGCCAAAGATGCGGCCAGGTTGCTTAGACTATAGTTGTAGGGTTTGATTAGCTCCATGGCGATGGAACCGTCTCTGACCTGTTGACCAACAATCCATGCAGCACCGCCATTATACAAGGTCCCAAGAAGAATACCGAAAACCTGGTAAGTGATCATCTCATTTAAAGAAAGCTCTGCAATTTCATTCTGATGAAACAGAGCAGTCCATAAGTAGATCTGAACAAATAGTGAAAAAATATTGCCCAGAATTCCTATAGCAGTGTCTAAACGGTATACAAGTAAATTTTTTATGTTAATCTTGATGACCTCATAATAGACTAACATATCATCCCTCTCCTTTGGATCTCTTCATATTTCATCCACGGATGAAACAGTCGATCGAACAAGGATAACTCCCACTCCAGACGATGGCCGTCCAGACCATAAAAATAATTGATTACTCTAGGATCTACATGCAAAGCATTCATAAAAGCTTCGGGAACATCTGTGTCCAATATGTTTCGCACAGATGCCAACGAAAAGTAAACAGGCTCCTCAAGTTGATGCAACCTGCATAAATCCAGCAATAGTTTCCAGTCCACAGGTAAAGCATTAATAAACTCCCTAATGTCGCAAAAACGATATAAACAAACTTCAGACTTATTGCGCTTCCAATCCTTGTCCCACAGAAAATACACCGCTTCGCTGTAAAAATGGGCACAAAGCTGAAGCAACATATGCTCCGGACTCATGGTATAAACTTTCGATCCTAAGATATCTACAGATTTTGCGTTATTCATAAAAATTTCGGAATCGATCTGGAACCGTTCACGGCTGAGCTTATCCGTCCGCCAGAAAATAGCGTGATTAAGATCAATCATAAAAGCAAAACCAGGGTTATCCGGATTCGGCTTAATAAATTCCACCAGCTCATGGGTGTGCATTTGCCGATATATCTCTTCTTTCCGTTTTACAGGAATGACTTGTTGGGTATCCGGATTATAGCTACCTTGCACATAGCCAAGCCGTAAAAGCGCTTCCTTTATAATGGTGGCATCTTCAAGACGGATCAAATAATCGACATCGCCAAATTCTCTCAAGGTAATATCTTGATATAACAGAGGGGCCAGAGCCGCCCCCTTTAGTAATAAGGCCTTAATCCCAATTTGTGAAAAAGCGTGGTTAACCTTTTGAATTTCTTTGTAAAACGATTGATTGCGGTGTGCAACATCTGCGCACACACTCCTCATGGTTCTCCTTACTGTGCTTTCCAAGCGACTCGTTATTTTTAATTTCTCTAAGTTTCTCCAAACTAGCGGAACCACTCTGTGATGGACACAGTAGTATAAAAATTTCCCTGCATTCATCTCGTCGGTTAAATATCGCTTAATTTCATTTGACTCATCCTCACTAAGCTTCAAAGAACACGCTTTCAAAACCAAAAGAGCTTCTATATCTTTCATAAGTCCTCCTTCCTTTTTGCAAACTGGTCCGCCGTTCTAATCCTTAAACTTTTCAACTTCCCCAGTGATAAGCTTGGCTCCATCATCGAGGGCGTCAAAGGTTTGAAAGAGTCTATAACAAGGTATATTTCGGGAAAGAAGTGTTAGCTGTTCATAAAAGTTATTATTCGGTTCCTGAAAATACTTCCCCAGAAAACCGCAATATTTTTCCGGATATTGTTCCAGATTCTGTTCCAGCAGTTCCAGAGCTTCCCCCGGATTAATCCTTTCTAAATAAGCTTTCTTCCCTTCCCTTCCAATAAATTTCGGAAAGACGATCATGGATAAGGGGACCTCCGGCTCAATTCTTTGTCCTGAGGCGATCGCGATCTCCTTAGGATAAAAGTAAAGTCCGAGCGATTTACGATACTGTTCACCTTCTGTATTGTGTTCAACATGCTCGTTGCTAGGATGCTTCAATTCTTCGATCATCCTTACATAATGAGGATTGACAGCTTGCAAAGCATAAAGCGAATCCTTCCTGATACATAAGGAACGCGGCCAGCCCAGAGCCCTTACCTCCGTTTCTTCTACTAGAAATGTCAGATCATCATTCGAGCAGTAATGGGCTCCGTAGTTTAATAAGGCCAGAATAGAAGAAGTCTTTCCTGACTTTTTCCCTCCTAAATAAGCAACTCCTTTCCTTCCAACCCCTGCTAAACCGCCATGCATAAATAATTTTCCTTGCTCATACAATTGCCACCGAAGCAGGTTTCGGATCATTCTGAGAGTATATAATATTCTCCATTTATGGTCAGATTGATTAATTGCCATAACTCGAGCTTCCCCATTCATAAAAACCCTGGTGCCAGGTCCGTCAGGTGAATCTTCTGTTATCTCCTTTAACTTACATCCATCAGGTACGAGTTCAGGTATTACATATATCGTCCATATAGAGTGGGAAATATTACTAATCTTTGAAACTTTTAGGTAAGGCTCAATTAAATCATATAGCAGGGCCAAATCCCCGTCATTAGCGACAAACTGTACCCTAGCCTCTTCTCTCTCGATCAATAAGAATATCGTTGATATTTCAATCGCTCCTTCCTTCACCTAATATTACATATATATCTTTTTCAAATACAAATCATCGCAAGCTTGGAACAAATCCTCCATATGCTCTTCCATGTTTCCGCTTCGCTTAATAAAGTATTTCAGCTGTATTGATTGAAGGAGCATAATGTAGTGCTGAAGCTCAAACGGTGACAGGTTGGAATGAATATACGGCGGCGGAAAACCGTAGCGGTCGAACCGTTCCCACTCGTTTGTCACAAGAATCAACCCGTATTGATTAGGATTCTTGTAAATCGGTGTTCCTGGGTATGGAATAAAAAGCTTCGTGCTGCCATGATATATAAGCCCCCGTTCAAACAGATCGATAATTCCTTGTGTGGTTTTGGAGATAGTTTCGTGCGTTTCTCCGGGAAATCCGACCACCCAATACGTCGATATAAAAGGTGCCTGCACTTCATTCAACACCTCAATGGAACGAACAAGATCCGAAAAGGACTGCCTCCGGTTCATTCCTAACAAAATCTGGTCGTCGGCACTCTCTGACCCGATCAGAAACTCCTTAAAACCTACTTCTATCATTCGCTTCAAAAGTTCCGGCGAAGCTTGTTTATAGAGCTTGGGACTTACATTAATGCTAAGTTGTATTCCAAGATTCCTTTTCTCCAGCTCATCGCACAACTCGGGAATTAATCGGCGGGCAAGTAAAAAATCGCTGTCAATAAGGTGAATAAACCTCCAGTTGAACACATTGGCGAAGTATTCCAGCTCGTTAACCAAATCCATAACAGTTCGGTAGCGTTGTCTGTTTCCCCAATACTTGCCCTCTACGCAATAATCGCAATTGTTGACGCAGCCTCTTCCGAAATAGGTATATAAAATGAATTTGTCAATATCTTCAAGAGGCAAGAGATGAAAAGCCGGGGGGGGATAATCAGCTAGATTAATAGGGAGTCTGTCGGGATTCTGGTATATCTCTCCGCTTCGCTTAAAGGTAATGCCCTGAACGGAAGCGAAATCGCCCCTTTGGGTATGGACTTCCATCAGCTCGCAAAAAGTGGCTTCTCCTTCACCGCGTACCACTATGTCAACCATGTCAAGATTTGCAACTTCATGATCTAGGTAGGATACGTGTGGCCCACCGATCACTGTTAAAAGCTCGGATTTCAATTGTTTGCTGAACTCCAATATTTGAATAGCCCGGTTGAACTCCGGGGTTACTGCAGTTACACCTACAGCGTATCTTGTTTTATCAAGCTCCGATTTCAGTACATTGCTTAACCAGTTCGGATCGCCATCCGACAAATATTTATTATAATCAAGAGACAAGTATTTAACTGAATAACCGCAGCTCTCTAGTGCTGAAGCAATGCAAAGCAAGCCCATTGAAATAGGGAACTTTTCGAAGTATCTGATAACATTGCCACAGTCCTCCTGACCCTCATTGTTATTAAAGAAATCCGGGGTCTTCTCCCGGGCTATCCGATTTGAATACTTCTCGATCAGCTGACGGGTAATATGAAAACTGGGCAATACATTAACCGGCTCGCTCCACGGACTAATGAGAAGAACATCATACATTTCTGACAACCCCTATCACTCTCCTTTCAGATTAATATTCTGCCGGACTGCTTCGATAGTTCCTGCAATTCCCGCTTGTGCGTATTGATTTTACTCAATGCCTTTACATAGTCATCTAAGTCTGTTTCTTCACCTAAGAGGATCGATGAATGAATAGACTGACCGGTAATCACAATTTCACGATATGCGCGTTGAACATTCGGGCAAGATTGTATGCGGCATTCGTATGCCTTGGAATTATGTTCACTTGAGTAAATAGGATTTTCATATATCGGAAATGGAGCGACATCTTCATGTCCTACAGGTATTCCTTCCGCCAATAGTGCTTTTAGAAAGATACCCTTCGGAATATCGCCAAAATACTCCATAATATATCGGGAGGCAAAAGAGAAGAATCCGTGCTTCGTCATATTGACATTCCAGTCTAGCGGCTTAAACCATTTGAGTTGCAATTGATCGATTGCTTCCGCCAAATAAGTGCCAGCCTTGTTTTTCCGCTCCAGATGTTCCTCAAGCCTAGCTAATTGTACCCGAAGCAAGCCGGCATGAAACTCACTAATGCGAAAGTTATAGCCCAATGAAGGATGATGGTATTTCATACCAAATTCTCTTCCATGATTCCGTAATTCAGCAATCTTGTTTGCCAATCCTGAGTCCTGTGTGATCAACGCCCCGCCTTCGCCTGAAGTGATATTTTTAGTTTCTGCAAAACTGAACATGCCTATATCGCCAAACGTTCCTACCTTACGCCCCTTCCACTCAGCTCCAAGAGCTTGAGCACAGTCCTCAATAACTTTAAGGTTGTAACGATGAGCTAGATCCATAATAAAGTCCATGTCACAGGGATGGCCGCCGATATGTACAGGAACGATTGCCTTCGTTTTAGGGGAAATAGCAGCGGAAATGGAATCATTCCTCATACAATGATCCGTTGGGTTGATGTCCACGAATACCGGAACAGCACCCAGCAACGTTGCGGCAGTAGCTGTTGAAATAAAAGACATAGAGGGAACAATAACCTCGTCCCCCGGGCCTATTCCGACAGCTGTATAGGCGGCCATAAGTGCGCATGTTCCATTGCAAACGGCGATTGCGTGTTCTATACCATGGAATGAGGCAAATTCCTGTTCAAACTTCCAAACTTCCGATCCGTCTTTAATTCCTCCCCAGGATAAACTCGAAAGAACGTCCTTCATTTTCTGAACCTCTTCTGCTGAATATATGGGCCATTTGGCAAATGGTTTGCTTCTTATGGGTTTCCCCCCCAATAGGGCAAGTTCCATATCATTCTCCGTCCTTTCTTACTATTGAATCAAAGTCAGGTACAGATTGGTTCCATTTCTGTTCCAGATAGTTTAAATACTTGCGTTTATCATCTAGCGGGAGAAACGCGCAGGTAAAGCCGTTCTGCATTACCTCATACAATTGCTCAGGGGATAAACCCATTTGGTGCGTGCAAATTATGTATTCGTTCATCAAAGTAGTTTCAAAAAACGTCGGGTCATCAGTGTTAATAGTCACCAATACACCCGCCTCAAGCAGTTTCTTAATAGGATGTTTTTGATAACTTTGTATAATTCCAGTACGAATATTGCTGGTCGGACAAATTTCCAATGGAATGTTATGCTCTGCTAAGTATTCAACCAAAGCAGGGTCTTCTACCGCCCGTACACCATGTCCAATACGATCTACGTCCAAAAAGCGGAGTGCCTCCCATACGCTTTCCGGTCCGCATGCTTCGCCTGCATGGATGGATAAATGCATACCGTATTCCCTAGCAGTCTGGTACACTCTAGTAAATTCTCGGGCTGGGCGTGAGTACTCTCTTCCTCCCAACGTAATTCCGACCACTGATTTAAAATTTAAAGCTTTGATTTTATGCAAAAGTAACAGCGCATGCTCTGAACCATAATCCCGAACGAAATCGATAATCCATTGAACCCGAATCCTATTATCTTCCGCCGCCTCATCCAAGCAATCTCTTATCGCCTCGATGGGAATTCCCTGTCTGATATACTCATTAATAGAAATCGTAATTTCCGCATAAATCACACTTTGACCGATCAAATAGTCGATAACACCCCGTATAAGTAAACGGAAATCATCTATTTCACGAAAATAATATCCTGTCAGGCTAAATGTAGCGATAAAATGTTCAAACCCTTTGTACTGAAAGAAAGAACTAAGATCCTCGTAAGTCCTTGTTTTCCCATTCATAACTGATTTGAGATTAGAAAACTTCCGGTAGTATAAACTTTTCTTTGCTGCAGGTTCTTGCTCCCAAATTCCTATATCGGCATATTTATGGATAAGCCTCGCGAATGTATCCACAGGCATAGCACCGCGAAGATGTACATGCAGCTCGCTTTTTGGTACCTTCTGCAAAAAACCTCTCATCATATAACCACTCATTTCTCTGCATCCCTATTTCTTTAATAAGCGCTCCAGCAACAGGACCGATCGATAGTAATAGTTATTGGCTTTCAAATAAGACCAGCTACAAATATCCACACAAAGAGCAATGAGGTAATAGTCAAGCTTTTCATAAAAGCTCGGACTCAACTCTCTACATTTACTGTAGCTGTTCAGATAGATCATCATATCTTCCTGTTCATAAATATCAAACAGCACACGGGCCAAATCCGATTCTCCATCCGAAGGATAGGCTGACTCGAAATCTATAATGCCAACTACGTTCCATTCCCCTTGCTTGTGTTGAACAAGAATGTTCCGCTCATTAAAATCATTATGGCATAACGAATAACGAATAGGAGCTGTCAGAGTATTCTCCAGCCGAAGCAGCCGTTTTTGGGCAAGGCGGAAAAGGGGTGTTTCTGGGTACTGATTCCTGATCAGCAAATCAGCCCGTTTCCTGTTCTTCATACAGGTATACTCAGAATACGTCAATTGGTCTTCGGGCTTAGACAATCCGGATACCCAATCCCCAAAAAAATCAATCTCGCACATATTATGAAATTCGGCATGGCATTTGGCTATTGCGGATGTAAGCTTGTTGCGGAAGCGACGGTCAATCAGGCTTTCTACATCAATTAAGCTATCTCCCTGAATTTTGGTCATCAGTACCCAGGGAACATCTGCTTGAAATATACCATGGTCGACTATCTTAGGAACCGGGATTGGTACTTTCCTCTCATTCAGAAAAGATAGACTCTTTACTTCCCTTACCCATCTTGCATATTTACCATAGATTTTTAAGATCAATTGGTGAGAGGGCAGCAGATATACCCGATTTCTATCCATATTGTCATGTCCAGCCGAAATATATTCGGAATGTGAACCTGTTAGATGAGTTATTAAATCCTCTACCGTTTGTCTGCTAAACATTTTTCGAAATCAACCCTTGCATTATTTTTTCAGGGCTTGTTCAGAAGATCCACCGATTTTGCCTGTGTTTAGGTTTTTTTTCATAATGGGGCAAACTGGAATATATTCTTCTGTCTTCTTCAAATGGCAACGTGGGTCGGCGCGATTCCAATCTCCTTTGTAGATTTGCGCGTACCCTCTGCAACCTCCTTTACAAGTTCCCATTAAATAACAACTTGTGCATTCTTCTGGGACTCGCCCAACGGCTTTATAAAATGAATCTGTCGTGTATCGCTGTAGTAGAGCCTGCAAATTGTCCTGATGCAGATTACCGATGGGCGGGGCATCATTGCTATAAAATACACAAGGATAAACATCTCCGTTTCCGCGGATCAGAAAATAATCAAAATGTCCGGCAATGTCGTAACATCCCACTCCTCTACCTTTCAAAGTACCTTCAAGACTGATCTCATCGTTAAAAATAAAACCTTTCTCGATGACCACCTGCATTGTAAATATTTCTTTATTCACAATTTCTTGCAAGTGATTCGAAAATCTTTGCCATTCCCTTGCCTCAAAAACATTAGCCTTGGCATCCGTGCCAAAACCAAGCGGGGAACCCAGAAAAATCGAATAAATATGAATTCCCATTCGGTTAAATAGCCTGGCCAACTCTACAATTTCTCTTTCATTATCCTTCCATGCAACACTATTAACTCTCAATGTAAAATCATCCAGCAGCAGGGATGATTCAATAAGCTTCATTGCCTTAGCGTAAACACCCTTTCCACGCACGCGGTTATGATAATCCTCGTAACCGTCGATACTGATCATGAGACTACGTAAACCAGCATCATACAGACGCTGAAGCTTCTCTTGATTCATTATTGATCCGTTTGTGATCAACCGGATATTTAATCCCTGTTTAGCGGCAAACCGAATGATTTCTTCCAAATCAGGTCGCAAGGAAGGCTCTCCACCAGTTAAGTGAAGCTCTTCAAGGCCCAATTTTTTTGCTTCTGAAATAATATCGAATATTTTTTCCAGACTCATAGCCGATGGATGGCGGTTATTGGCTTCAATACTACAAAAGGGACAATGCAGGTTGCATTTTTCCGTTAAATACAAATCAATCTCCGTCAATTTCATAACATTCATCCTTGTCTATACTTTATTAAATCCTCCAAAACTGAATAGGGAATTCTTTGATGGCCACAGGCTTGTCCTAATTGATACTCTGGTCTGTGTCTACCGTGGAAATCACTCCCGCCAGTTATGGCAAGATTATATTTAAGGGCAAGTTGAAGGCAATAATCTTTAAACTGCAAAGAATGATCAGGGTGATAGCACTCGATTCCATCTATTCTGGCTCTTTTTAAGTACAGCACAGTCTGCTCGGTTTCTCTCTCATCAAGCCCCATTCTTCCCGGATGCGCTAGAATTGCTAACCCGCCGGTTTCATGAATTACTGAAATGCATTCTTCTGGAGTTAGCTTTTTGGAAGGTACATACGCAGGTTTGCCGCGACCTAAATAACGGTCAAAGGCTTCCTTTCGGGATTCAACATATTTCCGGGCAATCATATAACGAATCACACCGTTCAATTCTATGTTTCCCTCCCGGGTCTTGACGTCATGTAGCGGAATCTGAATTCCGATCCGCTTCAGCTTCATAATCAATCTGATGAGATTCTGGCTGTTCCATTCCTTTATTTCCTTTAAAATACCTGTCAAAAGGGGATGATTAATATTCAGCCAATAGCCTAGAATATGCATTTCGCATGAATAAACTGCGCTGAACTCAATGCCTGGGATAACCTGCAAGCCCAGCCCAGCTGCTTCTTGCTGAGCTTTCAAAACACCATCTACTGTATCGTGATCTGTTATAGCTATTGCCCGAAGGCCTTGGATAGCAGCGGCCCTTACAACTTCGAAAGGACTTAAAGAACCGTCTGAAACCAGCGTATGAATATGCAGATCAATGTACGTAGGGATCACTTTACCTCCATACTCCTTCCCTTACTTTGATAAATTCGTGCAATGATATTCGCCACTTGATTCACATTCTCATATTTCTCAATAATTAGTTCTGAATCTGGAAACTCAAGGCTAAATTCAGTCTCCAACGCAAGGATTAACTCGATAATAGAAACGGAATCAAAACCGTAATCATTCTGTAGAGATGCGTTAATATCAATACTGTCTGGGCGAGGGGGCTTTATCAATTCATGAATAATATCAGTCACTTTGCGGACAATCTCCTCACGTTTCGCTGTTATCACTCCCCACTTTATTTTTCCTGCGGTTCTATGACTTAGTTGCTGACGCTGAATTCCAAAGCTCTTTAAGATGTTTGCGATTGACTTTCCCATTTGGTGTTGTCGGAATTTGGTCAATGAAACAAGTTTCGGAAGGAACGAAATAGGAGGGCAGTCTCTCGCTCAGGTAAACTCGCAGAAGAACAGGATCAATATGCTCACCTTGCTTTGGTTGAACAAAGCTAATTATTTTCTTCTTCTGAGGCTCATATTCAATAGCCAAAGCAATACAGTCCTCAATTTGAGTGTGCTTCTTGAGCCAGTACTCAATTTCCCCCAATTCAATACGGACACCGTTAATTTTCACCTGATGGTCCAAGCGACCCATCAAAATTATAGTGCCGTCGTCTGTATACTTAACCAAATCTCCAGTCTTGTATATCTTAGTATCAGGCTTCCACGGATTGGGTATAAAACGCTCAGCAGTTAATTCTGGTTTGTTATAGTATCCTTCAGCAACACCAACACCTCCAAGGTATAGTTCTCCCGGAACTCCGATCGGCACAGGTTGAAGCAAATTGTCGAGAATATAGGCACATTGGTTGGCCATAGGTTTGCCATAAGGAATACTTGTCCATTCTGGTTCAACTTTCTCAATACCATAAATTATGGAGTCCATTGAAGCTTCGGTAGCACCGCCAAGGCTTATAATTTGAGAAGAGGGTGCCACACTTTTTATCCTATTGGGGAGTTCTACCGGAATCCAATCTCCGCCGAGCAGTATTACTCTTAACGAAGCCAATTTCATCTTTCGTTGGATAGAGCATTTTGCTAGCAGTTCTAAAAGGACTGGTACTGAGTGCCAGATTGTGATGCCTTTAGCAGCAATCTCCTTCATCCAGTGAATTGGCTGATCCGCAAACTCCGGTTGGGGCAGGACTATGGTGCCTCCCGCTGCAATCATGCCAAATACGTCGTAACAAAACATATCAAAACCAATTGCTGATACGGCCAGCAGGCTATCTTTTTCATCTATAGAGAAACGGGTATTAAAATCGTAAAAGTTATTTACCCGCCCCCGATGATTAAGCATAACTCCTTTGGGATTTCCTGTTGAACCGGAGGTATAGATGATATAACACAAATCTTCTGGTGAAATATCCATTTTCGGATTGATATCAAGAAATTTTTCTAGATTCTCTTTTTCCTCTTTTAGAAGTATAATTTTCATCATGTGATTCCTTGGAAGGAGCGGTACAAACTCCCGCTCTGTGATTAGCAATTGAATATTCGCGTCTTCTAACATATAATGCATTCGTTTGATCGGATAAGCCGGATCAATAGGCACATATGCGCAACCAGCCTTTAATACGGCAAGTAAACTCACAATTATTTCTATCGATTTGTCCAAGTAGATTCCTATTGGCTCATTGGGGTGCTTCTTCAGTTCCAGCAGCTTGTATGCTAAGCGATTAGCTCTTCTATTAAGTTCACCTCTTGAGATCGTTTCTTGACCTTGTCGTACAGCCGGGGCAAAGGGGTTTTCCAGGGCTTTTTCTTCAAATAATTGATGTAAGCATTGATGTGCAGGATAAGTCGCATCAGTGGCATTCCACTTTATCAGCATTAGCTCCTGTTCTTCTAAGCTCATTAGCGGAATCCTGAATATATTCGATGTCGATTGTTTTATGCCGCCTAACCAGATATTCCTTAGATGGTCTGCGATTCGACGAATTGTACTCGTCCTGTATTTCCCTACTTGGTATGTCATCGTCAAATTTATCCTATCTTCATCTTTATAGAATATAAAATGAAGTGAGGGGTGCAGGTCGTTAAGTCCGTCATTCAATATCGGTAACTGTCGATGCCAAGAAAATGCAGTTTCAAACAATAACGTTCCTTTATTCCTGAACTCTTGATATATTTTTTTAAATTGAGGTAGTGTTATACATTTCTCTCTCGTCTTCACAGTTAAATCTTGAATCGTTTGAATTAGCTCCATAAATGTACTCGATTCAGATAAAGGGATTTGCATAAATTTAATGTCCCCTGCGAGATTTTCCACAAAATTAAGGGGCGCGACGCTTATCTGGTGATTTGCGGTGTATCGCGCTATTAGCACTAAATAAGCCGCCAGCAGCGAATCTTCTATACTCAACCCTTTCGTTTGTGCCAGAACTACCAGATCATCATCTATAAATGTAAAATTTTCACTTTTACATGAGGTTGGAAGTGCAGAGACGAAGTCAGTCGGAAATCCATTCGACGGATTTACTTCTAGGACACTCCTCCAGTAATTGGTTACCGATCCGCTCCTCCCATGGTGAAGGTTCGATTTATTATTAATATCCACATTTTTTGTCCCCAATCTTAATAAATTACCAATATGAAATCATTAATAATTAAAAATTGGAAAGCGATTGCACAATTCTCCTACTTGTTCTCTTACGTTCTTGCGGATAGAATCATTTACAGCAACGGTGTCCCATGTATCTCCCGTCATATTCCCTATTACTTTAGAAATAATTTCTGCACAACACATCATTTCTATCTGCCCGAATCCTCTTTGAGCTAAACTGTTAGTGCCCAACCTGATCCCCATAGAAATCGTTGATTTGGAGTTCCGGTTCGGCACATTATTTTTATTCACAATAATTCCACATTGCTCAAGCGCTCTTTCAGCCAAATTCCCCGAAATTCCATTTCGTGTAAGATCAATTAGAACAATATGGGTATCTGTTCCTCCAGTTATGATATCAAATCCCAAAGACATTAATGCTGCCCCCAACACTCTTGAATTATCTAAGATCCGATACATCGTAGTTTTATAATTCTCAGTCTGTGTAAGCTGAAGCGCCATTGCCTTAGCAGCAATCATATTGGGAATTGGAGCCCCCTGGAAAAAAGGAAATACAGCCCTTTGTATATGCTCCGCAAGTGACTTTTTCTTATCGTGTAAAAGCATGCCTGCATCCTTACCAGAGAGGATTAAACCACCTCTAGGTCCAAAAATCTGTTTGTGTGTGCAGGTCGTAATGACATGAGCGTAATCGATTGGTGAAGGGTGTAAACCTGCGATGACTAGACCGGCTATATGTGAGATGTCAGCCAAAAGGTACGCGCCTACTTTATCAGCGATCTCCCTGAATCGCTTGAAGTCAACCTGACGCGGATACGCAGTAGTCCCGCATATAATTAATTTGGGGCGATGCTTTATAGCCAGACTTTCCACTTGATCATAATCAATTAAGAAGTCTTCGCTCAGACTATAACTTACAGCGTTGAAGCAAGTACCTGAATAGGAGATTTTTGCCCCGTGGCTCAAATGTCCACCAGAGGGTAAATCCATACCGAGAATCGTATCTCCGGGATTTAATAGGGAAAAGAGCACAATCTGATTGGCCGAAGATGCTGAATGAGGCTGCACGTTAGCATATTGAGCATGAAAAACTTGCTTCGCCCTTTCTATGGCAGCGTTTTCAATTGCATCAATATTTTCGCATCCGGCATGATATCGTCTTCCCGGATACCCTTCAGCAGTCACATTCCCTGCACTCATGGATTGGCAGATTAATACAGCTGGTGGAACAATGCTGCAAGAGGCCACCATCATGAGTTCGTTCATTTGACGCTTGTGTTCTACGCAAAAAAGAGAATACAACTGGTTATCCAACTCTTTCAGGTCGTCCAATCCGTTAGCGAGCAAATCAATTAAGGTGTGATCGTTTGTAGACCAGTAATTAAATTTCACTCGAATATGTCTCCTCTACAAAATTCAACTTTTATCTACTTGGAATTAAAAGAACATCAAATATCTTTTTACATTACTATTTAAACTTGTATGTAGTTCCATAATTTACTTATAAAATAATATTATGTCTTGTGCTGTAATATATCTCACTTTGTTTTCCAATATACAACAAAAATATTTCTCACTCGAAATAATCAGTTGACTGCCTCCTATATAGAGTAATTATTCCCTAGTCGTTGCGAACCCCTTCTTCATTTTGGACTAAATAACACATATGTAGTTATGAATATTTGTTAGAAATTTCAAATCCTCTGGTTGGAAATTAAGAGCGTTGCATAAATCTTTCGAATATCAATTTTAAAATGATATATTAAAAAAGCCTCGTCTTCAGAAGACGAGGCTTTATGTCAAGTATGCATAACTTTTACTCGGTCACATATCCGATTTATGAAATAACTTTCAAGTCAAAAATAGCGCCTCGAACCCCGACGCTGTAGGTTATCTTGGTCAAAATAATTCCCATTTTCATTATGTTCTATATTCGTCCCCCATACCATTTATATACAGTACTGAAGAGGCAATTAAAAAAACAAAAAACCCTTGATCATCAAGGGTTTTCTTCGTATAGAGCCAAGGGCAATCGAACCCTTGAACTCATTGCTGCCAGTAATGCGGTCGAGAGGACTCGAACCTCCACGGGGGTTAGCCCACACGGACCTGAACCGTGCGCGTCTGCCAATTCCGCCACGACCGCATATTCTAATGTCTATCGCAGATCACTTCGTGTTCCGCAGCGACAAGGTATATAATATCACGGCTAAATTATAGAGTCAACCATTTTAAATAAAATATCATAATCGCTCCCCTTCATTCTATAAGGCTTCTTGATGATACCCTCTGCTTGAAAATCCCATTGTTATTTCTAATTATTTTGGATATAATAAGAACATAAGTTCGTATTTAGGGAGAAGGTGTTCATATGGCCGTACCCGGTATACTTGAAGAGGAGCTTGCCTTGATCAAGAGCGCTCTGCTCTTAAAGTTCGTGCGCCATGTATTCCAGCGGGACGCAAGAATTATTGAACAGAGCGGTGTATTGAAGAGTCCTGAGATCTATGTTGAGATGATCCAGGGAGGAGAACAACGAGCTGCCCTCGTATTATCCGAGATACAAACTGAATTCAATAAGCGTAAGATTAGACTGTACCAGATTCGGCAGGACGAGAACGGAATCTGGGCCGATTATACCTGTCGTGGATATCGCGGGGAGATGAGGATATTATGGGCTGGAATGCGCCATGAGATCAATTCCCGCATGCGGGCCTATCTGGGGGGAGATGCTCCCAAGAGAAGCCGCCTGCAGCCAAGTAGGCGCGCCGCCTCGGACTCCTGATTCCTATTCCCCGCACATACAAATACAACTATCCCAGATGCAGGCTGCGCTCGCCTCTCATCCAGGATAGTTGTCTTATTATCAGCCTTTATTCCTCGAACGAAGGCCGAGGATCCTTAGCGGATTGAATCAAATAATTGCGGTCCAGCTTGACCATATTCCGGTTTGGCCTACGGACCAATACATGGGTCTCATCCCAGGCAACAATAATTCCTCTAACATCATTCTCAGGAAGCGCATCCCTCACCACGCGTACCTTCTGCCCGGACAACCGATACTCATTCAGCTGCTCATCTGTTATCATCGTATTTACTTTTCACTCCTCTCTTCACTCCAATATGCCCCAAATATGCTGAGCAGATCAAAAATCGGAAGAAGCCATCCGAGTGAAGCGGTTCTGCCCAGCTTTATAATTCTTCAAAAAAAGACCCCGCATCAGCTTGCGGAGTCCTCTATCCCTCTTAACGTTGTGCATGCTCCTTGCTGCCGTCGAACCAGAAGTCGAGCACCTTCGAAGACATTACTCTTTGCTCCAAATACCCGACCTGCTGCAAGCTGAATTCCTCTTTCCATGGCATGTCAAGCTCTTCGCACAGTTCAACAATCGTCAGTAGCTTCGACCACGCCACATAGCGCTTATACCAGAAGAATTGGGGATGCTCAAGCATATAGGGATAAAGGTCATCAAACTCTGTATGCTTACAATCGAGAGCCCGTTCAAAAGCAACCTTGGCTTCGGATAATTTCGAAATGAAAAACTCTGTAGGAACTACCGAATCTCTTCCCATCTTATAAGCCTCCTCTCCCTAGTAATCCTCATTATAACGAAAAAACATGAACCTGCAAAGGAGTCATGAAGAAATTGGAATAGCTATATTTATTCAGCGAAAATGACCTGCCCATTCTCTAGAGACTTAATCTTGGCCAGTGTCTCCAAACGGATTCCTTGATCACGAATCGCCTTTGCTCCAGATTGGAAGCACTTCTCCACCACGATTCCTGCACCAACTAGCTTCGCGCCGGAGCGTTCAACAATTTTGATCAGGCCTTTGGCCGCATCGCCATTAGCAATAATATCATCGATGAACAGAACCCGGTCCTGCGCGTTGATCAGATCTCGGGATATCAGAATATCGGTTACGATACCTTTTGTAAAGGATGGAACCCGTTCCTGAAGCATATCTGCTTCCTCCAGTAGCGTTTTCTTGCGGCGGGCAAATACGAGCGGTACCCCCAACGCATACGCCGTCGCGAACGCGATCGAAATGCCTGAGGATTCTACTGTCACGACGCGGGTTACCCCTTCATCGCGAAAACGCTCGGCCAGTTCCCGACCAAGCTCCATCATAAGCTCCGGGTCAACTTGATGGTTCAGCAGCTTGTCCAGCTTCAGCACTTCCTCCGAGACGACTACGCCTTCCTCAATAATCCTTTGTTTTAATTTATCCATCCTATTCTTCCTCCCGAGTCATAGTGTGTGTTCAAAAAGGCCAGTTTTCAGCACCGAGAAGGTTGGATGAAGCTAGGGACGAAAGGAGCGGAGCGTAGGCAAAACCTACGTGAGCACCGGAAGGCCCGGCTGAATTCAAGATTCGATGTCGAATAACCTCTCGAGCTACTTCGTGATCAAAAGTGGACTTTTTGAACAACCTCTCATACCAAATAAGTTTCATTTTACAGTTTGAGTCATGTCCTCTTGAAACACAACATACCTTGTACTATATATAGCACACCCAGCAGGAGGAAGGCCATGAAAAATGCCGTCAAAATTTTGCAGATTGCATTCACTTATATAGGTACTGTCGTCGGCGCCGGCTTTGCAACCGGACAAGAGATACTACAGTTTTTTACTCGCTACGGCAAATTAGGCATCTTAACGATTCTGTTAGCAACCGTTCTGTTTATATGGCTAGGTACAAAAATGATGCTGCTCGCCAACAAGATCCAAGCCGTATCCTATGAAGACCTCAATCGCAAGCTGTTCGGCGAGAAATTCGGACAAGCTCTTAGCCTATTCACACTCATCGTCCTGCTCGGCGTCAATAGTGTCATGCTGGCTGGAGCCGGCTCTGTATTTAACGAGCATCTCGGCCTCAACTATCAGATCGGCCTCTGGATCACGCTCATTAGCACCTATTTGCTATTGGGCAGGGGAATTAGCGGCATCATGAAGCTCAATTCCATCGTCGTTCCCATGATGATCATTCTGTCTCTGGCCATTATTATCAATACAGCAGGGTCCCCGGGCGCAAGCCGATTCTTAACTATGGATACCGACACTGGTCTATTCTCGGCCTGGGCTTCTCCACTCATGTACACCGCCTTCAATCTATCGATGGCCCAAGCTGTGCTCGTTCCAATCGGCAGCCATACACGCGATCGCCGGGCCATCATATGGGGTGGTGTTCTCGGTGGTGCTGGCGTCGGCTTCATGCTCATGGCCGGTCATTTCGCCCTGTCCGCGAACATGCCGGGAATCTCCCAATTTGAAATACCCATGGGCAGCATCGCCCAGCAACTGGGGAGCGTAATCCAGCTCATCTATATCCTGCTGATCTTCATGGAGATCTTCAGCACCTTTGTATCCGATATATACGGTGTTACTCTGCAGCTCAGACAGCGAATAAATGTATCTCCGAGGCTGCTCTCCGTCATGATTCTGTGTCTGTGTTACATCACCAGCCAATTCGGCTTCAGCACATTACTCTCGATCCTATACCCGATGTTCGGCATATTCAGCCTGCTATGGGCGGCGTTGCTAGCGACCTACAACTCTAAGCAGATAACAAACCATAAATGATCTCTAGAATACACCGTATATGCTGACATGTCGGACATCTCTTAATATAGAAAAAATCCACCCCTGCCCCTACAGGGCAAAGGTGGAAGGCCAATTTACATTTTCACGAATTACGGTTATTGATACTCCAAATATAGCTTCTTCAATTCATACACGACCCGGTTCAACGAATAATGCTGCTTGGCATGATCAGAACCTGTACGGGCTAACTCATAGCGGAAGGCCGGGTCAATGATCACCTGCTCCAATGCATCGGCAAGCGCCGATACGTCCCCCACTGGTACCAGCAAGCCATTCGAGCCGCTCTCAATCTGCTCGGAGATTCCTCCGACATCTGTTCCCACCAAGGCCAGACTGCACAGCGCTGCTTCAGCGAATACCGAACCGAATGCTTCCGCCCGCGACGGCAATACAAATACGTCAAAGAAAGGTACAAATTCTTCAGGATGCAAGGTATATCCATAGAAGATCGTCTCATTATATATACCCAACTCCTTGGCCAAATCCTCAAGCTCCTTGCGGATCGGGCCGTCGCCGATAATATGCAGCACATAATTCAATCCCCGCTCTTTGAGCTCCTTGCAGGCCCGGAGAAGGATATCCAACCCCTTAGCGGGAACAAGTCGGCATACTGTGACAAGCTGCGTCACTTCATTCTCATGAGGTACAGGCTTGAAGCGCCGCTCATCGAAACCGTTCGGTATTATGCCGATCTGTTCCGGATGGTCCACATAATCTGTTAAATAACTCTTGAATGAATGAGATACGGTGAACAACCGATCCGTACGCGCTTCAAGCTCTCTATACAATGAAGTCAAGAACCGCTGTTCCAGGCTACCCGCCTTAATCCGTCCGTTCAATAGCAATTCACGCTCATAGCTGGAATGGATGCTCTGCAATACCGGAGTCTCCGGGAAAACTTCCTTCATCGCGAGCCCGGCAATCGGATGATGCGCATGAATCAAATCGTAGGGCTTGTTCAAACGCAGCTTCGTCCACCATATATAGTCCTTGTAGGTTTGTATATATTTTTGCACGATCGGGCTTTCCTCATATTCACACCAGTCAAATGTATGGAAATGGACAGGCTCATGCCCTTTATTTCTAATCCGTTTGGGAAGCGAAAATAATTCCATCTCCCAATGGGGAGAATTAAACCGTTCTTGTAAAGAAGGGATCATCGATGATACGCCTCCAGGCTGCTCTGGAGGAAAAAATAATGCCTGTAGCAGTTTCATAAGGGTTCTCCTTTGCTCTCTATCTTAGAGGTAATTCAAAAAGTCCACTTTTGATAAGAAAACCTCTAACGAGGCCATTCAAGGATGAGCGACCGCGATTCAAAGGTAGGCTTTCTTGCGATATAGAATTTCATCAGCTTTCGCTGATAACGTATAAATTCTATATCTAACACGAAGTAAATCATGAAGCTATTCGACATCGAATCTTGAATTCACCCGGGTCTTCCGGTGCTCACGTACAAACAACGTACGCTCCGCTCCTCAGACCCTAGCTTCATCCAACCTTCTCGGTGCTGAAAACCGTACTTTTTGAACTCTCATTATAATAGGTTGAACAACACTCTATGACGCAGATGAACCGCCAATTCTTATTATGCCATAGGTAGAGTGGAACATCCATTCCCCTTTTTCTATCCAAAGCAACAATTTCCGTCAATACTTACTACAAACAAGCTTTTGAACAGAAGCATCCAGTGTGGTAAACTGCGAAAGGAATATTATTTGATCGAAAAGGAGCAACAAATATGTCAGACCGATCCCTGCCTGCAAATTTCAAGGAACAGATCATTCAGATGCTGGGACAAGAGGAAGGCAACGCCTTTCTGAACAGTTATGAGCAACCACGTACCTATGGACTGCGTATCAATCAACTTAAATTGAAAACAAATGATGCTATAGATGAACTGATCCAAGCCTTCAAGCTAAGACCCGTACCTTGGTGCAGCACGGGCTACTATTATGAGGAAGATACCCGCCCTGGCAAGCACCCTCACCATATGGCAGGGCTCTACTATATCCAAGAGCCGTCCGCTATGTCAGCCGTAGAACTGTTAGACCCACAGCCAGGAGAGACCATTCTCGACCTCGCCGCTGCTCCAGGCGGCAAGACAACCCAAATCGCAGCGAAAATGAATGGACAAGGCCTGCTGATCAGTAACGAAATTCATCCGCAGCGAGCCAAAATATTAGCCGAAAATGTGGAACGGATGGGCATCCGGGGAGCGATCGTTACCCAAGCTACTCCACCCGAATTGTCGGCACGCTTCCCGTTAACCTTTGATCGGATCATGCTTGATGCCCCTTGCTCCGGTGAGGGCATGTTCCGCAAAGATCCTTCCGCCATCGAGGAATGGTCTCCAGCTTCGGTTGCGCTCTGCGCGAACCGACAATGGGACATCCTCCAGGATGCGATCGCCATGCTGAAGCCAGGCGGCACGCTCGCCTATTCCACTTGTACCTTCAATCGGACAGAAAATGAAGAAATGATTGCACGGGTGCTGAATGAATATCCAGAAATGCGCCTTAAAGCCGAGAAAAGAGTATGGCCCCATTTGCGGCAGGGCGAAGGGCATTATGTAGCCGTGCTGGAGCGTGACCAACAAGCAGAAGAACAAGCTGCCTTAGGCAGAACAAATGAGGCAAGAGCCAATAAGAAGCGAGGCAAATCGTCCCGTGCAGGACGTGAATCTAGCAAAGAACTGCTGAACGCTTGGGAAGCCTTTACCACCTGGACCAAGCTTGATTTGCCCGGCTTCCAAGCAGATGGAGGGATACCCGTCCTGTTCGGAGAAGCTCTGTATTTACTGCCCCGCAGTAAAGAATTGAACGTTGATATGGAACTGCTATCCGGGATCAAGGTTCCCCGTGCCGGTCTACACCTTGGCGACTACCGCAAAAATCGCTTCGTGCCGGCCCACGCCCTAGCGATGGCTGCCGAGGCAGAGGACGAAGCCCGCGTAGTAGCCCTGGAGACTAATTCCTCCGAGCTTGCTGCTTATCTACACGGCGAGACCTTAAATGTATCTACAGAGCTTCGCGGCTGGGTAATCGTGGCCGTCAAATGCGGCAGTAGCAGCTATCCGCTTGGATGGAGCAAAGCCAGCGGGGGACAGCTGAAGAATCATCTTCCCAAGGGACTTCGTCTCATGCATTAGTCGTCAGGCACCCTAAGCATTAGATAGGACAAATGATACGCCCAGAGGCTAAGTCCCTGTTTTATGTGAATCATGGTAGAAGTCCATACCATATTCGCTGAATAACATAAAATACCGTATCCCGTGATGAACGGGAACAAGTTAAGGCAAAGGGAGGAATCACGATGGGCGAAGCTTATGGCGGCAATTTATTTACTTCCACAACAACGATTCTTGTTCTGTTCATCCTGCTCGTTATCGTAACTCGTGCATTTTTCATCTAATGTGATGACTAAGACAAAGAGCGGTGAACCTTACGGTTCACCGCTCTTTCTTAACCTGTACGGATTCTATAGACAATACTTCTGCAATGCTAGCTTAACGCCTTCCTCATTATTAGAAGATGTCATAGCATCGGCCACATCCTTGACTTCCTGTGGCGAGTTATCCATAGCAATGCCCAGGCCGGCATATTCCAGCATCGTTAAGTCATTATAATAATTACCGATGGCCAGCACATTCTCCACAGCTATTCCGCGCATTTCTGCCAAATGCTTCAGCGCTGAGCCTTTAGAGGAATCCTTATGCATCAGATCAATGAAATAATCGCCACTGCGAAGTACGTTGAACTCATGTGTCCAGGTACTCCATTCCTCCATAATCTTATCCATCACCGGAATATCTCCAGATAAGGTCATCTTCACAAAGGGATCATCCACCGGACGCTCCGTGAGATCCTTCGGCTCGATCAGAAACTTATGGTACATATCGAGCGCTTCCTGGCTAAGCCCGGATGCTCCCTCTACATATAATCCAAAAGTCGTATTTAGATCATAATGCACATGGTTCTGCTCGCAATATTGAATGTAAGGCTTCAATCCCTCACTGCGCATCTCGAAGTGGTGAATGACCCGTCCATCCTTAACGTTTACTGTAGCCGCGCCATTATGCGTGATCGCATAACCTTCCATTCCCATCTGCTCCATATAAGGAATACAGCTGAGCGGAGCACGACCGGTACATAGCACAAACTCTGCCCCTTGCCCGGCAATCTGCTTAATCACTTCAATAGTTCCCGGTGTCAAGACATGATCATCCGTCAGAAGCGTCCCATCTACGTCCAGCGCTATCAATTTATACTTCATCTCTCACCACTCCTCTTTTTATTTGTAATTCAAAAAGTCCCCCTTTGATCACGAAGTAGCACTGAAAGTTTATTCGACATCGAATCTTGAATTCATCCGGGCCTAAGCAGATGCTTACGAAGTTATGTTTCCTACGGAAACATCTTAGGTGCTCACGTACAAACTACGTACGCTCCGCCCCTCACTCCCTAGTTTCATTCAACCTTCTCGGTGCTGAAATTGGAACTTTTTGAACCCTCTTTATTTTCTATTTCCTAATATTCTTCAACGCCTCCAGCTCGGCTGCAGTCAATTCGCGGAAAGAGCCTAGCGGTAGCGAAGCATCCAACTTCAGCGGCCCCATTGATACCCTCTTTAGATAGGTTACCTTGGAGCCGACGGCCTCGAACATCCGCTTGACCTGATGGAACTTCCCCTCAGAGATCGTCAGAGATATTCGTGATTTAACCGTCCCGTCGTCGTATTCTCCATATTCCAGGATCTCCAGCTGCGCAGGCATCGTCACATAACCGTCATCGAGCTGCACTCCCGCCTGGAACCGGGCAATTTCCGGCTCACCGATACGTCCGATACAATCCGCCAAATAAGTCTTCGGCACATGCTTGCGCGGGGATAGCAGATCATGAGTCAGTCCGCCGTCATTGGTCAGCAGCAGCAGCCCTTCTGTATCTTTATCCAGTCTTCCAACAGGAAAAGGTGCAAATACCTTGAACTCATCCGGAAGCAGATCGATGACGGTCCGATCCCTTAAATCCTCAGTCGCGGAAATGACGCCCGGCGGCTTGTGCATCATGATATATATGAATTCCCGATAGACGATACGTTCTCCGTCAATCTCAATCGCATCCAGTTCAGGATCAGCCTGTGCGCCGCTATCCTTCACAACAGATCCGTTCAATGAAATCCGCCCTTGCTTCACTATCCTCTTCAGATCCGAGCGTGATCCGTATCCTAGATTACCAAGAATCTTATCGATTCTCTGTGTCTTCTTCCCTGTTCCCATAACGTTTAAGTCCACCTCCAACCGGCAGGATACTCATTCTTAAGGATTCCGTCGATCCACTTGCCCCAACCTAATGGGTAGCCCTCTGCCGTGACTAATACGAACCCCTTCGGACCCGAATCTTCTATATAACTAATGCGGGACTGCTGAATTTCTAGCGTCTCACCCTTCAAATATCTAACGGCTTCCCCATCCTGGACGGACAGCTCCAGTATCCGGGAAGCTTCAGCAGGTTTGAGCGCGGTAGCTAACGGATGTGCAGGCGTGAAGCGCCCATTCTTAACCGAACCGATATACCAGCCCGAACGAACCGTCCTCAGACCGTTCAGCCTCTCTTTGGACAGCAGAGAAATATATAGATTTGTCCCGTATAGCATCACCTCGCCGGCAGGCTGCAGCCGAAGCTGCTCATCTCTGAAATGCTCCCAACCCGCCAGCAGCTCGCTATCATTCGTCGCTGGCTTACTCGGTGTATGCGCCCCTTTGGCGCGACCATGTGGCCGTATTTTCCCCTTTTTCACAGGAACGGCATGATCCGCAGATTGTGCATCATGACTGTAAGGCACATACTGAGTCAAGTCCAGCGATGAATCCACTGGCCCCTGATGCTGGAGTATAGCCAGAAAATGGCCTTCCCCATCGACCTGATGCGGCCATAATCGTCCGCAATGGTCTGTCTTGGCAGCCGCCTCCGCTGTGAGCCCTTGACTCATGGTCAAGTCTGCCAAACCTTCCGCCTGAACGAGCCAATCGGCTCGTCCAGGCGCAAAGCCCCCATCTCCGGGCAACGGTATAACTTCATAATCTTCATACTCCTGAAGAAACCCTGCAATAATCGCTTCATTCTCCTCCGGTGAGAAGGTGCAAGTTGAATATACGATCCTCCCGCCAGGAGATAGCATTCTGGCAGCCGTATGCAGAATATCATGCTGCATATTCGTATATTGCTCAAGCGAACGCTTCTCCCACTGTCTAGCCATTTCTTCATCCTTACGAAACATTCCTTCGCCAGAGCAAGGCGCATCAATCAGAATGCGGTTGAAGAACTGTGGGAATCGATCCGCAATCCGCTCAGGCGTCTCATTCAAGACGATCGCGTTGCGGACACCGTTCAACTCAATATTTTTAGCCAATGCCTTGGTCCGTTCTGCACTAATATCATTCGTCACCAGAAGACCTTGACCACTCAGCTTGGCAGCAATCTGCGTCGATTTGCCTCCAGGAGCTGCACATAGATCGAGTACTCGATCCCCCGGATGAACATCTAGCACCTCAACCGGGGCCATCGCACTTGGTTCTTGTATATAATATAATCCTGCATGATAATACGGATGCTTACCTGGCTTCAGGCTCTCTTCCACATAAAAGCCTGTCTTACACCACGGAATGGGCTTAAGCTCGAACGGAGATATTGCGCGGAAAGATTCTACATCGATTTTTAGCGTATTTATGCGAATACCGGCATAACGCGGCTTCTCATAAGAAGCGAGAAACTCTTCATATTCATCCCCAAGTAGTTGCTGCATTTTTGTCGTAAAAGCGATTGGTAATTGTAACCCCATGCTATACCTTCCATCTATATAGACTTGTGAAATAAAAAAGCAAAACTATTGTACCACAAGCCCTTGGTTTTTCGCGAAAGGAAGTTATAAGCATGAAATACATTCATTTATGTAAAAAACCGCTATCGCTATCGCAAAAGCGGCTAATCTCTTCGTATAAACCGGATCTCTACATCCGAATCAGGGCTTGATCAGCCCTGCCGCCGTTGTTCATGCTTCGGTCCCCGCATTGGGCGCCGCCTCTGCGGAATATTGGGGGAAATGTGAGCAGAAGCCAGCTCCACTGCCTCCCTCAGTTCAGGATCTATGATATCAATCGTCAGATCATAATGGGTGAACGGGCTCTGCTTATAAGCCTCCAGCTTGGCCGCATACAGGGCAGCCTCACTGCGCAGCTTACCCAGGTCAATACCCAGACTATCTATAGGATAAGGCTTAAGACGTTCCACCGCGGAAAGCAGCATTTTTCTTGCCCCAATCACGTTTCCGTAGCGGAAATGGAATAAGCCCACCGCAATCTGGAGAAGCCCCTTATAGAGCGGATCGCTCTGCTGAGCCAGCCACAGCTCCTCCATCACTTCATGACACTCAAAGTAATCCCTATCACGATTAAAATAGACCAGGAACGCCAAGTACAACGGCTCATTCTTCATTCGCAGATTCCTCGGCATTCGTCTTGGAACGATGAATCATCGCCTTAACTTCAGTCAGCAAGGCCTTCATTCCTTCCATATCCCGCGCTTCCCATAGCTCATTAAAGCGCTCCTGGGCCGCAATCGCTTCCGAAACCATATGGAAGAAGTACAAGCGATGGATCGCCCCAAGCACAGAGGAGACGATATTGGAATCATCCTCGAAGCTCTTCTGGGCGTCGAGAATTTCCTGACGGATGCTGGACATCTCATTATCAAGGATAAACACCGCCTCGGCCGTCTTTTTCAATCGAACGCGCATTTCCTCAGGCAGCATCTGACGATACTTGTAATTCAAGGAATGTTCGATCGTGGCCCAGAAATTCATGGCCAAGGTTCTGATCTGAATTTCAGCCAACACATTCTTCTGTCCAAGCGAAGTCTGCACTGGATATTCCACGATCATATGGAAGCTGCGGTAGCCGCTCTCCTTATAATTCGTAATATAGTCCTTCTCGTACAGAACCGTCAGGTCTTTCCGCTTCCTGATATATTCCGCCACCCGGCGGATGTCCTCTACGAACTGGCACATAATACGGATGCCGGCGATATCCTCGATCCCCGTCTCCAGATTTTCCATCGGCACATTCAGTCGCTTCGCTTTATCAAGAATACTGGAAATCTTCTTGACCCGACCCGTCACGAATTCAATTGGAGCATACTCTTCGATCTTCTTCAATTCGGACCGCATCGTCTTGAACTTAACCTTCAATTCTTCAACAGCTTGTTCATATGGAAGCAAAAACGTTCCCCAATCTCTACTATCCATTGTTGTGCCTCCTATCTTCAGTAGCCCCTTAACGGTGATCAGCACCTACCGCTTCGGATATATGGGAGAACCCATCCCGCCGCAGCAGTTCCCTTAGGCCACGATGTAGCTTGCGGTTGATCTCGGGGCCTTCATAAATCAGCGCCGTATAAATTTCTACCAGGCTGGCGCCTGCGCGAATCTTCTCATAAGCATCTTCAGCAGTAAATATCCCGCCCGATCCAATAATCGGCAATTTGCCCCCAGTCTGGAGGTAAGCACGAGACACCACTTCCGTCGATCTGGCCCGCAGCGGCTTACCGCTTAAGCCTCCGGTCTCCTTCGCATTGTCATGCGCCAGGCCATCTCGGGATATCGTCGTATTGGTTGCAATCAATCCGGATACACCGCTATTCTGGATCGTATCGATCATGAATTCCAGTTCCTCATCGCTGACATCAGGAGCGATCTTCACCAGAACCGATTTTCTAGTTCCGTAACGCTTCGCCTGCACGTCCATCTCATCCGTCACGGCCTTCAATAAGGAAGCTAGTTCGCTCCCATGCTGCAGATTACGCAGGTTCGGCGTATTCGGTGAACTGATATTGACGACAAAGAAATCCGCCTGCGGATACAGAGTCGTGATGCATTTCTCATAATCCGTATGCGCTTCTTCATTCGGGGTCAGCTTGTTCTTACCGATATTGACCGCGACTGGGATACGCCGTGATTTCAACGCGGCCAGTCTCACCGCCATATCTTCCGCACCACGGTTGTTAAATCCCATACGATTAATCAATGCTTCGTCCGGAGGAAGCCTGAACAGTCTTGGCTGTTCATTGCCAGGCTGCCCTTTTGGGGTTACCGTCCCCACTTCCATAAAGCCAAATCCAATCGAGGAAAACCCTTCTACCGCTTCGGCATTCTTATCAAGTCCGGCGGCCAATCCTATAGGTGAGGGGAAATGAACACCGAATAAATCTGTAGCAAGCTCCGGCACTTCCGGTACACCATACATTCCACGAACAACAGGAACCATTCCTGGTACTTTCGCTACTTTATGTAAACCACCGATCACCAGATGATGTGCCGCCTCTGGGTCCAGCTTAAAAAAAATCGGTTTTCCTAAATTACGGTACAACACGTTTCTGCTTCACTCCGATCATTCGCCCTAGCGCTAACTTTATCTCCTTATCCAGTTTAGCCGTTTCTGCGGCAAAAGAAAAGTTAAGAGTTCCGAACGAGTAGGAAAACAAGCCTATGGAATTTTAGAGAAAATCCCAATAATTGCGTGACCAAATATAGACTTTTTGAACAAGCTCAACATAATAAATGTTAAAAAGTCCGGTTTTCAGCACCGAGAAGGTTGGATGAAGCTAGGGACTGAGGAGCAGAGCGTACGTAGTTTGTACGTGAGCACCTGAGATGTTTCCGAAGGAAACATGACTTCGCAAGCATTCTCTTAGGCCCGGGTGAATTCAAGATTCGATGTCGAATAGCTTCAATGATTTACTTCGTAATCAAAAGTGGACTTTTTAAACAACCTCTATAAAATATAGAGTGTATACTTCTTAAAGCAAATGTAGAAGAGAGGGGATTTGTCCATGTCAAACAAACGCAAGCCACCTACACTGCAGCAGAAAAAGGACGAAGTGAACAAGAAGGCGCTCATCTGGGCCGGTTCGGTAACCGGCGTGCTCATCTTGTTCGTGATCATCGTCCTAGTACTGACCAAGCTTTAAGATACGAGTTTCAAGATTTTATAACAGCCAATGATAAGTACGGTGGGGATTCGTCTGATCCTGACTCCGTTTGAGAACAAACCGTTCCTTCGGTACGCTCTCCAGCTGCGGAAGAATCCCCTTGCCGATCTCGATCTTGGCTCCACGCGGAATCAAATCAAACAACTCCTCGACATCCTTCTTCAACATTCGAATACAACCAAGCGACTCGTCCTTGCCGATGCTATCTGGCTCATTCGTCCCATGGATGGCATAATTCGTATCCGACAGTTGCATCCCGCGGCTGCCGAAGTCCCCGTCATCCTTACCGTTCGGGTTAATCACCTTATCTGAAACCTTGAAGGTTCCTTCCGGAGTCTTATCACCGCCAAGTCCTACCTTATAGCTTCTTAATATTATGTTCCCGCTTACGACTGCCAATAGATGTGCATCCTTGTCAATGACGATGCGCAAAGGCTCCTTGAAATAAAGCGGTTCGCCTCCTGGATTGCTGTTCAGGCGATCCTCGCTTGCAGTCGGATGCTGTTCGCCCTCCTTTTGAGGCTTGCTGCCAGCTTGCTGTTGTAGTGCAAGCACACGCTTGAATTCATGCCTCATTAACGGGTTACTTCCGGCCAGCCAATTATCCGGGAATGGTTGCACCAATTGATCCAGACTCTCCGGCCAGGTGCCTTTTTGCTCCTTGTATGTACGTATCGCCGTGGAGAGAACCGCCAGCGTCTCCTGTCTCTCGATCCATGCCTTGCCTTCCTTCTGTAGCTTGGTCGCATCCGGCGGCGTGCACTGACAAGCCTTCGGATCATACGATTGTACCTTCATCACGCCATCTTGCGGACTCTTGTCCAACTCGTATACGACCGGCATGTCCTTGGTCCAGATTAGCCATTCTGCCTTTTGCTTCATTCCAAGCACAACTACCTTTGAAGCCGACGTCTTTAGTTTATCGCCATATAAATCTTCTAGCGACTCATAAGGATTATCTGTATTACTCTGGTAAGCACTCGCCGTGAACTCTGCTCCCTGGCCCTCACCAGGGCTACCGATGCCCAAATTTCTCTCGTTCTCCGGCCACATCGCTTCGCTGTCCGGACCCGGATTTTTTACAGTGAGCCCCAGATCATCTGCGATGGTGTCTGAATCATCCTGGACAGGAAGATCCAATGCAAATTGTCCCGGCGCATAGGCGGACGATAAATTAAGCAGCAGCAGGAACACAAGTACAATGCCAATCTTACGCACAAGCCCTTTGCGCTTGTCCTTCCGTCTCGATTCCTCATGCAGTTTGTCCTGATATTCCTGCCATAGATCCGCCGGGACCTTGGTTGCCTCAAAGGCTTCATAGACGCTTCCCGCCTGATTATAGCAATACTGGGCCTTCCCTTCTTGCCCAGCGCTTTCATATTCCTTGCCCAGCAAATACCAGGCCATTTTATTATCCGGGTGATTCTTCACATAGCTCTTCAGGTAAGCCGTATTCTTCATGGCTATCCTCCGATATATTAGAGGTTGTTTGAACTCTCACTATAATGTTAGGTTCATCTATTATATATATCGGCATAAGCTTAGATTTTTCTCTATGTACCGGAAGAAAACAGTCTATCGTCCTATTTTTACAGAATCTAGAACTAGATCTACGGACATACTCAACAGGCACTTATTAAAATATGCCCAAAATGCAAACAAGAACCTCCCCTTCCAACCGGAAGGAGAGGTCCTCACTATGAATAGGGATGAATCACTCAAGCAATCTATCGATTAATGAGCTGATATTCCCTGTCTTATGATGCTATTAACAGTCAGTGCTTACCGTTAATTAACTTAACCTTCTTTGTTAAATGGTTCATCCGCTACTTTGATGGAGTCTGTAGGACATCCGTCACAAGCGTCTTGAAGGTCATCAAATAGGTCTTCAGGAATTTCGGTTACACCACGATTGGCGTCGCCTTCATAGATCACTTCGGCCAAGCCTTCGTCATCATAATCGTAAATATCTGGTGCCGTCGCGCCACAAGCGCCGCAAGCGATGCAAGTATCCTTCTCAACCCAAGTAAATTTAGCCATTTTTTCTGCCTCCTGAATAAACGGTACAAGTCCGGTGCTTTGTTATCACCATGACCAATATAATATAAATACCAATCAATTTCAATTCATTTTCCGCATTATTCCATTCGAATACATGAATCATTTATCATCATTTGCTTGATCATTATCCAGAAGAAAGTCGGTCTGTAGCGAAGTACCTCGAACTTTGTGATTACGAATCAGCGCCGAGGGATCATCCGACAGCATTCCCGCTGTCAGCACAGCGCTCTCACCGAATTTATCGCGCAGCATATCCATCGTCTTCGTCAGCGATTCCTTCTTCGGCTGCTGTTCATAATCGAACAGATCTAGCTGTAGCACCGCTTCCTCCTTGGGCAACAGATTCTGCAAAGTTATACCGAGTAGTCTAACTGGCTTCTCTGTGCTCCAGTGCTGCTTGTACAACTTACAGGCTTCTGTATAAACATCCTCCGCTCTCTCCGTCACGGTGTCTAGGCTATGGGATCTTGTTATCGTCTTCATGTCCGGGGTACGTATCGTAATCTGCACCGTCTGAGCCATCAGTTGCTGCCTGCGTAAGCGCCGCGTCACTTGATCCGCTAAATTCAGCAGCACCCGCTGGACATCCTCCATCTCACTAATATCCCGCGGCAGGGTCGTCGTATGCCCGATCGATTTATTCTTCTCCCGCTCATCAATGACCGGCGAGTCGTCATGGCCATTCGCCGCCTGCTTCATCCAGTGTCCAACAACGCCGAAACGTTCTAATAACAGCCGCTCCTCCGCTGCAGCCAGCTGTCCAATCGTATAAATGCGCATCTTCTTCAGCTTTTCTGCCGTCCGCCTACCGATCCCGAACATTTCATCGCACGGCTTATCCCATAGCAATGCTGGCACATCACGTATCCGCAGTACCGTTATGCCATTCGGCTTCTTCATGTCTGAGGCCATTTTGGCCAGCAGCTTGTTAGGTGCAATCCCGATTGAACATGGAAGACCAAGCTCACTGGCAATACGCGATTGAATCGCCTGCGCAATTTCCATCGGTGTACCAAACTGCTTCGAGCCGGTAATATCCAGATAGCACTCATCAATGGATACGGCTTGCAATAGTGGAGTGTAGCTATAAGCGATATTCATAAAAGCTTTGGAGTATTTACGATACAAATGAAAGTTCGGCTGAATCACGATGAGCTCCGGGCACTTCTTCAGCCCTTGACTGACCGTCATCCCCGTAGATACGCCTCTTCGGCGGGCCGCATAGGAGCAAGTAACGATGACTCCCTTGCGCAGTTCCACACTGCCGGCCACAGCGGTCGGGCGATTCCGGTACTTCTCCGGTTCCTCCGCCTCATGCACCGAGCAGTAGAAAGCGTTCATATCGACATGCAGCACAACCCGCCCCTTGGCGGGATAGTATTTATCGACATTATTCAAGCGTTTCCCCTCATTTATATACTAGTAATTTCAGCATACCCTTTTCAGCAAAAAACGGTCAATATAGCGATGAACTTTTAACGAAAATTATATTACATTTAAAATATCAGGATGATATAATTAGAAAATATACCTAAATCGGTGCTTCATTTTTGAGGACTTCCAAAGGGGGATACTTCCATTATGTCAAAAGCTTTAACTATCTTCGACACTACTTTGCGCGACGGTACTCAAGGAGAAGGCATTAGCTTATCCGCAGAGGACAAATTGAAGATTGCCAAGAAGCTGGATCAGCTAGGTGTCCATTACATTGAAGGCGGCATCCCCGGCAGCAATAGTAAGGATATCGAATTTTTCGATCGAGTTAAGGAATTGCGTCTGAACGCGAAGATTACCGCATTCGGCAGTACTCGCCGTAAGAACAGTCTGGCTGAACATGATGCTAATTTACAGCGTCTCATCGACTCTGGTGCCCAGGCGACATCGCTTGTCGGCAAGTCATGGGACTTCCACGTGCATACGGCACTTCAGACTACTCTGGAAGAGAATCTGGCGATGATCTATGATTCTATTGCCTACTTGAAGCAACACGGGCTTGAGGTTATGTTCGATGCCGAGCACTTCTTCGATGGCTATAAGAACAATCCCGAATATGCCGTAGCCGTCATGCGCAAAGCCGAAGAAGCTGGTGCAGATTGGCTGGTCATGTGCGATACGAACGGTGGAACCATGCCTCACGAGGTATCCGACATCGTTGCCGCACTTGGCGGACAGATTACCGGAACCGCAAGACTGGGCATTCATACGCATAACGACTGTGAACTAGCGGTGGCTAACACACTCAGCGCGGTTCGCTCCGGTGCCGAAATGATTCAAGGCACCATGAACGGCTATGGTGAACGTTGTGGTAACGCCAACCTCTGTTCCATTATCCCGAACCTGCAGCTGAAGCTTGGATATCAGGTCCTTGAAGAGAAGCAGCTGGAGCAACTGACGAACACGGCCCGCTACGTAAGCGAGATTGCCAATGTTCATATGCCAGTTAACCAGCCTTATGTAGGCGCAGCCGCCTTTGCTCATAAAGGCGGCATCCATGTATCGGCGATCCTGCGTGATGCTCGTACTTACGAGCATATTGTGCCTGAGACAGTGGGCAATCACCAGCGGGTGCTTGTCTCCGAACTGGCCGGTCAGAGCAACATCTTATCCAAGGCACAGAAGATGGGAATCGAATTCGATCCGGAAAAAGAAAGCACCCGGGAAGTTATTGGGCGGATCAAGGATCTGGAGCATCAAGGCTATCAATTCGAGGGTGCCGACGCTTCGCTCGAGCTAATGCTACGAGAGGCTAACGGAGAGGTGAGGAAGCTGTTCACGTTCGAGTCCTTTAAAATGCTCGTGGAGAAATCGGCCGGAAAACCTGTCGTATCTGAGGCGTTCGTCAAACTGAACATCGATGGCAACTCTATCTATACTGCTGCTGAGGGCAACGGTCCGGTCAATGCGCTGGATAACGCGCTGCGCAAGGCGCTGATCAGCTACTATCCTGGCCTGAACGACGTACATTTATCAGACTATAAGGTTCGTGTCCTTGATGATAAAGAGGCAACCGCCTCGAAGGTTCGCGTCTTGATTGAATCCTCCAACGTGGAGAACTCCTGGAACACAGTCGGTGTCTCCAGCAACGTCATCGAAGCAAGTTGGGAAGCGTTGGTTGACAGCTTCCTGTACGCCCTACTGGGCCAAGACAAACGTGAAGGCTACGAGGAGATCCAATCGGTCGAGAGAGGCCTTGTGAATCACTAATTACTCACTATAAACAAATGAACGTTAAAAAAACCTGCAGAAAAATGCAGGTTTTTTTCTATGCAAGCTTAAGCCCCATTCATAACCTGCAGCGATCCAGAAATTAACGAGGCAATCGTGTGCTTATCCCCTTTTTAGTTAGTTACTTCTTGGTATAAGTTTATATATTTAATTAGTTCTGCGATTCCTTTCAATTGATCCAATAGTTGATGATTCAAATTTTCCAAAGCCAACTGAAAAGAATGTTCGATTTTGTTATAATTTTGTGTATCCAAATCATTTAATAACCCCTTCATATTTTCTATATAATAAACGGTTCTTCTCAAGCTGCTTATGACCAGTATTTTACGAAGTTCAGCTACTGAAAACATTCTATAACCGTTTTCTTTATTTCTTTCTGAGTGGACCAGACCTTCGTATTCCCAATGACGGATAGCTGAAGTATTTACTCCCGCTATTTTTGCAGCCTCTCCAATGCTCATATATTCTGTTAATTTCACATTTTTATATCTAGTAAAATCAGCATTTTGAATCATCATGAGTATTTCTTCGACTCGTCGTTTCTCCACCTGAATATGATATTGCTGTTCATTAACTAACCACAGGGCTTCCTCAAATCTTGCATCCTTACACAATCTCATTACATCGTAAACAACGGGAATGTCAAATCCTTTTAACATGGCTCTAATGGTAGTAAAAGCTTGAACATGTATCCATGTATAGACACGGTGATTACTTTTTGTTCTTGGTACAACAGGAATAAGTTCTTGTTCTTCATATCTTCTCAAGGTTGTGGTGCTGAAATTTAAGGCATTTGCAATTTGTTTAGGGCTAAATGTTTCCATTTATAACTCCTTTTTAAAGTTGAAAACCGGTCTTTTTGAACACAAACTTAATGTAAAACCTTCAAGTGCTACAATAACATATTTTGAAGAAGACCCCCATTTATAAAGTGGAGAACAGGGGGAAACCGAAAGATTGCATGAATGTTATACGATAGTTGTAAATCGTTAGGGGTGATGAAAATGGAGAAAAACATAAAACTTATGGATGAATCAGAGTTAAAGGTTAGTCTAGTCGGAAATCCCGACTCTGCAACAATTATGATTCCGGGTGCAAAAGAATCCGTATATGGAAAAGAGGCTGAAAACCTAAAGTTGTGGGGAGTAGACCCTGAATTAGGAAAACATTTTGTTGAGGGGCTCGTAGACAAGTTTCAGATATTATATTTCGACTACGAAGGACACCGATTTCAACATCCGAGCCCTGACAATCTCACACCTGAGAATATCGCAAAAGATTTCTTGATCATCGCTGATGAAATGAACGTTAAGAAATTTAGCTATTATGGTTACTCTTGGTTAGCTCTAGTTGGGTTACAGTTAGCCATTCGGACAGACAGACTGGAAAGTTTAATGATGGGTGGTTTTCCTCCAATAGACGGTCCATATAAAGAAATGATGGCAGTGACAAATAAAACTTACGAGCAAGCTTTAAATAATCAAAATTCAGCCGTTTACGATGAACAAAACTATATTAGTCCAGAAAAGGTAGATTGGGATAGTATAGAGGTAAAGATCGACACGGATCAAACCAAACAGTTTGTTACCATGTACAAAAACTTAATAGAATTTGATGATAGAGAAATCCAGCATCAATTAGTTACTCCGAGATTGGCATTTGCTGGGGAACAAGACACGATTGTTTATGGTGAAAACTTCGGCAGTGTAACAGTTGATATTAGCGGTATACTTCAGAAAAATAAACAAGAATTAGAATACCTTGGATGGGATATAGAAGTTTTAAAGGGAAGTGGTATGGATCATACCAAGGCTATGCAGCCTGAAGCGGTTCTGTCGTTGATAAAGCCGTGGTTAATTAAAAATTTGAATATAACTTTGCCCGAATAATCGTAATTTCTAACGAAACTGGATATCGTTATTGGAGCTTAAACTCAGTATTTCGCTCCAATAACGATATAGCCAGGATCATGCTAAGTGGAAAAGATGCTTTTATACAAGGCGCTCGCAGTAATGGACTGCTACGAATTCGTCAGCTTCTTCAATTTGGCTTCCAAATCCTTGGCGGAAAGAGAGCCAACGATAACCTCCTGGATGATACCATCTTTCCCGATCAACACATTCGTCGGAAAGGCCACCCCATTAAACTTGCGATAAATCTCTTCCTTCTTATCGAGCAGTACTGGGAAGGTATAACCGTAGTCCTGGACAAACTTCTTGACGTTGTCGAGCTGATCATATAAGGTGACGTTCACAGCGTACACATCCAGTGAATCGCTATATTTCTTTGCCATGGTAACCAAATCCGGCGCCTCTTCTTTGCAAGGATCACACCAGGAAGCCCAGAAGTTCAATAGTAAGGCCTTGTCACGTTCTCCACCCACTGTGTATACCTGACCATCCAGATCTTCCAGAGAGAAAGAAGGTGAAGGTGTCCCAGGCTTAGGCGCCCCCGCGGCGAGCAACTCGGTTAGCGATTGGCTGGACTTAGCCACTGCTTCTTTTTCGCCCTTCTCCCATAATCCTAGTGAGCCTTGGCCCAAATTGACGTACAATACTGCCGCTAATAAGATAAGCAAGCCTGCCAATATCCATTTATGTCGTCTCATGAAATCCATTCCTTTAAAGAGGTAATTCAAAAAGTCCGCTTTTGATAAGAAAACCAGATCGTGGTCAATTCAAGGCTGAGCGACCGCGATTCAAAGGTAGGTTTTCTTGCGATATAGAATTTCATCAGCTCTGCTGATAACGTATAAATTCTATATCTAACACGAAGTGACACTAAGAGCTTATTCGACATCGAATCTTGAATTCACCCGGGCCTAGAGAATGCTTACGAAGTCATGTTTCCTTCGGAAACATCTCAGGTGCTCACGTACAAACTACGTACGCTGTGCTCCTCAGTCCCTAGCTTCATCCAACTGAAGCGTTTCGAAGAAACGCACATCGGAAGCATAAGCTTCGGTGCTGAAAACCGAACTTTTTGAACTCGCAATAAAAATTTATCTTCTTATTTAGCTATTGTACCCTGATTCGGAGAATTGTTACAGCTCGAAAGCGAAAATATGCAGGATGTAAATTCAATCAAGTACAGATGCCTTATAACCTCCGTCCCCCGATTTAGCTTTATCGCTCATTCCATAGTTACTTAGTCGATCTTGCCCATCATCCCGCTGTAGATGCGTATGCGTCTTTTCCTGCCCCATTATTTGTACAGATCGCTGATTAAGAAAATCCATCCCTACCGGATAGCCATATGCGCCGTGTTCGCTCATATCAAGCCCCATCATCTCTTCTTCCTCCGTTACGCGGAGCCCCATGAATAGCTTCATCCCACCAAGCACGAGAAAAGACAGTACAAGCACAAATACAAATGTGCCAATCACACCTAGCAACTGCACGCCCAATTGTCCCAAGCCACCGCCATAGAACAGACCAGCAGATCCAACCCCAGTTGTCTCCGCCAGCTCGGGTGTCGCGAATAATCCGGTGGAAATGGCGCCCCAAATCCCAGCGATTCCATGAACGGAGAAGGCGCAGATTGGGTCGTCAAGGCCGATATGCTCGAACCATCTAGCCGTGAAGAAAGTAATAACTCCCGCAAGCGCCCCAATAAGGAGAGCAGCCCAAGCTTCCACAAAAGCACAAGAGCCGGTAATCGCCACCAACGCAGCTAATACACCATTTAGCATACTTGGGATATCCGCCTTGCCCAGCACGGCCCAGGAGGCAAGCAATGCAGCTACAGCACCTGCCGCCGCGGCCAGATTCGTAGTCATTAATACGAAGCCAAAAAATCCATCCCCTAGTGGTGTTAACGCACTGCCAGGGTTAAAGCCAAACCAGCCGATCCAGAGTATAATCACACCGAGCACTGTCAACACCTGGTTATGCCCTGAAATACTGTTCGGCTTGCCATCCTTATTGTACTTACCGAGGCGCGGTTTCAGTAGTATGATCGCCACCAGAGCCGCTGTCGCACCTGTAAGGTGAACAACTGTTGAACCGGCATAATCCTGCATTCCCAGTTGTCCTAGCCAGCCGCCGCCCCATACCCAATGGGCTACAATCGGGTAGATTACGACCATGAATATCGTCCCGAATATCATATATACACTTAGCTTTGCTCTCTCCGCCATTCCTCCACAGGCAATCGCCAACGATACCGCTGCGAATGCCATCTGGAACAGAAACATTAAGTTCAACGGGACCCCAATCCCGGAGAAGACGCTAAATGAACCGATATCTCCCTCGCCCCCGAACAGAAAGCCGGTTGTTCCGAGAAAGCCGTTGCCGTCTCCAAACGCAAAACCAAATCCAAGTGCCCACCAGGTGATCACAGCGATTCCCAATGTCAGAACTGTCTTGCCCGCCACATGCCCTGCATTCTTCATTCTTAACGATCCAGCTTCCAGCAGTGCGAATCCTGCTTGCATGAAAAAGACGAGCATCGCCGCCAAAAATACGAAAACCGAGTTTAATCCAACCTGTAAAACCGCACCACCAACCTCTCCCTCTGCAGCATATGCAGAAACCGGGAACGCCAAGGCAGCGATGATTCCCGACAGACCATAGACCCATTTTCTTCTCATAAACAACCAGCTCCCTAAGTGTTATATTTCCTAACACAAATATAATAATTAAGCTGATTATATGATCTAGATTATGCATAAAACAATGCCAAATCGGCAATTACTTAAATACTCACAAGAATACTTAACATAACATGTTATATTATATGTACATTGTTATCTTCGTCTACTATCATTTGTAAAGCGTAACGTTTGACTGTATAGTTGCATATCGAGTATCATAAACCTATATATAGAGACCACATACTGACATTACTTGGAGAGAGGGTGAATCTATTGGGGATATGAAGTTGTATCGTATTGGAGAACTGGCCAAAGCTGCGAATATTAGCGAGAGAACAATAGATTATTACACCAAACTTGGCCTGATCGGGCCGGAGACACGTACACAGAAGAATTACCGTTTGTACAGTTCTGAAACCTTGAACAGACTCGAACGTATTAATCAGATGAAGCAAGAAAAATATACGTTAGAGGAAATTCGCGAAAAGCTCGATCAATGGAGCACGGTTAGCGGTGAGGAGCAGGTTAACGAGAAGCTGAGCTCCCTGGAGATACGCATGCAGCAGCTTGAACGGGAAGTCAAGGAGCTTGAACCGTTGATTTCCAATCTTAAACCGAACCAAGCCCGGCGGGCATTCACGAACCTGATGCCGCAAAGTCTCGCTTGCATTGAGGCGATCCAGATTCTGATGAATCACAATCCTTTTTAATTAGAACTGGCAGAATCCTTTCCTTTATCGGACACAATCTATTCTACAGACTTTGGAGGAATGATCAATGTATTCTAACATCATGCTAATTCCTATTTTACTCGCCTTCGGCCTCTCACTATGGGCCCAATTCCGGGTAAAGGGTACGTTCAATAAATACTCACAGGTTCCGAATATGTACGGATTAACCGGGCATGATGCGGCAAGACGCATGCTGGATGCTAACGGACTGTATGATATTCCGATTGAGCCAGTGCGCGGAGCGTTAACTGACCACTATGATCCGATTCATAAGGTCGTACGCCTATCCGAACCCGTATACTACGAGAATTCGATCTCAGCAGTATCGGTTGCCTGCCACGAAGTGGGTCATGCCATCCAACATAAAGAAGCTTACCCAATGCTCGTGCTGCGCCATCGCATGTTCCCGTTTGTGAATTTCGCATCCGGGGTAGCGCCGTTCCTGCTCTTGGCAGGATTCCTATTCGGAGCATTTAATCTGATCGGTCTTGGCATCATCTTCTTCTCGGCAGCGGTATTGTTCCAGCTGGTTACATTGCCTGTCGAATTCAATGCCAGCAACCGGGCACGCAAGATCATGCTGACCCAGGGCTTCGTCACTAACGAAGAAGAACGCGGGGTTGCCAACGTCTTAAACGCCGCTGCATTGACTTATGTCGCCGCTGCCCTAATCTCTGTGCTTGAATTGCTTCGCTATATTTTGATTTTCACGAGCAACCGTGACTAAATAAGTAATAACTTCATGTAAACTAAAATGCACCCCCTGATGAAGGAGGTGCATTTTTCATTAACCGTTAAGCTAGCACTCGCCGAGTCATTGACTCGGCGGAGTATCAATTTGAAGCCCAAAGTACTCAAGCAGGAACGCTCTGAATGATTGTGCAACCAGTGGGAGCTTCTCATCTGTCCGATAAATCAAGCCAATTGTCCTCGTTACTTTTGGATGAGAGATGCGTACTCGGCTCGGCTGCAACAAGAAGCTCTGATACAACGCCATTTCCGGCAGCAAGCTTACTCCCATTCCTGCGGCAACAAGACCGCGGATCGTATCTGTCTCTTCTCCCTCGAACGCTACCTTCGGCGTGAAGCCTGCTTCCAGACAAGCATGCCATACGATAGGACGCAGAGAGTAACCGTTTCCAAAAAGAATAAAATTATCATCTTTCAGCTGGTTCAATGTTATGCTCTGTTCCCCAGCCAAAAGATGTCCGGGCGGTAGAATCGCCACCAATTCCTCGGTCAATACAATATTTCCAACCACCTGATCATGATTCTCCGGAAATGGAGAGATAAAGGCCAAGTCAACCTCTCCAGAGACCACGTCGCGGATTAATGTAGGATACGTTCCTTGTCTGAAGCGGAATTTAACATTAGGATACAATTTACGAAATTCCGAGACGATGCTAGGTATGAAATGAATTCCGAGACTGTTCGGAAATCCAAGGCGGATCTCGCCTAGCTCCGGATCAAGAAGCTCATGAACCTCCATGACCGCCCGCTCTAAATCCTTCAGAATTGTCTCTACCCTGCTGCAGAACAATTGCCCTACCGCCGTGAGATGCAGGTTCCTGCCCTTCTGCATGAACAAGTTGACGCCCAGCTCTTGCTCCAGCTGATGAATCTGCCTGCTTACCGCCGACTGCGCCACATGTAGCTCCTCAGCCGCTTGCGTGACATGCTCTTTTTTCGCCACTTTTACAAAATACTGCAGTTGTCTTAATTCCACAGAATCTGATCGCTCCATTTCACTTCTGTTCGATATCCTTTGAAATCAGGACCATTGGCGTACCGGATTATAGTTCTATTGGATGTCAAAGCAAAATGTTAACGCTTAATCTGTTAACTAAGTCACCTATAGATCAGTACTTCTTTAATTTACCATGTACTTTCTATTGGTTCAATGATTCTTTATGAATCTGCTGAGAATAGCGTACAATACGAAGCCGCCAAGCAAGCCGCCGAAGTGAGCCACCCAGTTAATCTGCGTAACGACAAGTGAATAGACGACCCCGACCATAAGCAAGCTGTACAGCGTCTTACGGGAGCTCTCATCTATCAGGTTGCGCTGCAGCAGGGCAATGAATAAAAACGCACCATAGACTCCATAGACAGCCCCGGAAGCTCCAACAGATAGATGTAAGCCCGATGAGCGGTGATACACCGCCAAGCTAATGATATTGCCAATGACTCCACTGAAGATATAGAGCAATAAATATTTAAAATGCCCCATCAGTCGCTCCAAAGGCGGCGCGAAGACCAGAATCGCGAAGCAGTTCGACACTAAATGCATCAATCCAGAGTGCAGGAACATCGCTGTGAACAATCTCCACCATTCTGCATCGAACGGCGGAACATTGGTTACAGCGCCGAGCCTAAGTAGAGTGTATCCATTCGTCGATCCGCCATTAAGCAACTCGACGATAAACATCACGATATTAGCGGCTAGAAGCAGACTTGTAACCGGATAATAGCGCAGATAACTTCTCCAATCTTCGTATCGTATAAAGATCATATCGTTTCCTCCTTGTACTCCACCCTTTATTTTTATAAGTTGGACAATCTCTTTTTAAAACGATTATAATTAAAATTAGAAACTTTATCTAATTAATAGGAGGAGAAGACAAATGACACAAGAACGTACTAACGTAGCTACATTTAAAGGCAACCCCATTACTTTGATTGGACCTGAATTAAAGGTCGGGGATAAGGCTCCCGATTTCCGGTTAAATAAAAACCTGCTTGAAGAAGCCACCCTTGCCGATTACGACGGCAAAATCAAGCTGATCAGTGTCGTACCCTCCCTGGATACAGGCGTATGTGATGCTCAAACAAGACGCTTCAACCAAGAAGCCGCTGAGCTTGGGGAAGATGTAATCATTCTTACCATCAGCGCTGACCTTCCGTTTGCACAAGCCCGCTGGTGCGGAGCTGCCGGAGTAGATCGCGTAGTAACCCTGTCTGACTACAAAGACAATTCCTTCGGTAAAGCTTACGGCGTCCTGATCAAGGAATTCGCACTGGACCATCGTGCTGTCTTCGTTCTTGACAAGGATAACACGATCCGCTATGTTCAAGTACTTAACGAAATGGGCGAGCATCCGAACTATGAAGAGCCGATCGCGGCTGTGAAGCAGCTGCTTGCTTAACTCTCAGGACCATACATGTAATGACAAGAAAAGCGAGTAAGGAGGAAAACCTCCCTGCTCGCTTTTTTGTCCCCGTTCTGTCAATTACGCTGTTACTTTATAGGCAGCCAGCTTCTTGTCCAGTACGGCGAACAAATGAAGGACATTGCGGTAGTTCGCCCCCAGATCCCCCATCGAACCTCGGGTTGCAGAATAGACGTCGACAGCTGTACGGACAGGACCCGTGGATACAATAGATACGGTAATATCCATAACCCGTCCGAATTTGGTGCGCTTCTCCAGGGTAATCTCCCCTACGTTAGGGACCTCATGCAGCACTTTATATCCGGGAATTTTCTTCAAAGTTGAGCTTATTTCTTCCCAGGCTTTTTCCCTGGATAATTGATAATATCTCGTCTTTAATTCAGGTGTCTTCGCACGATCACTTGTTCCTTCGTAGCTGCGAAAAATCCCGACTAATGTTCTTTTTAGCGACAACCTGCTCTTCCTCCTTCATAATAGCGGCAAGAAATAGTAAGTATAATTTATATTATAGTGTAACATCGATTGAAGAACAAACAAAGTCGAATCCAGGAAGAAGACAAATAAAAAAGGCACCTCGAGGACTCTTTTTCACAAAAAATCCTTCAAAGTGCCGCATCCATTATACAAGACCCGCCTATGCCGTCCGATTATCGTGTCTCGAACCTGCTCTTAGCAGGTGGGTGACCGCAACGACGCTTTTGAAGTCCCCTCATCCGCTGGATAGGGCCTTTCAGCTGCGGCGTAATATGAGTCTCCCGAGACTTTGTCATTGGTTCAAAACAACAATTAACCGAAACGTACATCGCAGGACGTATTAACATTATAGAACTTCTTAATTCAATTGTAAACTCGACATTATTAGCAAATCGACAGATCAGCTTGTCCGAGGATAAAAGAATTAGTTCTTCTCTTTGTCCTCTCCTTCAGTCAACTCAGCAACTACCGATTCAGCATCCTCACTCGCTTCGCCATCGGTTTGCTGCGTGCCTTCTTCCTCCACCTGACGAAGCCTCTCCACCTTCTCCTGCACTTTCGTGTAGGCGATGTTAAAGTTGAAGTAGGCCATCCAAGCGATCAATGTGGCAAAGCCAAAAGGAATCAGCCAGGTGAACTTCAAGGTAATGAACCCAATCACCACTGCAGTAAGGAACGTGGACAGTGTGCGGAAAGGTCTGAGAACCGTGAGCAAAATAGCATTCTTAATTAACATTTTAACTTTCATATGAAAATGAGCTACTAAGGAGAAGAAATTAAATAAGGACAACAAGATGAAAAATAGCAGCACCATCATCACGATGCCCAGAATCTGCATATTCTTAAATTCCTTCATATACACTTCGTAATCCACATACATGATGACGATCAGGAGCGTGTAGAAGATGCCTCCCAGCATACTTTGCTTGTAATTATCCTTATAACTTCTGAAGAACAGCTTAGTAATGCTAAGATCAGTCTCTCCCAATACCCATTTCCGGGTTACCGAGAATAAAGCTGCAGTCGCAGGAAAAAGTGTAAACGGTGCCAAAACCACCATAGGCATGTAAATTTCAAAGGGTATAGGCATGTTTGTCGAAGCAACGTAATTAAGCCCGAGAAATAAGAGCAATAGGATCGGCGAAGAACATAGCACCCAATATAAATTGCTGCCGGCAATTCGCATAATCCATTCAGTAATTTTGTATAATCCACCCATTAAACCTTTGGTTTCCAAAAAATCTCCCTCCATCAGTAACAGAATCTGTCTATATTTATAATAATACATGATTCATGACCGACTATCCAGCGCCTATTTTGTATATACCTAGGTAAGAGTCTAGACTAGTTCACCCACCCAGCATAAGATATACCGTACTTCAAAACTTAGGCGAGAACATCTTCTAAATAAAAAGGAGGTTATTCTAATGTCTGGTGTTGTTGGTGGATTCGGGAGTTGTGGGAGTTGTGGTAGTTGTGGCGGTGGATGGACATCTACAGGTACGATCTTAGTATTGTTCATTCTGCTCGTGATTGTAAGCCGGACCTTTTTTCTGTAATTATAACAGCAAAAGAAGACGAAGATTGCCTTCGTCTTCTTTGTTATTCCAAACGATTCGTTAACTTAAAATTACTTATCGGAGAAGCTGCCACCATTCTTTGGTCTGCGCTCGCCGTTATTGTAACTAGAACGCGGCTTACGATCGGATGAACCACCGCGATAGGAATCGCGTCCACCCTCCTTGTTGTAGCCGCCTTTGTAGCCACCGCGATTTCCGCCTTCGCGATTTCCACCCTCGCGGTTATCGCGACGGTAGCCACCACGGTTACCGTAGCCGGAAGGCTTACGTCCGCTGGAACGGATGTCAGGATTACGACGCTTCACACGAATCGGCTCTTCCGGAGTCAATTCGATGGACGCCTTATCACTCTTCTCGCCCGTAATGAGCTTGAATGCTGCGGCAAGTAAATTGACAGAGTCGTATTGCTCCAGCAATTGAATCGCAATGCCTTTATATTCTCTAAGTTCTCCTTCTTCAACGATCTCAAGGATTCGCTCAGCTGCAATCCGTTGCTTACCTTCAATTGCTTCAGCAAGTGTAGGCAATGGCTTGCGGGTAATCTTATGACGAGTAATCCGCTCGATGAAGTGCAAATGGTCAATCTCCCGTGGAGTTACAAAGGACCAAGCTGTCCCTTCTTTACCCGCACGGCCGGTCCGGCCAATACGGTGTACATAGCTCTCCGGATCCTGCGGCAAGTCAAAGTTGACAACGTGCGTTACGCCGGATACGTCCAGGCCGCGAGCAGCCACGTCGGTAGCAACGAGCACGTCGATGCTTCCGTCACGGAATTTACGCATGACATTGTCACGTTGATTCTGCGACAAGTCGCCATGCAGGCCGTCTGCAGAGTAACCCCGTTTTTGCAAAGCTTCAGACAACTCGTCGACACGACGCTTAGTACGTCCAAATACGATCGCAAGCTCAGGTGACTCCATATCGAGTAAACGGGAAAGGGCATCAAATTTCTGACGTTCATTAACCTCAATATAGGCTTGATCAATAAGCGGGGCGCTTACCTGTTTAGGAATTACAGATACATGCTCAGGATTTTTCAAAAATTGCTGCGCCAGTTTTTGGATATTTGAAGGCATAGTCGCGGAAAATAACATTGTCTGACGTTCTTCGGGGACAAGCTTCAGGATCGATTGGATATCTTCCATGAAGCCCATATCGAGCATTTCATCGGCTTCATCCAGTACAACAGTCTGTACATCGTCGAGCTTAATCGTCTTACGATTGATATGGTCCAGCAAGCGTCCTGGGGTACCGATGATGATCTGTGGCTTCTTCTTCAGCGCACGGATCTGACGAACAATATCCTGTCCGCCATAAATGGCCAATGAACGGGTTCCCTTGAAGCGGGCAAGCTTGCCGATTTCTTCTGCAACCTGGATAGCTAATTCACGGGTAGGTGTCATAATGAGAGCTACGATATGCTCTTCATCTTTCGAGATTTTATTGATAAGCGGCAAACCAAAAGCTGCAGTCTTTCCTGTCCCTGTTTGTGCTTGTCCGATCATGTCTCTACCGGTCATCGCAATCGGGATCGATTTAGCTTGAATCGGGGTCGCTTCCTCAAATCCAAGCTCCGTTATAGCTTGTAATACTTTAGGCTCTAGGCCAAATTCTGAAAATGTGTTCAAATTGTCCTCAAACTCCTTCTTATACAGTGGACATTCCACCTTCTTAACTGTATTCTTAAGTAGCGTTTAATCTGTTTATAGACTGTCCAGTCAGCCCGAAAAATTTACATAGGCTCTGGATCTGAATAAGCATCTGACGACAAATCAACCTGAATTCTACAGGCCATTTCACCAAAATATATGGACCATCAAAGTGAAAGTGATCCCTACTCAAGAATATCTAAAACATTATAACATAAATCATTTCAAAAATACCAGTAGAATGCAGGTGGGTATACTATTTATTATTTAAGGGAGGATTTTTAGTGTTAAAGGAAATTAGGAACTGTGTTATCATCTTGATCGGGGCGGCGTTTATCGCCTCAGGCTTCAATCTGTTCCTCGTTCCACAACAACTTCTAAGCGGAGGAGTATCCGGATTGGCTATGCTGACAGGGTACTTCACGCCATTTAGCATAAATACGATGTACCTCGCCTATAACGTCCCTCTGTTAATTATTGGGCTTTTTCTGCTGGGCAGACGGTTTATCGGTCTAAGCATCCTGTCCGTTGCCGGAGTTACGCTGATGATGGCGCTCATTCCAGAGAGAGCTCTGGCCTCCGATACGCTGCTCTCGGCCGTCTTTGGCGGTGTGCTCGTCGGCATCGGAAGCGGTATTTCCTTCCGCGTTGGCGGTTCCTCCGGCGGCTTCGATATTATCGGCTCGGCCGTCACGCGCTACCGCGATTTCCCAGTCGGAACGATCCTCGTCTTCATGAACGGTGTCGTGATTCTGGCTATGGGTTACCTGAAAGGCAACTGGAATTTGGCCCTTGCCTCGATGGTTTCCATTTATTTGACCGGCAAAGTACTAGATATGATTCATGTTAGCCATAATAAAGTTACGCTGTTCATCGTAACTGATAAGACCGAGGAGCTATTGAAGCAGCTTCTGGCTCGTCCGCGTGGGGTTACGAAGATTAAGACTGAAGGAGCCTTCTCCCATAAGGAGAAGGATATGCTTATGACCGTTACGACCATGTACGAGCTTACTGAGCTAAAAGAAGTCATCAAACAGACCGATCCTGCCGCTTTCGTTAATATTGTAGAAACGACAGGCGTAATGGGCTCTTTCCGCAGACGCTGACAGACACAGGTCTTCCGCTCACGCCGTTCCAATTTTGCAGCGATGTGCTATAATAATGTCAAACGGTTCCTTAGATAATCTTATAAATATTTCTGCCTCCGCTTTACCTGATTTCACAAGCTCGTGCTTTTCCGATTTTGAATGATTCGTAACCAGAATGATTCTAGGAGGAAAGGGTGATTGAAGTGGAAATGGAAACGGTAAAACTGGCACAAATTGTTAGAAAATGGTTTCCGGATATGCTGCCTTTTTTGGATCAAAAGGAGCTTAACTCCATGATCATCCTCCGCGATGGTCTGACCATTTTGGAACCGGAAGATGCGATGGAGATTATCCAGTACAGCATCTGTGAGCATCAAAATTCGGCATTTCTTCATTAAAATGAATGTAACTGCATCACCAAGCCGTTTCTTTTGCTTGATAGCAGAGGAAACGGTTTTTTTGCGCTTTCAACAACATATAGAAATTACCATTTATAACCTTACTTAGTGCTTGCTGCCATGAAATGGAGTCTTGAGAATGAAGGAAACTTATACATTAAAGCAAAAATACATGCAGTTCCTGCATATTCTTCTCCCGATTCTAGTTACGCAGATTACGATGTCATTAATGACCTTCTTCGATACAATTATGTCCGGTCATGCCAGTCCAGCCGACCTGGCGGGAACCGCCATCGGCGCAAGTCTTTGGGTTCCAGTCCAGACCGGCTTAAGCGGCGTACTGATGGGGATCACTCCAATCGTATCTCAGCTCATCGGGGGAGGCAAACCGGACAAGGTTGGCTACAATGTCATGCAAGCCCTGTGGCTTGCAGCCGCGGTCGGAATCGTGGTTCTTATTATCGGGGGATTTCTAATTTCTCCTATATTGAATAAAATGGGATTAGAACCCAAGGTGCATCATGTCGCATTTTATTATCTCGTATCGATATCAACCGGTATACTGCCCTTATTTGGCTACATTGTCATCCGTTCATTTATCGATGCATTGGGACAAACCCGTGTGTCCATGGTTATATCCCTGATCTCCCTGCCCTTGAATATCGGTGCTGGATATTTGCTCATCTTTGGACGGCTCGGTTTTCCGCGATTGGGCGGGATTGGTTCGGGGATAGCCTCGGCCTTTACTTATTGGTGCATCTTCCTGATCGCTCTTTGGATTGCGCATAAGGCGCAGCCGTTCGCTTCATACCGAGTATTCGGCAAGCTGCACCGTATTTCACTGGAGAAGTGGAAGGAACTGATGAAGCTCGGCATACCGATTGGCTTCTCGATGTTCTTTGAGACAGCGGTCTTTGCGGCGGTTACATTATTAATGAGCCGCTTCGATACGTTGACGATCGCCGCCCATCAAGCGGCTAACAACTTTGCTTCTACCTTGTATATGCTTCCTTTGAGCATCTGTCTGGCGCTTACTATCCTGGTCGGCTTCGAGACGGGTGCGGCCCGGCTCAAGGATGCCAAGCAATACGCTGTCATCGGGATCAGCACCGCGATTGGATTATCGCTTATTACCGCCATGCTGTTAATGGTGTTCCGCAACGGTGTCGCAGGACTGTACTCCAGTGATAAGGCTGTTATTACCCTGATTACTCATTTTCTGGTCTACGCTGTATTCTTCCAGATTTCCGATGCCATTGCCACACCTACTCAAGGAGCATTGCGCGGATATAAGGATGTGAATCCAGCATTCTGGATCAGTCTGCTGGCCTATTGGATCATCGGATTGCCGCTTGGAATCGTTCTGGCCAAGTATACAACTCTCGGCCCATACGGCTACTGGATCGGACTGATCTCCGGACTGGCTGCCGCAGCCGTGCTTCTGCTTCATCGTCTCTATGTCGTACAGCGAAGAATTGCACAACGAATGATACAGGTCGAACAATCACATTGATCATAAGGAGTGTTCTTTATGCTGAAACCGGGTGAACAAGCCCCCCTCTTCCAGGCCGACAGTACACAAGGCACCATCAATCTTACCAATTTGCTTGGACAGAAGCCGATTGTACTTATTTTCTATCCGATGGACGAGACGCCGGGATGTACAAAACAGCTCTGTGCCGTACGTGATGCCGAATCAGAGTATGCCGAGAGAGGAGCCGCAGTACTAGGTGTGAATACCGCCTCCAAAGACAGCCACGAGAAATTTGCTGCCAAGCAAGGCTACCGCTTCCCGCTCGTGGTGGACGAAGGCGGGGCCATCCGCCGTCTCTATGGAGTAGGCAAGTCGCTCGGCTTCCTGACCCAGCAGCGAAGCGTATTCGTCATTGACCTGGAAGGCAGAATCGCCTTAGCGGAGAAGGGCCTTCCCTCCACCGAGGATATTCTGGCCGCCATCGATTCACTTCTACAGAAAAAGCCTGAATAGGTTAGGTTTACTTCTACTGCGCAAGTAGCAGCCGATTTTTTAGCAAATTGGAAAACTAGTTGAAATGATCCGATTTGGGCAGGTCGATTTCCATTTGCCAACTCTAACGAAACTGTGACAAGTTATTAGCCCGAAAATGCGGCCCTTTTTACTCTAACGAAACTCCATATCGTTATTTAGGCGAAACAAGGGTCTAACTCTGTAAATTTTGCTAAATAACGATATCCTGTTTCGTTAGATTTTTTTATAGTCCATTTTGCCTCGAATAACGATTGTCAGTTTCGTTAGAAGCGGAAATAAGCAAAAACACGAGATTCCGTATAAGGAACCTCGTGTTTTTTTACTTAAGTAGCTTATAAGCTCTGTACCTCTTATTGAGACAAGCGGGAAGCCAATTCATACATTTTCATATCAAACGGCTTCTTGGTCGCTACAACTTTCTCGATGTCAGTCAGTACCATCTCGCCGCCGATCATGCCGCAGGCCTTGTTCGATTCGCCAGCAATCAGGCTGCGTACAGCGAAATCACCGAGTCTGCTCGCCAGGTTGCGGTCGAATGGCGTCGGGCATCCGCCACGTTGAATATGTCCAAGTACTGTTGCACGTGGCTCCAAGGATGGCTGACGTTTCTTGATCGCTTCAACCACTTCTTCGCCTTTGCCCACTCCTTCAGCAACGATAACGATACTATGTCTCTTGCCGTTGTCAAAGTTCTGTCTCATACGGTCAGCCACTTCGTTCAAGTCGAACGGTACTTCAGGAACGAGAATCGTCTCAGCGCCAGAAGCCAGACCAGAATAGAGAGCGATGTCGCCAGAATGACGACCCATAACTTCAACTACCGAAGCACGTTCATGGGAAGACATCGTGTCACGCAGTTTGTTGACAGCATCAACGACAATCCCTACCGCAGTATCAAAGCCGATGGTATAGTCGGTGAACGAAATATCATTATCGATCGTCCCTGGCAAGCCCATCGTCTTAATGCCCAGCTTGCTCAGCTTCTCAGCACCTTGATAGGAGCCGTCGCCGCCGATAACGACCAGGCCGTCGATTCCGCGATCGCGTAAAATTTGCGCACCCTTCTGTTGACCTTCAGGCGTTCTGAATTCCAGACAGCGCGCCGATTGAAGAATGGTGCCACCGCGTTGAATGATATCACCGACGCTGCGAATGTCCATGGAGAAAATATCATTATTCAAGAGGCCTTGGTACCCTCTTTGAACTCCGAATACCTCTACACCATAATACAATCCACTGCGTACAACGGCGCGTACTGCCGCGTTCATGCCCTGGGAATCTCCACCACTAGTAAGGACTGCGATTTTTTTAACTGCTGACATGATGATTTCCTCCTAATAATTAATAAAACTTTAAATAACCTCTCTAATGCGTAAAATTACAGGCGTTTGCGGATCCACTTACTATTGGCGAAGAAGAACAGCCTCATCAGTGGGCTCCTTTTCATCAAACGCTTAGAAACATCATAGATTTCCTGCTGCTGGCTTACCTTAGGATCTGATAAATACAGCGCCAGCAATCCTTCGATAATCATTCGATGAAATGACGATGCAGGAAGCTTCTTAATGTCATGGCGAGCACCTTCTACAATGTAGGCTATCCGCTCCAGCATTATTTCCTTGCTGTCATAGTAACTGCAGAAATTCAGATCCCCGCCAATCTCATCTTCCTCCTGATCAATCAAATAATCAAGCATAATATGTAGACCACAAACATGCGGGAAGTAAGCATCGCGAATCGTCTCAGCGCTGCCTCGATCCAACTCCTCGTTACTCGCTGCCAGAAAAAGCATAAATACCCCTAATGTCGAGCCAGTGGCTGCAGCAAATTCATTCCACTGTAAATGAGGGGTACGTTCCTTGTGTTGATCCCACCACTGGATAAGGGCATCTTCACGAAGACTCGGCTTAATATGCTTGTAAACCTGAAGGTCGGTATATAGCCCGACAAGATCCTGGATATAGGGCTTAGCCGCATAATATCCCGGCAGTAAAGCGATATTGTCCCGGCAAGTCTGGACAAGCTGGTGCAAATACCCTCCATCGTCCTTCTCTTCACGCAAAGCATAATAATCTTCAAGCTCAGTCCCCGGATTCACTGCGTCCAGCATGCTTTGATGCAATAAACGAAAATCATCAGCATTCATTGAAGTACTTCGATCACATAAATTATCTAAATAATCGCTGATCGTTTGAAAAGCAACAATCAATGGAATTAAAATATGTCGTTTCGGCAAATTCGCCGCTGCATATACTGCCCCACCCTGACAATGAAATTCCTTTGTCTGAATGCTGGCCAGCGCCTGCTTCCTCAGCTCTGGATCAGGAATCTCCCCTGCGACCTTCCTCCAACCTTCCAATTCCTTACGCACATCCGGAAGTATAAACTTATACACCCGGCTCATCAGCCTTAACGGCTCGCGCGGGAACTGGTTACGGTCCTGCTCAAGTTCAATCAATGGCCTGCCTCCACAACGTTGATAGATCTAACACGGTCCATCTGCATACTGAAAACCATTCTAATTATAATATGTTCCATCTTATTGTACAAATAAACTAAATCACATACTTCAACTTTTAGATAAATTTCGTGCTATACCATAAATTAGCAATCACAGACTAAATTCGTCTCCTCATAGGAGTTCAAAAAGTCACTATCCTATGATGTCGCAAGTTCACGAGGAGCTTGGCGCGGTCCGTTGCATGTTTTTTTTAACGAAACTACAGATCGTTATTTTCAAAAAAACATCGGCAAAAATTTTTTAACGAAACACCATACCGTTATTCCGAAGAAATTCGCACTTTCAACCTTTAATTTCCTCAAATAGCGATACTGAGTTTCGTTAGAATTCGGAACTGCCTTTTTTGCCACAAATAGCGATACCTAGTTTCGTTAGAGGTTCTGAGTTCCAATTTGAACAAAAAAAATCGGAGGAACCTGACTAGAACTAGTCAAGCTCCTCCGCAAATAAACGGAGTTTAAAACAAAATAACAATTACATTGGAAAAGATACTTCGGCCGGAACCGGCCGCTTGTTGCTACATGGCTTCAGCATGTCTGAAGCCCACACCCAAATCAATGCCCTTGCTTGGCAGGTAATGAATGCTGCGGATATACCGGATCGTACGGCTCTGCGCCCGCATTATAACCGAATGAGTCTCGGCCCGATCATTGCCGATAAATCGTACCCCGGTCAGAAATTCACCGGTACTTACGCCGGTTGCCGCGAAGATCACATCGCCAGAACCGACCATATCCTCCATGTGCAGGACCCGCAGCGGATCGTCCAGCCCCATCATATGACAACGTTGAAGCTCGAACGGTCCCTGCGGCAGGAGTCGACCCTGCATCTCCCCACCAAGACATTTGAGAGCTGCAGCAGCCAGCACCCCTTCGGGCGCACCGCCGGAGCCCATGTACAGATCCACTTCATTATCAGGCAACGCAGTAGCTATCGCTCCGGCTATATCGCCATGATCGAGCAGCTTCACACGTACGCCTGCCTGACGCAGACTGTTGATCAAACCTTGATGACGTTCACGGTCTAGTACCATAATCTTAAGCTCGGATATCGCCTTGCCCGTAACCTGGCTGGCTTTCTGCAAGGTAACATCTACTGGATCTTCAAGACTTAGCTTGCCGGCCAACTGCGGACCACAAGCCAGCTTCTCCATATAAATGTCGGGAGCATGCAGCAGGCATCCTCTATCCGCAATTGCGATAACCGATTGTGCATTCTCCAGACCGCGGGCGACAACCTCAGTCCCCTCCAGCGGATCAACCGCCACATCTACGGAAGGTCCTTGCTTGTTCCCGACCTTCTCGCCGATATAGAGCATAGGTGCATCATCCATCTCACCTTCACCGATGACCACCGTCCCGTCAATCGATACGGAATCGAACATGGAACGAATAGCTGTGGTAGCAGCCTGATCAGCAGCATTCTTATCGCCTCTACCGATGAAACACGCGGAGGATAGAGCCCCCATTTCAGTTACACGTACAATCTCCAAAGCTAATTCCCGTTCCATTTGATTTCCCCCCAGTTAATAACGATTTAATATGATTCCTCTGCTAATTCCCTACTTAATCTTCCGGTGAATCCGGAATATGACCCATAATAATTCCAGCCGTCTCTTCAATTGCTTTGTTCGTAATGTCAATGACCGGGCAGCCTAGCTTGGCGTACAGTGTCATCGCATATTCTGTCTCTTCGCGAATCCGCTCAAGACTAGCGTATTGGGAGCCCTCAGGCAGCCCCAACATCTTGAGCCGCTCAGAACGGATCTTCAACATATACTCCGGCTTCATCGTCAATCCAATCACCCGGTTAGAAGGAAGACTAAGCAGTTCCTGCGGTGGTCCAACTTCCGGAACAACCGCATAATTAACCACTTTCTTGCCCCGATGAGCCAGAAATATACTGAGCGGCGTCTTCGAAGTCCGTGACATCCCAAGCAGCACGATATCCGCCTTCAGCATCGCTCCAAGATCACGTCCATCATCACAGGCGACCGTAAATTCAATCGCCTCCATTCTGCGAAAATACTTATCGTCAAGCTGATGCAACAGACCTGGCCGCTCCTGCGGCGAATCATCAAAGGTATCGATAAATGCCTGCATCATCGGCCCCATAATATCGACAATCCTCAGGTCCAGGCGGACAGCTTCTTCCCGAATCATCTCCCGCAGTTCGGGTTGTACAAGAGTATAAGCGACGAATCCGTTAAGCGGGGCCGTCTCCTCCATCAGCTTCCGCAGTTCATCCTCGCTTCTTACATTGCCGTAACGGCGAATGGTAACGCGCTGATTCTGGAACTGATGTATTACAGCCTGCACGACGGCATCCGCCGTGTCCCCGATCGAATCAGAGACAATCGTAACATAATGCGAAGCTTGCTCCATTCTCCTTCTTCCCCCCGGTTTCACCCATTATCCATTGGCTTCTACTTCTAATATAAATTTAATGATTGAGGCTTTGGTCAATCTACCTACTAAGTCAGGTCCTGTACCTTCCTGCCCCTTCTCACTCTGAACGACAACAGGTAAGCTATCCACTTCATAGAAAATCATCTTATGTGCGGCATCGAGCACCGAGTCCTCAGGAGACACGGTGACTACCTTGGACTGCCTGGTCATTACCATACTTACAGGCATCGATGCCGCAGCAGGATTTCCTAACGTTACCTTAAGAAAATCCTTGCGTGACGCAACTCCGGCTAACTTGCCATCAGCATCACAGATCATAAGAGTACCCACATCCTGCAGGAACAGGGTCACAACAGCATCTTGAATTGTCGTAGCCTCACGGATAATAATCGGATTGCTCTGGATATCCTTGACCTTGGTCTCCTTCAGTAAATACCCTCCTGATAACCGGGCCACAGCCTTCTTACCGGGGAAATACCCTACCTTCGGTTTCGCATCGATATATTCAAGCATGACTAGAATGGAGAGGTCACTTCGAATCGTCGGCCTGCTCAGATTCAGGCTCTCCGCTATTTGTTCACCGGTGATCGGAGCCCTCTTCTTCACGATATCGATTATTTCTAATTGACGAGATGTCAGTTCAATCACAGGTTCCCTCCATTTCCGAATGCTAACTTTACTTAATATGACACTCTTATCGTAGTATACATATCCTAATAGCAGTTATTCGGATATATATTCCTAAGAGATAAACATATAATACACAATATTAATCGAATAATCAATAAATAGTATGTCATATATAAAAATATAGGCACACCCCATTTTTGATTTGATTACGCAAAAAAAATGAAGCCATCCCCAAATTGAGATAGCTTCATATTTATGTATCTTTTATGAAGGATAGCGTCCAAAAATTAATTCGATATTTTCCTAAGTGATGATTCCTTAACAACCAGCTCTGCATTCAACACAAAAAGTCTCTGATCGGCCAACCTGTTGTCATTAATCTGATCAATTAATTTCTCAGCCAGCACTGACCCCATCATGTATAGAGGCTGCTCCATCGAGCTGATTCTCGGCACAACATAGTTCGTCAGACGAATATTGTCTACGCCTACGACTGCCAATTGATCAGGGATCGATATGTCCATCTCGGCACAGGCTTTATATACGCCAAGCGCCATTTCATCATTGGCAGCAAATACGGCGGTGAAATCCTCGCACTGACTCCGCAGTCTCTTGAACGCCTCATATCCGCCATCCTCTGAAAAGTCACCGTTCTCCACCAAACCCTGTTCAAATGGAATACCTGCCTCTTCAAGAGCCTGGATGAATCCTTCCAACCGTTTGATACTGTCGGTAGCTTCCGAGTAACCGCTCAGAAAAGCTATTTTACGATGCCCTTGTTCGGTCAGATGATATATAACATCTCTGGCCAACGTAATATTGTCTGTGAATGAGCACGGAATCAACGGATGCCCTACCTCCCGTCCAATTACAGCAAGGCGGTAACCATCCTCTGCATAAGAGCTTAGTTCCTCATCTGAGAGACTGGGGGTGACCATAATTAGGGCGTCTACCGTATGATTGATCAGAAATGATAGGAACTCCAGTTCCTTTGCCCTCTGATTCTGAGCATCGCAGATCAGCACTCTATAATGGAGAGAATTCGCCATGTTCTCGATCCCTTTAATAATTTCCGCATAATAAGAGACGAGCACATCTGAGACTACAACCGCTAGCGTCATCGTCTTGCGACTGCGCAGCTGCTTGCCCATATTGTTGGGGATATACTCCATCTCGCGGATGACCTGCATGACCCGCTGTTCTGTCTTGGCATTCACCAGCTTGCTCCCGTTCAACACGCGTGACACTGTGGCCGGCGATACATTTGCCCGCTTCGCCACATCGATAATTTTAATATCCTTCATTGCCTCCGGTTACCACACTTTCATAGAAAAATACCAAATGCTATCAACAATCAACTCAGTACCCAATCTATCTAAATTCCGCCACGTTATTTGCTATAGCTATAGGGTAACACAACTCTGAAGGGTTTATCGATAGTTTTCATTACAATCGCACGCTGACCATAATAAAAGAAGACCGCAGGCGGCAAGCATGCCTGTAATCAGGATATATCCGCAACATGCGGATCATGCCGTTAACCCACAGCCTTCTCATGTTATAAGATGAACATTTAAGACAAGCAATCCGGATAGAGGGCCACCGCGATGGCCCCTTCTCCCGTTGTAAGACGAGTATTAAAGTCCGCGATACATCGCATTCAGCAAACGATGCGTGTTATCGCAGCTATATTCCCAGAACATTACGCCTGCAAGTCCATTCTCTTTCACATAGGTGCATTTATGTCCGATCGACTGTTCATCCTCATAAGATATGAAGCTTGACCCATTGAAAAGGTATGGCGCCAGTGCTTCTTCATCCCAGTAACGAGTGTAACCGTTCTTGTTGATGTAATCCTTGACTAAGGCCGTATAATTCGGACCGTACCCGCCCGTCGTGCCGGCCATTTGATGAAGGCCATGGTTGCGGTCCGGCACCTGATTCCACATCCGAGAGTAAAAAGCAGCCCCGATCACGATCTTCTCTCTCGGCACGCCAGCGCGCAGGAACAGATTCACCGAGGCATCCGTACTAATACGGAATAAATCCCCTGTCGATGTATACAAATTCGTATGGTGCCCGGTCAGCACCTGGAAACCACCGCGCATATCGTAGGTCATTATCTGTATAAAATCAAGGTATTGCTGTACCTGATCTATCTCTGTACCGTCCACATAATATTGATCAGCCCCAGCAGCGATGGTTAGCATATAGTGGCGACCGTCCTGTACCCCTTTGGCATCAAGCGCTTCCCGCATTGTCTTAAGGAGCAATGTAAAATTCGTCTTGTCCTCCGGACTAGCAGCAATTTCGGCTTCACCATAGCAAGGGTACTCCCAATCCAGATCAATCCCGTCTAGCGGATACTCCGTCAAGATACGTACCGCTGATTCGGCCATCTGTAATCTTCCCGTCTCAGTCGCGGCCGCTTCCGAAAACCCGCCAGCACTCCATCCACCGACAGATAACAAAATGCTTAAATGAGCATAATTTCTTTTGATCTCCTGCAGCATTCCAAGGTTGTGCAGATGAGCGACAGAAATCCGATGATCAACCACCTGACCAAAGGCTATATTTAGGTGAGTCAGCTTCGTCAGATCTTCTTGAGTAATATCGGGGAGATGAGCATCAACGGCATAGCCGGCGACGATGTAGCTGCGCTTATTCATCTGTTCTTCACTCCATTCACTAGATTATTGCCGTATTACCGATAACACTTGCAACGATTCCTTCCCAGTACCGATCTTGTATCCCGAGGCCGTGTAACGAATCTGGTCTGCTTCATCCAGTACGAACAAATGCGGGAAGCCAGCTTCATGTGCTGGGGACTGCGAGATGATGTCCGATAATGCACCGTAGGAGGCATCACGGATAAACAGAGTCGACTTCGGCAGCTGTGGATAATCAGCCGGATCAAAGGAGGTGGTCCACTCGGCATCGCCAATGATCAATACGATGGGAGCATCAAGCTCCGTGAATGCATCAGTCAATTCTCCAATTTCACGGAACAGATGCTTGGTCGGTTCGCGTTCCGGCTCAATCCAGGCAACCAACGCTCCGCGTTCGCCGATCAGCTCGCCAAGCTGGCAACTTGCACCATCCAGCCTCGTCAACATCGTTTGGCCATCCATCGTTCCCAGCACCGGAATTTCATGCTCCACGTGTCGGAATGTTAACACGACATCTGTCTCTTCCCCGGCACGAACCAGGAAATAAGTGAAGCGAACCTGCACTGCTCCATCCTTCAGGCGTACCCCGGTTGTCATCCGGTATGATCCTGGTTCCACTTCAAAAGGCTGATCGTACACATCCTTCTTCCCCTCGTCGAAGAGAAGCGTCTTATACACCCCATGCTCCATCCGCGCAAATGAAAAATTCTCAAAATACGCAGCCTCCGGAGCATCAGCAGAAGCTGAAGCATCCTTAAGCAATCTGATCCCACCCCAGGACTTAGCCGCTTCATCACGTGGAGCCGTTGTATTCAGAACAGCATCTACCCAGACGCCGTCTGCCAAATATTGTGGCTTCAGCTCGCTTGGATGCAGTCGCGCCGGAATACCTAGGCTGCGGCAAATTGCGACGAATAATATATCCAGCGAGACAGGGTCGCCAGCCATGAGCTTGTAGGTACCTACGGGATTACCTTTGCCTTTCAGGTTCGGCAGGTCCTCGCGTCGACTGTATGGCTCGTCAAGACGACGAGCCAGCACGGCTGGATCGGCCTTGAACGCCGCCGCTTCTTTACTCGTGAATGCTTCCTGGAAGAAATGCTTATATGGAACGATCATTTCATGAAGCACACGCGGACATAATACATACTGGGTAAACACATCCTCTGCAAGTTTCCCACGTACACCCAAAGAAGCATGTAAATGATCCCTCAACGTATCTCGGAAGGTATCCACCAGATCCTTCTCATTCAGGCTCTCAAGCAACCGTAGCGGCCACTCCCCAAGTTCTCTCGATTGTTCGCGTATAAAAGCAGCGATCTCGTGGCTGTTGCCGCGTGCTTTACACAATACATCCCATACCCGATCCGCAGGCAGCCCTACTTCAGTAGCCAATTCCGATGCAGCCGCTTCGGTCATGAACGTATCCTCAAACGATGTGCGAAGCTTCGTTCCTGCTTCCAGACGAAGGTTATGATGTTGAATGTGTTCCTCACTTAATGCTTGGACAGTCTCACCTTCCCGCTCCGGCGGCGGCACCATGTCCAGATCATGTGTTCCGTTTGGCTGCTCCGTCTGATCCAGAACCATCTCGATACGGTCGTTATCCGCAACCGTTATCTTCTGCTCGCCCCATACCCCATTCTTGACAGCTCGAATTAACAGATCTCCAAGGCCCGTCTTAAAGACGGCTTCCCCCTGTTCATTCGTCGGAATCGTAGCAATCGGGTAAAATTCAGCTGTATTATATAGTTCAAAGTGCACCTGCGCTTCGCTGACAGGCCGGCCTTCTTCGTCTTTGACAGAGACGGTAATTGTACGCGTTGGGGCATAATTTTCAAGCAAATTGATTTCGGTGAACCAATCGTCGGCTAATGTAATATCCTCTGGCCCCGGATAATCGGCATAAATCCGCGTGTTGATCAGCATGGCTCTCCGTGCAGGCGGGCTGAACCATCCCTGGTTCAAGCGGGCCTCGGGCTCGCAAGCTCCGATATAATACCAGGTCCCATCGGCCCAAGCTTCCACCCAAGCATGGTTGCTGTCGCAATGCGCCCAGCGCGGCGTATATACCTGGCGAGCCGGGATGCCGATGCTGCGCAGGGCAGCTACAGCAAGGGTCGATTCCTCACCACAGCGTCCACGCGCATTCCGGATCAGCGACAGCGGTGCGATTGTGCGCAGGTCGCTGCCAATATAGGTCGCCTTCTCATGGCACCAATAATTCGTCTCTAGAATCGCATCAGCCATGGACAGCGATCTCGTGCGCCCATTCAATTCTTGATGCAGAATGCCCCGGGAATCCTCGATATTCTCCGTATTCACCCGATAAGGCAATACATAATGCAAGAATAGATGGTCCGGCACCCGGCTCCCCCAAGGCATTGTCTTGCGGATTTCCAGTGACTGCCGCACATAGCTCAGAAATAAATCGCTGTTATAATCCGCCATATCATTCACAGGCATATAAGCGTATAAATACTTAAGCGCCCAAGCTTCTTCTTCAGTCAAGTCCTGCTCAAACACGTCAAACAGCTCATGCTCCTTGGCGTGGGCCATTTCTCGCTTTACGCGCAATTTGCGCTCTATGAGATCCATCGTCTTAGGATCCAATGAAAATACGGAAGTCTGGTTCATCATTTCTCCGTTCACTCCTTCCAAAGTTTTCCGTCTTCGCGAATACAGTACATCGTCTTGCCATCCGTTGATGGAGCCGTTATCTGGAAGAGGCTCCGCGTCGTTTCTATCATTGGAGAAATACTCCATTCATCCTCACCAAGCAGCAAGTCAAGCTCCTTCGTAAATTCACCATGCTGCTCGAAATAATTTCGCTGGCGATAATACAACCTGCGCAGTTCCCATTTGATCCGCTCATCCTGCGGCAGAACAAATGTACTCGGTCCACTGACATCGGCAAATACAACATATCCCCAAAGCTCAGGATAATGCATATTGATAATCCCCATCGGGGACCAAACCCAGTTATCCTCAGGGAACGGCTTGCCTGTATCTGGATTAAGCACCTTGCTGTACTCCCCGTTCTTCGCTTCAGTCTGCCATTCCACGCGGGAGAAGTTGACGCGCCAGAATTCGCCTGGGATCGGCGAACGAGTCTCCGGTGCACATTCCTTCAGGATTTTCCACGGAATCGCCACCTCTACACTCCACTTCCGGTTCTCAGCATCAGGGCGATTAAGCTCTCCGTCAATATGAACCGCCGTCTTCAGTCCAGCGATATCCCAGCCATTCACTGGCGGCCCTCCATCACGGTAAGGCTTAACCAGCAACAAGTCCCATACCGTGTTCAAGGCATTGATCTCGAATTCATAATACTGATGTGTATCCCCATCGGGATCAATGAAGATTTCGAAGTCATTATCATAGAAGATGACCGAATCACGTTCCGTCAGTGTTGCCCAGATCTGGTCCTCGATCAGCTCCGCACCAAAATAGAAATATTCATCGTCCCACAGCATTTTGACACGGGTCTGCTTGGCCGGTCTCGGACGGAGGTCGCCTTCAATATCTACAAAGTCCTCCGTCCACTCCGCTTTCTGCCAGAACGGCTTGTCGAGTCTCCCGTCCAAGCCGAGCGGCCCCTCAGCCCGCTGACAAATATAATGCTTCGGTGCATATTTAATCCTCGGCTCCGGTACTCCACTAAGATTCATGCTGTTCCCTCCTCAGTTATGTGTAACGACGGCTCCGGAACCACCGTACATCTCAATTTCCTCATCAAATTCCAGTTTCAACACCGTTACCTGCTCATGGGTATCCTCAGACGTCAGATGAATCCATGTCGTTCCCGGAATGTTGAACCAAGGTACGCCGCCATGAATGTCATGCGTCAGTTCTTTGCCCGAATGCAGCACCGTAATTTTCTGGATCTTGTTGCACAGCCCTTTCAGGCATACATTTTCCTTCGGATCATCGTACACAAACAAGTACAACGTCTTCCGGTCCTTGGACAGCGTGCTCCCTCCCAGGTAATATCGCGACATAATGCCTTCTTCGGTTCCGTAGATCGCTTCTTCATGGGTGCGTATCCATTCGCCAAGGCCAAGCAAAATATCTACCTGTCTCTGGTCGATCGTTCCATCTTCTCGAGGCCCGATATCCAGCAGCATATTCCCGCCCATCGAGATGCAATCGCAGAACATACGAATAATCTGGTTCAATGTCTTATAGTTATTGTCAGTCGGCATATATCCCCAAGAGCTGTTGATCGTAGTGCAGAACTCCCATGGTCCTTCAGGTCTCGTGATCGGCAGTCCCTGCTCCGGTGTCTTATAATCGCCGTGACCTTGAAGCCGTGAATTAATGATCAAATCAGGGTTAAAGGACTTCAGATATTGCTTGAACTCCGGCAGGTTCCACTGCTCCGCGCTACGTTCCCAGTCCCCATCGAACCAGAGCAGATCCACCTGCCCATAATTCGTTAATACTTCTTTGAGCTGATTATTATTGAATTCGAGGAACTTCTGCCATTTCTCTTCATCCTGCACCCCATCCAGCGGACTTGCGAAGCGGTTAACCTTGCTTAGATCGTCCGGAACTTTGCCGCCTTCATACACACTCGGATAATCCGGATGCGACCAGTCGATTAGCGAATAGTACATTCCGACCCGCAGCCCCTTCTTATGCATCGCCTCAGCATATTCCTTGATCAAATCACGCCCCGCCGATGTACTCTTCACCACATTTAGATCGCTATACTGCGTATCAAACAGTGCTACCCCGTCATGGTGCTTCGTCGTCAACACCGCATATTTAGCCCCAGACTTCTCAATCAGTTCCACCCACTCATCGGCGTTAAAGCGCGAAGCGGTGAAGCCCTCCAATTGCTCCATGTACTGCTCATACGACATTCTCCCGTTATAAAAAGACCATGATTCCGCCACACCATCTACCGCGTAAATGCCATAGTGAATAAAAATGCCTAGTTTAGCGTCCTCAAACCATTGCTGCATTCAGATCATCACCTTTCTGATTCGTTGCATGATCAAATTTATGAACAACCATATGCTAACTATTATTGAATCCGAAAGACATGGACGATTGGGGCCTTGCCCCCTGTCTCCGCATCCGGCAGACGAATTGCAACGCCCTGCTCAGTTTGGCGGAACTCCAGCTTGTCGTAGCTGCCAATCAAGTCGATTCGGCTGACTTCTCTACGCAACGGCAATACGATCTCCTGCGGTACCCTTGCCTCTTCATCCTTGTATAGATGGAAGGCGTACACTTTATCTGCCTTTTGCGTAAAATGAAGGTTCCCGATCGAATAAGGCTCGCAAATGCGCGTTCCATAAATTGCTTCCCCGTACACCTTCAGCCAATCCCCCATTCCCTGAATACGAGAAATCGCCGTTCTCGATATCCTGCCGTCCGGCTGGGGGCCCACATTTAAAGCCAGATTGCCGCCTTTGGCCACGATCTCGATGAACAGATGGATCAATTCGCGAACCGATTTATAGTGATCTTCATAGCGGAATGAGAAGGCCGACCCCATCGTGATACAGCTCTCCCAAGGTACATGAAGCGCTTGTTCTGGCAACGTCTGCTCTGGTGTAATTAGGTTCTCATAAGGACCTCCCACCGTGCGGTCTGCTGATAGCAGCCACGGTTGGATCTGCCGTGCCTTCTCCACGACCTCGCCTAAGCGGATGTTCTGATCGCGGTAATCATTCACCCATCCGGCATCAAGCCATAGCACGTCAATTCGGCCGTAGTTCGTCATGAGCTCCATAATCTGCTCATGCGTGAACTGGACAAACTGTTCCCACAGCCAAGGATATTCCTTCGGATCGTAGGTTGGACCGCGTGATGTGGTCGTTCCCGGGCGCATACCAGGCGCCCAGTAGTACGGCGTATGCCAATCCGCTTTGGAGAAATAAGCGGAGATGCCGAGTCCTCTGGCGCGGAAGGCATTAAACAGCTGCTTCGTAATATCGGCATATTTATGGGTATGGAACGGACAGTCTGGACCTGTAATACGGTATTCGGTCGTTCGCGTATCCCACATACAGAATCCATCATGATGCTTCGTCGTAAAATTCAAATACTTAAACCCGTTGTCAGCAGCGAGACTCGCCCACTGTTCAGGCTGAAATCGCAGCGGATTAAACGTCCTGTTCAAGGCGAAATATTCCCGCTTAAGCTCCTCCGCATCAATATCCCAGTCAATCTCATTGCGCGACCATTCCTCATCTACATCACTCAGCGCCCAGGATTCTACCAAGCCAAGCTGGGAATATGGTCCCCAATGCATCATCAGGCCAAGCTTCTGGTCCATGAACCACTCCAGACGCTCAAGCAGCAGTGGGTCCTGAGGCTTCACCCAGCTTTCTTCACTACTGTAATTATGAACTCCCTGTTCAACGACAGATTCGAATTCATTGGCAGGCGATTTGTTATCGCTCATGTTATCCCTCCGTATTTTATTGATGAGATTATCCAGCGATTCTATTAAAAACGCTTACTTTTCCAATGTTCTATGTCCAAATTTCCGATTTGTTGGTATCATTAACAATGCAATCAGAATGATCAGCAATTAGGAGGCAGAAGCTTTGAAACTGAACTATTTTAAATCCAAATTGTTTCTGAAATATATCTGGTCTTATTTATTCATACTACTTATTCCCTTGGTATTCATGACCGTGCTGATTTATAAAAACGCTGTCACAAGTCTCCGTACAGAAATCGAACAGTCACGCCTTGCCCAATTAACGCAGGCAAAAGTAGTTATAGACGGACGGATTAAGGAACTGAGCGAGATTGCTACCCGCATATCCTATGACAAAAGGCTTGCCAAATACCAGGTTCATGACCCTATCACCAACAGCGAATCCATCCAAGCTCTGGATCAATATAAAGCAACGAGCTCTATGATTGGCGAGATTTATTTGTATTTTCATAATGACGATAAAATTTACTCCAGCAAAGGCTTGAACGATTTCGATGTGTTCACAGACAATCTGCGCTTTGAGACCTGGGACAGGAACGCCCTGTTCCTCGATCTCAACCGTGCCAAGTATCCAACGATTCGACCAACCGACATCGTCAGCAACTCTAACGGAGTGCAGAAGTCGATGCTGGCTTACTTAATACCCATTACACCGAATAGTTCGAATCCGTTTGCCACCGTCATGTATCTCATCAATGAATCCGAGCTATCAAATCTGGTCAACACAATTCTAGGTAGTTACGAGGGCCAGACGTATATTATCGATAACGAGGGGCATGTGCTCGTCAACAACCGCCAAGGAAAAGTGCTATCAAGCGCAGAGACAAAATCATTGCTAGGCGACATCAAACCTGGTATTGAAGAACGTGTCATCGGCGGTGTCGCTCAATCGATCGTATCCGTCAAATCACAATCCAATGGTTGGACCTATGTGACGATGATGCCTAATTCGCAATTTTTCAGCAGTGTCGTTCACATTCGCAGCTTCATGCTCCTACTCTTCATCATCGTTGTCATCGTTGGCGTCGCAATCGCTCTCCTGCTGGCCAGAATGCAGTATCAACCGATCTCAATGCTTGCCCATTTCGCTGCAGGCAAGTCCGGCTCAGATCAAGTGAATAGAAATGCCGGCAATGAGCTTGAACGCATTCGCAATGCCTTGCAAGAGTACAGTTCCAAGGTTGATCTGCAAGAGCCATTCGCCCGCCATCATTTTCTGACGATGCTGCTCAAATTCGGTCATGCTCAGAGCATTACGCCAGAATTACGTGAAGCGTTTGGCCTGGAATTCAACCGTTCTCATTACTTCGTAATGGTCATCGGCTGGGATGACGATGACCACAGCGACATCCAAGAATATCAGGATATGATCGCACTACTCACACAGATTGAATTCCCGGAACTATCTGCCCATGGATACGGTGTTGAACTATCGCGAATGGACCAGCTTGGCCTGATCATCAACTTTGATCTGGAAGACGAGTCCGCTGCATTCAATTATATCCACTTAATTACAGAAGCGGTGCGTGCCAATTTGTTAGAAGGTTTCGATATTGTACCGACGATCGGAGTTGGGTCATCGTATACCAACTTCGATCAGCTTAATCAATCCTACATTGAGGCTTGCTCGGCCTTCGAAATGCGATTGACAGAACATGGGTCCGTGAATTATTTTGATAAGCTAACGACGATGCATGATCATACGTACTGGATTCCGAGCAATCTTCTTCTGAAATTGTCACAGAGTCTGAAGCAAGGCAGCTACGACGTCGCGGCGCAAATTATTCATTCTGCCTTCGTCAGTCTGCAATCTTCCGGACTCTCGGCCCTATATATTCGCTGTATCTGTTTCGATCTGCTCAATACCATTTTGAAGACTGTAGATGAGCTGGGCAGTTCCCACCATCTCGTCCAAGAGATCACAACGCATCTGCTGCATAGTAGCTCCATGGATGAGCTGGAGAACAGCTTGCTAGAACTCGCTTCCGACGCCTGTAAGCAGGTCGAGCAGAACGAACATCAGGAGGAGCAATCGATCATTGATCGCATCATCGTCTATATTGATGAACACTATATGAATCATACGCTGAGCCTTGATACTGTTGCCTTCGAGTTCGGTATCTCGCCGTCCCATGCTAGCCGTACCTTCAAGGAGAAGCTGGGTATCAACTTCGTCCAATATGTATGGCAGAAGAGAATGGAAGAAGTGAAGAGTCAGCTCAAGTCGACCAATGATTCGATCAAGAACATTATCACGAATGTTGGATATATGGATGCGCCGAACTTCATCCGCAAGTTTAAAAAAGAGACAGGCTACACGCCAGGTCAATATCGCAAACAGTTCTCATCCTGCGATAATCTAGACGCATCAGAAAGCGACTTGCATAGCTAATAATGATGAAAGCCAACATCCGGTCTCGCGACCGGGAGATGTTGGCTTCATTTTTTTTACAAAGTCGGACTCTGATGGAGTTCTTCTCTATTTCTTATTTCTTAGAACGGTCGTAAGCAGCTTGATATAATTCAATGTAGCGGTCTACACCCATCTTCTTGAGTTGATCTGTGTACTTGTTCCAGTTGGACAACGGTTCTTGCCCCGTTACGAACCTCGCTTCCATCTGTTTAACATAGGTGTCAAGATCAGATAACAAGGCGGAGGCTTCTGTCTGCTCGTCATTGGTCAAATATACGTTAGGGAATGGGCTTCTACCGATCGGCACAAGCTTCTCGGTATTTTCCTTGTCAATCCATTCATCGAAGTCGCTTCTAAGCCCTATGCTTACTTCGCTGGAATTGATTCCTGGGGTCAGAATACCGTAGTTTGGTGTAATTGTACCGCGATAATCCTCGCGATCCTTGCCTCCTGGAACAGGCAGCCATTCTTTTTCATGAGCTTCTTTATTCGTATATTTCCATAACAGGTTCTCAGGTCCTTGCCCGAACAATGTAGCTCCATCATAGCTATACAGATAGTCGATCCACCGCATTGTCGCTTCCGGATTCGGATCCTTGTTAGTAATGGCAAAGGTACCATTGGTTGAGATTCCCGGATGTTTGCCATATACCGGTGTGCCTTGAATATCACTGCTTACTGGCGTCATCAATGGATTATCCTCACTAGGTTCCTCGCCAAGCGTGAAGTATGGATAGTAATCACTGAATAGCGCAACCTGGTTGTTCTTGCCTTTGGCCTTCTTCTGTTCATCGGTTTGCGAGAAGGTCTCATGATCCAGCAGATCCTCATTCCAAAGTCGATTCAGGAAGGTCAAATATTCTTTATAACCTTCATCTGCTGGCGAATAGTGCACTTTACCATCGTTATCGACATAGATGGTCTCGCTATACATCCCCCAGAAACCGAGGAAAAACATGCGCAAATCGTCCAGTTTTACCGAAGTCAGTGGAACTTCGTCCTTTTTGCCGTTGCCGTTCGGGTCCTCTTCTCTTACCCGTTTCAAGTAAGTATAGAGTTCATCGGTCGTCTTAGGCAGTTCTGTCATATTGAGCGCTTTCAAAAATTTCCCGTTATACCACATCGGTCCGCGATACCATACAGCGGCTAGGTCAATAAATGGAAGTGCATAAATATGTCCGTCTGGTGTAGTGAACGATTGACGAATCTCAGGATGTTCATCAAAAATCTTCTTAAGGTTCGGTGCATAGCCTTCATCGATATATTTCTCCAGAGGGATCAATACACCTTGCGAACCATAGGTCACCTGTTCTGATGGCTTCAAGTCCGCTGCAAAGAATACGTCTGGCAAATCTCCACTAGCAAATACAAGGTTCTTCTTCGTAGCGAAGCTATCGATTGGAGTCAATTGATAGGTGAATTTGATCCCGGTAAGCTTCTCCATCTCCTTCAAGACAGGCATGGCATTCCAGTCCGCAAGACCGGCATCCTGCGACATCATCGAGAGGGTAAGAGGTTGATCTACTATCGGGAAGCCTTCCTTCTTCACATCTGAGTTGGCACTATTTGCTGCTGAATTCTGATTCGAGCTGTTATTTGATCCGCAAGCTGATACCAGACTCGCTGATAGAGCAAGGCAAAGAGCGATTGACGATAGCTTATAAATTTTTTTCATTAGCTAAACTCCCCTTTTTTGATAGTTAATGTTATTAACCTTTAACAGAACCAATCATAACACCCTGTACAAAATACCGCTGTAAAAATGGATAGATCACGATAACTGGAATCGTTGCTACAATAATGACCGCATATTTGACCAAAGCCGCGATTTCCGCCTTGCTATTCATAGCTGCGGCCGTTGAAGTATCAATCGCTCCGCCGCCTTGTGCAGACATCTCTTGAAGCACTAGAATCTGTCTTAAGACGAGTTGAAGCGGGTATTTCCCAGCGTCATTCAAGTAGATCATAGCCGAGAAATAGTTGTTCCAGTGACCGACCCCATAGAACAGAGCCATAACCGCGATAATTGGCATAGAGAGCGGCAGAATAATTTTGATGAACAGCCTCATATTCGTACATCCGTCCACTTGGGCAGCATCCTGTAGTTCTGGCGGAATAGAGCCCTGGAAGAAAGTACGTGATACGATAATATTCCAGATCGATGCCGCAGAAGGGATCACAATTGCCCACATCGAATTGATCATGCCAAGCGACTTAATCAGCAAATAGGATGGTACCAGTCCGCCACTGAAGAACATGGTAACCATGAACATGCCCATGAAGAAGTTGCGACCAACAAAGTCTTTACGGCTCAACGCATAAGCTGCAGGCAGTGTAACGACCAGATTGATCGTTGTACCGACAAGCGTGTATAGAATAGTATTACTATAGCCAATCCAAATACTCGTATTCTCAAATACTCGCTTATAACCATCGAACGTAATTCCTTTTGGCCACAGCCACATCTCCCCGGAAGCAACATACTTCGGATCACTGATGGAAGCACTGATCATATAAAGCAAAGGATACAGCACAACGACAAAAGCTAGGATTACAAAAAAGTAAGTAAAAGCTAGAAATAACTTGTCTCTTCTCGTCTCTTTAACACCTAATAGCATTCGTGCCCCTCCTTCCTACCACAGACTATTGTCGCTCGTCCGCCGTACAATCTGATTCACAGTAACCAGCAGAATGCAGTTAATTACCGAGTTGAACAAGCCGATCGCTGTTGAGAAACTGTACTGTGCATCAACGAGACCGGAGCGGTACACGAAGGTAGCAATGACGTCCGATGAAGTCATATTCAACGGATTTTGCAGCAACAGGATTTTCTCAAATCCTACGCCAAGCAAGCTGCCTATGTTCAAAATCAGCAAGATTGTCATCGTAGGGACTATGGTAGGTAAGTTAATATTGCGTATCCGTTGGAAACGTGACGCCCCATCGATAATAGCCGCCTCATGAAGCCCAGGGTCGACGCCAGATAGTGCCGCCAAATAGATGATCGTTCCCCAGCCGGCGCTCTGCCATACTCCTGACAAGACATATACCGTCTTGAACCATCTCGGATCAGTTAGGAAAGCAGGTGCTTGCAAGCCCATTCCTTCGATCATATGAACAATGATCCCGGTGGACGGGGACAGGAATGAGATGATCATCCCGGCCATGACTACTACAGAAATAAAGTGCGGTGCATATGTCACCGTCTGGGCTAGCTTCTTGAAGAAGCCGTTTCTGATCTCATTGAAGGCCAGAGCAAGAATAATCGGGATCGGAAATCCTATGGCTAGTTCATACAAGCTGATGCTCAGTGTGTTCCATAGCAAATCCCAAAAATAATAAGAATGGAAGAATCGTTCAAAATGATCGAATCCAACCCATGGACTCCCCGTAATCCCTTTGGTCGGGATAAAGTTCTTGAACGCAATCTGAATACCGTACATCGGCCCGTATGAGAAAATAAGAAAGTATAAAAATGCGGGCGCAATGAAGATGTACAATTCCCAGTTCTGTATGATGCGCTTCCATAGGTCCTTACCAGCGCCATTCTTCCCGGGCTTTAACATAACCTTGCCTGAGACAGCAGCCTTGGTGTCTTGCATAGGATCACCCCTTTCAGTTCGATTTCTTAGATGTTCTTTTTTTAAATGTTCAACTTGTCTTGCTATTTGCGAATCCTGCAGGATTGCTAGCGCTTACATTTCTAACGATAGCGCTGAAGGATTGAACCGTAAATATGTGGTTTCTGAGCCTATACAATCCACGCCCCGCAAGGCTTAAGCCGTTTTGACAATAATGGCCACAACGCCGAAATGTGTTTTTTTTGCTCAAAAAAGATAGCGTTTACATTTGAGATCAGATTTGACCAATTCACCTATATCTCAATGATAATAATATCTCCCTCTTTTTCCGACAGCTTATGATATACTAGCTTTAATTGTATTGTAAGACATAGCTTGATTTACGAATCCTACATACAACACCACCGAAACGAGGTCGTCATCACTATATGGAACCGTCTTCATTATCTCGGCCCAATCTATCATCGATGCGCGCTTTCTCCTTTACCATATACGGAACGATGGTGCTGGTCAGCACCTATTTCCCGCTCTTCTATGCCAAGCTCGGATTTTCGAACAGCCAAATCGGAGTCTTGTATGCGCTGGGTCCCATGATTTCTCTGATAGCCAATCTCCTATGGAGTATCGCCAGCGATAAGTATAGAACGGTCAAAAAGATCATGTGCATCCTATTAATAGGTCAAATCATCATGTCTTACATCCTTTCGATTTCAACCTCTTTTTCCATGATCATGCTGATTATTACGATATTTTATTTCTTCTTCTACCCTGTCTTCCCACTGTCTGATACGATTGCGATTAATGCTGCCAAGCAGCATGGCAAGAGCTTTATTACCATTCGGATCTTCGGCTCCATAGGCTACGCCTTCTTTGCGCTTGTCATCGGGTATGTGCTATCAGTGATCGGTGCATCCAGGACGATGTGGGTAACTATGGCTATAGCTGGCATTGCGCTGCTTATTACGATGTTCATCCAGGACCAGAGCAGTCCAGTCGCGAAAATGAACATGTCTGGGATCTGGTCCATCCTGCGCCAGAAGGAGCTGCTATGGTTCTTCGGCTGCGTCTTCTGTCTCGCTATCTCGGCGCGTATGAACGATGCCTTCCTAACAATTACCCTCAAAGATCTGGGGGCTGGAGAAAATGTGATCGGCTGGGCTCAGCTAGCTTCCTCCTGCTCTGAAATACCGATCTTTCTATTTCTAAGCATTTATGGGGACAGGTTTAAGGAACTGCCGCTGCTTATCTTTGCCAGTCTAGTATTTGCAACCCGATTCCTGCTCGTTAGTCTAACGGGATCGGCCTATGCGATCATCGCGATCCAATTAATGCATAGCCTCTCCTTCGGCATTTTCTATGTCACAGCGATACGGATGCTCACCCGACTGATTCCTGATGAATTCCGGGCAACCGGAATGGCCTTATTCACAATTGCATGGTCCAGCGCTTCCGGTCTACTCAGCGGTACCTTGGGCGGAATCGTATTCGAACAGTTCGGCCGCCAGCGCTTCTATCTGATTGCCATGACGTTCGCACTCATCGCTTGCATTGGCTTTGCGACCCGCTATTTTCACCGCGATCCAGCAATACGTGCAAGGAAATCTATCGGCTCCTCGAAGAAAGGTTAAAGCCTTTTACATTAATGAAGAAAAGCAGCCTGCACTCCTTTTGGAGAACAGACTGCTTTTTATTATTACTGGCTGATGAAGTATAACAGAAATTACCGCTGCCCCGCTTTTCGGTGAAATAACCAGGTGGACCAAATAAGCGAGGCCGCCAGAATCAACACGCACCAGCCCAGCGCCCACCAGATGTGGTCATGAACCGGATTTCCCATGAGTAGTGCACGAATGGTTTCAATAACCGGTGTAATCGGTTGGTTGTTTGCTACACCTTGCAACCAGACTGGCATCGTACTCGTTGGAACAAAAGCACTGGACAAATACGGTAGGAACAACAGCACAAATCCATATCCGCTTGCAGCGGCAGGCGATTTAACAACGAGACCGATCGCGGCGAATAACCAGGTGAACGTCAAGATGAACAAAGTAATTACGCCTACTGCTCCGAACCAAGCCCCCAAACTTGCTCCAGGTTGGAAACCGACAAGAAGCGCAATGCCAAACACAATAGCTGTCGCCAGCAAATTACGTGCCACACTTGCTACCACATGGCCTGTAATCACGTGGATGCTGTGAATCGGCATGGTCTGAAATCGGTCGATGATGCCATTGGTCATGTCGGTCGTTACTTCCACAGCTATACTGGAAGAACCAAACCCCGCACATAACAAGATGATTCCTGGAACGACGTAATTTACATAATCCCCACCAGGGGCGATTGCCCCACCGAATACATAAGTGAACATCAGCATAAGCATGATGGGAAGCATAATCGCCATAATCAAAACCTCGGCATTACGCAGGCTGTGCAGTAGACTGCGGCTGATAAATACACCGCTTGTGACTATTTGGGATGGCTCTTTGATTGATGAAACGTTCTGAATCATAAAGCAGCCTCCTTTTCTGTTGCAGTTAAAGCCAGGAATACATCATCCAGACTTGGTCTGCGGATACTGATCCGTGTTCCTTCCCCTGCCGTTTGCACTAGGCCATCCAAAATCTCTTTCAAGTCAGCGATGCTCCCGCCCGTTGGAATTTCCCGGATAACATCGTCATGGGTATTGCGGAGTTCAACGACTTCCCCACCGATTCGAGATTTCATCTCTACCGGGGTTCCATGGGCTACAATACGGCCATCCGAGATGACAGCAATGGTGTCAGCCAGTTGATCGGCTTCCTCCAGATATTGCGTCGTCAGGAACACGGTGACTCCGTCTGCGGACAAATCGAGGATGATATCCCATAATGCGCGCCTGCTCCGTGTATCCAGACCCGTCGTTGGTTCATCCAAAAATAAAATCGGCCTCCTGACAACTAGACTAAGTGCCAAATCCAGCCGCCGCCGCATCCCTCCAGAGAAAGTCTTTACCCGCTTGCGTGCTACTTCCGTCAGGTTAAAATACTCAAGCAACTCACTAGCCCGTGCCCGCGCTGCCATCCGCGAGAGACCGGAGAGCCTGCCCATCATCCTTAGGTTTTCTTCGCTCGACAAGGACTCATCGACAGCAGCAAATTGACCCGTCAAACTAATGGATAGCTTCACCTTTTCTTTGTCACGAACCACATCATATCCCGCTACCTTGGCTGATCCCCCATCGGGAGCAACCAAGGTCGAGAGAATGTTAATTAATGTGGTTTTACCAGCGCCGTTTGGTCCTAGCAGTGCAACAATTTTCCCCTCTGGAACCTTCAAGTCAACTCCATTTAAAACGGTTTGCTGGCCAAACTTTTTTTGCAAGGCGGAAATTTCAATCGCGTATGAGCTCATCCTTTCTCCTCCTTATAATTAATTTGTATATTACATAAACAGTTTATTGCATACACAGTATATTCCATATACAATTAGAGTGCAATATAAAAATGATAAAAAATTTATAAATATATCTTGAACCACTAATGGATAAGTCATGAGGGGATTGTGAAGCAATGGATAATGAAAGAATGGACAACCTGCCTCTAGGAGTAGCACTTAGCTGGGGGCTTGTTGAGCCACCAAAGCGGGGACCCAAACGAGAAATGAGCATCGAGAAAATCGTTGAAACCGCGATTGCTATTGCGGATGAGGAAGGTCTATCCGCTGTGTCTATGAGCCGGATCGCTTCGACTCTAGGGTTTACGACCATGTCTCTATACCGCTACGTTCCAAGTAAAGACGACTTATTACTGCTGATGATGGATGCCGCGTGCGATATAGATATCGCAGAGGAAGCCGAGCAGGACATGGATTGGCGTGAAAAAATGCGCCGGTTTGTTCGGGCAAACATCAATGTGATACGTAAACATCCTTGGTATACCGATATTACAATCACTGGAGTCCCGATGACACCTAATAATATGGAAATAGCGGACATTGGACTACGAAGCACCCGGGACCTGCCGCTTAACGATTATGAGAAACTGTCGATCGTACTCCTCTTAAGCAGCTATGCACGCTCTTGTGGAATTATTATGAACGATTTGGAACGGACCCTAAAGGCTGGAAAGAGTCCTGGTTCATTTACCGGTTTTGATTACAGCGATGCATTGAAAAAGCTGGTGACTCCCGATCGTTTTCCGGATTTATATCCGCTCGTGATGTCAGGGGTGTATACCCATGAAGCAGAGGAGGCCAACCCCATTGGAAATGACTTCGAATTCGGGCTGGAGCGTATTCTGGACGGGGTTGAACACTATCTTTCACTGAAAAAGGGTAAGGAACGGAACTGAATCTCCAACCTAAAAAAGAACCTTGATAGGGCACGCCTATCAAGGTTCTTCTAATTAGGTCAATCTATTAATTCTCTGTACCAAAGGATATTTTTTTACCCAAACGCCCATACGCTTTCAGCGTAATTAATCGATCAACTGTTATCGAACCACGCCACTCCTGCTCTCCTGTCGGACTGACCGCCGGAAACGTGATATTCCAGCCCCCGTCAGCTTGCTGACCATCCATTAACCAATCCAAATGCCGCTCTATATTATCAGATTGAAGGAGCCGGTTAGCATAACAGTCTGGGGTCTTCGCGTAATCGAGAACCTTGTGGACGTATCCTTCAGCATGGACGTTCTTCTCTATACCTTTCGGCCCAGTTAGCCATTCATCAAGAATTCCCTTATATTTTGCCGTCCGTTCTGGCTCTCCTGGTACCGTCTCCAGGAAGGAGATCCATTGCATCGCATCATGATAATCACCAGGTCCTGCAGAAGATTCCTCCAGACAGCGCCATACAAAGCCTACTTGTTCCTGGAACCATTGTTCAGCTTGAAACTCAGTGCATTCGGATTGTCCAAGCAGTATGCCGATAATGCTTCCCGTCGGATTTAGAGACGGAACACCGTCTTGTTCTGTTGTCCACCAAGGAGCATGTGGGTAATCGTTCACAGCAGTTGTAGCCCGCGGTAAGCCACCCCCAGAGAGACTTATTCCCTGTAAATAGGACAGGGTACCGTCTAGCATAACACTATCAAATCCGCCGACTTCCTTGATGATTAACAGTGCTGCCTCCGTGGTTACAGGCTGACTATGCGGACAGCGCATATCCGGTTCAAGGGCATTCCCAAAGCCGCCATCCTGGTTCTGATAAGCTTGTAGGGCGCGCAGTACATCCGACTTGGAGCCATTCTCGAAATGGTACGCGAACCGCATCCGATCCAGTAATCTTGCATTTTTATAGATAAAATCCTTGCTCCGCTCCAATACATTTCTACTTTCATTCTTCATACTACAATCCCCCTCTATTCCTTTGAGACTTTCCGTCAGTCATTGCTCGAATATTTCCGTACCAGCTGCTCCGCCTTCGCACGGATCTCTTCCTGAAGCCGTACAGGCTCCAGCACTTCAGCATCAAGCCCGATATAGTAGAAAAAATCCACCGCCCAGCTCCATTCCGATGCCGGGCAATCAAAGGCAACCTCCCACTCTTCATCTTCAGTCTGCTTGACCAGATGCCCCATATGAGGATCTTGCTCTGCCAACAGCGCCCCGCGATAAGTGAGCTTCGCATATATATGTACGGACTGCTCAAACACTGTCGCCTCCTTAGACGAACTGAGTGAACCAAGCTCATGTTCCACCTCAGACTCTGGCATGCTGGAAGCCTCCACTTCTACGAAACGGTCGACCCGAAATGTACGCACTTCCCCATGATGGGAAGAGTACGCTTCACAGTACCAGAACCCATAGGCTGCATACACTCTCAGCGGACGGATATTTAATTGTCGGCTGTGATTCTGCGAACGATACAACGTTAATAACCACTGCCCATTCGCCGCATACTTCATCAACTCGCTTAAATATGGTGTTTTATAACGACGATCCGGCACCTCCATTTCTACATGTCCCAGTAAAGGAGTAATTTGACCTAAAGTATGCTCCGGTAATACGGAACAGATCTTGTCCCTCACTGTCCATCTAGCTTGTTGAAACGGACTGTCGCTGTACTTCATCATCCCGTCCAAAGCAAGCAGCAGTACCAGCGCTTCCTCCGTATCCAACTGCAGCGGGGGCAGTCTGTACCCTTCCATCAAGCGGTATCCACCGCCAGGACCGCTTACCGCGTAGATCGGAACACCGATCTCAGACAGCGCCTGCACATCGCGCAGAATCGTCCGCTTCGACACCTCCAGCTTATCGGCAAGTGATTGCGCCGTTTCCGTCTGATGCTGAAGCGCCAACACAATGGCCATCATTCGATCCATCCGTTTCATTGCTGATCCTGTCCCCCGTTCCATCCCAAATATATCAAACCATTGGTGACAACTGTTTGTCGCCAATTTTAAAGGTCACTATATGTAATAAAAAAACATTTATCCGATGCATTATTCTATACCGATCTAACAATTATTTTGCCCGATCTTGCTGACATTCCCGATATTGGACTTTCCCCAGTAATTCCTAGTAATTCAACTCGCTCAGCTATTTTCCTGCTCCCCTCAGCACCCCGTCATTCTCTAACGAAACGTGGTAACGCTATTTGATCTAATAAGAGCTGCTGAAAATTGTAACGAAACTGTGTATCGCTATTTGAGCAAAAAACGACCAAAAGCCTGTTTTTAGAGTAAATAACGTTCTGTAGTTTCGTTAGACTTGAAATGCCCGTGATTTTAAATCAATAACGATCCGTAGTTTCGTAGAGCAAAACAGGCACAACTTGCTGCTGCTAGGGGCCGGGCTAATGACAGCATCTTCACTAGGCTTCAAACGCAAAAAAACACAGCCCTAGTTAGAGCTGTGTCTTTCATTATCGCGCTTGGAACCAAACTTTATAAGTGATCCGTTAAACGGAATAGATCTTATAATTTGATTACGTTAGCAGCTTGAGGCCCACGGTTGCCCTCAGTGATTTCGAACTCAACGGCTTGACCTTCGTCCAAAGTTTTGAATCCGTCGCCTTGGATTGCAGAGAAATGTACGAATACGTCTTCGCCGCCTTCAACTGAAATAAAGCCATAGCCTTTCTCTGCGTTAAACCATTTAACTGTACCTTTCAAATGAACAACCTCCTAAAAATAATCGCCATCGTTGACGAATAACCATATTATACTCTATGCCCATGAACATTGCAACGTGTCATTTTATTAAAAAATCTTTTATTCCCATTCGGCCAAGCCCCTTTTTTATTTGCTTTCCTTCATATAGTGCGTTATCATTTTCATAAAAATGTTCCAATTCAAGATGATTAAAATTAGAAGTAATTTATCGTCTCAATTGATGTACAGATTGGAGAGTCATAATGATAAAAAAACATCAAATATACAAACACGACAACTGGAATATGATGACTGTGGAGGTGCAAGGTAAGTATATTGTTCTGCGTGAAATCTCGGACCAATGGGGCGAGGAAACACATACATTTCTTAGCCGTCCCGCCCTCATGAAATGGGCCAATGATCGGTTCCCGAAGGAAGAATTCGTAGGTCGGGAAGAGGAATGGAAAGAAATTATGGACGCCTTCAAGCTCGTCTAGAAGGCCTGTCCGGAGGTCCTTTAACTTGATTGCAATCGCGGCCCCCAACTGGCGGCTGCGATTCTAAAATATGTAGAAAGTGAGTATTTTCATGGAGAGCAATTACGTTATCTTCATTATTTGCGCATTCTGTCTAGGGCTTGTAGTGATTTTAAACAAGAACTCCATCTCGCCCAAACTGAAACGCGGACTTGCCATCACCTCTATATTCATGATTGTGGCTGCCTTTGTTTTAATCGTTTATAGTTTTTGGAATTTAAGTTGATTCAAAGTTCTGGAGGATAGCTGCCAGCAAATAGAACTCATCAATTGAGGATATACTAACTCCTATATATTAACAGTGTATGTTCAAAAAGTCCGATTTTCAGCACCCTTTTGAACTACCTCTAAATAGGAGGGCATTTCCATCTTGAACCAACATTCCATACTTCCTCTCTTGCTATCCGGCTGCCTGCTGTTCTCCGGAATATTCGTCGACACCGCTTTTCAACAACCAGCATCTGCAACTTCATTTCATCCAAAACAGAGGAGGATACCAATGAGCACATTACCAAAACGATCCGCAGTTGAACAAAACAATACTTGGGAGCTTAAGGACCTATTCGCAAACCAACAAGCCTGGGATGCATCCTACAATGAAGTAAAGGAATCGAAGAAGAAACCATCGGAATACGAGGGCAAATTGAACAGTCCGCAAAGCATCAAAGAAGTGTTTGTGCTCGAGGACGACATCTCTCTTAAGCTTGAGCGTCTGTACGTATATGCTCATCTGCATCATGATGAAGACACAACCAACCCTACATATCAGGCACTGCTACAAAAAGCCAAGAAATTGAGCGTTGAGGTGAGTGAGGCATTATCCTTCATCACCCCTGAGATTCTGTCCCTTCCTGAGAAGGAACTTGATGCACTGATTGATAGCCCAGAGCTGGCCGACTATAAATTTACCTTGCAGGAGATCAAGCGTGAGAAAGCTCATGTTCTCAGCAAGACTGAAGAAGCACTACTCGCTCAGGTTGGCAATTTATCTCAAGCACCACAGAACATCTTCGGCATGATCAACAATGCTGATATGAAATTCCCGAACATCGAGGATGAGAACGGCAAGGAAGTTCCGCTCACCCATGGTAGCTATATCCAATATTTAGAGAACCCGAACCGCGATGTCCGCCGTCGCGCTTTCAAGGCTGTCTATGAAACCTATGCCAAGCAGAAGAATACGATTGCCGCTACCTTTAGCGCGAATGTGAACAAGAACATGTTCTATTCCCGCGTTCGCAAATATCCTTCCGTGCTGGAAATGTATCTGAGTGGGGACAACATTCCAAAAGAAGTCTACACCAATCTCATCGACACAATCCATGAGAGCCTGCCACTTCTGCAGCGCTATATGAACCTTCGCAAGAAACTGCTCGGTTTGAACGAACTGCATATGTACGATTTGTTCGCTCCATTAGTTGAGGAATATAAATGGGATATCACATACGATGAAGCTAAGCAGACCATACTTGAAGGATTGAAACCGCTTGGTGAGGAATATCTTCAGGTACTGCGCCAAGGCTTCCAGAATCGCTGGATCGACGTATATGAGAACGAAGGTAAGCGGACCGGAGCATACAGCTGGGGCGCCTACGGCACACATCCATATGTTCTACTTAACCATAAGGACAACCTGAACAGTATGTTCACTCTGGCGCATGAGATGGGTCATGCCCTACACTCCTATTTCTCGGATGAAGCTTTGAAATATCGGGATGCTCAGTACACCATCTTCCTGGCCGAAGTGGCATCAACGACAAACGAGGCACTGCTGATGGACTATCTGCTTAAGAAGTCCACCGATCCGAAGCAGAAGCTCTATCTGTTGACCTACTATGCGGATCAGTTCCGTACAACGATCTTCCGTCAGACGATGTTCGCCGAGTTCGAGAAGATCGTGCATGAGCGAGCTGAGGCTGGTGAGGCACTGACACCGCAAGAGTTGTCGTCCATCTACTACGATCTCAATGTGAAATATCATGGCAACGAAATGAACGTCGACCAGGATATTGAGATGGAGTGGGCACGGATTCCGCATTTCTACAATAGTTTCTATGTGTACAAATATGCGACCGGCTTCTCCGCAGCTACTAGCTTCTCCAAGAAGATTCTTGATGAAGGCAAGCCAGCAGTAGATCGTTATCTGGGCTTCCTGAAGAGCGGAGGCAGTGATTTCTCCATTAACATTCTGAGCAGAGCCGGGGTCGATATGTCGTCTCCTCAGCCAATCCGCGAAGCGATGAGCGTGTTCGAGGATGTTATCAAACAAATGGAAGAGCTGACGAAATAATCGTCAGATTATTTCCTCTTCACATCAGCGTTATTAAAAAAATCCCTTGCCCCTTGTGGGAGAGGGATTTTATACTGTCAATAAGAAGGAGGTGTTACCTCATGAAAATCCAATGGTCTCTTATTCTCGCTCTTGTATTTGCGCTAATTACTGCGGTCTTTGCTGTAATTAATGTAGATACGGTCGAAGTGAACCTACTGTTTGGAACGGTCGGCCTACCGAAGATTCTGCTCATTCTCGGATGTACTCTACTCGGCGGTATTATTGTCGGTTCCTTCGGTATTTTCCGCGGCTACCGCCTGCAGAAGCAAGTCAAAACTCTGAATGCCCAGCTTGTACATATCCAGGAAGCTACAGGCTATGTTTTTCCGGAAACGAAGCCGGAAGAATTGCCTGCTGAAGAACAGCCTACAACTAACAGCTAATCTGGTCGTTTCGCTCATCTAGAGGAACAATCCACAAGAAGACTTGCGAACTGCACAATTTCAACCTGACAGCACTTGATTTAACGATGGAGGATTATAACTATGAACATAGAGCCCAATGAAGCTTATATTTTGGATCTCTTAAAAAGATTGCTAGATACACCAAGCCCAACCGGCTATACGCATGAAGCCATCGAACTTCTTCGCGCTGAAGCCGAATCGTTGGGCATCCCGTTCTCCCTGAATGAGAAAGGCGGCGCCCTGCTCACCTTGAAGGGCAGCGATTCATCCCGTCGCATCGCGCTGAGCGCGCATATTGACACGCTTGGGGCAATGGTCCGCTCCATCACCTCGAATGGAACGCTGAAGCTGACCTCGGTCGGCGGTTTTTTGATGAACAGTATCGAGAACGAATATTGTGTTATCCATACTCGCGATGGCAAGAAATATACCGGAACAATTCTATCCCAGCACCCATCCGTACACGTCTACGATGATGCTCGTACCTTTAAACGGGAAGAATCGAACATGGAAGTACGCATCGATGAACTGGTGGAGAATAAAGAGGATGTTCTGAAGCTCGGCATTTCCGTGGGCGACTTCATCTCTTTCGACTCCCGGGCTGTCATTACGCCAAGCGGTTATGTGAAATCCCGTCATCTCGATGACAAAGCCAGCGTTGCTGCCCTATTCGGACTGATCGAATCGAGTAAGCGCGAAGGCTGGACACCGAAGCATGATCTAGTATTCCTCTTCTCCAATTATGAAGAGGTGGGTCACGGAGCATCCTGGCTGCCAGAAGGCGTCAACGAGATGGTCGCTGTTGATATGGGTGCGATGGGCGATGACCTCAGCTGTAAAGAGACTGATGTGTCGATCTGCGCCAAGGATTCCAGCGGCCCTTACGATTACGATATGACTGGTCGACTAATTGAGTTAGCCAAGAAACTTGAAATTCCATACGCGGTCGATATTTATCCGCATTACGGCTCAGACGCTTCCGCCGCCCTACGCGCCGGTAACAACATTCGCGCCGCTCTGATCGGCCCAGGCGTTCACGCTTCACATGCTATGGAACGGACGCATAAACAAGCGGTTATTAATACCGCAAGGCTGCTCGTCGCATACGTTACACAGTAAGAGCGATCTCGCCTCTATAAATAAACTAAGACGCCTCTAACCCCAAGTGTTAATGGGATAGGGCGTCTTTTTTTTAAAACCTGCAAAAATGCAGGCTCTCGCTAATAAAGTTAACACCTATTGATTGCGCTGGCTCTCGATCTTCTCGGCAAGCTCGTTCAAGTAGGTCCAGCGCTCGATCAAATGCTCCAGCTCCGCTTCTGCCGTCTGCTGCTCCTGCATCAGTTCCTGCAACCTTGCTGCATCACTAGCCGCTTGCTCCATTTCCGCGCTAATCTTGGTCAGCCGCTCTTCTGTGGCTTCAATCTTCCCATCGATCGCTTCATACTCGCGCTGTTCATTATAGCTGAACTTGAGCCGCTCAGTACGTGCAGCCCGACCATCGGTACCAGCAGCCTCATCCTGAGCAGCAGCTCCGTTATGGCTGCCGTTCCTGCTTACGTTTCCACCGTTGCCTTGAGTGCCTCCACCTGATCCACTGCGCTCAGAATCTGCTTCCTGGCTGCCACTAATATCGCCCCGCTGTACCCGCTCCTGATAATCGCTATAATCGCCAACGTGAACAGCTACCTTCCCGCCGCCTTCAAAAGCCATAATTTTATCCACGGTGCGGTCGAGGAAATAACGGTCATGAGATACCGTGAACACGGCACCTGGGAATTCATCGAGATAAGCTTCCAATACGGTCAAGGTCTGAATATCCAGATCATTGGTCGGTTCGTCCAACAGCAATACATTTGGAGCGCTCATCAGCACTCGCAGTAGATAGAGACGTCTTCTCTCTCCGCCGGACAACTTCTCGATCGGTGTCCATTGCATCGCGCCAGTGAACAGGAAACGCTCCAGCATTTGACTGGCACTAATTCTCGAACCATCCGCCGTAGTTACAAGCTCTGCTTCCTCCTTAATATAATCAAGGACACGCATCTTACCGTCCATTTCCTGATGTTCTTGCGTGTAATAACCAAGCTTGACTGTCGTACCAAGCTCAATCTCACCTGCATCAGGCTGAATTCGCCCAGCAATCATGTTCAGCAGCGTCGATTTTCCGCTTCCGTTCAGACCGATAATTCCGACGCGATCTCCAGGCACCGCGGTATAATTCAAGCCGGAAATTAACTGGCGCTCACCAAATGATTTGCTCAAATCGCTGATCTCTAGGATTTTGCGCCCCAGCCGGGTGGAAGCGACTGAAATATCTACCGAATCACTCTTATAATCTGTTCCCTGTGATTGCAGCTTCTCAAAACGCTCAATTCTCGCCCGCTGCTTTGTGGAACGTGCCTTGGCCCCGCGCCGGATCCAGGCCAGCTCTGTTCGCAGCAGATTTTGCCGCTTCTGCTCCGACGCGGCTTCCCGCTCTTCCCGTTCGCTCTTCAGCTCTAGGAAACGGCTATAATTCGCTTCATAACGGAACAGACGTCCATGATCCAGCTCCAGCATGACATTGCAAACTCGATCAAGAAAATACCGGTCATGCGTAATCAGCAAAAGAGCACCGCGGCGCTTTTGCAGAAATGATTCCAGCCAGCCGACCGTATCGTTATCGAGATGGTTGGTAGGCTCATCCATAATCAGTAGCTCCGATGGAATGATCAGTGCGGACGCTAAGGCTACCCGTTTTCGCTGGCCGCCGGACAGGCTGCCGATCTTTTGACTGAAATCGGTAATACCTAACTTGGATAGAACCGTCTTGGCCTCATTCTCCAGATTCCAGGCTGAGGTCCGATCCATCTCTTGCGTTAATCGGGTTACTCGTTCCACAAGCGCTTGGTCACCTGGGAGCATCTCCAGCAGCTCCATCGCCTCCATATATTCTGACACGACCTGAAGCTGTGGATCCTCCCCCTGAAATACCGCTCTAAGCACTGTTAGTTCAGCGTCAAACTCCGGATTCTGGGGCAAATAAGCGACACGGACATCTCGATTGATAGCAACCTTGCCCACATCGGCCTGATCGAGACTAGCAATGACGCGAAGGAATGTTGACTTTCCTGTCCCATTCACCCCGATCACCCCGATTTTATCGTGCTCATCCATTCCGAAGGAAGCGTCTTGGAACAAGACCTTCTCGCCATAGGTTTTCGTCAAATGCTCTACTGTCATGATATTCATAGTTATTTCCCTACTTTTCTGTTCAATTAATACGATATTAATAAAAGGCAATGGTCCAGCTAGGTTAAAATGACCCCCAGCCCCCAGGCAATGAAGCCAGCTGCCACAGAGCTGATCAGATTTACCGCATCATTGCTCATCCAGTTCCATCCTCGTGCCGGCACGGTAGCTTGCCCGCAATGCTCGCGAACCTCGACGATCTTGCCACATACTTCACACCGGTACATCTTCTGAACCGTTGCACCTAGCAGTGAATCCGCCATCGCTCCGGCAAATCCCGACACTCCGCCAATAATAACCCATTTCCACAACCCAATCGACATTAAGCCTTGTGCAGCGATCTGCGTATCTCCAGTCCATCTGAACAGCAGCCAAGCAGCTCCGCCAATAATCCCGGCGCCAATCAGTGCTGCCATACTGCCCAATGAAGAGACACCGCCGGATGTCCCTGGTGGAACGACTCTCCAGTTCACCACGGAGCGAGGCGGTCTTTTACTCCATCCACCCCATTCTGTAGCCCATGTATCCGCAGTTACAGCCGCCATTGAACCGATGAAGAAGTATCCCCAGGCCGGATTCGGCCACAGCGCATTCAGTATGCAAGCAACCATCCCTATCCCGCCATTTGCGAACACTTGTCCAGCGTCACGCCTACCGCTCTTGGCATACGATTTCTCCAGTTCAACCTTGCGATCACCGCGAAGCTTGGAGAATAAAGTTGAGGTCACGAAGAACAAGATCAATATCCCGAACCAGAATAAATTGCCGGCAGCATAATATACCGTACCCATGATGACAGCAGCAACAGCCCCCGATAAGGATAAGGACCTCTTCCAATAAGCAGCTCCAGCAATCAAAAGGGCGCATAACGCCCCGATAATCCAATCTATCATTACGACTGTCCCGAAGCTGAAGGACCGCTCCCAATCTCACAACTTCCTAGCACTTGGGATCCATATGAGATTTCCAACTGATCCCCCTTATATACCGGGCCTACCCCCTCTGGAGTACCTGTGAAAATATGGTCTCCTTCACCCAGTCCATAACGTTCAGCCACAAAATCGATAATCCGTTGCAATGGAAAGATCATGTTGGCGATATTGCCGCGTTGGACGATCTCACCATTCTTGCGCAGGATGAAATTCTCCTTCGCTGTCTCTTCCGTTCCCGGAAATGCGATATAAGGTGTCATAGGAGCGGAGTTGCGGAAGGCCTTAGCCGCCGTCCAAGGATGTCCCTTGGCTTTCAGCTCATTCTGGACATCACGCAGCGTGAAGTCGATACCGAACGCCATAACATCAACAAGTTCATCAACCGACATCCCGGGCTTATACTCCCGTGCGATGCGCAGTACAAGCTCAGTCTCATAATGAATCTCGCCCCGTTCTGCAGGTAACTCAAGCTGTGCACCAGCCATCGGCACGACCGCATGGGACGGTTTCATAAATATCATCGGTTCCTTAGGCACATCATTGCCTAGTTCCTCAGCATGCAGTCGGTAGTTACGTCCTACGCAATATACGTTAGCTATTGTTCTGTTCACGATCTATTTCTCCTTTATTTAAGAAGTAGTTCAAAAAGTCCACTTTTGATAAGAAAACCTGATCGAAGTCACTTCAAGGATGAGCGACCGCGGTTCAAAGGTAGGTTTTCGTAAATCAGGAAGTTATATCGACATCGAATCTTGAATTCAGCCTGGACTTCCGGTGCTCACGTACCCAAAACGTACGTTTCGCTCCTCACTCCCTAGCTTCATCCAAGCTTCTCGGTGCTGAAAACCGCTCTTTTTGAACTTTCATTTGTTGGGTAGTCAGGTCTATGTAATTTATTTTACGGAATAAGAGCAAAAAACAACGGACACTGGAGGACCGTACCCTGAGGTAATGGTTGTCAGCCCCTTTTCGTACCCGTTGTCATCATTCGCACGAATATCCAGAGCGGAATTCAGCGTACCTATGTCGATTGTGACATAGAAACATACCTTTTTGCAAGTATCTGTGACTTATATCAACGCGCGCTCTGAGGCTTAAATACTGCTATATCGCAGAACAGCGTCTGTTCATATTCACGGTACTGGCCAAACCATTTTACCCCTGCCCTTGTACTGCCGATCCCGTACATTTTCTACGAACCAGGATTTAGGCCTACCTAAAAAAATACCGATCCATTCTGGACCGGTACGTAGCTGCCATATAAGTGTGTGTGGATGAAGCTCAATATTTTTTCAACTGCGAACGTAAGACATGGCCTTTAACCATCGATCTGGCCAATTGGTGCATAATAGAACCTTATCGCCCTTTGCTCTGCCCCGTCGCAGCTTCCTGACATCGTTCATCGTCCAGGCCATAACCTCAATACCACATCTTGCCGCCTTGGTAGCCAGCTCCGCGGTTAAATAGCGATAATTCAGCGACAGAAAGCTGCAGTGCAGCATTTGAAGGCGAATGAACAAATCCCTCGGCTTCTCATCGACAATTAATCCGGTGCGGATTCCCCGGCCGATCTCCTTCACCTTAGCAAGAACACGTGGCTCAAAAGAAGTAAGAACCACCTCATCCTCCATCCTATATCTCCTTACCGCCGATACGATCTTCTCCTCAATGCCCGGATACATATTTCCTTGCGTTTTGATCTCAATATTAGCCCGCAAGCGTCCGGCAATTGCCTCCAGGAACTCATCGAGGCTGATCAAGCGTTCCCCAGCATATTCAGGAGCCTTCCAGCTCCCTGCATCTAGACTCTTTAACTCAGCCCAGGTCCGCTCCCCTACAGGACCCCGCCCGTTCGTCGTTCGATTCAGAGTGAAGTCATGAATAAGCAGCGGAACCCCATCCTTAGACAGCTGAACATCCACTTCTACCCATTCCACATAAGATTCCTGCATTGCTCGCTGGATCGCAGCCATCGTATTCTCCGGAGCAATTCCAGAGAAACCTCGATGGGCTACACATAAATTTTGTATATTTTCCATGACTTACGACCCCCGCCTGTTGACTCACTCATCAAAGTGGAATGACACTTATAATAAAAATAAGGCAAGTTTTTACATCAAGATTTCGTTCTTACTTCACCAGAGTCATTGATCCTAATCCCCGGTGATAGGGCCTCTATTTCCTTCAACAGCTTGGTGCCATTCTTCTCATCCATAGGAACTGGCTGGCCAATTTCCGTAAGATAAGGTGTAAGCTTCAGTTGGCAGTCTCCGCTCTTGTTGCATTTTGCCGAGAATACTGCCGTCTCCCACGTTTTTGGATCATTCGATTTCGTAAAAATAAAATTCCCCGTGCTGTACACGACCCATTTCCCCTTGTATTGTTCAATGCCTTGCATCACATGGGGATGCCCACCAATGACCAGATCGGCGCCAGCATCAATAAAGGCATGGGACAGGTTCGTCTGATGGTCCTCCAGCTTCGTTACTCTCTCCTTGCCCCAGTGGGTTACAACTAGCACCAGATCCGCCTTCTTACGGGCCTCCTTAATGGCCTTAACCGCGAGAGTAGAATCATACACGGCTGCAACCCCAGCGTTCTTCTTGGTAGCGGCCCAGTTTGCCTGCGGGATCACCCGACTGAAGCCACATAGCGCGATCTTGATTCCTTTGCGTTCGAAGTAAGTCGGAGCATAAGCCTCATCGCTATTGCTGCCCGCACCGACGTATTGGATCTTATTGTCCTTCAAATGCTGAATCGTATCCAGCAATCCTTCCACCCCTTGGTCAAGAGTATGGTTGTTCGCCAGATTAACCGCATCAACACCGGCCTTGACCATCTCTTCGAGCGCCTTCGGCGAGGACTTGAACACGAACGTCTTGTCTTCAGCAGCGGTCCCTCCGTACGTCACTGGCGTCTCCAGGTTGAGCACAGTAAGATCATCACCCTGGAACAGGTCCTTAACATATTGATAAGGATAATCATAGCCCTGCTTCTCTAGGACCTTCGCCACATTGCCAGAGAAGATCGTATCCCCGGCGAAATGGATCAATACCTGATCCCCCGAGGCCGTCTCCTCCGGTGTCGGCTTCAGATCGCCGTTAGCCTCACCTTCTACTTCGACACTGGAACCCTGCTCTGCATCGTCCAGTAATCCATCCGTCGATGAATTGTCTTGCCCATCCGCATTCAAAGCGGAATCTGTCTGAGCGGAACTATCCTCGCCTTCATTTGACGGCTTATTCTCATGCTGGGAAATATCCGGCATCTCATACAGACCAGGATTATTCTGCTCTTGCTGCTCTACATTCTTGCTATTCCCCTGGACCGTACGATAATCAAGATAATAATAAGTCCCTAGCACAATAATAATAAAGATAAGAAGGCCGTTCACTGCCAGCCAAAAACGGCTTAAGCGGCGTTCCTGCTCTTGTTTTCGTTTTTTATTTTTTTCAGATCTTGGTGGATACATCCAATGAGACTCCTTTGAAAACATGATTTGATCATGACATCATTGATTTTATTATATCAGGGTACTACAAATAAATAGAACCCTTCGCCTATTTTACAGGGAAGGGTTCACAATTTCATGTTTCTTACATTAATGAAACTACTTAAGTAGCAGATCTAAGAATCTATTTCAAATCTGTAACCTGCTTCATAATGCACTCAGCCAGTGTCTCCATATAGAGCGGGTCGGTTCCTAAGGATTCGATACGCTCGAGGCGCATATCCAACTCCTTGGCAATCGTCTTCGCTTCAATATCAAGATCATATAACACTTCCAGATGATCGGATACGAACCCTACCGGAGCAACAAGAATATCCTCCACCTGTTCCTGGCTTAAGCTGCGGAGCGTATCGAGAATATCTGGACCCAGCCATGGATCGGCTGTACGGCCCGCACTCTGCCATGTGAATTGCCAGTTATTCACTCCAGCTTCCGCTGCCACGGCTCCGGCTGTCTCCAACAGTTGATCCTGATACGGATCTCCCATCTTAAGGATGCGTTCAGGTAGACTATGCGCGCTGAATAACACTTTGACCTGATCCCGATTCGCGCCGCCCTCTTTGAACTGATCCAGCTTGGCACACACCCGATCTGCGAACGCCTTGATCAGCTTCGGATGCAGATGATAGCTATGCACGAAGCTCATCTCTACGCCCAGCTCGGCTGCCTTCTCCTCAGCCCGCTTAATGTAGCCGCCAATGCTCATCACCGAATAATGGGGAGCAAGCACAATTCCGATCGCCTGCTTAATACCGTCATGGGCCATTTGCTCTACTCCATCCTCTATGAATGGACGGGCATGCTTCAACCCCTGATAACAGACAAATTGCTTATCCGAACCTTGGTTCAGCTGACCCAGCGTCTCCTGCAAGGCAGCCACCTGCTTATCCGTATTCGCGCGCAGGGGGAACACGCCGCCAACAATTGCCTCATAACGTTCTGTCAGTTCCAGGAGCTGCTCCGGAGTCGGGGGATGCCCGCGCCGTATATGTGTGTAATAAGCCTCTACTTGATCCATGCTTTCCGGTGTGCCATAAGACATCACCAATACGCCGATTTTTGTGCTCACGCTTTTATTCACCTCATCCATTAAATTGAGACAACCAATATCTATATTTTCTGAGCAATAGCCTGGTGTGAGTATTCATGTACATATTCCGTTAATTCCCGTAACTTATCCAACGATGCCTCAGGAAATAGCCCATGTCCGAGATTGAACACAAACCCCGGCTGTTGAATGCCCTGGTCAATAATATCCTTGGCATACTGCTTAATCACAGGCATAGGCGCAGTTAGAACATACGGATCCAAATTGCCTTGTACAGCATAGTCTCCTCCGATTCTACGCCTTCCCTCTTCGATCAATATGCGCCAGTCAAGACCAATCACATCCGCCTTAAGCTCTGTCAGAGCCGGCAGCAATTCCCCCGAACTTACGCCTGGAAAATAAATCTTCGGGACATCAAGATCGGACAGCTCGGCAAAAATGCGAGTGATTGTAGGTAATACATATCGTTCAAAATCGCGTCTAGCCAGCGCGCCAACCCAGCTATCGAACAGTTGGAACGCTTTGCCGCCATTCTTAATATGTGCTCTCAAATAGGCGATGACCATATCTCCAAGCTTATACATCAGCTTGTCCCATAGCTCGGGCTCGCCATACATCATACTTTTTGTACGTATGTAGCTCTTGGACGGACGCCCCTCAATTAAGTAGCTGGCAATCGTAAATGGAGCCCCGGCAAAAGTAATAAGCGGGACCTCTAGCTCCCGGTCAAGAATACGTATCGTCTCTAAAATATGGGATAGATCACGCTCGACATCAATCGGAGTCAGACGGTCGATATCTGCCTCTGAACGAATCGGATTGTCGATGACCGGTCCAATATTCTTGACGATATCGAAGTCGATACCGATCGATGCAACCGGGTTCATAATATCCGAGTATAAAATAGCCGCATCCACGCCAAGCTTGCGTACCGGCATCATCGTTACCTCCGCGGCAAGCTCTGGTTGACGGCAAATTTCGAGCAAGCTGTACTTCTCTTTGATCTTGCGATATTCCGGGTCATACCTGCCTGCTTGTCGCATGTACCAGACGGGAACCGTATCGATCTCCTGCCTCCGGCATGCGCGAATAAACCGATCATTATATGCCAACCAACTTCTCCTCCTATTATCAAAATCCTATATTATACATTATGACTTCTTTACCTAGATGTAACAACTATCACACTCGTAAAACTCATGACAATCATATGACAACTGCTCCGATGATTTTGAACCATTGTGGTATACTAGAAAAATCAGTCTTTTTGAGCTCTTTATATTATTACACCCAGAATACAGTCAGAAAGGAAGTGAAGCACACTGAAAACCTGGAAAGTAAACCTCATTGTGCTTTGGGTGGGATCATTCCTCGTCAATGCCGGAATGACCATGATCACTCCGTTTCTGTCTCTCTACCTGTCCAGAGATCTAAACGTTCACGGGGAGCATGCGATCGGCTTATGGGCCGGAAGCATCTTTGCAGCTAACTTTGCGACCTCCTTCATCTTCCAACCAATATGGGGGAAGCTGGCCGACAAATATGGAAGAAAAGTTATGCTTCTTCGCTCTGGATTTGGCATGTCCATCGTTATCGCCCTCATGGGCTTAGCTACACAGCCATGGCATCTGCTCATGCTGCGGCTACTCAACGGTACGATCTCCGGCTTCAACCCAGCTGCGGTATCGCTCATATCCGGAACGGCGCCAAAGGAAAGAATGGGCTTCGCGATGGGAACGATCCAGTCCGGCAACGTCGCAGGTACGATTCTTGGCCCACTGATCGGCGGACTTTTGGCCGATTGGGTAGGATTCCGCCCTATTTTCTATATTACCGGTAGCCTGTTATTCCTCGCCTCCCTAGCTTGCCTGCTGTTCGTGCGCGAGAACTTCAATAAAGAAGCCGCGGCCCAAGTACCGCAAATTTCCGTACTTGCTGGCCTGCGCGAATTAACGAAGACTCAACAGCTGACCGCTCTATTTGCTGTAACATTTCTGTTGCAGTTCGCCATGATCAGCCCGATGACTTTACTGCCGTTATATGTAGAGAGACTGCATGGAACCGCGGTGGACGCCTCGTTCTGGGCAGGCTTCGTCAGTGCGGTCACAGGGATGTCCAACATGATCACCTCACCGATACTCGGCCGGGTCAGCGATAAGATCGGAGCACACCGCATACTGACGTTCTGTCTGATTGGTGCCGCAGCGATGCTGATTCCACAAGCATTTGTGCAGAGTGTCTGGCAACTGGTTATTGTCCGCTTCCTGATGGGGATCTTCATGGGAGGACTTCTGCCAAGCGTGAACGCTCTGATTCGGTTTTATACCCCCGACGGAATGGAGAGCCGCGCCTTCGGCTTCAATAGTAGTACGTTGGCCCTGGGCAACATGTTCGGCGCCTTGATCGGAGGTACGTTATCCGGCTTCATCGGCATTGAAGGATTATTCATTATTTCCGGTATTTTATTGCTGTTAAATACAATCTGGGTGAGAACCAAGCTGTATTCCAAGCCGAAAGCTCACGCATAGATTATTTCACCAGCGCCAACGCCAGGCCGTCATAGGCCGGTAGCATCGTGCTGATCAAACGCTCATCCGATGCGATCATTTCATTGAATTTCCGCATGGCCATCACCGAAGGTCCGTTCTTGTCGGTATTTAGAGTTCTACCTCTAAGCAAGGTATTGTCTCCGGCAATGAGCGCTCCCGGTGACGCCAGCGAAATCGCATATTCCAGATAAGCCGGGTAATTCCCTTTGTCCGCATCGATCAGGAAAAAGTCGAACTTCTCCCCACGCTGCTTCAAAACCTCCAAACTGTCCAGAGCGGGTCCAACCATATATTCCGCCATTTGACCATATCCGGCCATCTCCATATTGCTTCCAGCCAGCTTGGCATTATCCTGACTAATCTCAAGCGATACTAGACGTCCATCTGCTCCGAGTCCTCTGGCCAGACATATTCCGCTATAACCGCCAAGGGCACCGATTTCAAGCGCACGCTTCGCACCACCCAGCTTCGCCAGCAAAGTCAGCAATCTGCCATAGCCAGGCGCAATCGATACATCCTGAATCCCGTGCTCCTCAATCGAACGTGTGACTCTGCTTAACACCTCGTCTTCTGCATACAATTCATCGCCATACTCCTCAGGCGTTATCATATATCCACACTCCCTTTTGAACGATCTAGATTAAATTGCCGTCATCAGACAACAATAGTTTGTAACTTGATAGACATTGTCCTATACTGAATTGTATGGTTTTTGCACATTTCCTACAAGAAATAGTTCAGGAATTACAAGCTTTATACGGAGTTGATTAACGAGAATGTCGAGACAATTGGAATTGATCGCGACTGCACCGATGGGTCTGGAAGCCGTCGTGGCACGCGAGTTAAAAGACTTAGGCTACACCGATACGAAGGTAGAGAACGGACGCGTCACTTTTAAAGGGGATCTGATCGATATCTGCCGCTGCAACCTCTGGCTGCGCACGTCAGACCGCGTACTCATCAAAATGGGAGAATTCACGGCCCGCACCTTTGACGAATTGTTCGAAGGCACTAAGGCTTTGCCTTGGCAGGACTGGATTCCGGTGCACGGAGAATTTCCGGTAGAAGGCAGATCCCATAAATCGCAGCTTAGCAGCGTCCCTGCCAGCCAAGGCATCGTCAAGAAAGCAATCGTCGAGAAGCTGAAACAATCCTACCACACGGAATGGTTCCAGGAGAATGGACCACGCTATGTGATTGAGGTTAACCTTCTGAATGATATTGCACTGTTGACGCTGGACACGACAGGACCCGCACTGCATAAACGCGGTTACCGCAAGCTGATTACTGAAGCTCCCCTCAAGGAGACGATGGCGGCTGCTCTTATTCTACTCAGCCGTTGGAATCAGAATCCGTCTCGCCCATTCTACGATCCTTGCTGCGGATCGGGAACGCTGCCGATTGAAGCCGCAATGATCGGCTGGAATATCGCCCCCGGACTGCGCCGCTCGTTCAATTCAGAGAATTGGCCGGCCATTCCGCAGGAGTTGTGGCAGGACGCCCGGGATGAAGCGATCGACTTGGTTCGTGATGACATTCCGCTGAATATCAGCGGCAGTGATATCGATCCGAAGGCGATTGAAGTAGCCCAAGCGGCGGCCAAGAGTGCTGGACTTGCTAAAGAGGTCACTTTTCAGGCGCTTCCCGCGGCGAGGATCCAACTTCAAGGCGACTATGGATGTATGATCACGAATCCTCCTTACGGTGAACGAATTGGTGAGGAGAAAGAAATTCGCCGCTTGATTTCCCAACTCGGCAGGATTTCCGCGGAATATCCAACATGGTCCTTCTTCGCTATTACCCCAACCAAGCAATTCGAGCATGAGTTTGGCCGTAAGGCGGACAAGCGCCGCAAGCTGTTCAACGGTCGGATCGAGTGCCAATACCTGCAATACCTCGGCCCCCTTCCACCCAGACATTAATCTGGGGGAAGGGTTTTCCTTGTTGTAGAGGTTGAACACACACTTATAATATGATCATACTTCGGACGAGAGTAATGCGCTCGCTTATTCGATTTAGAAAGGAGGCTGGCATTTCATGCTGAGTCATACACGGGACAGGGGTCCGCGCGCCCTATTAACACGCTTGTATCGTACCCATTTTTTTGCATATATCGTCTTTTTATTTCTAATCTTCTATAAACTAGTTCTGCTTCATAACAACCTACACGCCAGATATATCGATATGAGTCGGCTGGATGATGTGATTGCTATCGGCTCAGTCATGCTGATCTCGTTCTGGGTATTCTGGCTGCCGCGACGTGGACGCTTGGTCGCCCTCTGGGGCCTCGACGTGGTTCTCACCTTCCTCATCTTTGCCGATCTGATCTATTACCGTTACTTCGGTGATTTTATTACGATCCCGGTTCTGCTGCAGGCCGGTCAAGTCGGCGAGCTCGGGGACAGTATCCGCTCGCTTATCCATATATCCGATCTGTGGCTGTGCGCCGATCTGCTGTTGGGGTTGATCGTCGTGATATTCTTTGGTATACGCCGATGGCTACTGCGGCATACACAGCGTAATCATTTGGGCCCTCTCTATCCTCAGACCTATTCATATCCGGAGAAACCATCTTGGGGACGCGTGGCGATTCGCCGCTTTGCCAGCGGGGTCATGATCTTCATCATTGGCTTCGCTATGACGCTTGGTCCAATCCGGCATTATACCAAGACATGGGCAGCAGGTTTATTTGAGGGCGGCTGGTGGAATATTTCCCTTTATAATGTTACCGGTCTTCTAGGATTCCATTATTATGATGTCTATCGCTATGCCAAGGAGCATCTTGGCGGCAAGCCCGAGCTTAGCGCTGAAGACCAACAGGAAATACAGCGATGGTTCGATCAGGCAAAATCCAGGCGGGTTGTTCAAAATGAAACCTTCGGCGCCTACCGAGACAGCAATATTATTGTCGTTCAAGCCGAGGCCTTTATGAATTTCATGATTGGCAAGAAGATCGGTGGTCAGGAGATTACGCCGAATTTCAATCGTCTGATGCAGGAGAGCATGTACTACTCCAATTTCTATCATCAGACGGGTCAAGGCAGAACCTCGGATGCCGATTTCTCATCGCAGAGTTCTCTGCACCCGCTGCCCACCGGCTCAGTATTTGTCCGTTTTCCAGATCATGAATATGATGTGCTTCCGAGCATTCTGAAGGAAAACGGCTACGAGACCGGAGCCTTCCACGCTTATGAGAGCAGCTTCTGGAACCGTCTGAATATGTATAAAGCGATGAATTATGATCATTTCTACAGCAAATCGGATTACAAAATGGATGAGGCCATCGGCTGGTCGCTTGGCGACAAGTCCTTCTTCCGCCAATCACTAGAGCTGATGTCTACGGAAAAGCAGCCCTCCTATTCGTTCCTGATTACTTTATCGAGTCACCATCCGTACACGCTTCCCGCCAACGTGCAAGAGCTGGATACTGGTGAATTCAAGGGCACTATATTTGGCGACTATCTGCAATCTGTCCATTACGTGGATGCAGCGGTGGGCGAGCTGGTAGAAGGAATGAAGCAGCAAGGGATCTGGGACAATACGATCCTCGTCTTCTATGGTGATCATGACAACTCGATTCAAGACAAGGAACCCTATGAGCAATTTCTCGGCAAATCCTTAACCAGTCTTGATATGAGCCAAATCATGAACCAAGTTCCTCTGTTGATTCATCTACCTGATGGACAACATGCGGGGATTTTCGATGAGCCTGCGGGTCAGCTCGATATGGCGCCTTCATTACTGCACTTGCTCGGTATCTCGACCGAAAGCTACTATATGATGGGCAATAATCTATTCTCCGGTCAGGAACGCTTTGTCGTGCTTCGATCGGGTGCTTTCACAGATGGCAAGCTGTATTACGTTCCGTCTCCGGATAGCCGCTTCGATAACGGCTCCTGCTATGATCTCACGACACGTAAACTTGCTGATGTAGAGAAGTGCAAGATCCCTTATGAAGAAGCGAATAAGCGCCTATCCATATCTGACCGTGTAATTACGGGGGATTTGATCAAATTGCTAAGAACAAAGGAATGAATTTAAAACAAACAAGCGGTGGCTTTGATTTACTCAGAGCCGCCGCTTCTTTTTACTTTTTTAATCATCAAGGCATTATACGATTACTCCTTCACAAACTCCTTATCACTGCGCATCGTATCAATTGGTCGAACCAATTGCTCAATTTGTGCGCGGCGTCCTTCCAAGAATGGAGGAAGCGACAAGATCTCACCTAAAGTCTCATATGGCTCATCACCCATGAATCCAGGACCGTCCGTGGCGAATTCGAACAAGATTTGTGGCGCGACTCGTGCATACAACGATTCGAAGAAATGACGGTTAACGTAACCGGATGTCGGGAAGTTGAAGCTAGCCATACGCTCAATCCACTCTTCCAGAACCTCACGGTCTTCGACGCGGAACGCGGCGTGGTGAACCGTACCATAGCCCTGAATGGAACGAGGGAGCGTATCATTATGCTCTACGATGACTTGAGCCCCGTTACCGCCCTCGCCCACCTCGAACAAGTGAAGTTTATTTTCCTCTGCAATCTCTTTGAACAATAAGACCTTCTCCAGCACTTCCTTGAAAAATTTGAAGTCACTGACGCGAACAAAGATCGGTCCAAGACCGGTAATCGCATGCTCAAGCGGAATCGGTCCTTTCTGCCAAGGTGTTCCCGATACGATCAGAAGTATATGTTCATCCGAGATGAGCATATACTTCTGATCGTCGAAATCCACGAACGACAAAGTCTTCTTACCAAATAGCTCCTGAATACCGGTATGCTCAACCTGCAGACGGTTGAACCGTTGCTCCCAGTAATCCAGCGCAGCATCATTAGGTACGCGGAAGGAAGTCTTCCAGATTTCGTCGGTACCATGCACCCCTTGCCCGATCCCTGGGAAATCAAAGAACGTCATATCTGTCCCAGCGCTTCCTTTATCATCGGCAAAGAACAAGTGATAGGTCTGAATATCATCCTGATTCACTGTCTTCTTCACAAGACGCATTCCTAATATATAAGTGAAAAATTCATAATTCTTCTCCGCACTGCTCGTAATCGCTGTAACGTGGTGGATTCCTTTTAAATGGTTCATACAATAACCTCCTGATGTGTGATCACTCTATTGTTGTTATACAATACCCAAATCATACGACGTAATTTATCTTGTAATAAAGAATCTTTATTTAAAGATAATATACTACGAACCTTCAAGGCTGTCAAATTTACATTGATGATTTTATAGAGATTATCAGCAAGATAATCACTTACTGATACGCAAAAAAAGAGCGCCCATAGTACAATGGACGCTCTTTATAATCCTTATTAGATCAATAATAGCTGCTCTTAATTTTTCGGCTTCTTCACGAAAGGTGCCGCCTTCTCCAGCACTTCATCTTCCGTCGGACCGCTGACATAACGGCCGTTAATGTAGATGAAGGCTCGTTTGCCGCATGGCCCACAGTAAGACTTGCAGCCGACCTTGATGTCGGCATCAGGAGCCATTTTCTTCAGCTTCGGCACAAATGTCTTCATGCGGATATGATTGCATTTATCGCAAATGCGAATGTCATTTGCCATCGTGTTTTCCCTTCTTTTCTTCAATGCTATTGCTTAGAGGAAGTTCAATAAGCTCGCTTTTGATCACGAATTGATCAATGAAGTAACTTTACTTAGTGATCTCCATGGTTACCCATGGACGGGTTCGTAATCACGAATCCTTCTTCAGGCAGGTACAAGTAGTCAATCTTCACGCCATCGAGCATCGGCTCATTCGCATCGACAAGAACATCAATTTCTTTATCGGTTGATACTAATGTCAATTTGTCGTCAGGCTTGACCAAATCAAGGCCATAATGGGCATGGTCTCCATGAGCATGGGTAATGAACACCTTCAAGACCAACTCTTTGTTCTCTTCCTTGTCCATTTCTTTCTTTATCACTTTGGCCGCGTTGCGGGTAATTTTCACTTTCATGAGGGACATCTCCTGTTCAGCAAATATGTTATATCTATACCGCCAATATTCCTATTGTAAAGAAACCTTAGCCTAGATGCAAGGGTTCACCGTATATATTCTGTAGTTTGGAATCCTCTGGCCGAATATGAACTTACCATCAAACTGATGGATATTTACGCTCTGCTCGTGCTACGAACCAGTTCATTAACAACATTGTGACCGCTAGATCATCAATTGGAATGAACGGTAGAAAATCAGGCAGCACCCAATACAACAATGCCGGGACAGTGAGCAGAAGCTTGTCCAGCAATGGAATCTGTGGGGATTGAAGCAGCCTTGGCACCCGCCGGAAAATATGTGACCAATGCCGCAGCGACCACATTTTCGACCATTTCATCGCGAGCCCTCCTTAGCATGCGGATTCAGGGACTACCACCTATATGTAGAATACCCTGTTTCCTTTCTTCTACACTAGTTTATTTCCTTAACGGGAACAAATGCAAAATAGGCCTGACGGCCATCCGGGGAGAATTCTATCCCCGGATAAACTCAAACAGCAGTGGCGCCAGGTCCCTATAGATGGAATCGAATTGTTTCGGCGGCAATGGATTCTTGCCCTCTCCAGCCTCTACTGTGTAACCAGGGCGACGGAATTTCATAATGAACCAGTCCTTATAGCCCGCATCACTTCCGCTTAGCTTCACAGCACGGTAGCCGCTCACTGCTGCCAGTCTATCTGCCATTGCCTCTGCCTCTGGCGGCTCCTGATCCCGGTAGTTCCAGTATATCTCCCGGCCTTGAGTATGAAGAGAGAGAACTCGTGTGAAATCCACTGTCTCTGTCAACTCCGCCAATGCCTGGGCTTCTGGTTCACTTAGTGGGCAGGGGCCACTGTAATCCTGAGAAGCTGGCCGACAAACCTGACGGCGTTCACGCTCCGTATCCCAGCAAGCCGGAAACTGATCATTCAAGTCGACCCCACGAATATTCGCCTTCCATGCCGTGAAATCATCGTGGCCGTCATTCCATGCAAGCAAGCAGCTTCTCCAGCTATCGCCGACCATTGCAGCACCGTCCTGGGCCAGATCAACCCCGTCCGGATTAACCATCGGCACGATCCACAGAGTCGTTTGCTGCAGTAAATGAACAATAGCCTCCGATCGTTGCGAACAGGCGTGTTCCAGCAGATCCTCCATAAAACGCAGCAGGAGTGGAGTAGTAATCCATTCATTCGCATGCACAGCCCCGTTCATATGTAGGCGTTCTGGGCCATTGCCAATCATAAAACAATCGATCGATCGCCCAAGAACACTTCTACCAATACTTCGCCGGCATAGATGCGGATATTTACGCATCAATTCCATACTTTGAGCTTGGAAGTCGGCATAGCGATATCCGCCACATACCTCTACAATCGGAGTTTCAGGCCGATCCACAAATGGCGATGAATCCATGTTCTCTCCTCCCCTTTACAGTTTCTATTCCATTGTTAAACATGCCAATAGCTGACTGCCGCTAGCACTAGAAGATGGAGCGGATAATAAGAGCGCCACAGCCAGCGTGGCATTCGGATCAACTCCAGCCTGTGCCACAATGTAGGACCGAACACGATTAATAGCGTCGGTATAATACTCACCATCTGCACAACCCAGCCATAAGCCAACAAATAAATCACGTTCAGCAATACATGCATGAACAACAATTGATATTTCTCCGCATATCTGAATATAAGCACCAGAAGCAGTCCATATGCCCCATAATCAAATGGAATAATCTCTACCAGCAGGCTGCAACCCGCGATCAACAGGATTGACAGTATTCCGGGGCGTATATGTTCAAGCAGGCGCATCAACAGAGCAGCCACCAGGAGCGTCGCTACGACATTTATTCCACTCCGGCTTAGGGCGATCTGATAGGGAAGCTGGGACAGGACCGTAATGATCGTAAGCCGCAGCATATATTTACCGTAGCTCGTCGTATGACGGAAGCCTTGCACCAATGCATAGGCATAGATCGGGAAAGTTATGCGACCGATAATACGCCATATTAATTCTCCGGGAAAGAACGCCGCTCCAATATGATCGAGCAGCATCGTGAAGATCGCGATCCATTGCATAGGCTCTCTCCTCAAAATTTAATGGTTCCTTTTTAATCTTAATTTGTTACACTTAAACTACTTAAACTTAGAATGTATCCGCATTCAAAAGTTAGAGTATCAATTCATAGGATGTATGAGAACTTTGGGGAACGCATCTATTCTTGTGTGAATTACCTGTATAGAACGACCTGCGTATGGAGGAACTATCATGTACTTATTTATCGTGAATCAACGCTCAGGCAATGGGGGAGGGAAACGGGTCTGGCGAGAAATTAGTCAGATCCTTGATAATAAAGGAGTAACTTACGAATATCAATTTACCGAGAGTGCTGAAGGAGCCCAAGCTTATCTCAAGGAGCAATTGGCATCTCCTGTAGAATGGAAAGCAGTTGGTGTTGTAGGCGGAGACGGTACGATCCACAGTCTCTTGCCTGCGCTGCGCGCAACTGGAATTCCGCTGGCTGTCTTCCCGGCAGGCTCCGGCAATGATACCGCCCGAGGATTCGGTATTCCCAAGAAGATACCGGCAGCTGTTGATACAATGCTGCAGGGATTGCCGAGAATTGCCGATCTCATCTCAACAACGGGCCGCAGCACGTTAACCGCACTGGCTGTCGGCTTCGATGCCGAGGTTGCGGATAATGTCAATAAAAGCCGTTATAAGAAGATATGTAACTCCTTAGGTTTTGGAAGATTGGCCTACGTCATTGGCGTATTTCATACCTTACTCACCTTCCGCCCAGCCGATCTTACTGTAGAATGTGACGGAGTTATTCATAACTATTCTTCGGCCTGGCTGACCGCGGTCAACAATGTGATCAGCTATGGTGGAGGGCTGACGATCTGCCCAGAAGCGAAACCAGATGACGGTATGCTGGACATTTGCATCGTTCATGATTGCTCCAAGCTGCAGCTTCTGATGCTGTTTCCAACTCTGCTGTTCGGCAAGCATACACGGCTTCCTTTCGTGACAATGATGCGCGGCAGACATATCTCGGTCCATAGCTCGCTTTCCCGGCTGGCGCTCGGAGATGGAGAGCAGATTGCTTCTACGCCTCTATCTGTTTCGGCTGATCCGGGTGCTCTCATGGTAATGTGCCCACTCCCAAAATAACTTTTAAAGGTTGTTCAACCCTAGCTTCATCCAACCTTCTCGGTGCTGAAAACCGTTCCCTTTGAACGCGCTTTGAGCAAAAAACCTTTGGATGGTTATAGCCATCCAAAGGTTTTTTTTGCTCGTTAAGAAGGGTTCGATACTTGCCATACAATCGGCGTTAACTCAATTTGTTCTCCTAACCATTGTAAAGCTATTTTACGGAAAATTTCCGGGTCCCCGCTGCAGAAAAATTGATGAATCGGGATTTCATTCCCTTTTGCCAGGCTGTCTTTCTGATACAGAATCGTGCTGATCTCTCGCGCCGTCTCATCGGCGGAACTGATCAGCTTAACGCTCGGCCCCATGACCTGTTTGATCTCCTGCTTGAGAAATGGGTAATGGGTACAGCCGAGGATGAGACAATCAAGTGAATAATGTCTGATCTCCGTAAGAGAGTCCCGCACAAGCCCCAGGGCTTCTGGCGTATCATATCGCCCTTGCTCAACCAGAGGTGCCAACGTTGGACACGCCTTGCTTACGATTTCTACACCTGGATTTAATTCCTTGAGAGCCGCTATATAAGCTCCGCTACGGATCGTACCTATAGTGCCAATGACTCCAATCTGCCCTGTCTTGGTAGCACTGATAGCCGCACGGGCTCCAGGATGAATTACACCGATTACAGGAATATTCACCTTTCCTTTGATATATTCCAGAGCCGCCGCAGTGGCGGTATTACAGGCGATGACAATCATTTTAGGATCAAATTGAATCAGAAAATCAACAATCTGCTCCGTGAAGGAGCTTACCTCTTTAGGTGTACGCGGACCATAGGGAGCACGCGCGGTGTCTCCAAAATAAATAATCTTTTCTCTAGGAAGCTGTCTCATGACTTCCTTGACGACGGTGAGTCCTCCGACGCCCGAGTCTAATATTGCGATGGCTTGCTGCACGAACATACCGCTTCCTTTGTTTATTAGTATTATTTCTCTACTCGTTACTTTATGACTGCCTTGCATAAAGCGTACCTAAATATTAGCGTAATTTCAAGGATGGTACAAGGATGCAGATCAGGCCTCAGCACACCTCTACACGAAAAAAAAGACCCTGAAATCGGGTCCTCTTGCTCCTATTAAGTATTAAGATCTCGTAACAAGCCAAATGCTGTCTCTTAACCCTGAATAGGCGAGTTTACAATCCACTAGAACTTGGCTTAGCTCGGTCTGAACGGAATTAAGCTTCCTCTACTTCATCTTTGACTTCCTTAACGACTTCCTCAACCGTATCCCCGACTTCTTCAGCAACGGATTCACCAATCTCTTCTGTGGCAGCCACCGCTTGCTCTGTATCCTCGGCAACGCCGATTACAGCGGTCTCCAACAGCAGAGGGTCTTCGTCATCGGCTACAGATGACACACGCACTTCAACGCTCCCGTCAGATTTACTCCCACGCCATTCTTGGAAATCCTCGACTAGATCGCCTGTTGTTTTCTTAACCTTATCAACCAATTGAGCACCCTGCTCGGACACCTTACCTGCCACCTCTTGTGTCTTTTCACCGACTTGGCGCGCACCGTCCGCGATATCCTTGCGCAGTTCCCGTCCTGCCTTCGGAGCAAACAACAGCGCTGTAACTGAACCTACGATCGTACCGATTGCTGCGCCCCAAATCCAGCCTTTATTCCCTTTACTCATAATCCATCTCTCCTTATCGTATATTGCACTAACAGCCGATTCGACTTTCCCGAAGAAAGGCAGCCTCCTTTCAGCTATTAGGGCGAATGCCTATATAATTAATCTCATTATAAGCAGATGTAGCTTGGCCCGTCACAAATTACCGCCTATTTTTTTGCCAGCCTGTCAAGAAGGTATCGCTTCTTGATCCAAATAGCTGCGAACCTTATTTGCAAATGAAGTCAATGCTTCATGAAGGTACTGAACCAGCTCATGCCCGCCAGATCTGTCCCAATCGAAATAACTCTGTACGAGAGGGCGGCGCAGACGTACTAACTTCGTAAGAATGTTGCCTAGTTCCTTGTCAACGACCTGCTCGTCCATCATAATATCAACGATATCCTCATAGCTGCTCGCATCCCTCATGATAAAGCCATCGATCAAATAACTGCCGACATCCGTTACGACCTCGATGGCCAAATGAATGGCCCTCTCCTCCGCATAACGGGCCAGCAAGTGCTCTCCTGGATTCGTATTTGCTAGTGTGAATACTTGTAGAATCTCAGGGATAACGTCCAATCTCCGTTCGATTTGCTCCCGGTTCACATAATACATGCGCTAACCTCCATGCCTTATCGATTTGTTAGAATTCAAAATCTACAGCTACCTGGCTCTCGCGTACTTCGTTCATATGCTCGATCACTTTCTTATGCTCCGGATGCACCTGATAGCCCTGCAGATCTTCCAGCGAATCAAAGGTTGCGATCAGCGCGATATCATAGGAACGAGGTGACTTCACAACGTCCACTCCGACTTCCAGCGACCGTAACTGCTCTACCTTTCCTTCCAGTCCACGCAGCACTCCTTCCGTCACCCGGATGCTCTCCGGTGAAGAGTCCTTCAATTTAAACAGAACAATATGCTTGATCATGTAAACCCTCCTTTGCATGTTCTATAAGAGGTAATTCAAAATAAAGCTATAATCTAGTACATTCCCTTGTTCGTGATAGAAACACTTCTTCACAAAATATAACATAACCCCCAGCTACATGAAAGGCTACTCGTCATATCAAGGAAATATGAAGGTAGCTCATCGCACGGAAATTAACAACGCCCCCGCGCTTCCATGATCGCCAGAACCTCCGCCACCTGTGGGGCGTATTTTTTGGTTAAACGGGATTTGCTCAAATTGGAGCGGAGAATTTTATCCACTTCCGGATGCCTCACAACGGCATATTCCTTCAATAAAGCAAAACCTTCCTCCGGCAACGCCTCGACGAATACGCTGAGTGCATATTGAAGTCCTTTGGACAACACAGCGAAATGCTCTGAGCGACGGTCTAACGGATCTGAAGCAGCAAAATCAGCCAGAATATCGCCGCCCATCTTTAAGCTGAAGCGGGCGATTTCTTTATGATGAAGAATAGGAGGATGCGCCAAAGCGGCAACAAACGCCCTTTTCTCAAGGTAACTTGCATCGGGATAACACCGTATAAAGTACTCTTTTATGGCAGGAAAATTATTCTCCGCAATAAGCTGCAGCCCCATTGCCGCCCCCTCCCTGGTCCTCCACCGCTTGTCATTCATAGCGCTCTTGAACTGGTACAGAATCAGGTGTTGGGTCTCCTTATTGGTATAACAATAATGGGCACCCAGCGACAGAATACCGCAGAAAGGCAGATATTCCCGCGGATGATTAGCCGGAGCTTCCGCTTCCGGGATATTCACCCAGCGGATGAGTAAGTCCAGTAAATCATCTGAGAGATTTTCCCCTTGAAAGCAGGCAGCAAAATTATAGGCCAGCGTCAGATTTCCCCGTGGACCCGGCAAATTGGAATTCGCACACAGCAACTCCTCAATTTCTTTAAAATTTGTCTTAATAGCCAGCATAGGGATTATTTCTTCAAGGATATCAGTCTGTTCCTTCATCAGCTTCGTCCACCTTCCATGCGGGCAGCCGGGCCATCATATTTCTGGCCGCATTGCGGGCAACCCCTTGGTCCAGCCCCTGAGTTCTAACGATTAAAGCGGACAGGGAATCCAGCTTTTCTTCATAAGACTGCATGGTTCCATCGGGCCTCATACAATGCACGCAATAATCTTTTTCGACATCCCCCAATGCAAAATCAGCAACTTCTGTCATTGGCATACCGCAAGCAACACAGATTTTCATTCTGTCCATCCTCTCTCCCCATCCGTTAGGGATGGGATTAGATCTTATTGTTAACGACCATGAATTTTGCCTTGCTCTGCAAGGCAGCAAACGGGTTGAAGCCTTTTGAAAGTTTTCTTGCTTTTTCTCCGGCTAACGGGCCTTGATTAAACGCATAAAATGTTCCAGCAGTTCCTGGCCGTACCGTTCCAGTACAGATCCTTCGGGAGCAAAAAGATCGTCGTTTGCCAGATAGTAGTGAAGCAATCCGATCCAGGTATTAAACAGCAGGTGTACAGGAATCGGGATCTGCTCGCCCGCATCCATTTCCCGCTCAGCCGCCTGGCTGATATGGAAGGAGATAGTCGATTGAACAATGGTAAAGGTGTCCCTTGTGCTATCGGGGAGCACCCGGCTTTCAACCACCCAGCGGGTATAAAAGGCTTCAAATTCCCTTAAGCCCTTGAGATGGGCTTCCAGCACCTCCCGCAATCCACGGTTGCCGACTGCCAGTTCATGAAGTCTTCTTGAAATCCGCAGGCCAAATTCTTCAATGACAGCATTAAACAACGCTTCCTGTGTCGCAAAATGGGCAAAAACTGTGCCATGGGATACTTGCGCTGCTTGGGCAATATCGGCAGTTCTGACCGTGATGAAGCCGTGCTGTGCAAATTGCCTGAAGGCAGTCTCTATTAAATGTTTTCTCGTTTGCTCCTTTTGGAGCTGGCGACGCGTCTTAGTCATTTCATTGATTCACCACTCATTGACTTTTAACTCATAATAACCCACTCCTCCTTCTTTTGTCAAATGCTTCCTGGGAAAGCTTCATGTCCATGTGTCTTTCGGATAGGAAAAAACCTGGTCTTTATCATGCAACCAGGTTTTTTGATGCCGACCTATATTTATTTAATTACCGCTTCGTACCTGAAGCGGAATTTCTGCAAAAGGCTCTTACCCTGAACCAAACCAGTCTCTCTCGTATTTCGGATTAGAAGAAATTCGGTAGATACTGGCGATGCGCTTCGAGCATTTCATCGAGCAACACCTTGGCTGCAGAGACAGACGGCACCAACGGATGATGAGCCATCGCCTGCAGAGCTAGACCGCGATCCCCACTGACCGCCGCGTCGATCGCCAGGCTTTCGTAAGTCTTCACTGCATGTAGCAGTCCTTTGACATGCTCTGGAATATGCTGCGGCACGAGTGGAATCGGTCCCTCAGAGGTTACTACGCAGTTCACTTCAATGCTGGCGTTATCCGGCAAGAAGTCAAATATTCCGTTGTTCGCCACGTTTAGAGTCTGAATATCATTGCGGCCTGTGTAGAGCGATCTCATGAGATGTACAGCGGCTTCCGAGTAGAATGCCCCGCCTCTTTGCTCTAATTGCTTCGGCTTCTCTTCCAATTCCTCGTTAGCATACAGTTCGAATAATTCTTTCTCTACGCGGCTCACCACATCGGCCCTGGTTCCGTTCTTCTCCAGTGATTCCTTCATCTCATCGAACATTTCATTCATCATGTAGTAATACTTGAGGTAGTAGGTTGGGACCGCACCCAACGATTGCAGGAACTCCGGATCCCAGCCAAGCGTTGGCACGTTCTTGGCCGAGTACTCTCCCTTACCTGCCAACAATTCCGGCATCCGTTCCTTGCCGTTAACTAATGCCGAGGTTACCCAGTGCAGATGATTAATACCAACAAATTCAGGTAGTACCTTACTCTCATCCACTTGATAGGCTTCCGCCAGGAATTTCTTGAAATTGATCGGAGAATTACATAATCCTACGGAGCGTACCCGTGAATATTTAGTAACGGCTTCCGTAATCATACCCGCCGGATTCGTAAAATTGAGCATCCAAGCATTCGGTGCCAGCTCTTCAATATCACGGCAAATATCGAGAATGACCGGAACTGTACGCAGCGCTTTGAACATGCCACCCGGGCCGGTCGTCTCCTGACCGATTACCCCGTGTGAGATCGGGATGTGCTCATCAAGCTTCCTAGCTTCTAGCAGCCCTACGCGGATCTGTGTTGAGACGAAATCAGCATCCTTAATTGCCTCACGCCGATCCAGTGTCAAGTGCACCTCAATGGGAAGACCTGATTTCTTAACCATCCGTTTGGCCAAATTGCCAACGATCTCTAATTTGTGCTTGCCTTCCTCAATATCAACCAGCCATAGTTCAGCAATTGGCATTTCCTCGTAGCTCTTCAGCAGTCCCTCGACTAATTCAGGCGTATAGGACGAACCTCCACCAATGACAGCCACCTTAATTCCATGTTGTGTCTTCATCACTGTACCTCTCCTTTCAAATCTGAAAAAGAAATCTGGCTTAAATTATGCTTCACCTGCGGGCTGATCTCCTGCCCATTCCGATCCATGGCACTAAGCACAGCGCCGGCGACCGGGTCCATCGTAATCTGCGTGATCGTCGCTCTCGGCGCGGTAAGGGTGATTCGCCGCTTGATCGCATCACGCATAATGTCCGTGCGCACTTTAGAGAGGATGCTCCCTCCAAGCACAACATTAAATTCCTCTTGCTCCATTCCCAGTCTGACAATCAGAGCGGACGCTGCATTACCAAGCTCTACACCCTGTTCAACGAGAATAGAAATCGCTACTTCATCTCCCTGCTCCGCCGCTTCGAACATAAGCTTGGCAAGCTCTAATGGAGGGATGTACTCCCCGTCTAGAACTGCATCCAGCATTTGCGGCACAGTAGCAAACCCGCTCGCCTGCAGAACCAGGTCTGTTAGCAGCGTCGATTTGCCGCGGCGATCCCAGGCACGGACGGCTGAACGAAACGCAAAATTGGCTAGATCCCGTCCAGAGCCTTGTCCGTCTCCAAACAGGAAGCCAAACCCACCGTATTGCAATTCTTCACCGGCGCGGTTCCTGGCCGCTGCATTAAAGCCTGTACCGCTAATAATAACCGCTCCGTAGGGATGCTCACTCCCCGCACGCATGGCAATCATCGTATCGCATGCGATAGAGTGATCGGGAAAATTCAATTCGGCGATCATGGGACGAAGAATGCGGTAATCCGCCTCCCGATCCGCTCCCGCCAATCCAAAAAAAGCATGAGTAATGTCGTGAACAGATAATCCTGCTTCACGCAGCGCCTGGTTGCATGCAGATGCGATGTTACGGCCCGCATTCCGGGGATCGGTCTGATGATTCCCATTTCCGCTTGCTCCTCTGCCAAGGGTCTCCCCCTTCGCATTGACGAGCAGGCAATGTGTCTTGCTGCCCCCGGCGTCAACGCCCAAGTAGTAGTTCATCTGGCATCTCTCCTTCTTCTTAAGCATACTAAAAAGGACTGTCGCATTTCTTCTGCAATAGTCCTCATTTTTAATACTATCTTACTAAAACATAAACTCACCCTATAGAAACTTACTGCACTTCCTCGCCATGCAGCCGTCTCTTCAGCACTGAAGGGGTCGTTCCTGTCTGTCCCAGGAACAGGCGATTGAAGTTGGAGAGGTTACGGAACCCGCTAGCTTCAGCAATTTCGAGAATGCTAAGATCATCCTGCTCCAGCAGACCCACGGCGTGATCAATTCGCAGCTGGACCAGGTATTTCATCGGCGACGTACCCACGATCTGGCAAAACAGGGCACTAAACCGCGACGGGCTTAAATGTGCTTCATCCGCCAATTCCTTCAAGGTCCATGGGTAAGCCAGCTTCGCTTCCATCACCTGAACAACATGTCTGACCTGTTCCAGATGCTTCACGACCGCCCGGCTCTGTTCGCCTTGTCCAGTATGGATGGAACGATTCATTTCCGTCAGGAAGAGAAGCAGCCAGCCGCGGATCGCCGAGGCATAAGAGCGCCCCTTCCCCTGGTATTCCTGATACATTCTCATCACATATTGTCCAAGCTGCTGCGCAGCCGGGTGTTCCTGGGATATATGATTGGAGAGCGGATTGCCCATTTGGCGGAAAGGAAGGAGTATATCATGATCGTATTTGTACTCCGAACCAAGAAATACGGGCTCGAACATGATGATCACCATCTCCAGATCGGTCCCTTCATACGCCCGGTGTAGATCATGAGAATCAATCAGGAATAGATCTCCCTCAACAAAAGGATAATCCTGCCCATTAATGACATAGGTGCCGCTACCCTTTGTAATCCAGTTGATCTCCAGAGCCCGGTGCCAATGCAGCCGCTGAAATGACGGAGAAACCCCGAGCGAGGTCGAGACAGATAGCGGCAGACGCGCGGGCAGAACGATCTCATCCGGTTTAATAGAGAGCGAGGATGTCAGTTTCATCGGATATCCCTCCTTTTGAAAGCTTTAATAGATTTCTTATAAACTCATCCGGTCAATAAGTACTCTTTACTTGATTGAATCATATCTATCTGCCAAGCACAATAATACCTGAGTATAATCAGCAATTATTTATTTTTCATATACGCTTGTTCGAACTCTATCAAACTATGAACATATGATATTTTGTCTCCTACTAAGGAGATATTTCTAGACAAGGGGTGAATATATGATGGGGATTCTACGCTTATTGTTCAAATTACCAGACCGAAAACGCATTCAGATATTGGAAGCTTCTCTATCCCTTCTGAGCGTTAGAATCGATCACCTGGAGCAGGCCCTGGCTTTCGCAACATTTCCGAATCAGGACACAAGAAACCGATTGAACGATGTAATCGGGCAGTACATGACGATCCGTCTTCATGATACCATTGTGCGCGGCACCTTGATTGCTGTCGCTGACGACTCACTAGAGATCGAAGATGACCAGCAGCGGCACATCCTTGTTCCGACCGCCAAAATTATTAGTGTCTTGTACGAGAGCGGAGGATAATGATTCGTCAGAGTAAAAAACAACAGGACAAGAGCGAAATCTGCTCCTGTCCTGCTGTTTTAATCAATAGAATCGTTCTGATCCGTTTAATTCTTCAGACTTTGCAGCGGTGCCGGAATTTGACCTCCACGCTTGATGAATTTGAATGGTGAGAATGTATTCACCTTCATAACCGGGCCGGTTCCGAACAGTCCGCCGAATTCCAGCTCTTCTCCCTCTTTCTTGCCGATCGCAGGGATTACCCGCACTGCCGTCGTCTTCGAGTTGACCATACCAATTGCCGCCTCATCGGCAATCAGCGCAGCAATGACTTCACTTGGCGTATCGCCAGGGATTACGATCATATCTAATCCTACCGAACATACCGCAGTCATCGCCTCCAGCTTCTCTAGACCGAGCGCACCCTCGCGCACCGCCGAGATCATCCCCGCATCCTCGGACACCGGGATAAATGCGCCCGACAATCCGCCGACCCGTGAGGAAGCCATGACGCCGCCTTTCTTCACGGCATCGTTCAGCAGCGCTAACGCCGCAGTCGTTCCGTAAGCCCCGCAGGACTCCAAGCCGATCTCTTCGAGAATGTGGGCTACCGAATCGCCGATCGCCGGGGTCGGAGCCAAGGAGAGATCCACGATACCAAACGGAACGCCAAGCCGTTCACTTGCCACGGTACCTACAAGCTGTCCCATCCGCGTAATCTTGAACGCTGTCTTCTTAATAATTTCAGCGATTTGGGTCAAATCGAAATCATCGGGTGCACTAGCTACCGCAGCTCGTACAACACCCGGGCCGGATACGCCAACGTTAAGCACGACATCGCCCTCACCTACGCCGTGAAATGCCCCCGCCATAAATGGATTATCATCAACGGCGTTGCAGAACACAACCAGCTTGGCGGCTCCGAAGCAGTCCTGGTCTGCTGTTAGTTCCGCACACTGCCGAACAATATCGCCCATGAGAGCCACGGCATCCATATTAATCCCCGCTTTGGTCGAACCAATATTCACGGATGAGCATACATGCTCGGTCTCTTTCAAGGCCCGTGGGATAGATTCGATCAGAGCTCGGTCGCCCGCCGCAAAGCCCTTTTGCACCAAGGCTGAATATCCGCCAATAAAGTTGACGCCAACGGTCTTCGCTGCACGGTCAAGCGTCTTCGCGTACAACACCGGATCACCGCCGCTCGCAGCAACCAGAACGGAAATTGGCGTTACCGAGATACGCTTATTAATGATCGGAATTCCGTATTCCTTCTCAATATCTTCACCCGTCTTGACCAAATCGCGGGCCAGTCGTGTTATTTTTGCGTACACTTTGTCACAGCTCTTCTCAATATCCGGGTCCGCGCAATCCAGCAAGGAAATTCCCATCGTTATCGTACGGATATCCAGGTGCTGATCCTGGATCATATGAATCGTCTCTAGTACTTCTTTCGAATTTATCATCAGGTACATTCCCTTCAGCCTTGATTAGAATATTGCTACTGCTAAGTTCCAAATTCAATTAACTCATGTTCAAAAAGGTCCGGTTTTCAGCATCGAGAAGGTTGGATGAAGCTAGGGTCTGAGGAGCGCAGCGTACGTAGTGGGTACGTGAGCACCTGAGATGTTCCGTAGGAAACATGACTTCGTAAGCATGTGCTTAGACCCGGCTGAATTCAAGATTCGATGCCGAATTACTTCTTGATTTACTTCGTGTTAGATATAGAATTTATACGTTATCAGTGGAACTGATGGAATTCTATATCGCAAGAAAACCTACCTCTGGATCGCGGTCGCTCATCCTTGAATGACTTCGATCGGTTTTCTTATCAAAAGCGGAACTTTTTGAACTTCCTCTAAATGCGGTGCATGGAGTTGAATAGATCCTCATGCATCACCTGAATGACGAGACCGTGTTGCTCACCCTCTGTGCGCATAATATCCACCAGTTCATGCAGTTTGCAATTAATTTGATCAATATTCACCATCATAATCATAGCGAACATATCTTGAAGCACGGTCTGGCTCACTTCAATTACATTCGCATTGTATTTTGCGCACAGCGTACTTACACGCGCTAGAATTCCTACCGTATCTTTTCCAGTAACCGTAATAACAGCTCTCATCGTCTTCTATCCTTTCGAGTATCAAATTATGTTCTATTGTATATTTAATCTTTAATTTCTTACAACATAGGATTTTGCGATATTAAGTTTCTTACACTTGAACTCAAGATCATTTTTATCGCAAGAAAGAATCTTTATAAGTCTAATCAAGTCAATGATTGATCCCCATATCGAAGAAAGAGGTCCACCAAAATCTAACACAAACGGAAGAGATGCTGTTTTTTTTCTTTCATTCTATAAATATTCTGGAACTAGTGGAGATCCGATGGTAATATCGATTCATACAATAGAAACATGAAGCTGACCGATTTTTTTATAGTTAACAAAGGAGTAACTAATGAACAATCCGATACATATTCTCGTTGCCGAGGACGATAATGATATCAGTCGATTGCTTTGCAGCATTATAAAGAAAAGCGGTTATATCCCTCAGCCGGCTTACTCCGGAACAGAGGCGCTTCTCTACCTGGGGCAGCGCCGTTGGAGCATGTTGCTTCTTGATTTGATGCTGCCGGGCATGACAGGAGAAGAACTGCTCGAACGGATCGACAGACGTGACGATATGCCGGTTATTATCATTTCGGCCAAAGACGAGCCGAAGACCAAAGTGTCTGTCCTGCGCGGGGGAGCGGACGATTTTATTACGAAACCATTCGATGTAGAGGAAGTATCTGCGCGAATCGATTCCCATCTGCGTACGTATGCGCGAATTCCACAACCGGTTTTGTCTAATGTGCTGCAGCATAAAGGGCTTGTACTTGATCGGGACGCCATGTCGGTTACAGCAGATGGGGCTGAACTGACTCTAACAGCGCGAGAATTTCAGATTCTTTCGTTGCTATTGTCGGCACCGATGAAGGTATTCACGAAATCCAATCTGTACGAAAGAGTTTGGCAGGAGCCATTCTATGGCGACGACAACATCATCAATGTTCATATGAGCAATTTGCGCAGCAAGCTGTTAAAAGCTGCTCCGCAAAGCGATTTTATCGAAACGGTATGGGGCATGGGATACCGGCTAAAGTCTTAAGACATTCTTAAGTTTTGGCTTTAGGTCTACTTATGTTTTGATTTCTATACTTGGTCTATCAGATAAAGGAGGCCAAGAAGATGCAGGAGTATGTATTAAAAACAAACCAGCTATCCAAAAAGTTCAAAGACCATAAAGCGCTGGACAAAGTTAATTTGTCCATTCGGAGAGGCTCGATTTATGGGTTCATTGGACAAAACGGAGCTGGAAAATCAACGTTGATCCGCCTTATAACGGGACTTGCCTTTCCGACCGAGGGATCGATTGAGCTGTTCGGTGCCTGCGAAGAGAAGGCTTTAATCCAGGCTCGCAAACGAATCGGCTCTATTATTGAGAGCCCTGCTTTGTTTCCTCATATGACCGCCAGCGAGAATCTGGAGGCGAACCGGATTCTACGCGGTATTCCCGGCAAAGATTGCGTTCCCAGAATGCTCAAGCAGGTAGGGTTGGAAGGAACCGGAAAGAAAAAAGCGAAAAATTTTTCACTCGGCATGAAGCAGAGGCTGGGTTTGGCAGTCGCCTTGCTGGGGGATCCAGAACTCCTCATTTTGGATGAGCCGACGAATGGATTGGATCCGATGGGCGTTATTGAAATGCGGGAGCTGCTCAAGAAATTAAATCGGGAGCTCGGCATGACGATCCTAATCTCAAGCCATATCCTAAGCGAGTTGCATTTGATGGCAAGTCATTATGGCATCATTCACGGTGGCCGGCTATTGGAGCAGCTTACCGCCCAAGAGTTGGACGGAAAATGTCGGCAGTATGTGTATATTAAAGTAAATGATCCTGGCATGGCAGCAGCCGTTATTCAGAACCATCTGGGCACAACCGATTTCGAAGTGATGCAGGATGGAGCCATCAAATTGTATAACCATATTGAGCAGCCTGGTAAAATTTCTTCTGTGCTTTTCTCTGCGGGTCTGGAAGTTGAGAAGTTTACGCCCATGGGGGAAGACTTGGAAAGTTATTTCACAAAGCGGATTGGGGGTAGTCCGCATGTATAATCTGATCAGAGCCGAGTTTTTTAAGCTTCGCAAGAACAGATCGTTCTGGACGTTGCTGATTGCACTTGTAGTAGTCTCGCTTGCTTACCCCTTGTTATATTATTTTGATCATCAATCCAGTGGAGAGCCGCAATTCACGGGAGCACAGTTTCTGAGCACCTTTATTGCAAGCAATGCCTACGCTATCAAATTCGGCGTTGCTGTGTTGGCCGGATTTTTCATTTCCAATGAGTATGCTACAGGTATCATGAAAACGATCGCTTCGTCGGGCAACACTAGAGGGCGGCTGTATACGGCAAAGCTCTTCGGATTCGTAGCCGGTGCCATGTTGGTTTCTCTTGTTTTTCCAATCGTCAGCACAGTGGAGGTTACGTTTCTATCGGGCTTTGGTCATTTACCGGCGGATAGTAGTGTGTTTTTCATACCTAGAGTGTTGGGTCTGACGCTGCTGTATACAGCGGCCTACGCGGCCATTGGGGCGATGTTTGCTGTAATCCTAACTGACAGCGGCAAAACGATCGGGGTTTCTATCATTTTCTTTCTAATGATCGATATCGTTTTGGCCGGCATAGGTTCGAAGGTTGAATTCTTTGCCAAGTTGTACGATTATTCTATTTTTAAACTGGTTGGGGATATCGGCAAACCGAGCATCGATAGCGGAGATTGGCCTGCGCTCCTGCTTGTGCCGTTGTTGACAATTGTCTTATGTGCTATGCTGGGCATTTTGGTATTCCGGCGTAAAGATATTAAATAATGATGGGAGTGAGGAAAGTGCTGCTTGTCCTGACGATCTTATCAATGGCGGCAGCAGCTTTCCTGCTTGTCCACCTACTAATGCTGAGGAGGGAATTAGGGCGGATGACGGAACAATTGCAAAGCTACAACGAAGGAGTAACTGGCAAAAAAATCGACGTCGCCCTATTCGATCCAAAGCTCGAAGCGCTTGCCGGGCAAATCAATCGTCAGTCCCATTTAATCGTCGAAGCGAAAGCACATCGAAAACGAATCGAAAACGAATTTCGACAGGCGGCCGCGAGCATTTCCCACGATATCCGTACTCCGTTAACCTCTATCTTCGGTTATATCCAGTTGTTGGAGGTAGAGAACATAACGCCTGAAGAGAAACTCGAATACATCGCAGTCGTAAAAAATCGAACCAAACGCTTGCAGGCGTTATTAAACGATTTTTTTGAGCTGTCCGTGATCGAATCGCCAGATTACCCGCTGAAAACCGAAAAGCTTGGATTGACCGCCCTAATCTCCGACATTGTGGTCGATTTTTACGATTCCTTTAACGAACGCGGCATCATACCTGACATACGGCTGCCGGAAGAAAATGCGTCCGTATACGCTGACGAATCGGCTGTGCGGAGAGTCGTTGAGAACTTACTTTTCAACACGGTAAAGTATGCTTCCAGTCAGGTGGAAATCTGGTTGGAACAGCGGCAGGAGACAGTAGACCTGACCATTATTAACGATGCGAGGGAACTGGCTGGAAGTGACGTTAACCTTTTGTTTGATCGGTTCTACACGGCAGATCGTGCTCGATCCGCCCAAACATCCGGGCTTGGCCTTCCTATCGCCAAAAGCCTGATGAACAACATGGGGGGTACGCTGACGGCCGAACTGAACGGTGAAAAGTTGATGCTCATCTGCCGCTGGAAAAAAGTAAAACGGCATTGAAACCGACCGCGTGACACTACATTCGGTAATTGCAATTGATTTTGCATTTTTTCATGTTTCCTCCGCCGCGGGCGGCCGATGGGACTTGGCCCAGCCATTCGTAGAAGTAATGATCGTCTGGGTGACCACCTACTCCGCGCATGTGGAAGATCATCTCGGTGCGATCGCCCTGTGTTTTTGATTTTTTGCGGGCTTTATATCTCTAAACCCTTCAAATTCTAATGAGACGTAGTCCTAAAGAGAAAGCCACTAACCTATGCGTAGCGCTCGGTTGATGGCTTCTTTTAACAGTATCAGACAGACAAAGTTTTAGGTGTGATAGCTCCATTGCCCTAACCAGATATAGATGGCCATCAAACCAAATAACAATACACAGAAATTAATGACCACAAATAAGCAACGCATTGTCATGGTACGGTGGAACTTGAAGAGGGTCTTGAACCCATCGTTACCGTTAATGATGAACAAGATCAGTATTGTATGTACGATGGTATGTCCAACGATTTCTTTAAATCCGAATACGGTTGTCGTAAGGATAAATATACTCGTAAGTAAGAACGCAGAGAATCGATTTAAAAGTCCAACGATAAATGCCCAAGCAAGTCCTAGCTCAATGAAGGCGCTAATCAAAACAAAATGTTCAACGGAAAAACCCAAAGTTGGAAGGTGATATTCGATCATGAGGGAGTTAGCAAGTTCGGGTAGCGTAAGCTTTTCCATGGCGATCCATGCCAGTGACAAGCCTGTAAATAAATAGAGAACCATATTGATTGAGGGGGACCATCGTGTGTTAACGACGCATAAGTAATAGATGATTCCAACATAGAATACATAGTCCATTACATGGAACATTCCGTAGTTCACAATGGCAGTAATGTATAGCACAGTAATTGCCAGGCCACTACCGAGGAGCAGCTTGCGGTGCAATAGTCCCACCATGGCCACTATAAGAAAGAGGTATACCCATATATCATTAGACACGAACGTTGGGGATATATAGGTTCCTGTACAGAGTTGAAGGAGGAGACCAAGGCCAAGACCTACACGTAAAATCGTCAATTGAAATCGCCTTAACTTATTAAGTAAAAAGTGAAATTGGTGAACAATGCGATATTTCTCCAGTTTTTCATTGCATATTGCTGCAATAAGCAATGCCGCGAGCGTGAATACCAACCAGAAGAGAAAAACGGGGGTGATAACCTTAGACATGGATTCGGGGTGCCATAGTTGTTGATGCGTAAACCATTTGACGTGCATGATTAAATTGCTCCATGGAGGGAGCCATTGTGCCATATGGCGGATCACTTCCTTTTATTAAAATTTCAAACAAAAATATAATAACATAAAATATACAAATAATAACACTAATTTCCTGATGTTTTTATTTATGGATTTATCAATTCATAGATTCTCTTGTGAACTTAAATAGGAGACTCATAGAATACCATGTTCGTGCAGCCCATTCCCAAAAATAAAATAGATATAAACTATATCGTGCAAAAATAGGCGCTGCCGATTAGCTGGCAGCGCCTTGCCCATCCTTCTTATTTCTCTTCCTGTTGTCCTATCATTCGCAGTAGCATGACCGTCGCTTCCACCCGCGTCACCTTTTCATTCGGTTCGAAACGGTTCTGTCCACGGCCATCCACAATGCCAAGCGCGTGAATTGCTTCTATCGCACCCTTTGCCCATTGTTGAATCGCTTCGTCGTCAGCAAAGCCAGTCGATGCTTGAACGTTACTTTGTAACTTAAGTGCCCTAGCGATCATTACTGCCATCTCGGAACGGGTAATGTAGGCACTCGGACGGAAGCTGCCGTCCTCATATCCGTTGACGATCCCTTCTTGCACCACTTGCATAACTGCCCTTGTTGCCCATTCGCCGATTTGAGCGTGATCGACGAACGTCATCGAGGAACTTCCTCCTTCCAATTTCAATGCACCTGCCAGCATCACCGTAAACTCGGCCCGGGTAACGGCAAGGTTCGGTTGGAACGTTCCATCAGGATAACCGCTTATAATGCCATTCGCCGCGGCGCGTTTGATGTTGCTTTCTGCCCAGTGGCCGGAGATGTCTGTGAAATGGATGACCGGTTCAGATGGCTTTGGTATTTCGCGGCGAATGTTCAGCGTATACTCCTTCTCACTTCTATTCTCCGCCATCACAATCAGCACCAGTTTATTGTCGCCTTCCTCCAGATGGACCTGGGTTCTGTCCACGATCACTTTATCCTTCAACATCACCTTTGCCGCGGAGTGCACTGGTTTTACTGCAATTTCGACCAGCTCGGCTTCCGTTCGAGCTGTATAACTTGTCGTACCGACAGTAAACGATGGGCTGAGGTCCAATATCTTATCCTTATCCCATACCTGTAATTCTCCCAGTTCAGCGTTGCTGGATAACGTGATGCCCCCTTCTGAACCACTGCCTCCGGAAGCGCTGCCTCCGGAACCGCCGCCCCCACTTGAAGATCGGGCTGTCGTTGCTTGCTTAGCTAGCGGCATGCTTTCGTTACCTGCTTCGTTGAAAGCCGTAACTTTGAACGTATACGTCGTATTGGCCGCGAGGCCATTGACTGTGGTTGCGTATACGGTGCTGGTTACGGTCGTGTGCTCCTTGTTATCGACGTATATCCGATAGCCGGTAACTCCGTCATTATCCGTCGCTGTTGACCATGACAGTTTTACACTCGTTTGCATGATGTCTGATACAATCAATTCACTGCTATTCGGCCATTGCGGCGCTTCGGTGTCCGGGTTCGGTAGCTGTGGTGATGTCTTAGCAGAAGCAATCAGGGCTTTGCTTTCGTTCCCTTCTTCGTCAAAAGCCGTGACTTTGAACGAGTAGGTTGTATCAGCACTCAAGCCGTCAACCATCATTGTATAGACACTGCTGCTTACCGTCCTATGCTCCTTGCTATCGACGTAAATCCGATATCCGGTCACACCGACGTTATCCGTCGCTGTCGGCCACGACAGCTTTACGCTAGATTGCGTGACGTCCGACACCGTCAGCACACTTCCTTCCGGCCATTGCGGCGCTTCGGTGTCCGGTTTCGATGACTGTGGTAATGTCTTGGCTGTTGCAGTCAGGGGCTCGCTTTCTTTCCCCCCTAAACTGTACGCCCTAACTTGGAACGTATATTCCGTATCGGCCGTTAAGTCATTAATACTAGTTTCGTATTCGCTAGCGCTTACCGCCTTGCCCCCCGTCCCGATCACGGCAATCTGAAAACTAATTACTTTGTCATTATCTACCGGAACGGGCCAAGATAACTTCACACTTGTTTGTGTAATGTCTGAGATGGTTAGTGTACTTCCTTCCGGCCATGTCGGGAGTTCAGTGTCCACGATCGGAATGACCAGCAGCTTTGGTGTACCTGCACTAAACGTCAACGTCAAGGTGACCGATCCGACTGCCTGATGAGCCAGGTATTCCTTCTTGATCGTCAGCACATTGCCAACAAGCGTATAATCTTCGCTCGCCACTAGCTCATCCGAACCGTTCTTAATGCTGAGCAATGTGTTGCCGTTCAGTGTAACGGTCGTCGTTATATCCTCTTGATTCGCCGGATTCTTATCGAAGCTGCCGTTGATCGGGTCAACAAACACCGGACTCGGAAGAGTAACTGCCTCGCTTGTAACATCCCCGTCCGATCCAAGTACAGGCGCTGCAAAATTTAGTCGGGCGCCAGTAATTTCTCTATCATAGTTCGCTCCCAGATCTTCGAAAACCACTTTTCCATTTTCCGCTTGTTTTACTGTCGTACCTGTCAAATTCCAGTTTCCAGAGTCACTTTTTGATACCTCAACCGACGTGGAACTATTTTCACTCACATTGCCAAAATCATCGACAATCCATAAAACCGGCTGCGGGTCAAACAGCCCTGTTGGCGCGTCAAATCCTGAGATATCTCTCTGTATCTTTAGTTTCTTTCCATCGCCAGATTCAGGTTGTACGACAATGGCCTCCAGATTAGGCTCCAGCAGTCCCTTGATTTGAAATTGAAGCGTCTGCTGTACCGCTGCATGCAGAACAAGAGGTACTGTAGCGACTCCATTTGTAAATTGCACCTGAATCGTTTTTGGTGTGCCGTCCAATTCCTCGCCTGCAAAAAATCCGAATGTCCCATCTGGCGCTGCTGCATAGCCTTCAAGTGTTACTTCTGCCAGCTCGTTAAAGGAAGTATTCAAGCTGCCATCTGCGTAATGAACTTCAAAGAGAACGTTTACCGCCGAGCCCACTTTTAACTCTGGCGATTCAAGCTCAGCTACCGCTTTATATGGCTCCTGGACAAGTTGATAGTAGGCGCTTCCATTAGCTGAGTCGATAAAAGGACCTTCAACGAGAGTATCGGATTTCAAATTAACTACTGGCCGTATGCCAACCTTTAAGTTGCCAGACTTAACAAGAACTGCCCCATTCGCATTGTTGACTAGATAATTACTATGAAAGCTATATTGCGATCTAGTCCAATGATACTCCGATTCGTTGCCGCTAGTCTTTCTGTTGTTGGCATCATTGAAGTAAGGAATGACGAATTGTGGTAGACCGTTCACAGGAATTAATTCTAAAGCCGATAAAATAAAGAATGTCTCATCTTCTAGCCAGTCGCCATCGAGTAACCTTGGGTAACTCGTTAACGAGATCGCATTGCGGAATGACGAGGAGAAGGCTGGATAAAATGATTCTCTTAGCCAATGGCGGACAGGAGAAAGAGTCCAGCGATTCAACTTTTCTTGCCCAGTATCTTCAAGCGTTTCAGCTACAATTTCTTCTGAGATGAACAAGCTGGTATCAGGCCCGTGTCTATCTTTAGTTACGAGAATCCAGTTGATCGGCGCCGTCTTGTATATTACCGCATCCAACAATCCCGCTTCGATTGGTCCAGCTGTGAAATACCCCCATTCTCTGCTATCGCGAATTTTCGTGCCAATCGGTAAATCGCCAATACGCTGAGTCGTTACCTCAAGAGCCTCCCAGGGTAATGTTACAGTCGTACTTTCAATTGGCGGCAAGCCATCCGCTTCAAATCCAAGCTGCGCTCCCGTTACTACCGCTCCATTCGTTGCGCCAAGATTAGTAAAAGTTACGATCCCTGAGCTTGCTGTTGCCCTAGTAGACCCTGTAAGATTCCAGGCCCCCGAGTCCTTCTTCTTTACCGTAACAACGGTAATGCTGTCGTCTATGCTCGTATTGCCGTAAGCATCGAGAAGCGTGACGACAGGCTGCTGGGCGAGCATGCCTCCGTTGCTGACCGGAGCCTTAATGTCCGTGGTTAGCGCCATCGAGGCTGCACTTCCTGCTACTGGCGTAATGATCAACGAATTGGCCGCAGGTGATGCCACGCTCGCTACACTTATATTGATCGTCTGCCCTCCCGCTTTGTTTAGCCTCAGCTTGATTGTCGCTACGCCGTTTGTAAACGTGGCATTGGTCGTGTGTGACGAAGCGCTCAAGGCCGTCCCGTTCAAGCTGCCAAAGGAGCCATCCGGCGCTGGCAAGTACCCGGATATCGTCACCTCATGCGCTCCGCTAAACGTTGTGTCTGTGTACCCATTCGCATTTTTCACGGTCAGCGTGATCGGATCATCTACACCAACTCCGGGGATGGACGAGCCGGCGAACGCGGAGACAGTCTGTGCACTCAAGCTTAATTTTCGAATCCGACTATTAAAAACATCCGCTATGTACACGTTTCCACTGCTATCTACCGCTATGCCGTAGGGGCAATTCAAGTCTGCCGAGGCCGCCGGTACTCCGTCTCCCGAATAGTTATACCGCCCCGTACCCGCTATCGTGCTAATATTCCCAGATGTATCAACTTTCCGAATTCGGGAATTGGATCTATCCGCTATATATACATTTCCGCCACGGTCTACAGCTATTCCAATGGGCTGGTTAAATATAGCCGAGGCCGCTGGTACTCCGTCTCCCCAATAGCCCGGTCCATCCGTACCCGCTAATGTGCTGATCTTTCCCGTGGCATCGACTTTACGAACCCGGTGATTGAATGTATCCGATATATACAGATTTCCGCTGCTGTCAACTGCCACTCCAAGCGGGGAGTTAAGTTGGGCCGATGCGGCATCTCCTCCGTCCCCCGAATAGCCGCGAACTCCCGTACCCGCTACCGTGCTAATGGTTCCCGACGTATCGACTTTCCGAATCCGGTGGTTGCCTTTATCCGCAATATACAGATTTCCGCTGCTGTCTACCGCCACTCCGTCCGGATAACTTAGTTTAGCCGATGTCGCAGGTCCCCCGTCCCCCGAATAGCCGTTCCCCCTCCCGCCTGCTACCGTGCTGATATTCCCCGATACATCAACTTTCCGTATGCAGTCGTTAGAGTAGTCCACTATATACAAATTTCCAACGCTATCTAATGTCAGCCTATAAGGGTTATTCAATTGGGCCGATGTTGCAGGCCCTCCATCCCCCGAATAGCCGCCGGTACCTGTACCCGCTATCGTGCTAATCTTTCCTGACACATCGACTTTTCGGACCCGGTGATTGGAAGAATCCGCAATATACAGATTTCCAGTGCTGTCTACCGCCACTCCACTAGGGTTATTCAATTCTGCTGAAGCAGCAGATCCCCCATCCCCCGAATAATCGTTGGTACCTATGCCTGCTACCGTGTTGATGGTATAGCCGCTTGCAGCGTGGACTTTTCCTCCGTTCAGTTCTGGCACCACCGATGTGATCAATAATAGAGCCAGTACGCTGGCCGTTAACTTTTTGATCTGCTTACGAATTTTTTTCCCCTCCCAAGGCAAGTTTCTATGGCTCAGCAATTCCATATAAAAATAGACGTACAACCTCATCCGCCAAAACCTCTGGCTTTTTAGATGTTCGAGCTTTTTGTGTCGCGATAAAGCGTTCCATCATGCCCACGAGACTATCCGCAACGATCCCCATATCCATGTCTTTACGGAAATAGCCTGCCTGCTGCTCGGCAATCAGGTTCGCCAGGATCTGATCGGTCAATTGGTCTTTAATCTCGGCCGCCTGGGGAGCAACCAAAAAACCGATACTGGCCAGATGAGGTTCTTCGATAAAAAACCGGAAGAAATTCGTAAGCCCCTCCGTAATCCTTTGGCGGATAAATGTTTTCGCAATACCTGGTTCGAGGAGGCTTTTCTGGGTGTAATCACTTAACCGGGAACGAAATAAATGGACCAATTCTTGAAACAACGCATCTTTATTCTCGAAGTAAAGATAGAAGGTTGGTTGGGTAACCCCCGCCTTCTCGACGATGCTGCTTACCTTCGTCTCGTGATATCCTCGCAAGGCAAATTCTTCTGTGGCGATGCTTAACAATAAACCTCGGCTTTGTTCGCCGCTAGCTCCTTTCTTCCTTCCTCTCTGCCCCATACCTATCAATCTCCCTATTTATAAAATTATATTACTATAGAGTATTATATTATCATTTCCCCAAATTTCGTCAATAGATTGGATATTAAATAAAAAAAATCAACAAAGGAATCAATCTTACGCTGACCTATTTACCGCCGCGCACCCCCAATGTATATTCCCTGATATCCTTTTTCGACTCTGTCGCTTTAATCTCGTAATTATTGAATAAAAAAACGGCATTTTCTGCCGTTTGTATTAGATGTTGGTGAAGCCAAGGGGGATCGAGCCCATGACCTCATCGCTACCAGCGATGCGCTTCTCCCCGCCCTTGGGTAATACACTACCCCATAATTACGAGAGGAAGAAATAGAAAAGCTTCCCTCTATTCAGAAGGAAGCCCTAATCGTCACATGTTTATTCATTGGCACAGTCCGTCAAGATTCTCCCCATATCTACCTGATTATCGTCTGCCGCGCCCATCTTCCAATGAATTGACTAATTCGAAGTTTAAAGTCGATCTTAAATACCATACCTTTTAACTTCTACCTTGTTAATGATCGTACTTAGCATCATCTTCTTTCTTGCTATCGATGTCTGTTCGAATACATTGCACCAGTTCGGAATGTTTAGCAAAGTCATAGTGTGCCCGTGCCTCTACAACTTGAGTATAATTCACTCTTCCCCACTGCCTTAGCTCTTTCATCGGCTGAAGGAATGTTTCCCCTAATGGTGTTAATGAATACTCGACGCTTGGAGGCACTGTAGGAGTTATGTGTCGTTGGACCAATCCATCGCGCTCAAGCTTGCGTACCGTCTGGGTAAGCATTTTTTTGGATATCCCCTCAACCCTCCTGAGCATTTCTCCATATCGGATTTTACCGCTTTCCATGGCATAAAAAACAAGTGCAGTCCACTTGTTAGAGATAATGTCAAGAACTTTGCTATAACCGCAATTGGATAACGAAATGTCAGATTGTTTTGCTTTAGATGTATATGTCAAATGATTTCCCTCCTATGTAATGCTGTAATACAAAGTTCCCAGGATACTTTAAAGTGCCTACTTATATCATTCTAATTTTTGTAATACTATATGTCTACACCAGTACTGTAGCAGCTTTGTGCAAGATCTGCCGTAACAAGGCACCGCTTAAGGGCGATCCGGACGTTCCAAGAGCAGGAAGATATGCTCGCGATAGAGGTATCTTGTACTGGATTACTCCGATGGGTAGGTATAAACATGACAAATATTATTAAAACGCGTCCCAAGCTATTTGTATTGGATAACGGTCGAATGAGCATGGATAAAAATTGGATAATCGCCATGCATAATCCGGCTACAATAAATAATCCGAACGCCCCAACACAATTTGTGGAATTTCCAATTTACACGGTATTGATTGATCATCCTGAGGGGAAAATCTTGTTTGATACAGCCTGCAACCCAAACTCCATGGGCATTAGAGGGCGTTGGGCACAATCGACCCAACTGTCGTCTCCATGGGTGGCAGACGAGGAATGTTTCCTGCATAACCGACTGGAGCAACTTAATGTTAGACCCGAGGATATCAAGTACGTCGTTGCCTCCCACTTGCATCTGGACCATGCAGGATGCCTCGAAATGTTCACGAACGCGACCATTATCGTTCATGAGGATGAGTTTAATGGAGCACTGCAAACCTACGCCCGTAATGAAAAAGAAGGAGCCTATGTTTGGGCTGATATCGATGCATGGATCAAAAACCAACTACAGTGGAAAACGGTCAAACCGAGCGAAGACAACTTGGATCTGGTGGATGGCATCAAAATCTTGAATTTTGGAAGCGGTCATGCATGGGGGATGTTAGGTCTTCAGATCGAAATGCCAGAAACAGGCGGAATCATTCTAGCTTCCGATGCCATTTATACGGCGGAAAGCTTCGGTCCTCCGGTCAAGCCGCCTGGTATTATTTATGATTTGATCGGCTACAGAAATGCGGTCGAGAAAATCCGTACTTTGGCTACCCGCACGAATTCTCAAGTGTGGTTCGGGCATGATGCGGATCAATTCAGACACTTGAGAAAATCTACTGAAGGATATTATGAATAATAATAATCCCCTATCATGTTTAGTGGATGCTCTCTTTTGAAAGAAAAAGAAAATCACCAAAAATAAACTGGCGATTTTCTTTTTCTTTTTTTGACTGGACAGTTCATTCTAATACTTTATTCACAAAACATCATCGACAAGAATATGAGCTCAAAAGTGCAATAAAAAAAACGGCATCTCTGCCGTTTGAGTTAGGTGTTGGTGGAGCCAAGGGGGATCGAACCCCTGACCTCATCGCTGCCAGCGATGTGCTCTCCCGCGTAAGTCGGTTTCACTACCATTTGAACTATCAATTAATTCCTGTACCCGCAGCTTTATTTTGAGCTCAATTGAATCTCTATAAACAGTGACGCTATCAATCACACTGTTTAGCATCATCTTCTGCTTCTCGATAGGTGCATTTAGGAATACATCTTTCCAGACCGGGATTGATTTAACCAAATTCTCCATTTCATTCTTTTCTACTTTCTTATTCTGAACAATTGTATCTAGCTTTTCTAATTCAGCCGTAGCAACGGCTACTTCATTTTGTTTATTCTCTATAAGTGTATTGAGGAAATCTGGCTTAAAAGCACTCTTTCCTAAGATACTTTTTGGTACCTCAGCAATCAGAGTATCTAATTCCTTGTTCATATCACGAAGAGACTTAATCAATCTTTTTACTTCAATCTCTTCTTGATTCGTGGCCTTCGTTCTAATTCTTTTGACTTGTTCGGATACATCGACCGTTTTAAGTTGATCCAGAAATGCGAACAATTCATCCAATACCGTCTCTTCAATCTTTACTTGGGAATACACAGTTTGGCCAGCGCAGTCTATTTTACCTAGCGCTTTGCCGCTGCATCTATACTTAGCTTGGCGCCACTTTTGAATCTCCCCGCTCTTAAGTTCATATTTTTTTGAATTATAGGTTGTTGTTAATGGAGATCCACAGTAACCGCAGTTAATCATTCCAACTAATAGTAAGGGACTTTTAGAAACGAGGACCTTTTCGATATTAGGATCATTCATGTTCTCTGGGTTTCTCGATGAACGTATGTTCTGGAACTGTGATAAGGTGAGGAACGGCTTTTTTAGGTTTAACATGTTCTTCAACTGGGATAGTTTTTAACTTACCTTCATCATCCCTTCTCTTTTTTATTGTAGGACAACCTTTATATAAGGGGTTCTTTAGGATAAAGTTGATCGCCCCAGTAGTCCACTTCCCACCAGTCGGGGAAGGTATATTTATTTCAGGACTGTTGTAATACTTTGCAATTCGTTGCGACCCTAAGCCAAAAGAGTATACAAGATCATAAATCTGATAGGCAGTATGGTTGGTTTCCTCGTCTTTAACTCGCATTAACAATTCTTTGCCTTTTTTATTGAAAACACCCGATTTCACCAACTTATAACCATATCCCGCACTACCGCCAGTGAACAGACCATCTTCAGTCATTTGAATCTGATTCTCTGTAACGCGAACTGATGTCTTTTTACTTTCGCCTTCAGCTTGCCAAAACCTGATGTAGTTTGTTAGGTGATCAGTATGCTGCTCGAACTTCTGCTGCCCCTCTACTACAGACCATACTTGTACACGTTTCGCAAACCATTCAACAACGAACGGAGTTTCAGCTTCTTTGCGCCCTAATCGATCAAACATCCAGCACAAGAGAACATCAAACTTTCCATTGTCCGCATCGTTCATAGCCTCTTGGATTTTATCTCGATCGCGCGCATATGTTCTAAAACCGGATACTTGCTCAACATATTCCTTAACAAAGACCCAGCCTTTTTCTTCATAGAAAATTCGTGCAAGACCTACGTTGTGCAGGAATGTCATCTTCTTTTAGTTGCCCTTTTGTAGATACTCTATAAAAGCATGCTACCCTAAGTTTTCTAGTACGATCAGGACTTTTCCTGTTCATCACTACCATAAAACACACCACCCATCTAGTCAGTTACACTACCATGAATCTACTCTATAATGACTCAAAATGCAATTCTACTATTGACATGCTGAGCCAACATTTTATATACTATGGAGGCATCATCCGTCATGGGGGATTAGCTCAGTCTGGGAGAGCGCTTCGCTGGCAGCGAAGAGGTCAGGGGTTCGAGCCCCCTATTCTCCATTATGAAAAGCCCAACATTATGTTGGGCTTTTTCTCGTATCTAGACACTGCTGGATGTATTCATCGGTTAGAGTTTTTATTAATTCATCCGCTTTGGTCTCGTTACCACATCCAAATGTTACACTTACCCACATCTTTGATTTTTCATTATATCTTTTTATGGAGCCAGTGGTATGGTCTACAGTATATTTATTATCCCCGATAATTATTTCGTCCTTTTCCCATAGCACATCTTCCTTCTCCCTTACCTATTAGTTTCATCTTTCTCTACCAACAAATATAGGTCTGCAGCTAACTTATAAAACGCCTTCCACCTGATTTTACTGTACTTCCCCTCGCTGATTGGCGGCTGGAACACGTGATTGTACACGTTATAATCCGTGATGTAGTCATGCTCCTTGGTCAAATATCGTTCTTCACGTTCCATCCTCGGCATCCTGTAGACCACCCGCTCAATCCGTTCACAATAACGTTTACGCTGTACTTGTGCATCTACGTTATGGATCGCGATATCAGCTGTCTGATCGCTAGTGACATTCGTCGGACCGTGAAATCGCTCATTATATCCAGCAGTTGTGCTTGCTTCTCGCTCTTCATACGTAAGGAACTTGTACATTCTGTATTTCTCAAGTGCATCCTCAACAGCAGCCTGAGTCAGTTTTCGGTCAATTTCAGGAAGGAAACTTAATTGCCCCACTCGCATTCACCTCACATGTTGTGGGATTATTCCCCAGCAGGAGCCGGGGATATTAATTAAAACGGTAGGTCGTCGTTGATCTCATTCACACCGTCCATCGGGTCATCTGCTGCAGCTGCAGCCTCTTCAAGAGTCATCTGATTCGGATCATCAACTTCAACCGTAACATCTGGATTGATCTTCCTTTTCAATCCCTCACGGTACTCCTTCTGATGCTCTTCGAACTCCTCGATGGTTTCGTCCGATTCGGTAATTGTCAGGGTTACATCATGACCAGCCTTCTTGTAAAACTCAAAGTTTTTTTCAGCTGACGGGTCTCCTTTAACTTCGAAATCCAAAACAGTCTTTTTAGCATCCTTGGACGACTTTTTTAAACTCTGCTGTAAGCTGCTGCTCAACACCATCGATGCTAAGGATTACTACAGAGCGCGTCATTTCGTTCAGCTCCGGCCTCTGTTCGTCCTCGCCTTTTACATAAAACTGCACTAGTTCCTTTTTCGAATCCTTCGATTGTTTGTTGAAACCAGCTTTGATTGTGATCGACATTGTAATTTCCCCTCTCGGAATAATTTATGGAATAATTTCAGTTGGTTTTGACAGGTTGCTTTGTTTCCGGGACTTCCCCTTCGTCTAAGTCCCCATACTCTGTTTTTAGGTCCATACCGTAATGCTCACAAATCGCCCGAATGCCTAGCGCAATATAATATTGCTTCTGCTCTGGCGTCTCGCATTCATTGGCTTTTTCAAGAGAAGTGCACAACGATTCTACAAACTGTTCATGTTTTTTGGATGCTTCCAGTTGTTCTCGTTTAGCCTTGTCATACTTGTCTGCCTTTACTTTGATGCTTTGGAAGCTCTCATAATCAATCGTCACTGTGGCGTTATTCATCTGCTTGCCCCGATCTTCTTGCAATGCTCGGCAATCTGCTCCGGCGTCCACGTTTCAGTTTTAAGCCCCTTATCCAACAATGTGATCACCTTCCGCTAAAGCAGCATACAGCCTGTTGTATACGCCCCATAGTCTGGCATTATCCATTGGTAATACGCCTATTATTGCTTGCACTTCTTCTAATGCTTTACGTAGGCTAGATATGGTTTCGTCCTTGTCGGCAATCTGCTGCTGCATGTGATCAACCAGCTCAAGTACACGGTCGAACATCACTTCTTCGCTAGTCGCTATTGTCGGACGTCCTTCTGCTATTCTTACAAATAACGCTTCTTCACTGATGATTAATTCAAGTCCGTCGAGAAGCTTATAGACTCGTTCTTCCATCCCTTTACCTCTCCCCTCTAATTTGAACTTAATGAGTTAATATCTTGTTTCTGGGTATTATATATCTGTAAGATCATTACAAAAGGAGCGATTTCAATGGGTGTTTTAAGCGGAAATCCTAAAGATGAACCAATGCACTATGGTGAGGTTTTTGGTGTATGGACGGCCTCAATGGCAGCCAAAGGCGCCGTATCATGCTACCAGGCATATTTAAACCATGCTGGTGACAAAGACCTAAAAAAAATACTTAATGATCTAATTGATCAAGCCAAACTGGAGATTAAGGAGTGCGATACATTACTCAGTGATAATGGGATTCCATCGGCTCCGATTATGCCAGAAAGACCATCAGTAAAGCTTGAAGACATTCCAGCAGGCGCAAGATTTACTGATCCTGAAATTGCTGCTAAAATTGCGGTTGACACTTCTGCAGGCTTAGTTGCTTGTAGTCAGGTAATGGGGCAATCCATTCGAGAAGATGTCGGCGCCTTATTCGCTAAATACCATCTATCCAAAGCAGCTTTGGGCCTTAAAATATTGCAATTGAACAAAGAAAAGGGATGGCTCATTCCTCCTCCTCTTCAAATACAGAGGCCCGAGTCTGAAAAGTGATTCGATTCTATACTAGGGGATTGGTTTTTTACCTCTCCCCTCCAAAATACAGTTATCCCTCCCAATTCCACAGCCCGATTTCTCCTTTTTTGAATACCTTTACGAAGCGACCCCAATTGTCCCAATACTCATCCTCAATTACTTCAAATTCGCAAGGCTTACATCTCGATTCCTCAGGCATCCTTTTACCTCCTCAAAATAAAGTCAATTGCTCGGGCCGTTCCAACTCCACGACCCCCTACACTGCAAACCAATCCCAATTAGCCGCTGGCCACGCCCCGGCGTCATGCTCCGTTCGAAAGTAAACCACTTCTTCGCCGCTAGAAATTTTCACTCGATCCACAAATCGCACGGGACCGGGCGTAATCGTATGAATATCATGGGTCCAGTCTCCGGGTGGTGATTGCCTTATGCTGGCCAGCAGCGTCATGCATTCATCGTGAGCGAGCTGCTTCATGCCAGCCCCTCGAAATCGAAAAGGGTGGGGATATCAACTTCCATTTCTGCAGCCTGCAGGTATCCGATGCCATCCCGGAAATAATCTGTATTAAGCTCAATCCCATACCCGCGACGCCCCATCTTGACTGCCTGCATCGGGACTGTCATCAGGCCACCGAACAGCTTCTTCGTCAGATAAGGTATTATTCACCGCGTCTCCAAGGAGTGATAACCAACCTCTTACTGATTCGTTTCCTAGTGACGCTCGAAACATATGCGCATTGTAATCACGGAGCATTTCAATGAGTTTGTCCTTTTGAATACCGGCCACCCCCGCTACTCTTCTTCTACAATCACAGTCGCATTGTAGATCAGGATCCGTTTCCCGTCTAAATCGAACTTGATCTTGTTTCCGTACTCATTGACCTCGACATCAAACTTTCCCTTGTACGTCTTAATTGCATTGCCGCCTTGATCATACACAGTAGCCACACGCTGCAACCCGTTTATGTTCGATCCAAAGTCCTTGACAGCCCGATCCCAACTTTCACACCCAGCCAACACAAATAAGACAGCCAGAGCAGCTGCCATAATTAACAGTTTTCTTTTCAACTTTAGTCACCCTTTATCCAGCCGTTTTTTTCTCCTTCGATTTCCGACCCAAAACAAAATAAACACCACCACAATCGGCAGTGTTACGCATAGTGTAAGCATCAATCCCGCTTCGATCAACTTGTCGCCCATTGATATGAAAGGCGGAACAACGAGAGTAAATCCCAACATTACCGGCCAGATCGGCGAGAGCACAATCGAAAACAAGATGCAGACAATGAACACTGCAGCCACAGGGTAATTCTTCTTTTTAACTACAGTTCGTGCTGCTGAAGCAAGTCCGGCGGCGGCTACAATCATGCCAACGATCATGTAAATAGTAAAGAATATCACGACCCATCCTCCCAACACCTCGCCATTATTTCATTGGCCCGCTTGTGGATAGCATCAAAAGCATCGGACCATTCTCGGCCATGTCCTGCCTCTTTACCAGCAACCACATGAGCGAGTTCATGAGCAAGTACCTCTGCAGCTGCCGTCACTTTGATATGCGGAGATACCCCAACTACAGGCGTGCCGCCATCATCTGGGAAAAACGTGTATCCGAACTCCGGCTTTTTGAAGGTTATCGCCCTGCTGAACTTATCCTTAAGGTCATCTCCAGAGAGTGTCGGGTCCCAGTGTATTAGAGCATCAAGCTCTGGATACAATCCTTTGGCGGCTACGGTAACCGCAGAAAATATATCATTGTCGATGTACACTACGATTAGACCTCCTCATAAACGACATCTGCTCCACGTTGCTGGTACATTCGCAGTACGCGGCTTTCATGCGTAGGATTAAGCCAATACTCTCCTACAAAGATTATCAGCATAGTCCACGGGCACAATCCGTCTAATTGCCAATCCTTATCAATGAACTTCACTCGGCTTTCCTTCGGGTACTTATCCCGTATTATTCTCCAGAGGAACTTCGCTTGTCCAATGTCCTTTCCTACCACAAGGATGGTGTCATATCGCTTTTCCTCAGACTCGGACATATCAAGGCTGTTTAGCTTATCTCTGGCTTGATTTATGGTCATCGCACCGATGAATACATCGTTGGTAAATGGGCCGAAATCAACAACACCGTTATTCATGATGATGTCTCTTTCCCTTCAATCCTCGCCCGTAGCACATCCATCTTCTCCTTGATCTCTGATTTGATCTTAGCAATCTGCTTCTGAATCTTTTTTTCTTGTTTAATAGCCTCAGTCAAAGATGCGCGAGGGTCTACAGTTCGCCCCAACACATTCCTAATCTTCGCTTGCAGTTTTCTTATCTCCGGGTTGGTGTAAAAGGCCACATATTCCTGCTTGCAGTGCGGGCAGACGAAGTAAACCTTGTCTACGCCGTCACCAATCCTGACCGTTTGGAAATCTTCGAGTTCAAATGACTGTTGGCAGCTGGCATCACAAAAAGCCTTCATAGTTTCATTCCCTCCAAAAGAAAAAAGTCGCTCATTTAAGCGACTATAGTTTTTCATCTACCGTATAATTAATCTCCTCTAAAACCTCGACATCACCTTCGAATAATATTTCAGCTTGATAGCTATTCTGAGCGCCATCCCCGGACCAATATTTGATTGCATTTTCACGTAGTACATTCAACGGTCTGGTGTTCAGAATTAAAAAATCTTGGTTTGCACGATGTAACTTACCGGTCAACTTCACACTGAATAATTTACCTTCTCTTCCGAGATTCCCCCACCAATAAATAAAAGGTTTTGAATCCATTGGCATTACCCACAGACCTCTTTGGCGTGAAGGGTAGTCCGGAAACATTTCTGCTCTAACTTCTTCAAATACAACCTCTCTCAAAGTTATAAGATAGTGGTTTAAAGTCGAATTCAAACAATGAATAGTATATTGGTGGTTATCATAGTTATAGAATTCACTGAATGGTTTTTTCTTTTCACCTGTTGAAATAAAACTCAGGACCTCTTCCCCTAGATTGTTTATATCATGCCATTCCCCCAGTAATCGGACTTTCCACTAACTTCCCGATTGTTTCATAGTATGTAATATAGTTATTCTTCTCAGAACCAAACGAATATTTATCGCCCGCCGACCAATTAATTTGACTCCCTGCCCTTTGGAAATGGTAGAACAACTCGCCATTTACATATTCCAATGTCCTTACCGCCCCTTTAAATCAATCTAATTCCTCTTATTTAAAATTTCTCTTGTAAATTTATTCTTCCATGATTCTATATCAATCTCTTCATTTACAAGCATCGGGATTCTTTCATTACCAAAACTGATTCCAAGATAATCGTACTGTACTCCTAAGCCTTTAAAATGCAATGTTCCTCTATGTTTAATATAGTTATACTTTTCTCTTATCAAAGCAGTTAGTTCATGATTAAAAAAATCCCTGTAAACCTTTCTTAATTTCAAATCTCGTGATAACGTCAAAATGTAGTTGAGTTCGTCGAAATTACATTCAGTGGAAGCCCTTGCGAATTTTGATGCTTCTCGTATAACACTAATGTCATAATCCCCGTAATAAAACCAAGCAACTTGCCACGACAAATCAATACAGTAGTTATAAAATGCCAAGGCATTGAGAAGAAAATGATCGCATTGATAACATACCAATTTCATCATCCTTTGGAATAACCAATTCACCGTAATCATTTGACTCGATAAACAAAAGCGATTGTCGAGCATAGTCAGAACGAATAATAGACATCAACTATTTTAAAGCCTGCTGCAATAATATGAGGAGAAAACCTCAAGTACTGCGAGTCTTTAGGGGCATATTTCAGCCAAAAATGCACATCCTCTTCTTTATATAAATCTAAAGCTTCCATAAGAACCCTCCCTCGACATCACAATTCGACATCGAAGAGACCATTTCCTTTTATCCCCTAAGGATAAACCCGCGCCAGGATGACCCCTTCCCATTTCGGACTCAAACCGCTGAACCATTACCGGATTGTCAATCCCCTACGACCTTTCAGGTTGTTCAGTAAACCTTGTGGTACTCAGACGTTTGATTTTGCCCCACTCCTGGACAACATGACAACCTATCATGTCGTCCAGGCTCGAGGGACTTATTTGCGCCTTGTGCCTCCTCAACATATAGTTAGCACACTACATATGTGAGATTGTACATGTTTAGCGCAACGGGAGACACGAAGAGGGAGCTTTGCACCGTTTCGTTTTTAACCGTTATCGCGGCGATCCGGAGCGTTCACGCCCCATCGGTGTCCCTCTCTCGATTCTCCACGATACAAATATATCAGGTTAAAAGTCCAGTAACCCACATAGTTCCCTCATTTTCCCCATAAAGTTTCCCTCGAATTAATTATTTACAAAAACAAAAAAGGCCGACCAATCACGGCCGACCTAATTCTATATATAGTTACTAACGAGCGTATTTTTTAGTTCTCATTTCAATTATTTTTGGTAGTGCATGTGACGTATGCGCTCTCCCAGCTGAGCTATGGCCCCATATCATTTATAAAAAACTATTACAGATTAACAAACAGGACTCTTTATGTCAATATTTTTTGCGATAAAAAATTGCTAGACAACCGTAATTAGGTCAGGAGCCCTTCTAGTAGGTTGGATACCTAACCGCTACTAAATATTCATATTAGCGGTTAGCCTCCTGCAGTTAAGATTATTCCCCACTCCCTACATCCGCAATGAACTCCTCTGTCGTTCTCAATTTGCCGATTCTCGGGAAAATATATTTACAGCTCGATTGATGCTCTTCCTCGGAGGCAGCTGCCATCGCATCAGTAATAAAAATTTGGTTATAGCCGTGCTGGAATGCTTCTCTTGCCGTTCCTTCGACTCCAATGTTTGTCGATACCCCGCACAGAACAATCGTGTCAATGCTCCTGCGACGAAGTTGTAAATCGAGATCCGTACCAAAGAAAGCTCCCCATTGGCGTTTAGTGACAACGTAGTCCTGCCCGCTCACGCCCAATTCAGGAGCGAGCTCTGCCCAATCCACCGGATATGACACCGCTCGAGCTGGCTGGTCAGTCTCCGGTTTTAAGGCATCGTGGCCGTCATGGAATGCAACCTTCACAAATGCGATGAAGCCATCCTTCTCACGGAACACCTCGACCAGTCTCGCTGCCTTATCCACGACGCCTTGGTTACCATACATTCTCGTAATCCCTATTTGTAAATCGATCAGAACCAATGCAGTTTTGCTAAAATCAAGGTTTAACGCGCTCATACAATATCTCCTTGTTTAGTGGATTTTTTCTTCTTTTGAATACGAAACAATAGACGAATTAATGGCGGTATGGCAAACATAATAAAGAATGTTCTAAATAATTGATATCCGGCAACTATGGCCAAATCTGCACCAATCTCATGAGCGATAATCCCCATCTGATCCATACCTCCTGGAGCAAGGCTCAAGAGAGCTGTAGCTCCTGAGACGGATTGAACATAGACAAGTAGTAAGCTAAGGCCCCAGGCTCCAACTACCAGCAGGAGCCCACAGCCGATGGCGATGGATATGGTTCTGAACTTATGCTCCATGCGGCCTGGCTTCAGCATCATGCCGACATTTACGCCAATCAACAGCTGTGCGGCGTTAATGATCCATCCAGGCAGAGCCGTACCGGTTAAACCGAGCAGCTGCAAGGTGGCTGTTGCAATAACGGGACCCAGTAATAGCGGAGTCGGCAAGTGAATCTTCTTCCCCAGGAATGCTCCCGCAATACAGACAACAGCAAACAGAAGCATAATAAGTGGACTGCTACTGCTATGGGCCGCTGTCGCTATCGTTGAAGGAATAGCAGCGGTCGTAACTGTTTGTCCATGATCGAAGAAAGGACTGAACACGAGCAGCGGAATAATGACGATAATCATAATGAGACGTATCACCTGCGTCATCATAACCGCAAGAAGATTAATTCCTTCTGTCTCCTCCGCAAGAGAGATCACTTGAGTGAGTCCCCCGGGAATGCTTCCAAGCAGGGCGGAATTGTAGTCGATGCCCGATAATCTGTGATTTATGAAGGCAATACCTACGCATAACAGCAGCAAGAGGACCGTCATGAGCAGCATATTGGGAAGCTGGTGGGACATCTGTCTTAGCGCCGGCATCGTCATAGACAAACCGATCGTGTAACCGACGATGACCATGCCTACACTTCTGAATTGCTGTGGCCATTCATAGCTCTCCTTCATGAAATTAGACCCAGCTAGCACGGTCAGCATAGGACCTAGTAGCCAAGGGACCGGCAGATGCAACAGCTTGAACAGAATTCCTCCGATTAGAGCTGTGACGAGCGATACTGTAACACGAGCATAGCGGCTTCGCCCGATTAGCGTCTTCAAGCTTCTCACCTCCATATCCTATATTCGTCTACCTATATCAAAAGCATCCAGAGTCCGGAAGAGAAGAGAATCTATTATATGTGCTATTTTTAGCACAGTTTATCCAAAAAAAATTTAGTCTAAAAGATCTCTTATCGTATACGTTCCCAACACCTGGTTCACTTGTGTATTTATATCTGTCATGATTTTTGAGAACGATTCATGCACTTTCTGTCCGAAGAGATGGTTCCCAGTCGTATCCAGCATCCGGTCCCACTGTGGCTCCTTCTCATGGAGCGACTTGTATATCTCAACCAATGTAATCTGCTCCGGGCTGCGCGTTAATTGATACCCTCCAGAGCGCCCCTGCCTGGCCTCTACAATACCATGCTCAGCCAATTGGGATAATATTTTGCGTAGTACGGTCGGTTCGCATTGAATTTGTTCAGCAATCTCTATGCTGGAGCATTGTTCCGAATCGTTCGCCGCAAGTACGATTAGCGCTTGCAATCCGAAGCCAAACCGTTTTAACTGTGCCATTGCTTCCTCCTACCCTTGCGTACAACTTAATGTGCATATTCTAGCACAGTTTGAAGCAACGAAGCAATCCTGACTTCCTGTCAGGTTATTCCTAAACCCGGTAGACCCGGGCACTACTGGAATCGCTTATAAGCCCCAGTAATGTCCCGAGATAGAGATTACTCGCTTGCCCGGCGAAGCGTCCCAGGCCTGATATTAACCAGCAAGATACTGATGACAATCATGCCTAATCCCGCGACCAGGTTCCAAGTCACACTCTCCCCAAGGAAAATAACACTGCATATTATAGCTATCACCGGAATCAGGAACGTAAACGCACCAACCTTCCCGGCTTCTCCAGAGCCGATCAGTTTAAAGTAAACAAGCCAGCCCAGGGCAATAACGAAGATAGCGATAAAGAACAAAGCGCTAATAAAAGGAGCGTTCCAGGTAATATCGCTCCATTTCTCCAAATAACTGCCCGTTCCGAGCAGCAGCAGTCCTCCCAGCGTTAGTTGTGAGGCCACCATCCAGACCATATCCACCCGTTCTGTCGTCTTCTTCATATACACGGTGCCAAAGGCCCAGCTTAATGCACTGCCTATTGCAAGCAATACACCGGTTATCGACAGATGTCCGGCCAGTCCGCCAGCGCTAATCTCAAACACGCCGAGGAAGCCAAGGAACAGACCAACCATTTTCATCCCATACATAGACTCTCCCAGCCAGAACCACGAGAAGATACCGAGGAGTACAGGCTGTAGAAATACGATGGCAGAGAACAATCCGGCCGGCAAATATTGCAGCCCGATCGTCTGCAATCCATAGTACAGTACGATGTTCAGCAACGAGGAGAGCAGATACAGGGGCCAATTCCTTCGCAGGTTTAGCTTCTTGTAGTTAGGAATAGCAACCAGTATAAGCAGAACGCCCCCGATTAATGTCCGCAGTCCGGCGAATAGCAACGGAGGCGTATACTCAAGGGCAAATTTGGACAACGGCCAGTTGACCCCCCACATGATTACAAGAAAGATTAGAAATAAAATCGTGCGTGAGCGCGATAATGACGACATGATGATCACCCCTTGATGATAAAATAACTTTTTGACGAACCATTCATAAATTCAACTGTTACATCATACAACGGATCTTGAACAATTGAAATATTCAATTTTGGATTATCTAATTCCCACGAATTGCAAAAAGAGCCGCCTTCCTTATGAGATCACTCATAGGAAGACAGCTCCGGAAATCAAACCACGCTATATGAATCTATGAAATTAAGCTTTCAGCAGCCAGAGCGCAGGAACGTTGGTAGGCTCCCAGCCAACCGATGAAGTATGAGGTTGGAGGCACTCATAGACCGACCCGTTATAGCTTACCAGGTCCCCGCTCGCATAGGAGACACCCACAGCCCAAGGCTGAGCAGCAGGCGCTGCCGCTGTAGTAGCCTGAACCGAATTGCTAGCGGCGGATACATTGCCTGCAGCATCTACGGCATATACCGTGAATGTATAAGACGTACTAGCATTCAGACCTGTCACCTTATAATCGGTCGTCGAACCAGAGACTGTAGCAACCAGGTTCGTTCCTTGGTATACACGATAACCTGTGACGCCCACATTGTCCGTGGACGCGCTCCACATCAGATCTACGCTGGATGCAGTAGGCGTTCCCATGACGTGCAAATTCCCTGGAGCGGTAGGCGCCTCTTTATCAGCTGCAGCCTGCCCAGTCTTCACAGTAACGGAGCTGGCGCTCGACTGATTGCCTGCGGCATCAACCGCCTTTACATTGAACGTATAGGACGTATCCGGAGTCAATCCAGTCACCGTATAGCTCAGCGTCGAACCAGGCACCGAGCCTACCAGTGTGCTTCCGTTATATACATTATAGCCTGTTACACCTACATTATCGGAAGATGCTCCCCAGGAGAGCGTTACTGTGTTGGCTGTAACGTTACTAGCTGTGAGAGATACCGGAGCGGTAGGAGGCTGGTTGTCGCCAGGATTTGTACCGCTAAAATTAACATCGATCACGTTATAAAATGCATTAGGCGTATCGGCGATCTCCCAGACAGCGAGGATTACATGATACCCCGAACGTTGCGGAACATTACAAGTGTCGGAATAACTCTTCGGTGGCTGTGTCCCGTCATAACTAACGGAGCAGAATGGAGTCAGATCGAATGAATCACGTGTGAGCGCAGCATTCGGATTCCAGTTCTCCTTTGTGATATAATACTTCCAACTGGTTGTAGCATGGTTTGCAGTCAGTGTCCAATGGAAAGTGTTCGTTCCGGCAGACATATTTACTTTCGTCCAACGTGTAGCTGATTGCTGGTCCAGTTCAGGGAAGGCGCCATTCGCACTGGCGATTTTCCCATCGGCTGGGCCGGCTGCCGGAAAGCCTTTTGGAGCTTCAAGACTTTGCGGTTCATACTGAATCGCTCCGCAATTAGTATTTTGTCCTGTATTACATAGATATCCACGGCTCGCCGGACCATCGATATAACCATGTGCAGAAGCCTTGTCTGCAATCAGGAACACGACGATTAGTGTAAGCAGCATAACCCCAAATGTTGTAAGCGCCTTCATTGTCATAGAACGAGATAAACGAATTGAACTAATCATTCTAATACCTCCTTTTAAAATTGGATGAACCATGACTCGAACTGACTTATTGCCTCGCTTGCTAAAAAAGAGCTCGATCCCTCCTTTTGCGCATAATTAATAAATGCCTGCATTCCTGATGTTTAAAACCTTAACTTCTTCCACAGACACATAAATTCTATATAAACCCGAAATACGGATTTATATACACCATAAATCTACCAAAGCCATAAATAGAGAGATAATTTGGAATAAAACAACGCGAAAAAACCGAAGAAAAGACAATTAATGAATAAAAAAGAGGAAAAAAAGAAGACAGTAATGAATATAAGGTTATAATGTTTTTAGTTTTGATGACATGTTTATTATAGCCGATTTTAGGGAAAATGTGTTATTTTTTTGTAAAATAATATATTAGAACTATATTTCTCCATTCATTATACTTATCTAGCTCTGTCGCAATAGGTTGAAAGATGGGGGTTTCACCCGGCCATCCTATTAAAAACCTCATACATATATCCGCTCCATAAGCTATATAATCACTTAGGTTGGTTAGTTATACTAACGACACCAAATCTATCTATTTAGGAGCCGGTAAGAGTGAAATATAAATTCCTTGAATTAGAAAATCCGAACCATTATGATCTGGAAGCCCTTGAGGTTGGCGTAACATCCAACTGCAATTTCAAGTGCAGCTACTGCTGTGCATATAGCCGGGATGACAATCAGAGCATTGGCGCCAAAGAGGTTATCTCCATTCTCCAGGATGTCCCTACGATTCGCAGAGTACGACTATCCGGTGGCGAAGTAACTTTGAAATATCAGGATTGTCTGGACATTGTCAGATATTGCTCGACGCATGGCATCGAGACCCAACTCAACACCAATGCCAGCCTGCTTAATGCCACTCGCGTGCAGCAATTAGAGGAGGCCGGAGTAACGACGATTCATATCTCCTTTAACTTCACAACCGCCGAAGAGTTCTCCCGATATTACAAGCTGCATCCAAGCGTATATACGAAAATAAGGGAAAATATCGCTCTTTGTGCCCAAGCTTCCTTCGATACTGTGCTGGAGACACTACTGTTTGAAGAGACAACTCACCATCTGACGGAAATCGCAGATCATGTATACGCACTTGGTGTGCGTACGCATGAAATCCAGAACAGTATCAGCATGGGCCATAGTGGCTGGTCAGCGATTGCTGCCCGCGAAGATCTGAAGAAAGCCGTTCAAGAGCTCATTGCCCATCGTAGAGAGGACAGCACTATTTATTTCACCTGTATGGATCGCTTCGCTCAAGAACTTGGCTTTGAGGAACAACCAGGAGTCTACTTCTCCAACTGTATTGAAGGGAAGAAGCAATTGCATCTGCACGGCAACGGCGATGTACTGATCTCAGAGCTATGCTATCCGGTGATCATCGGTAATATTTATAAAGGCACAGTACTTAAAGATATATACAAGAACATGCCTGACAAACTTGCCGACTTCTTGGAAAGACAGCCTTGCCCAGCATTAGAAGCCATGTTCCCTTCACACAGCTAATCTCCACTTCGATAGCCCAATTCCAAAAAAGCAGGCCCTGTCATGACAGGACCTGCTTCTTTATTGGCAATTATTTAGAAACAGAACGTACTAGTAATAATAACGAGCAGAATAAACAAAACCAAAATGGCTCCTGTGGATCCCCACAGACCTCCGCCGCCGATGCCGCCGACCTCTCCACAACCTGACATGTCTATACCTCCCTTTTCGAGTATAGAACATCTTATGAAACGACGAGCTTAAACGAACGGGCTACTTTAGTGTTTTGTATATTTTTGACTTTAGTCGATCAACTGCATGCTGACCTGCCTATTCAAACCTTGCTTCTACTGCATACCATACAGTAAAACCATTAAAGCAGGTGATAGGCTTGCCAAGAAGGAGGCAGACACAACTTCTTAACCAGATCGGAATGCAGAATATCATTAACGAAGAAGAGGTCTCATCGGATGATTTGGCGATAATCGGGGCTGGATTTGAAACCTTGGCAAGTCTTTTCGCATTTCTGGCACTCGTAAAAGCCAAGGAAGAGGGAACAAGTCCGAACAAGGGGACAGCTAGCTCACACAAAAAAGCGCCAGACAATGTCTGACGCTTTTCACTCTTTTCGGGCCATGTCACTGCATCGGCTTATTATTAGGCTTCTTTAGCCACCATTTGCGCCAGCGTACAATCAGGATCGTCAGCACAATAATGCCAAGAGCGGCGAAGAAAAAGCCTAGATATCGCTGAACCAGCATAAAAATCCGCTGCCACTGCTCGCCAAATATGTTCCCGATGCCAATAAATGCAAGCACCCATATCGCCGCTCCAGGGTAGGCAAACAGAGCAAAGGTTCGAAAAGGAATACGAATGATGCCAACAAAATAGCCAAAAAATTGTCTAACTCCAGGGACAAAAAAGCTAATGAACAGCATTTTATTGCCGTATTTCTCGTAGATTCTTCTCGTTCTTTCCAAATGGGCAGGCTTAACCAGCACCCACTTCCCGAACCGTTCTATAATCGGGGCCCCAATCTGATACCCAAGCACATAGGTCACCGTAATTCCGATGACAGAACCGGCATAGGCCATGAATATGGCAGGCAGCAGGTCCAGCACCCCTTTGTAGACCAGATATCCTGTATACGTCAACGTCGTCTGACCTGGCGGCAACGGTAAGGCAATGAAATCAACTGGTAATCCGAGCAATAACACAAAATATCCATATTGTTCAAACATTCGTTCTATCCAATCCAATACATTCATTTGAATCCAATCTCCTGCTCGTTCAATAGAGTTAGACCTTAGTATGAACTTAAATGCAGCTATTCTAAACAGTCTCAGGTCTTAAATATATACTGGACCATAGTCTAAAATATATAGGCACCTCCCCAGTCCTTCCTACATATGATGAGCCAGAAGGAAATACGACCAAGTGGAGGTTATTAGCTATGGCATTAGGGCAAAACCAAGTGATTTATGAGGCTCATCCCAACACTGTCAAATCCGTTAAAGATTTCAGAGACCAGATGCATCGCGTCGGCAAACAATATGTCAATCGGAACGTCCGAGTTCAAACCATCGACGGTGTAACGTATGAAGGCCAACTAATCCACCTTGATGGCGGATTATTGTTCCTCAGCCTTCCTGGTTCTCCAGGAGACGGACAATGGCATGGTCATGATCATTGGGATCACTGGCATGATCACGGCCATGATCATGGACATCATATGGGGCATCATGGCGGGCATCACGACGGGCATCACGATGGTCACCCATGGAACTGGGATGGACACGGACATTATGATGGGTATCCGCAACCGCGCGGGCTCCATGGACCATCGTTCAACGATGTTATTCTTCCATTAGTCTTATATGAATTGTTGGTAATAACTTTGCTGCTCTAACATTTAGAACTAATCTCTATTGTACTCTAACCACTTAAAACAAAAAAGAGGCCACGTATGCAAAAAGACCCTTATCCACGCCATTTTACGGGAATGAGGGTCCTTGTATTTTATATCGAATTAACCAAATCTACCAGATATATAATCATCAGTCCGCTGATCCGATGGGTTCGTAAAGATCATACTCGTCTCATCATACTCCACGAGTTCTCCCATTAAGAAGAATGCAGTCTTATCCGATACACGAGCGGCCTGCTGCATATTATGGGTAACGATGATAATGCAGTATTCCTCCTTCAGCTCAGCGATCAGTTCTTCAATCTTCGCCGAAGATACCGGATCTAGTGCAGATGAAGGCTCATCCATCAATATGATGCTAGGACTAACCGCTATCGATCTGGCAATGCAGAGACGCTGCTGCTGGCCTCCTGACAAGGATAATGCAGACTGATGTAGACGATCCTTGGTCTCCTCCCACAGTGCGGCCTTGACCAATGATTCCTCCACAATCTGATCCAGCTTCTTACGGTCGCGAATGCCGTGATAGCGCGGACCAAAAGCGATATTCTCATAGATCGATTTATGGAACGGATTCGGACGCTGCCATACCATCCCAATCCTCTGCCGCAGCAGTACCACGTCAGTCTTCGGATCATTAATATTCTCATTGCCGATCCAGATCTCTCCGGTAATGCGAGATCCTTCAATCAGATCGTTCATCCGGTTAAGACTGCGCAGGAAAGTCGATTTACCGCAGCCGGAAGGACCGATCAGAGCCGTGACCTGCTTGGAGGCAAAGTCCAGTGAGATTTGCTTAACCGCATGTTTCTCACCATAGAATACATTCAAATCTTTTGTAGACAATTCTATATTTTGCATGGAAGCCCTCCTATTTCGCAGCCGTAAATTTCTTCAGCATGAGACGACCAACCCAGCGTGCCAGCAGGTTGAAGATAAGCACCGTCAAAATCAGCACAGCGGAAGCACCAGCGGCAATCTGCGGAGCATCCGGGGCCAGCCCCTCAGAATTGATCTTCCAGATGTGTACAGCCAGTGTCTCAGCCGGACGGAAAGGATTCAGCGGCGAAGTTGGGCTGAGCGGATTCCAATTGGTGAAATCCAGTCTTGGACTACTCATTCCTGCCGTGAATAACAAAGCTGCGGCTTCACCGAATACCCGGCCAGCTGCTAGAATGGTTCCGGTCAATATCACTGGCATCGAAATCGGCAGCATAATGGATTTGATCGTCTTCCATTTGGAAATACCGAGCGCAAGACTCGCTTCCTTCTGTGCAGCAGGAACACCGGACATGCCCTGTTCCGTAATCCGTACCATCAGCGGCAAATTGAAGACGGTCAAGGCAAGCGCGCCGGAGAACAGTGAGAAGCCAAGTCCAAAAGTATTTACAATGACGAGCAAACCGAACAAGCCAACTACAATCGATGGGAAAGAAGAGAGCACTTCGACAATCAGACGAATCGTATCTGTAATTTTACCTGGCTTGGCATATTCACTCATATAGATACCCGCGCCAAGACCTAAAGGGACCGTAATGATCATAGTTAATACAAGCAGGAATAAGGAATTAAATAACTGCGGCCCGATCCCCCCGCCCTCCTTGATCGTCTGCGGTGCAGAGGTCAAGAAGTGGAAGCTGACATGTCCGAGTCCTCGGACCAGAATGAAGCCGAGCAAACCGGCCATGATAAGGACGATAATCCCAGCCAGAGTGACAATAACGGCGGTAGCTACTTTATCTTTTGTTTTAGCACTCATCGCTGTGCTCTCCTTTCAAGCCGGCGGACAATAAAGACGAAGACGAAGGTCATCAGCATCAGAATCAACGCCAACGTCCACAGTACATTATTTTGCATTGAGCCCATTACTGTATTACCCATGCTGAGTGTGATGACACTCGTCAATGTTGAAGTCGATTCAAATAGAGATTTAGGGATATGCGGTGCGTTACCGATAACCATCTGGACGGCCAAAGCTTCACCGAAAGCACGCGCCATTCCAAGCACGATCCCTGTCATAAGCGCAGGCATCGTCGTTGGAATGACCGTACGCGACAGCGTCTGCCACCTAGTCGCTCCAAGCGCATAGGAGCCCTCCTTCAGTCCGGCCGGAAGAGAAGCGAGCGCATCGGTCGCGATCGACGTGATGGTAGGCAGAATCATAATCGAGAGTACCGTCGCACCCGCAGCAATACCAAGACCCTGACCTGGGAAAATAGTGCGGTAGAACGGTACGATAACACTAAGGCCGACGAAGCCATATACTACCGAAGGTATTCCGGCTAACAGCTCGATCACCGGCTGCAAATATTTTCTCCCGATATTAGGCATAATCTCGACCATAAATAATGCCGCGCTGACGCCAAGCGGTGCAGCAATGACAGCAGCCAGCAGGGAAGTACTGAATGAGCCTATGATAAACGGCAAAGCACCGAAAAGAGGTGGCTCTCCATCCGGTTTCCAGGTCGTTCCGAATATTTCACTGATTTTAATTCCGTTTTGAAAAAATGCACTCAATCCTTTTGTCGCCACAAAGTATACCATGGAGAAAATAATTACAACGAGCAGGACGATACAAAAGGAGGTTAATATTTTTCCGGTCCATTCTTCGATAACATGCTGTTTGACTTTTTGTTTTCCACCGGACTGACTCATAGACCTCTCCCTTTACACAGCACTTAAAGAGGCAGGAAATCCGCCTCCTTAAGTACTTAAATTATGTTGTCAATTATTACTTAGTGATGTTGCCATCGATATCGCGTGTTACTTGCATTTTGCTAGCTGGGATATATCCAAGCTCGACAACATCTTTATTTTGTACTTCATCAGAGGTCATGTAGTCCAGGAAAGCCTTCACGATTTCATTTGGCTCACCCTTCGTGTACATATGCTCGTAAGCCCATACCGGATAAGTACCATTCGCAACATTATCTTCAGTCGGATCTACACCTTCATACTTCACAGCTTTGATGGAGTCATCAAGATAAGAGAGCGCAAGGTAGCCGATAGCTCCTGGTGTTTCTTTAACCAGCTTCTTAACCGTACCTGAGGAATCCTCTTGAATCGCGCCTGCCAAGTCTTCAGTCTTCGTACCTAATGCATATTTCTCGAATGTTGCACGTGTACCGGAGCTGGATGGACGGTTGATGATTTGGATTTTTTGATCTGCGCCGCCAAGATCCTTCCAGTTTGTAATTTCACCTTTGAAGATTTTAACTAACTGATCTTTAGTCAGATTATCTACTGTAATTTCTGGGTTAACTACGGTTGCCATACCTACTACAGCAACTTGATGGTCAACCAACTCTGCTGCAGGACCTGCTTCCAACTTCTCAGCAGCAAATACGTCGGAGTTACCGATATCCGCTTGTCCTCCGGATACTTGCGTCAACCCTGTTCCACTACCTCCACCTTGCACTTGAATCGATACCTTCGGATTCAGATCCATGAAGCTTTGGCTAGCTTGTTCAACAAGCGGCTGCAATGCCGATGAACCTACTGCAAGGATAGAACCGGAGAGCTCAGTCTTGTTGCCACTGTTCGTGGAATTTCCTGTAGACGAGTTGTCCGAAGAATTCGCTGTCTTATTATTAGAACTGCTTCCTTGACCACAAGCAGCCAGCGTTAAAGTTAAAATAATCGTTAAAACCAACAACATACTCTTTTTCATGATTCATGTTTCCCCCTCATTTGTTTGTATACTCTGATTATAGAAGCCTATTATCAAAGCCATGTTTTCGTTTTGTAAACGGAGTGTAAAATTATTGATCTTCAAGACACGGTCATTCGGTCGCTCAAAAATAATGCAGCCCTCTGGCTGCATTATTTGCATAACTGATATCTTTATTCGCTTTTCCTATATAAATATGAATTAAAGCCACTCGAACTCCGCAGTCTGTATACCTCCGGAAGTCGGTCTTACCTCATCCCCTTCTTTTCTCCGTAGGATAGATTCATGATATAGGACAGTGAGACGACGCTTCGTAACAGCCTGCCGACCAATTAGCTATCACTTTCACGACCTTTTGTAGACTGATGAGAGACAGCCAGCCTTGATCGTTCTCGTAGCTGTTCCCCTGCCAGCAGCTTTCTTCCACGTCCTTATTGTTCTTGATTCATCTGTATAAATAGGGTAATTTAAACATGTCGGACATGAAGCACATGCCGCTTTGACACACAGCTCTTAGGAGCCAATGTGTTGAGGCGGCTTTTTTATTACTCTTGAGGTGAGGGGGAAGAAGATGAGTTTATTTGAACCAGTTTATGATGCGTGGCTACAACAGCAAATTCACGAGGAGAAGGGTACGAGAAGGAGAGAACTATTGCAAAATGGGCTAGGACATGGAACCGTTGAATTTTTGCGCTCGATCTGGTTTCCTGCTGTCGGCAATCTGGATCACCTGTACCCTGAATATGAACTACGTGACTTCAATAACGGGTATCGCTATTTGGATCTTGCTTACATGCCAGGTGGAGTTAAGGGCTGCATAGAGATTCATGGTTATCGATCCCATGCCAGGGATGTGGAGGTTGCTAGGTTTAAGGATCTCTGCATGAAGCAAGCCCTGCTTGTCCTTGATGATTGGTATTTCCTTCCGATTGCTTATCTGTCTATCCGTGACGATCCCGGCGTTTGCAAGCAGCTGGTGCTTTCTTTCGTAAGCAAATTTCTTTCATTGGAGGTCTCACCACAGCTAGACTGGGTTGAAGCAGAAATAATACGATTTGCTCGTCGAACGCCGCGGCCGTTCACTCCTAAAGAGCTTGCAGCTCATTTACGGCTATCCGATCGGCATACGAGAGATCGATTCTTCATCGATTAGTGAACCAAAATCGGCTCGCCATCGCCAGCGGAGCTCAGCGTTATCGAACATACAGGTTGGTGTAGTTAGTGTAGTTAGTGTAGTTGGTGCGCCAGCTCTAACGGAAATCACAGCCTCTATTTTGACGAATTCGCTCTTCTTGAGATTGTAACGGAAATTAGATCCTCTATTTGAGGATAGTCTACCCTTATTCTGCTGAAAAACTTTAATTAAGGTACTCCATTTCCGTTAGAATTCAAAAACCGCCCTTTCAGGCCAAATAAAGGCACTGGTTTCCGTTAGTCCCTTTCTTCATCGATTAGTGGATCAAAATCAGCTCACCATCACCAGCGGAGCTCAGCGTTATCAACATACGGGTTGGGATAGTTAGTGCTGTTAGTGTAGTTGGTAGCGGTGGGCTGTTAGTGCTGTTAGTGTCATTGGTAATGTTAGCGCTGTTGGTATCGTTGGTGTAGTTAGGGCGTGGGTGTCGTTGGTGCGCCAGCTCTAACGGAAATCACAGCCTCTATTTTGCCGAATTCGCTCTTCTTGAGATTGTAACGGAAATCAGATCCTCTATTTAAGGATAGTCTACCCTTATTCTGCTGAAAAACTTCAATTAAGGTACTCCATTTCCGTTAGAATTCAAAATCGAGCCTTTTAAGACAAATAACGGCACTGATTTCCGTTAGAATGTTATGAAATAAAAAAAGAGTGCTGCCTGAACTTTAAGGCAACACTCTTTTATAATGAACAGCTTGTCTTACGCGGATCTTGATCTCGTGGGTATGATAAGCATCTGAATGTAGTTGACCACCGTCGTGCGATGACATTCCCCCTTTGAGGGCGGCCTCCCGCTTACTCCTCGCTCGCAGGCTTGGAGAGCAAGCTGTTCAATTCCTTCATGAACATGTTAATATCCTTGAATTGACGATATACCGAGGCGAATCGGACATAAGCAACCTCATCAACCGGATACAGCTGTTCCATGACCAATTCGCCGATCTCACGGCTTTCCACTTCTGCGTTCGCAGAGTGGCGCATCTGACGCTCTACCGCGGATACGGCAGACTCCAATTGCTCCACGGATACCGGTCTTTTCTCACAAGCACGCATCAGTCCTCTAAGCAGCTTATCGCGATTGAATTCCTCGCGGCTGCCGTCTTTCTTAATGACGATGAGCGGCATTTCCTCCACCATCTCAAAGGTAGTAAAACGTCGGCTGCATTTCTCACATTCACGACGGCGGCGGATCGAGCGATTCTCGTTAGCTGGCCTCGAATCAAGCACCTTCGTCCCCATATAGTCACAATACGGACATCTCACGCAAAAATGTCTCCCTTCTGCTTCTGTTAACTGTTATTCCTGCAAGTAAGACTGGAAATAAGACTACCAATAAATAACTAAAAAAATCAGTAATGAAGTTTCAAATACCGGAGCATAATACTGTTACCAACCGCAAGGAGGTGAACAACAATGGCGCAAAATTCTAACTCTAACAACCTGGTAGTAAAACAAGCTTCCGGTGCACTCGAGCAAATGAAATACGAAGTTGCTCAAGAGCTTGGCATTAATTTCCCACAAGATGGATACGCTGGTAACCTGACTTCTTACGAAAACGGTTCGATCGGTGGTTACATTACTAAACGTTTGGTAACAATCGCCGAACAACAATTGGCAGGCCAATTCAAATAAGTAACCTCTCAGGAAAGCATTGAAAGGCTCTGAAGCCTTTTGGTGCTTTCCTTATCTATTGTAACCGAGGCTTTCCTTAAAAATCATCATATATCTCGGAATATTGTTTATAATAATGAGTTACCCGAAGGACATAATTCCTTGTCTCCGGAAAAGGTATGTCGTCGACAGTATTCAACTGACCGTCCCATCTCTTGCTCTTAATCCAGTTTTTCACATGAGTAGGACCTGCATTGTAGGCCGCGATCACAGCAATTATATTTCCGTCAAATTGCTCTGATAAATAATTCAAATACCAAGTTCCAATTCGGACATTTACATCAATCTCGTTCTTTACTTGATCAAGATGTACTTTTTCATACTTAGCCTGATCAATAATCCATTCGGCCGTGCCTGGCATAATCTGCATGATGCCGAGCGCACCCTTCCTCGATTCGGCACCTACTTTATAGTTTGATTCCGCCTTGATAATCGCAGCCACGATCAACGGATCCAGACCATTCTCCTGCGCATGCTGCTTAATCTCTTCTTTATAATAGATCGGATAGAACATGGATAACCATGCGGAATTAAAAAACAAAATGGCAACAAAACCAAGAAACAGCAAAAGCAGCACTCTCTTCTTCCGCAGCAACCTCATATAGAAACCTTTTCCCGCCAGAATTTCTCGATTTGATGCTTCGTCTCATCCAATCCATAATGGTTGTCAATCAGAACATCGGCTTTACTCTTCTTCAATTCTATATCCATCTGTGCTGCCAGCCTTGAACTTGCCTGTTCCAAAGTAAGATTGTCACGTTCCATCAATCGTTCTAGCTGAACTTCCCTTGGAACATATACGACCATAATCTGCTCATAGAGCCCTTCCTGTCCCGATTCATATAGCAGAGGAATATCACAAACGACCAGGCGATGAGGATCAGCCGCTTCCAGTGCTTTCATTCTCGCTGCCATCTCGTTGCGGATTGCTGGATGAGTCAATTCATTCAGCACTTTACGCTGCTCTGGATCCGAGAATACAACTGCCCCAAGCTGCTTGCGATTCAAAGTTCCGTCCGGATTCAGAATATCCTCTCCGAAATGCTCAGCAACTTTAGCAAGAACCGGGTGCCCCGGCTCCATGATTCCTCTGGCGATGACATCGGCATCGATCAGCTCTGCTCCTAAGGACACAAGCATATGAGAGACCGTGCTCTTTCCGGTTGCTATCCCACCGGTTAGTCCGATATTCATCCTCTCACCTCACCGTCGACTTTAGAATTCGAAGAAGCTGTGGAATGTTTGGATTTAGTCCTTTTAATGCTTGTCCGCTTCAAAGGCTGACAGCTTGGGCAGTAATGCGTTCCGCGGCCTCCAACGACCGTCTTCTCGACGGGGTGACCACAGACTACGCATGACTCATCCTTCCGTCCATAGATGCGTAGCGATTGCTGGAACATTCCCATCTCTCCCTGTCCATTTACATAGGACTTAATGGAGGACCCACCAGCTTCAACCGCTTCATTTAATGTCTCCAAGATCATGGTATGGAGCTTGCGAAGCAGATCATCACTTAGTTCGCAAGCTGGAGTCTCAGGATGAATCCCGGCACGGAACAACGCCTCATCTACATAAATATTGCCAAGCCCCACCACATATTCCTGGTTCAAGAGCGCCACCTTAATTTTTGTCGTTCGTTTAGCCATAACATCGCGGAAAGCCTCGTACGTAAACGAATCATCCAGCGGTTCAAGTCCCAGCTTAGACAAAGGTTTGTGATTGAACTCATCTCCGGCCGCGAATAAATGCATCGTCCCGAACTGACGCACATCCTTATATCTAAGCTCCGTTCCATCTGTAAAATGGAAAATAACATGCGTATGCTTCTCAACCGGATCACTGCTATGATACAGACCGTAACGTCCTTCCATTCTCAAATGAGAGACGAGAACAACTCCGTCCATAATAAAGCGCAAAAACTTCCCTCTGCGGCCCATCTCCAAAATACGATGCCCCGCAAGATCCATCTCAAACTGTCTGATATCATCGGGCTTTTGAATAATTCGCGGCAATGATACCGTAACCGACTGAATTGTCTTGCCAACAACAAGTTCCGACAATGTTCTTCTAACCGTCTCTACCTCCGGTAATTCCGGCATATTCTATTTCACCTCATCTATTTCAACAGGTTCCTGATCATTTTGCTTCATACCAATTCACACCGCTGCTAACCTCAGCCTTAAGCGGTACTAACAATTCAAGTGCCCGTTCCATCGTCCTAGGGACAAGCGTTGTCATAAGCTCCATCTCCTCAGGCGGAACCTCAAAAACCAATTCATCGTGTACCTGAAGCAGCATGCGGCTCTTTAAGTTATGTTCCCGCAACGCATCATCCATCAGGATCATAGCCAACTTAATAATATCCGCGGCTGTTCCTTGGATTGGCGTATTCATCGCTGTACGCTCCGCGAATGAACGCAGATTGAAGTTAGAAGCATTAATCTCCGGCAAATAACGTCGGCGCTCCAGCAATGTTTTTACATAGCCATTATGCTTCGCTTCCTTAACAATGTCATCCATATAAGCACGAACACCCTCGAAGGCGTCAAAATATTGATCGATAAATCTTGCCGCTTCCTTACGTGTTATATTCAAATTCTGGGATAGGCCATAATCGCTAATCCCATATACAATCCCGAAATTGACTGCTTTGGCAGAACGACGCATATTTGCATCTACCTGATCGGCAGCGACCCCGAATACATCCATCGCAGTCTTCGTGTGGATGTCCATATCATGCAGGAAAGCCTCCTGCAAGCCCTTATCCCTCGAAATATGCGCAAGGACGCGCAGCTCGATCTGAGAATAGTCGGCAGATAACATGAACCAGCCTTCTTCCGAAGGAATAAATGCTTTGCGGATCTTCCGTCCTTCCTCCAGTCGAATCGGAATGTTCTGCAAATTCGGGAACTGACTACTTAAACGGCCAGTTGCAGCGATTGTCTGCCGGAAATAAGTATGCACTTTTCCCGTCTTCGGATGAATTTCCTTAAGCAATCCTTCGATATAAGTAGACTGCAGCTTGGCAAGCTGACGATATTCCAGGATATACTGCACAATATCATGATAAGGCGCCAGCTTCTCCAGCACCTCGGCATCCGTAGAGTACCCGGTCTTCGTCTTCTTGATCACTGGAAGCTGTAGCTTATCAAACAGAACCTCACCCAATTGCTTCGGCGAGTTCAAATTAAATTCCAATCCGGCTCTTTCATAGATCTTCGCAATAAGCGTGCTAATCTGCGCCTCGAACTCGGCCCCTAAATCGATTAAGGTATCACGGTTCACAGCCACGCCCTGCTTCTCCATATCAGCCAGAATCCGCGATAGCGGCATCTCTAACTCATAGAACAAGCGATTCATTTCAACCTGTTCGAGTTCTTCCTTCTGCAGCGGCAAAATCTGCAATAGAGCCGCACTCTTACGTGCTAAATGCTGACTAAGCCGATCCTGGTCAGGAACCTTGAACTTGGCTCCTTTTCCATATACCTCTTCATCTGCCGCAACGGCCCCAATACCATACTTCGCAGCTAGGCCGCTTACGGTCTGGTCATTATTTGTCGGGTCCAGTAAATAGGCAGCAAGCTGAATATCATACTCGGCTCCACCAAAGGCTACCCCCTGCCAATGCAAGGTAAGATCTGCTCGATGCAGATCATAGCCATGCTTCTTGATACTCTCATCACCAAGCCATTTAATGACTGGCGACGCATACTCAGCCTGTAATATTTCCGGGCTCAGGTAGAAATGATGGTCCTCTGTTGATAGAATGACACCCATTAAAACCGCTTGATGCGGATTCTCCCCATAGGACTCCACCATCATATTCTGCACCTGCGGCAACGCCTCAACAAGCTGCTGTATCGTCTCAGCATTGATGATCGTAACCTGTACCTCTTTCAGGCTCTGGCCTCCGTTTTCTGCCTCTTCGTCACTGCCGTGAGCGAAGGATAGGCGCTCAAGCAGCGATTTGAACTCCAGCTTGCGCAGCATTTGCGCCGCTGGTTCTCCCAATACTCCGCTGAAGGCCATGTCACCCCAGGAACGCTCGACAGGAACCTCGCGGAATATCGTCGCCAGCTGCTTGCTCATCCGGGCATCTTCCGCATGGCTCACCAGATTTTCCTTCATCTTACCCTTCAATTCATCCGTACGGGCCAAAACTTCCTCTACTGATCCGAACTGATGAAGCAGCTTCAGAGCGGTCTTCTCACCGATTCCCGGAACACCGGGGATGTTATCAGATGCGTCTCCCATGAGGCCTTTCAAATCAATAATCTGCTCCGGACGCAGACCATATCTCTCTTCTATCTCTTGAACACCGTAAGGCTCAACCTCGGTGATTCCTTTACGAGTAAGCGCCACCTTCACCCGATCCGAGACAAGCTGGAGCATGTCCTTGTCACCGGTGACGACCAGCACATTGTTCCCGGCTTCTTCGGCTTGCTTACTCATCGTTCCGATAATATCGTCGGCCTCATAGCCGGGCAGCTCGAACCAAGCAATCCCGAAGCTTTGGAGCAGCTCGCGCATAATTGGAAATTGCTCAGACAACTCTGGTGGAGTCTTCTCGCGGCCACCTTTATAGTCCTGATAGCCTTCATGGCGGAACGTCTCCTTACCCGCATCAAAAGCCACCAGAATATGACTGGGCTCCTCCTCCTGGAGCAAACGCAACAGCATATTGGTGAAGCCATAAACCGCATTCGTATGCACGCCACTGGAGCTGGTCAGAGGCGGCATCGCAAAGAAAGCACGATATATAATACTATTCCCATCAATAAGAATCAATTTTTCCATGTGACACCTCGTCCTTATAGTGCGTGTTCATAAACAATCTCTTATAGATACTACTTCCTTATATTCTAACACATGGCATCCCTATAATAAAAAAGAAAGCGCCGGAGAATGATCCGGCACTTTTCGACAAAAATGGTATGCAATTAGTGATTAAGGTCAGGACGATGCCCTGTCACTAAATATACGGCACTCTCCCCGATATTCGTAGCGTGATCGGCAATCCGTTCGATATAACGGCCGACCAAGGTTAAGGACATGGCCTGATGCAGCGATTCTGGATGATCAATAATAATCTTATACAGATCGGTTATAGTCTGACTGTACAGATGATCGACTTCATCATCGTCTTTAGCCATTTTGTAAGCCAGGTCCGTATTCTCGTCAAGATAGGATTGCAGCGACTCTTGAATCATTACTACAACGAGCTCGGCAAGTTTTGGAATGTCCACAAGCGGCTTGATCAATGTCTGACCTTCAAGACGAAGCGTCACCTTGGCGATATCAATCGCTAGATCCCCCATCCGTTCCAAGTCACTGGAGATCCGGAAAGCAACTAAAATTCTACGCAAATCCTTAGCTACCGGCTGCTGTGTAACGATAAGACGCGAGCCGATCTCCATCACCTGCTCCTCCATCTGGTTCAGCTCACGGTCACGATCTATGATGTCTTTGGCCCGCTTGGAATCCAGACTCTTCAAAGCAGCAACGGCTTCAACCAGCGCATGCTCCACATGTTCCCCCATCTTCTGCAGCAATTCACGGAGCTCATTCAAATTCTGATCAAACTCTCGTCTTTGTATCATTCATAATCCTCCTTATGTCAACCGAAGCGGCCGGAAATGTAATCCTCAGTACGAGAATCCTGTGGCGTCGAGAACAATTTGCTCGTCTCATCAGCTTCAATAATCTCACCATTCAGGAAAAATACAGTCTTATCCGATACTCTGGCCGCTTGGTGCATATTGTGTGTGACCATAACTATCGTGTATTTATCTTTCAGCTGTTGAACCAGTTCCTCGATCTTGAGTGTAGAGATCGGGTCAAGGGCGGCAGTCGCTTCATCCATCAATAGAATGTCAGGATGCACGGCAATCGCTCTGGCGATACACAAGCGCTGCTGCTGTCCACCGGACAAGCTTAAGGCAGATTTCTTCAAGAAATCCTTAACCTCATCCCACAGAACGGATTGGCGCAGGCTCTGCTCCACAATTTCATCTAGCTCGGTCTTATTCATAATTCCGTGCAGACGCGGACCGTAGGCAACATTATCATAAATCGATTTTGGAAAAGGGTTCGGCTGCTGAAATACCATACCGACCTGCTTCCTGAGTGTCTCGACTTCTACGTCCTCACCGTAAATATCTTTGCCGCCGATACGTACGGCTCCTTCAACTCGGGTTCCGGGAATCATATCATTCATTCGATTCAACGTTCGAAGCAGCGTGGACTTTCCACAGCCAGACGGACCGATAAAGGCCGTAATTGCCTTCTCAGGAATATCGAGTGACATATTCTTGAGAGCTTGAAACTGATTATAAAATAAATTTAATTGTTCAATTTGTATAGCCGTTGCCGTCGATACTGCATTTGGTGCTGTTATCGTTGCCATCTCATCCACCTTCTTTAGTTAAACCTTCACATTGCCTTATTGTATCTCACTTATGTAAAAGAGAATGTCCGGAAATGTAAACGCAATGTAAAAACTGCTTCGTAAGATTATTAATGAGTGTGATCATTATGAGTTCAAAAAATTCAGTTTCATACTTAATTATCAAAAGTGGACTTTTTTCTACATAAGTGAGGTCAGATTATAAAGCACATCCCCTGTAATCCTTGTCGCTTCAGTAGAGGAATCTGACATCTCCCTGCCGCGGTCCTTGGCGATATCGGCCGAGTCCGCCAGATCACGGAAGGTCTCATCTGCTTTACCTACACGCTCATTGCTTACGCTCATCTCATAAGAAGTTGACGATACGGCAGAAGCCGTCTGCTCGATTAAGGTATGGATAATATCCAAACCATGTCCGATATCCTCGGAGAATTGCTTGGTCGATTGGGCTAGTTGGCGCATCTCATTAGCCACTACGGAGAAACCTTGACCATATGCACCCGCTCGTGCAGATTCGATCGAAGCATTGATAGCAAGTATTTTACTACGTTCCGACAGCTCCCGGATCGAGGCTGTAAAAGATGAGATTTCATCCGTCTGCTCAAGCAACTGGGTTACAAGACCTTGCTGCTGCTTCATCATCTCCAGCACATGAGAGAATGAAGTCTTAAGCTCCTCTAGCTCGGAACGGCCCGTCTTCGCCAGATGGCTCATCTTCTGCGACTCACTCAGACTTAACTGAGAGATCGATGATACTTGCTGGACCGAGCTGGCAATTTCCATTACATGACTTTGGCTTTCCTGAATTACAGTGCTGCGAAGCTGATCGGTCATGCGTTCCAATTCTCGTGAGATTAGCATCAGATCCTGGGTCGACAAGACTCCGAACAATTTCCTCTGCTTCGTCACAATCAGACAATCATAGAATTCGGCATCATGACGTTTAAGAGCAGCGTCCAGCAGCGTACGTGCAGGAGTGGATCTCTCGCAAATGAGCGGCTCCTTCTCCGCGAACATGACTGCAGGGCGATCATAGAATAAATCTGCAGCAAACCGGCTGGCAAGATGCTTATAAAATTTGTCGCGCATGATCAATCCAGTTGGTACGTTACTATCGTCACAAGAGACTACACACGGAACGGCAGGACTATTTTGAAATATATGCAGAACTTGCTGGCATGATGTACTATCGGATATAGCTGGAACATTCCTCGTATACGAAGCGATCTCGATCTGACTTTTCTCAACCGTAGCTACCTCTGGATGGCCATTTTTCATGTCCCGCGATTCGTCTAGCTTGCTTTCCTGCACTTGCGGCTCCATTACCAACGTATCGTATCCCATGCTCAACCACTCCTCAATGGTATGTATATACATGTTTTTTTACATTTTAATACTCTTTAGTTCGCAGAATGTTAGTGATCCTTAAGAACTATGTAAAATTACTCAAAATAGGATTGAAGGCTCAAAAAAAGAGGTGCCCCATGGAATGATTACCCATGCAGAGCACCCTTCTTCTTATTTACAACCAGCTTATATCCAACACCGCGAATCGAGTCGATGTGCACCGATTCCGGATCAAGCTCTAGCTTCTTCCGCAGCGAGCTGACATGAACGTCCACCGTACGCTGTCCACCGATATAATCAAAGCCCCATACCGAGTTCATCAGGTCGTCACGCGTAAGCACCACCCCTGGCTTACGGGCCAAGTAGAGCAAAACCTCGAATTCCTTCGGCCTAAGCGTGATCGCTTCACCATTCAATACGACTTCGTATTTGTCCGGGAAGATCGCCAGCGGTCCGAGCGAGATCCTTGCTTCGTCCTGCTCCTGCTGAGGTTCCCTCTCCTCTATTCCCGTCGACCTTCTCAGCACCGCCGCAACCCTGGCTAGCAGCTCAGCCACGCCGAACGGCTTGGTAATATAATCATCAGCGCCAGACTTCAAGCCTTGCACTACCTCTTCCTCCGCATTCTTCGCGGTCAGGATAATAATCGGTGTCTTCACACCCATTTGCCGCAGCTTGGCCAGTACCTCAAATCCGTTCATCCCTGGCAGCATCAGATCAAGCAGAATCAGATCAAATTCTCCTTGGGCTGCAGTATCAAAGCCAAGTTGTCCATTTTCCGCAACCGTAACCTGATACCCCTCATTGGTCAGATTGTAAGAAAGAAGCCTTGATAACGTCGGTTCATCTTCAATTACTAGCAGTCGTTGAGTCATATTAACCCCCATATTTCAAGAATGCCTGTCTACTGTCGATTCGTAAAATGACAATACAACTTAACATATCCATACCGGACTGATAAAGCCAGGAGAAGGGGCCCCATACTTGGTCCCATTCCTCCTGACAAGCCCAGCATAGCACCATAATGTTAACGCAGTGTAAAATAATGATAAAAATTAACGACATACCAGATTTATGCTAAATTTTGTGTTATCGGCAGTTCGACGATAAAGGTTGTTCCCTCGCCGACCCGGCTCTCCACCATAATTGTCCCGTGATGAAGATCGACCAGATGCTTGACGATCGATAACCCGAGTCCTGTACCGCCTGAGCTACGCGATCTCGCCTTATCGACGCGATAGAAGCGCTCGAAGATACGTGGCAAATCCTTCTTCGGAATCCCGATGCCCGTATCACTCACAGATATCCTTACCCGCTCATCCTCATGGTCATCACCTGAATTGACGATTTCGGCTCCAACCTTAACCCTGCCACCTTCTAGTGTGTAGCTGATCGCATTCGATAACAGATTCATAAATATTTGCCTGAGCCGATCCTCATCCCCTTCAAGGAACAGATGCTCCGGAACATTATTGCTCATAATAATCGACTTGCGAGAAGCTGTCGGAAGCAACACTTCGTATATTCGGTTGATCAATTCCTTCAGCTGAATCGGTGAATATTCAAGCGGAATCAGCTTGGACTCAATCTTCGACAGATCCAGAATATCACCGATCAGCCGATTCAGCCGATCTCCTTCATCATAAATAATCTGCAGGAAGGATCGTTCTGTCTCCTTATCCTCCACGCCACCGCTAAGCAGCGTCTCAGCGAAGCCCTTCACCGCGGCGATTGGCGTCTTTAATTCATGTGAGACGTTAGCGACAAATTGGCTCCGCATCGTCTCCAGACGGCGGATCTCTGTTACATCCTGCAGCATGAAGAGCATGCCCCGATACTTGCCATCATCCTCGAACATCGGTACCCGCTCGAACTGCAGCGTGCGCTGTTCTGGATCATATACGATCCGTTCTTCCTTGAGATACTCCTTCGTATCCATGCCCTCAGCCATGAACTGCTGAAAATCATGATTCCGTCTCAGCTCCAGATACGATTTGCCGAGGATTTTCTCCTGCTTCACATGCAGGACGTTCTCCGCTTCTCGGTTCATAAGAGCGACGCGTCCATCCGCTTCGACCATCAGAATGCCTCCGGCCATATTCGTGAGAACGCTCTGCAGCAGATCCTCGTTATCACGGATCACCTTCATTTGCTCTTGTAGGCTACCAGCCATCCGGTTGATCGCCATCCCGAGCTGCCCGATCTCATCACGCCGCGATAATTGAACGCGCGCATCATAATCGAGCCGTGAGATCCGGTTCGCCACCACAGTAATGTGCTCCAGTGGCTTGGTCAATCCTTTCGATATTCGGTAGCTGACCAGAGCTGCGGCTAAGAATAACAACAGCAGACCGCCCACCATCATAAGCCAGCCTTTATTCAGATCCCTCTCTACCGTTCTCAGACTCATCGACAGGCGAATATAGCCATCGAAGCTTCTGTCCTCGGAAGTGACATGTTTGGCAACATAGAGCATATTCTCACCGATCGATTCGCTGTAACGAATCGAACTGCCGATGTCCCCCTTGGTCGCCGAGATAATTTCTTTACGCTGCAAATGATTGTCCATCTTAGAAGGGGCCATTTCTGAATCTCCAATTACTGTCCCATCCAGAGCGATAAAGGTTACCCTGGAATCAATCAAATTCTCGAGCTTTCTTGATTGCTCCGAGTAATATTCCTCCACCCTATTCGAGTCAACAGGTTTGAATTGGAACGTGCTCTGCAGCAGATCAATTTCCCGGGACATATTCTCTTCTAGCGCCCGGATATGTGAGTCTCTAAATAGTTGGGCCATCGTCAATCCTGCCGCCAGCATCGATATGCCGATCAGGCCCATTAATATGATGGTTAATCGTGTTCGAAAAGTCTTCATCTATTTAAATACGACTTCTTTAAAAGAAGCCAGCTTCTCCTTCGATGCTTGTTCTACACCTGCATGCAGGCTATCTCCATGCGAATCCATCGTCACGATCGCAGCAAATCCTTCGACTTCCAAATGCCACATCGCTTCCGGAATGCCAAATTCAGGGAAGTCAACTCCGTTCACCTTCTTAAAGCATTCCGCATAATATTGTGCCGCCCCACCGATCGCATTCAAATATACGCCTCCATGCTCCTTCAGTGCCGCAAGCGTCCTAGGTCCCATTCCGCCTTTGCCGATTACCGCACGAATGCCAAACTTCTTGATAATCTCCGCTTGATAAGGCTCCTCACGGATACTTGTCGTCGGTCCGGCTGCCTTCACATGCCAGCCCTCTTCATCCTTAAGCATTACCGGTCCGCAGTGGTAAATAACCGCTCCGTTAAGATCCACCGGCGCATCATGATCAAGCAGATATTTATGCAGAGCATCCCGACCAGTATGCATCTCGCCTTGGATAATAACGACATCTCCGACGCGCAGGCTACGGATTTGCTCCTCGGTAATCGGAGTCTGTAGCACGATCTCACGTGACTGGGACGCCGCGGTCTGTTCAGTAGCATGGTCAGCTACTTGAGCGACAGCCTGTTGTGTAGACTTCTCATTACCCCGTTCATAGATCCATTTATCGATTCCACCCGTAGCTGGATCGATCTCTACGCCTTGACGACGGAAAGCCCAACAGTTGTACGCTACCGAGACGAAGAAGCTCGCCGGCAAGCGATTAGCCGCGCCGATCTTGCAGCCTAATAACGTAACCTCGCCGCCAAAGCCCATTGTCCCGATCCCCAGCTCATTCGCTTTATCCAAAATATAATCCTCCAACCGTTGTAGATCGGAGTTCGGGTTCACATCTTCTACAGTACGAAACAATTGCTGTTTGGCCAGTTCATAGCCCGTCGTTCTGTCCCCACCGATGCCAACACCAATGAATCCGGCACTACATCCTTGTCCTTGTGCCTGATATACGGCGTGCAGAATGCATTTACGGATACCGTCCAAGTCTCGACCAGCACGTCCAAGTCCTTCAAGCTCTGTCGGCAGAGAATATTGAATATTCTTATTCTCACAGCCGCCGCCTTTGAGGATCAGACGCATATCTATATGATCATTCTCCCACTGTTCAAAATGAACCACCGGCGTGCCCGGACCGAGATTATCACCGCTATTCTCTCCTGTCAGCGAATCAACAGAATTCGGGCGTAACTTGCCCTCCTTGGTCGCTCTTTGCAGTGCGGCCTGGATAGCTCTCTTAATCTCAAGCTGATTAACACCTATCGGTGTATGAATAATAAAGGTAGGCATCCCTGTATCCTGACAGATCGGAGACACTTGTTCTTCGGCCATAGTTATGTTCTTCGAGATCGTCGAAAGTGCCAGCCCAGCCCGTGTCGCTTGATTCTCCCGTGCTTTTCCCCGATTAATTGCTCGCCGTACATCGCCGGGTAAATTCGTCGAAGTTTCAACAATCAATTCATAAATACTCTCTTGAATTTGTTGCATAGACCATGCTCTCCTCTCGATTGTCCAAAATGACACAAAAGCATTACAATCATTGCATGCTGCCGATAGCTTTATCCTCTTCAATAGTTTTATAATAACATAGTACCATGTTTCAGGTTACAAAATTATACAGACTTTCCCCTAAAAAAAGAGAGGTTTATCACTGATGAATTATCATTTTTCCGCTTATATGTATCGTCTGCGCTCGATCAAGCGGTGGAGCCTGATGCGAAGTACCACTGAAGAAAATGTAGCTGAGCATTCCTTCCATGTCGCCTTGCTCACGCATCTGCTATGCGAGATCGGAAATAAGCTGTTCCAACGTCAGCTGAATGCGGAACGCGCTGCGACGCTGGCACTGTTCCATGATGCCACAGAGGTATTCACCGGCGATATTCCAACCCCGGTAAAGCATCATAATCCGAAGCTGCTCGGCAGCTTCCGCGAGATGGAGAGCATTGCTGGTGAGCGCTTGCTGTCCATGGTTCCGCCGGAGCTTCGTACCAGCTATCAGGTCATGCTGTTCCCGAACGGGACAAATACGAACCCTTCGGATGCTGAGCTATTAAAATATGTCAAAGCGGCCGACAGCCTCGATGCATATTTGAAATGCACCTGGGAGCTTACCTGCGGCAATCGAGAATTCGCCGTCGCAAAGGAACAGCTCCATGACAAGCTGGATAAGCTGAACCTGCCAGAAATCGGCTATTTCCTGGAGCATTTTGCCCCTGGATTCGAGATGACGCTTGATGAGCTGTCCGAGCAACCGGAATAATAATTTGCATCAAATAGCGATAACATGTTTCGTCAGAAAACTTTCTAAGCAACATTAAGCCCTCCTGATCAAGCTTCTTCAGAAGAAGCATAATCAAGAGGGCTTTTGTATTACTAGGAATTGGCTCTGCTTCGCACTCTGTTAGCCGTTAATGATCTCCCCGCCGTTAATATGGAGTACTTGCCCGCTCATATAGGAGGAATCGTCGCAAGCTAGATAGACGTACGCCGGGGCAAGTTCCTCCGGCTGACCGGGTCGCTGCATCGGCGTATCCCCACCGAACTTGGACACTTGCTGTTCATCGAAGGTCGAGGGGATCAGCGGCGTCCATATCGGGCCTGGGGCCACTGCATTGACACGAACTCCAATCTTGCCCACGATGTTCATCGACAAGGCTCGGGTGAAGCTGACAATCGCCCCCTTCGAAGCTGAATAGTCAATTAACGTTGGATTACCCCTATAGGCGGTTATAGAAGCAGTGTTAATAATCGCACTGCCCTTCTTCATATGCGGTAACGCTGCCTGAGTCAGATAGAACATGCCAAATACATTCGTGCGGAATGTCTTCTCAAGCTGGTCGGAGGTAATGGCCGCAATATCCTGCTGTGGGTGCTGCTCACCAGCATTATTTACGAGAATGTCCAGGCCTCCCAGTTGGTCTACGGTTTGCTGCACAGCTTGCTTCGCAAAAGTCTCATTACCGATATCCCCTGGGATCAGCAGACATTTTCTTCCTTCCTGCTCAACCTCTCGCTTCGTCTTCGCAGCATCCTCATGCTCACTTAAATAGACTACGGCGATATCTGCTCCTTCTTTGGCATAAGCAACGGCAACCGCCCTCCCTATGCCGCTGTCAGCGCCGGTGATTAGAGCTACTTTATTCATCAGCTTACCAGCCGCTTTATAGGGTCCCTCATAGTCCGGCAGGGGATTCATCTTATGCTCCAACCCAGGTCGCTGATTCTGATGCTGTGGCGGCATCGTCGGTTTGCTCTGCCCACTACTAGCCATCGATATGTCGCTTCCTTCCTGTTCAGTTATTGTCCATCTATATTAAGATGGGCCTAGGGAAAGAAGGTTATGCGGTCCTACTCATTACAAAATCAAAAAAACTCCCGATCACCATCCGATGGATGAGGATCAGGAGTTCCTAAAATTAACTTGTACGATATAGAAGTTTAAATAATAGAGCTGAATACCATGAAGAAGCTAATCAGGAGTACAAGCAGCGCTACGACATAGCTCAAAGTAGCTAGCTTGCTGCTCTCAGCGGAAATGCTGCGATTCGCGCGGATCCCTTCAATGGCTAGACGCAGCGGTTTACCCATAATACCGCCAACAGCGGCAATACCAAGGAACAAGATGACAACAATGATCATCCACGGTACGGAATACTCTCCTCCCTTACTTATCATATACCCACCAGTCAACAATTGAATAACGAGACCGAACTGTGCGAAGGTGTTTAGTGATTTCACAGCACTCATTGTCCCTTCCTGTGCGGCTGGGGACAATTTGTTAACTTTCGCCATTACAAAAGGGAGTACAAGGTAGAACCCTAATGCTAGAGTGCCAATAATATGCAAAAACAGCATAATTTTAAACGTCGACAACTTGATCATCCTTCCATAGTAAATTAGATTTATTACAATCTATTATACCTATCATTGCCAATAAATAAAAGGAGCCTCCTGTCAAAGGAGACTCCATCCTCTTGAAGACTACGAACTAGAATAACGAGCGTTCTTCTAGGCTCCCTATTAGAGGTTGTTCAAAAAGTCCACTTTTGATAAGATAACCGATCGAAGTCATCAAGGTTGAGCGACCGTGATCCTTTCGCCCCTGGCTTTATCCAAGCTTCTCGATGCTGAAAATCGGCCTTTTTGAACACGCATTATTATATTACATATTATTAATGACGTGATCGGCGAATTCAGAGCATTTCACTTCGGTTGCGCCTTCCATCAGACGGGCAAAATCATAAGTTACCGTCTTGTTGTTGATCGAAGTCTCCAGACCGTTATAGATCAGGTCAGCCGCTTCCTGCCAGCCCAAGTGCTCAAGCAGCATAACGCCAGACAAAATGACCGAGCCTGGATTTACCATGTCAAGATCCGTATATTTCGGAGCCGTACCATGCGTAGCTTCAAAGATGGCGTGTCCTGTTACGTAGTTGATATTCGCTCCTGGAGCAATCCCAATCCCGCCTACTTGCGCTGCCAGAGCATCGGACAAGTAGTCGCCGTTCAAGTTCAGCGTAGCGATCACATCAAAATCAGTCGGACGAGTCAATACCTGTTGCAAGGCAATATCAGCGATCGCATCCTTAATGATGACCTTGCCGGCTGCTTGCGCATCCTGTTGCGCCTTGTTGGCAGCATCGGTACCGGACTGCTCCTTGATGCGATCATATTCAGCCCATGTGAACACTTTATCGCCAAACTCGGCTTCAGCCACTTCATAGCCCCAATTTTTAAAGGCGCCTTCTGTAAACTTCATAATGTTCCCTTTGTGAACGAGAGTTACGCTCTTGCGGTTGTGCTTGATCGCATACTCAACTGCCGCGCGAACCAATCGCTTCGAACCTTCCTCTGACACTGGCTTAATACCGATACCCGAAGTCTCAGGGAAGCGAATTTTATTAACGCCCATCTCATTTTGCAAGAAGCTGAGCACTTTCTTCACTTCTTCAGAACCTTCCTTGTATTCGATACCTGCATAGATATCCTCTGTATTCTCACGGAAAATGACCATATCTACCAGCTCCGGACGCTTCACTGGAGAAGGTACACCGTCAAAATAACGTACAGGACGAAGACATACATACAGGTCAAGCTCTTGGCGCAGCGCCACGTTCAAAGAGCGAATCCCCCCACCAATCGGCGTAGTAAGCGGCCCTTTGATCGCTACAATATACTCACGGATTGCATTCAGCGTATCAGCTGGCAGCCACTCTCCGTATGTATTGAAGGCTTTTTCCCCTGCGAACACTTCATACCAGGCGATCTTCTTCTCGCCGTTATAAGCCTTCTCAACTGCAGCATCCAATACGCGCTTGGACGCTCTCCAAATGTCACGGCCTGTTCCATCCCCTTCAATGAACGGAATAACTGGGTTATTAGGAACTTGCAATTTGCCATTATCAATAACGATTTTTTCTCCTTCTGTTGGAAGGTCAAACTTTGTAAGTTGCAGCATGTTTATAGGTTCCTCCTAGTATATATTGAATGAACAGGCTATTCACCTTCATTCTAACAAAGGTTGTTTAAAAAGTCCCCCTTTGATCCCGAAGTATCATTGGTAGCTTAATCGACATCGAATCTTGAACTCAGCCGGGCCTTCCGGTGCTCACGTACAAACTACGTACGCTGCGCTCCTCATGCCCTAGCTTCATCCAACTGAAGCGTTTTGAAAAAACGCACATCGGAAGCATAAGCTTCGGTGCTGAAAGTCTGACTTTTTAAACACATATTAACTACTGGCGGGAAGAATTCCCGCCAGACCATTATCTTAGATCGATTGGAATATATTTCTGATTAATAAGACCCGTGTATTCAGCGCGCGGACGAATAATCCGGTTATCGTCAAGCTGTTCGAGAATATGTGCAGACCAACCGGACAAGCGGCTGATCGCGAAGATCGGAGTAAATAAATCGGATGGAATTCCAAGCATGGTATATACCGAAGCAGAATAGAAATCGACATTCGGTCTGAGGCCCTTCTGGCCCGTTACCAATTCTTCAATTCTTGATGACATTTCGAATAAGGTAGAATCTCCCTTAAGCAAGCCGAGCTGTCGAGACATCTTCTGTAGATGCTTGGCACGCGGATCGCCGTTCTTGTATACGCGATGTCCAAAGCCCATAATCTTCTCTCTGTTCGCGATCTTATTCAAAATATAAGGCTCTACATTATCAAGGCTGCCAATTTCGGACAGCATCTTCATCACTGCTTCATTCGCACCACCGTGCAATGGTCCCTTCAGGGTTCCAATCGCAGCCGTGATACCCGAATAAATATCCGAGAGCGTCGCAATGGTCACGCGAGCCGAGAAGGTTGATGCATTCAGCTCATGGTCCGCATGCAGAACAAGCGCTTGGTCCAGAGCTTTGACTGCTACGACATCCGGTTCTTCACCGGTCATCATATACAAGAAATTGTGTGCGATCGATACATTCTGCAATGGAGCAAGTGGCTCCTTGCCTTCACGAATCCGGGCAAAAGCGGCAATAATCGTAGGAATTTGTGCCTGTAATTTAATCGCCTTAATCTGATTGCTTTCTCTGGAGATGTCATTCGCATTTTCATCATATAGAGCTAGTGCCGATACGGCTGTACGCAACACGGCCATCGTGTTAGCATCAGACGGGAACAACTTCAATTGAGCCAGTAATGGCTCCGGAATAGGCGCAAAATCACTCAACTGCTGCTGCAGGAAAGCAAGCTGGGTCTGAGTTGGCAGCTTCCCATACCATAGCAGATAAGCAGCCTCTTCGAAACTTGCCCGTTCTGCCAGATCATCGATATTAATACCTCGATAAGCCAGCACGCCATCATGTATGGAGCTGATTGAGGAAGTCGCAGCGACAATACCCTCAAGTCCTTTGGTAGCTGTCATGTACATCTCTCCTTCAAATACGAAATTGGGAAAATAAACCATTGAAAACATTTTCAATTTTGAAGTTTAAAATTTTCGTAATATAGCATCGCGGATGAAATATTAGGGAGGATCTGACACTAAAACTCTTTTAAATAATCATACTGGATTTCTAGGAGCAAGGGAACAACTTGAGTCGTTATAGACATATCAAATTATTTTTTCACATATATAAAGAAATTTTTGTAATCTCTATCGAATTGCAACGACAAAAGTCACATCATCCAATAAATATTGTTTCTGTAATACTAATTTTGGAAGAGAAATAGAAATAGAGTAAAACCTGTCCAGTTCAAAGTGGGAGGGATACGAATGGATTACATTGTTGTAAAACGAATACTGCGTGGTGCCTGGGTATGTCTTGCGGTGCTGATGGTTTGCCTTTCATTTTACTGGGTTCTGCCGCTTATCTACCCCTTTCTGATCGCATGGGTTATCGCCTATGCCATGAATCCATTCGTCCGTTGGATGCAAGAGACATTGAAGCTGCCTCGCTGGGCTTCTGTTATACTGGCCATTCTAGTCTACTTCTCGGCCGGCGCCATCGTTATTACAGCAGCTGTCACCCGTATGGTTAAGGAGATGATCCATCTTGCCGACACCGCTAACGAGCATATCGGGGAGTGGCGCGATCAATTCATATCCTGGGGCCAGAACGAGGAGCTGCAGAGGCTGTTTAATGAAATAAATTCTTTTATCGTACGGAATCCAGGCTACGGTGACACTTTTACCAAAAATATTGATAATGCCGCATTAACGATTAGCAATGCAATTTCCAGAATCATTACTAGCTTCCTGAACGGAGTCATCAACGTGGTTACCTCATTGCCCAGCCTAGGCCTTATTCTGTTAATCATCCTGCTGTCTGCCTTCTTCATTAGCAACGGTTGGGACAAGAACAAGCGCATGATCCTTGGAATTATGCCTAAGGGATGGTTCAAAATGGGAGGGGTTATACGGAGTAATCTGCAAATGGCGTTATTCGGATACCTGCGGGCCCAGTTCATTATGATCTCGATTACTGCCTTCGTCGTCTGCATCGGACTTCTCATCCTGCGAGTCGATTCGCCGGTTACCTATGCCATTCTGATCGGATTGGTCGATTTGCTTCCTTACTTAGGCGTCGGCACGATTCTCATCCCTTGGCTCGTCTACGCCTTCATGACTGGCAACGTCGCTCTTGGCATCGGTCTTTCTATTCTATACGGAGTTGTTCTTGTATCCAGACAACTGATCGAGCCCAAAGTGCTGGCTACCAGCGTCGGGCTCGAACCATTGCCTACTCTGATCTCTTTGTTCGTCGGCTTGCGGCTGTTCGGTGTACCCGGGCTTATTATCGGCCCTGTCTCCCTCGTCGTCATTAATGCCGTTATTAAAGCCGGCGTCTTCCATGAGCTGAGGGACTATATCATGAACGGAAGAGCGCAATAATGCCGAGCGGCTCTCCTCTACAGCTACATCTCCTCCGGCGCTTGTAATCCGATCAGACTGAATCCATTTTTAAGAGTAATTTGTACGCATTTGACCAAAGCAAGGCGAGCCGCTCTTAGCTTCTCATCTTCCACGAGAATTGGACAATCATGATAAAAACGATTGAAGGCTTGAGCCAAGTCAATCAAATAGCGAGTAACGATCGACGGCTCTAGCTTGGCTGCGGCTTGTACAGTTCGTTCCGGGAACAAGGCCAATTCTTTCAATATGGCGATCTCGGTAGGATGCTGTAGCTTGGTAGGATCGAATTGTTCAGCAAGTAGCGAGGCATCAACCCTTGCCTTTCCGGGAAGCTGATCACCGACCGCTTTGCGCAATACACTGCAGGTTCTCGCATAGCAGTACTGCGCATATGGCCCCGTCTCGCCCTCGAAGCTAAGCACATCATCCCAGGAGAAGACGATATCCTTAATCCGGTTCGCACTCAAGTCATTAAAGATGACAGCGCCGACTCCGACCTGACGAGCTACCTCATCTTTATTTTGCAGCTGCGGATTTTTTACTTCGATAATCTCCTTAACCTTCTTAATCGTCTGCTCCAGCACTTCCTCCAGCTTCACGACATTACCTTTACGGGTCGATAAGCTCATGCCCTCCAGAGTTACTCGGCCAAAGGGAACATGAATCATCTCATTTTCTGGCCAGTCATAGCCCATCAGGCCTACAACCTTGAACAATTGCGCAAAATGCAGATTCTGAGCATAGTCCGTGACATACAATGCCTTGTCGAATGAATAAGTCTGCTTACGGTAGAGCGCAGCCGTCACATCACGAGTATGGTAAAGGGTACTTCCATCCTTCTTTAACATCAAAGCCGGAGCCATGTTATATTGATCCAGACGAACGAGCCAGGCTCCTTCATCCTCCTCCAGAAGCTGCTTATCCTTCAGTTCCTGGATGACCGGCTCCATCTTATCGTTATAGAAGCTCTCCCCTGTAAAATAATCGAATTCTACGCCGAGCAGATCATATATTTTCTGGAACTCAGCCAGGCTGATATCGACAAAGCGCTGCCAAAGGGCCAACATTTCCCCATCACCCTGCTCCATCTTCAGGAAGCAGGCTCTCGCTTCATCCTCCAGACCAGGATCACGCTCTGCTTCCTCATGGAACTTCACATACAGACCAAGCAGTTCATCAATTGCCCCTTCCTCCAGCCGTGCTTCATCCCCCCACAGCCGATAGGCGACAATCAATTTGCCGAACTGGGTGCCCCAGTCGCCTAGATGATTAATCCCAATGGATTGATAGCCTAAAAAGGAATGAATCCGATAGAGCGCATTACCGATGACCGTTGAACGTAAATGGCCAACGTGAAATGGCTTGGCGATATTGGGCGAGGAGAAATCGATCACGATCGTCTTTCCGGTGCCGATGTCTCTAGATCCATAACGCTCTCCTGCGTTAAGTATCGTAAGCACGACGTTCCCAGCAAGGTAGCTCTGCTTCAGGAACAGATTTAAGTATCCAGACACCGCCTCGATTCTGTCGATGAATTCATCTCCTGCTGCCTTCGCCTCTAGCGTTTCTTTCAGTTCAGTAGCAATCTGCATCGGAGACTTCCGCAGCTTCTTGCTAAGTTTGAAGCAGGGCAGGGATAGATCCCCCAGCGACTCCTCCTTCGGATACTCCAGCATCGCGATAATCTCCTGTGCAGGAGTATCGGTCAACAGTTCCGAGATCCATTGCGCAATCTTTGATTTTGCCATATCCATTTACTTCAGCTCCTTATCGCTATATCAAAAATGACAAATAAAAAAGCCCCTCATCTCTATTGAAGAGACGAGAGACTTATGTTCCCGCGGTACCACTCTACGTGCTGGACCTACTGATCCAACCTGCTCAAGGCTGGTTAACGTCCAGCTGCCGGATCTCCCTACTCACCTTAGCTTCAGAAGATCATCTCCCGGGTGCGCTTCACTCATCCTGTTCTGCACCGGCTTGCACCGTCCCGGCTCGCTATTTGCAGGTTAGTATGAGTTACTCTCCCGATCGTAGAATTTCATATAAAGAAAGTTCAAAAAGTCCGCTTTTGATAAGAAAACCGATCGATGTAATCCTAGGATGAGCGACCGCGATCCAGAGGTAGGTTTTCTTGCGATATAGAATTTCATCAGCCTCCGCTGATAACGAATAAATTCTATATCTAACACGAAGTAATTCAAGAAGTAAACTCAGCATCGAATCTTGAATTCACCCGGGCCTGAGCGAATGCTTACGGAGTCATGTTTCCTACGGAAACATCTCAGGTGCTCACGTACAAACTACGCACGTTCCACTCCTCATGCCCTAGCTTCATCCAACTGAAGCGTTTCGAAGAAACGCACATCGGAAGCATACGCTTCGGTGCTGGAAACCGACCTTTTTGAACATGTAATTTTAAATATTGTATACATGAAACCAGCATAAGTCAACGACGATGAAATGTGATCGAACCATCCTTCATCTTCTTCTCTATCCATTTCAAGAGCAGTTTCCGGTAGATCAGACGAGTGAGCGGGAACACCATCGTAAACCCAATAATGTCCGTGACAAAGCCGGGAAGCAGCAGTAAAATTCCTCCAAAGAACACACACATTCCATCCAACATCGTGCGTCCGGGAATCTGCCCGCCATTCATTTGCGATTTCGCATCTGCCATGACCTTGCTGCCTTCGAACTGCATCATCAAGCCGCCGATAATCGAAGTCGCAACGGTCAGGAAGATCGTCCTGCCTACGCCCAGCCTTCCTCCAACCTCAACATATCCCCAAAACTCTACAATTGGAAATAATACAATCAAAACGGCAATCCATTTGCGCATAAATAACTCCTTTTCACCAGCAAGTTTCTTCAGCAAAAAATTCCTATGAATCATATTTTACCGTTTTGAGACTCCAGAATCAAAATTGTTCAGGACTTACTCGCTTTCTCAAATGCAGAATACCATTCAGGAAACACTTTCTTGAATTGCACAGGCTTAAAGTCCTCGCGTCTAACTACATAATGGACCGATGTACCTACGACGCATAATGTCCCATCACCGTTAAATACTTCATAAGCATATTCGGTCTTAACTCCCCCGTTCTGCTTGATCCAGGTGCGAAGCAGCACCTCTTCACCATAACGGATTCCCCGCTTATACTCGACTTTCATCTCCTGAACCGGAGAGATGTAACCGGACTTCTCCATCTCGAAATAGCTTAAGCCAAGGTCCTGGATTAACTTCAACCGACCGGCCTCGAACCATTCCAAATAATGTGAGTGATAAATAATTCCCATCATATCATATTCAAAATATTTAGGTGTGATGCCGAGCTCACTTACATACATGCTCTATAATTCCTCCTCTTGTGCTTAATTATATCGATCTCTATTGAAAAAAAAGCAATGGCACACCGTCGCCGGTTGTCCCATTGCTTCTTATCTCTATGCACTATAACAGTGCATCTTATAATTAGTTATGAACTTGGCCAATCTTGATCAGGTTCGTCGAACCGGAGCTTCCAAGTGGAATTCCAGCCGTAATGACTACGAGATCTCCATCAACAACGACACCAGAATCAAGTCCGCCCTTCATCGCATTGTCGAACATTTCATCCGTAGATGTAGCTGTATGACCTTTAACCGGAATAACGCCCCAGTTCAAAGCAAGGCGACGCAAGGTTTGATCTTGAGTCGTTACAGCAATGATCGGTGCTTGTGGACGATACTTCGATACCATACGAGCTGTATAGCCTGTTTCTGTCGAAGTGATGATCGCCTTAGCGTTCAGTTCAAGCGCAGAAGTCGTTACAGCTTGGCTGATTGCTTCAGTAACGGTAGTCTCTTGAGCGATTCTTTGCTTCACGAGAATACCATGATAGTCAAGCGCAGACTCAGCCTTCTCAGCGATACGAGACATCGTCCGAACAGACTCAACCGGATATTTACCAGCAGCCGTCTCGCCGGAGAGCATGATTGCATCTGTGCCGTCAAGGATCGCATTCGCTACGTCACTTGCTTCAGCGCGGGTAGGTCTTGGGTTGCGCTGCATGGAGTCAAGCATTTGCGTTGCAGTAATAACTGGCTTGCCAACACGGTTACATTTCTCGATCATCAATTTTTGCACGAGCGGCACATCTTCAGCAGGAATTTCCACGCCAAGGTCACCACGTGCTACCATCAAGCCGTCGGACACTTCAAGGATTTCATCCAGGTTGTCCACACCTTGTTGGTTCTCAATCTTCGAGATAATTTGGATATGTGCTGCGTTCAAGCTTTCGAGCAGTTTACGAATTTCAAGTACGTCGCTTGCTTTACGAACGAAGGAAGCCGCAATGAAATCGATGCCTTGTTCAACCCCAAACTTGATATCGTTAGCGTCTTTCTCTGTAATACCTGGCAAAGAGATGTTTACGCCTGGAACGTTAACACCCTTCTTGCTCTTGATCGTACCGCCATTAACAATGCGGCATTTGATTTCCGTACCTTGAACTTCTTCAACGGTCAATCCGATCAGACCATCGTCGATCAGAATGGTCGAACCCACTTTCACATCTCCAGGAAGCTCTTTGTAAGTTACAGAGATACGGCTCTTGTCACCGAGGATTTCTTCGGTGGTCAAAGTGATGAACTCGTCTTGTACAAGTTCAATTGGCTCTTCTTTCAATTTACCGGTGCGAATTTCAGGACCTTTGGTGTCCAGCAGTATGGCGATCGTTTTCCCCAACTCTTTGCTCGCTTGGCGAATCGTCTTGATTCTGTTGCCATGCTCCTCGAAATCACCATGCGAGAAGTTCAGGCGAGCAACGTTCATTCCGGCCATGATTAATTTCTTGGTGTTTTCTAACGATTCACTGGAAGGACCGATAGTACATACGATTTTTGTTTTGCGCATTTTGGGTTTCCTCCGTTTTAATGTTCTCTCTATACTTTTTTAATTCATCTTTTCCAACAACTAAATCTACTACAGTTTGACCGATTTGTATAGGGAATTTGTCATATTAACAATTTAACTGTCCTATTCATTTCCTGAACCGGTAGATTCTATAACAACTTTGTCTTTATCTTCGGCATGTTTTTCGTCCAGCTCTTGCTTGACCACCAGCACAGGCTCAGCAGTTGCCGCTTCATCGGAATTGGAAAGTTCGGCTTCAGTTCTTGCCGTCTCCGTAAATTTGCCGATTTTACGAAACTTTCTGTAGCGATCCTCCAGCAGCTCGTCCGAATTCATAATGGACAATTCCTGTAATTGAATAAGCAACTCCTGTTTGATCGCTGTTGCGGTTGTCTCGTAATCACGATGAGCACCACCGCGAGGTTCAGGAATAATGCCTTCGATGACTTCCATCTCCAGTAGGTCCTGAGCAGTAATCCTCATCGCTTCGGCCGCCTTATCCGCCTTGGAGGCATCCTTCCACAAAATCGAAGCTGCTCCGTTTGGCGAGATCGCAGAATATATAGCGTTCTCCAGCATAAGAACTCGGTTGCCGACACCAAGTGCTAGAGCGCCACCGCTGCCGCCTTCGCCAATAACTACACAAATCACAGGTACGCGAAGCGCAGCCATCTCCAGCAGGTTGCGGGCGATCGCCTCGGATTGACCTCTCTCCTCCGCTGTACTGCCTGGATAAGCGCCTTTGGTATCAATAAAGGTGATAACGGGTCTGCCGAACTTCTCAGCTTGATGCATCAGTCTCAGCGCCTTGCGGAACCCTTCCGGATGCGGACTACCGAAGAATCGGGCGATATTGTCCTTCGTATCCTTACCGCGTTGCTGGCCGACGACCGTTACAGCGGTTCCATCCAACTTAGCCAGACCGCCCACAATGGCTAGATCGTCTCCAAATAGACGGTCCCCATGCAGCTCAATGAAATCTTCAAAGATCAGGTTAATCAGATCCAACGAGGTTGGACGCTGATGATGTCTAGCCAGATGCATCTTCTGCGATGGCGTTATGTAGCTGTATATTTCTTCCTCCAGCTGCTTGTAACGTTCCTCTAGCCGTGCAACTTCTTCGCTGAAATCGATTCCCTTCTCCTGGCCAAACTGCTTCAGTTCATTAATTTTCTCGCGCAGTTTCACAAGAGGTGTCTCAAAAGGCAATTCTCCAGCCATTTATGCTCCTCCCTTCACGCTGTGCAAGTCGATCAATTTGGTCAGCATCGCCTTAAGCTCTTTACGATGAACTACGAGGTCTAACTGACCATGCTGCAGGTTAAATTCCGCGGTCTGGAAATCATCCGGCAGCTTCTGACGAATCGTCTGCTCAATGACAATTCTGCCGGCAAATCCGAACACAGCCCCTGGTTCAGCGATGATAATATCACCAAGCATAGCAAAGCTGGCCGATACCCCCCCGGTAGTCGGATCGGTAATGACCGAAATATAGAATCCACCCTGTTCATTATGGCGGGATAGAGCTGCACTCGTCTTCGCCATCTGCATCAGACTGAGGATACTCTCTTGCATACGAGCCCCGCCCGATGTTGAGAAAATAATTATAGGAAGACGTTTGGCGGTAGCCGCTTCAATGGCGCGCGTAATTTTCTCGCCAACAGCTGAGCCCATGCTTCCCGTAAAGAAATCAAAACTCATTACAGCAACAACGACCGGAAATCCACCAATCGTTCCTTCGCCAGTGACAACCGCTTCACGAAGTCCCGACTTCAGAGCCTGCTGTTCCAGCTTTGTCGCATATCCTGGGAACTCAAGCGGGTCTTCGGATACCAGATCCCGATCATACTCGGTGAAGCTATCTTCATCCATCGTCATACGGATCCGTTCCATCGCGTTGAGGCGCATATGATAGCCGCAAGAAGGACATACCTTAAGGTTCTTCTCAAGCTCCTTGCTGTATTGTATGCTGCCGCAGCGGCTGCACTTATTCATCAGACCTTCTGGGATTTCACGCTTCGGCCGTTCCGCCGACGTAGCATTCGCGTCGCTCCCCAAACGTTCTGAAGTAATGGTCGCGTATTTTCTTTTTTTCTGAAATAAGTCTTTAAACACAGCTACACCTCTTCAGCCGTTAATTTATTATTTAGTAAGTGTTCAAAAGCCGATTTTCAGCACCGGGAAGATTGGATAAAGCTAGGGCATGAGAAGCGCAGCGTACGTTTTGGGTACGTGAGGATCTTGAGATGTTTCCTCCGGAAACATGATTTCGTAAGCATCAGCTTAGGCCCAGCTGAATTCAAGGTTCGATGCCGAATGCATTTTTGAACTTCCTCTATTGCACCTGAAAACAAGGACATAACATGTAATGTTGTCTCCTTGTCATTTATGGATGCAATATAGAATTCAATACTTCTTGAACTTCTTCCAGTTCCCCTGAAGGAACCAATATTTCAAACTGCTGTTTGGATAAATTAACAGAACGTGTTTGGACTAGAAAGCCTTCCTCTGTGAGTTTTGATTTGATCATTTCCGCAATCTTAGCGGTAGGAGCAATATACATTACGGTCCACATGCCTTACTCAAAGCCCCCTAACCTCTCAACTTAAGCCCGTATAATAGAGTAATGATAACATAATGTTCAAAAGTCCCGCAACAGAGCAAGGGAGTTAAAAACAAGCCGGAGCCCGCATAAACTCCGGCATTTTATGACTTAATTAGATAAAGTTCAACAAGTCCACCAGGCTTGTTAAACAAGCATAATAAATCAATAAATCAGCTCTTGGAGTAGTTTGTTGCCTTTTGACTTCTATGGGCGATCCGTGCCGAAGCAGCGGCAGCAAGCCCTGCAACAAGATCATCCAAATAAACGTGAATATGATCTCCCTGATTGTTCAGTCTGCCGATCAAATCAGGCTTAACCTTGTCCAGATAACCGAAGCTCGTCAGCCCAATCATCCCAAACACACTAGTAATGCCCAGCGCCATCGTCTCATCCACGCCATATAGCGGTTCATCCGCTTCCATAATCGATTGCAGAGGCTCAGGGAGCAGCTTTTGCTCCGCCAGTTCATCAAGCGCAATTCCCGTAAAAAGCGTATACTGAACCTCGCGTTTTTGCAATACCGCCTTCACGCTATCATAGCATTGTTCTACCGTCAAATCATCATGATAAGGCAATTGAAGCTTATAAACAATCTTGGCAATCTCCTCAAGCTTGACTCCCCGTTTCAACAACTGCGCTTCCGCCAATTCAAATGACATTGTTACCCCTCCTAAGATCTTCGTGTTGACCTATTTACAAATGCAAAATGCACATTTATCATCCGCATATTCCTCGCGAAATTGCGAATTTCGAAATGTTCGCAGTGATCCCCTTATGCCAAGAATTTTGGCGTCGCCGAGCCACCAAGTTCATATAAGTCCGATCGGTAACTTGCGCTGCCTTTCGGTTAGATTCATCCATACATTCTTGCTCTTCATATCATTTTCCCAGCTATACACGCGTGTTTATCACCCAGCTGCGAACCATCATTTCATGGACCGCAAACGATTACCTTCCCTATCCCCCGCTCCCTGTCCTCACGTGTTCCTAAGTGTATGCAAGAGTCACATAAAATGTTCATAAAAAAACCTTTAATGAGGCTAGTCAGGGATGAATGACCAAGACCTAAAAGTTGGTTTTCTTGCGATATGGAATTTCATCAGCACACTGGGTCACCTATACATTCTCTATCTATACAAAGCTCAGAGACAGTTGGCATAATAGCGGTCGTAAAACAGCAGATTGTTTAAAGCAGCAACCTCACTCGCATTGGATAAATGCTCCAATTTCTAATATAATGATGATCAAGTGACGAAGAACGTCCCGATCCATATTGCTATGGAATCGGGGCGTTTTTTCTATTTAAAAAGGAGGTTAAGCTGGCAATGGGATTTGAGGCGGCTCATTCGGATTTTATTCAAAATCATATAATCCAGAGAACAGGCGAACGAAGAGGGCGTTTGGAACGAGGACATCGGGAAGCTGAAATGCTGTTTTGTCGCAATGTTTGGTGGCCGTTGCGAGGCAACTTTAACGATCTACACCCTGAGTTTGAAGTGCTTGACTGGAGAGGAATCTCCTACTTTTGTGATTTTGCCTGGCTGCCGGGATATGTAAAGCTGATTATCGAGATCAAGGGATACGGTCCACATGTCCGGGATATGGACAGACAAAAATATTGTAATGAGTTGAATCGGGAAACATTCCTATCCGCTATGGGATATCAGGTGATCTCCTTCGCCTATGACGACGTCGCTCAACGTCCTGAGCTGTACATGACATTATTGCGTATGGTGTTCAGCCGTTACCACTCCGCGGCCGCTACAAATGATCTGGAGACTATCACTGAACGGGAAATTATCCGTCTGTCCATCATCCTCGCCCGTCCTTTGTGACCAATAGATATAGTGAGGCAGATCGATATAAACCACCGTACCGCCGTTAAATTGCTCCAGACCCTTTGTACCAAAGGTTACTTCACCCCCATTGCCGGTAAGGAAGGCCGGCATATTGTTCGTTATGAATTGATTACGGGGAAGATTCTGCGGTTGTTGTAAATTGCTTATTAGATCAATGAGGGGGAGGAATGGGGCTTAGGGTATAGAAGCGATGCTCATTAGGTGGTGAATGTGGATGGTGTATGAGAGCAGTTCTGTGGGCAGTTTACGTCGACCGGGTATGTGGGTGTTGTATGCAGCTGGGGAGGTATGCGTGTTTGTTTAGTATGGGGATATTGAGCATGAGTGTAAGGTTTGTCGTTACGTAAGGAAGTATATAACATAACCGTTACCTCCTCTTTTAAGCAAGAAATAGGCCCACATAACGAGATTGTAAGTATTGCCGTTCAACGCGAGATAAAAACTGCAAAAATGCAGTTTTTTCCTTCTCGGTAGAAGAAGAAATATAGGAATTCCTGCATAAATACATCTTTTTTCAGCGAAAATGAGGAATTTAGAGAATTTAAGAGAAAAAGCCTGCATTTTTGCAGGCTTTTATCCAAAATCAGGCGTTCTCGGAGAGAAAAACTGCACTTTTGCAGTTTTTCTTATTTATAACCGATTAACGAGTTGATATTACTGTTATCGGGAAAGGTGAAGTTTATCTGATCTTCACAGTATCCTGCCCTAGCATTTGTTCCATCTCGTGGAGCAAATCAGGCGATGGCTTGATGCTGTAGAGATCCGAAAGCGCGAGCAGCTTACCGGTGCTCTCGTAGAACAGCACCGTGGCCAGTGGGCCAGGATGCAGCTGAAGCAGCTGCTTCAGCTGCACAAGCAGGCCGGCGTTCTCCGCCGCCGTCGTGATCTTGATGAAGACGCGTTGTTCAGTCTTCTTCCGCTCTCGCCCCGCCGCACTGGCAGCATCCGCAGGGCTGCCTGCACGGGAAGCGTCGGATACCAGCGTATCCGACGTTCCCGGTTTGCCGCTGGCGCCGGCTTCCACGCCGCCGGGGCCAGCGCCCGCTTGCGCCGCTGCGCCTGCCGGGGCCGGCAGCGGCTCACTAGCGCCGCTGCCGCGCACAGGCGCGGCGGCGGCACCGCCCGGGAGCACCGCGCCAGGTGCGTTGGCGGCGCCCACCGCGGTGCTCCCGCCTGTGGCCCCGCCGCTTCCAGCGCGGCTGGCGCCAGCCCCCGCCGCTGCACTGCGCCGGCGGCCAAGCCCGCGCCGCAGCGCGGTGAGGCTCTGTGCGCTCAACGGCGCCACCTCATCGGCCAGCAGCTTGAAGCCTTCGTCTTGCTGCTGGACCGTAGCGCGCAGTGCGAGCAGCGTGCCCTTCGTTACGTGCGGCGCACAGCGTCGCCACACATTCGGGAACAAGACAACCTCGCAGCGCTCGATTTGGTCTTCCAGCTCTATGAAAGCCATCGGCTTACCTTGCTTGGTCATGATCGTCTTCAGCGAGACAACCATCCCCGCTACAACCGCCTCACTCTCATCTGCCGCCTCAGCCAAATCCATCAGCCGATCGATGCCGTCTTCATCCATCAGCTCATCAAAATCATCCAGCGGATGGCCGGATAAGTATAATCCGAGCAGCTCACGCTCCAGTTCGAGCTGCTGCCCTACAGTAAACTTAGGGATCTCAGGATACTCGATATCCCAGTTCGGCGTCTCAATGAAATCGAACAATTGAATCTGCAGATCATCCCGTTCCTTACGCCACTTCGTCGCTGCTTCCACCGTCTCATCCAGCATCGCCAGCAATTGAGCACGATGTCCAGGTAAGGAATCAAACGCTCCGCCCTGAATCAGCGACTCGATCACCCGCTTGTTGCAGACACGCAGATCGACGCGGCGGCAGAAATCAAGCAGACTATCAAAAGGCCGCTCCTGCCTCTCCTTCAGAATACTCTCCATCGCCTGGGTGCCTACATTCTTAATTGCGGCCAGACCAAAGCGAATGACCCCATAAGGCTCTCCTGACTCCGAATTTGATTCCGAATTGGAATCGGCACCTGAATTCATCGGCGTATCCGTCCCGTTGATAACCTCAGAATTGCCTACCGTTCCAGTCTTGCTCGTACTGTTCACCCTTGGCGTGAACAACACCCCGCTCTCGTTCACATCCGGTGGCAACACGACGATGCCCATCCGGCGGCACTCAACAATGTATTCGGCAACCTTGCGGTGGCTACCCATGACAGCGGTCAGCATCGAGGCCATGAAATGCACAGGATAATGCGCCTTCAAATAAGCCGTCTGAAAAGCGAGCACTCCGTATGCCGCGGCATGCGCACGCGGGAAGCCATAATCCGCGAAACGGACGATCATATCATAGACTGCATTCGCATCCTTCTCCATATAGCCCTGGGCCTTGCTCCCGGCCACAAAATGACCGCGCTGCTCATCCAGTACCTCGCGCTTCTTCTTCGACACGGCACGACGCAGCAAATCCGCTTCACCAAGCGAGAATCCAGCCATCCTTGATGCGATCTGCATGATCTGTTCCTGATAGACGATAATGCCGTACGTATCCTTCAGAATTGGCTCCAGATCCGGATGCGGGTAATGAACCTCACTCAAACCGTGCTTTGAGGAAATATAATTCGGAATAAACTCCATCGGACCTGGACGATACAGAGCCAGAACAGAGATAACATCCTCGAACTGCGACGGCTTCAAATCACGCAGCACGCGCCGCATGCCCGCCGACTCAAGCTGGAACACCCCAGTCGTCTCACCACGGCCTAACATCTCATAGGTCTTGTGATCATCATCGGGAATGATACGAAAATCCGGTGCATCTCCGCTCTCCTCCGTGATCCACTTCATACAACGTTCGATGATCGACAGCGTACGTAAACCGAGGAAGTCCATTTTCAGCAAACCGATCGCTTCGAGATTCTCCATTGAATATTGCGTCAGCGCCGTACCTTCACTGCCCGTCTGCAGTGGAACCGCATCTGTCAGTGGATCGCGGGAGATGACTACACCAGCCGCATGAGTCGAGGCATGCCTTGGCATCCCCTCTACCTTCATCGCCATATCGAGGAGTCCGTGAATACGCGGCTGTGAATCATACAGCCCCTTCAAATCCGGACTCTCCTTCATCGCGCGCTCAATCGTCATCCCCAGGTTACCAGGGATAAGCTTGGCTACCTTATCAACCTCGCCGAAAGGAACACCCAGCGCCCTTCCTACGTCGCGTACAGCCGCCCGCGCTGCCATTGTACCGAAGGTAATAATCTGAGCAACATGCGCAGAACCATATTTATCCGCTACATAAGCAATGACTTCATCCCGGCGCAAATCGCTGAAGTCAATATCGATATCCGGCATCGTCACTCGCTCCGGATTGAGGAAGCGTTCGAACAGAAGATTATATTTCATCGGATCTACATTCGTAATATGCAGCACATAAGCAACGATACTGCCTGCAGAGGAACCCCGACCCGGACCCGTGGCGATGCCATGGCGATGAGCAAAAGCGATGAAATCCCACACAATTAGAAAATAATCGGAGAACCCCATATTCGCGATAACACCCAGCTCATACTTGAGCCGTTTCTGTAGTGAAGTCTGGGCCTCTTCACTCTGCCACTCCGGCAAACCGCCATAACGCTCGACAAGACCTTGTTGACAGAGGGTCTCCAAATAAGACACCACATCCATCCCCTCGGGGATCGGACGGTAGGCCGGGAGAATATGCTTGCCAAATTCCAGCTCCAAATCGCACTTTTCAGCGATCACTGCTGTATTGCGAATTGCTTCCGGCACATGCGGGAACAACATGGCCATCTGAGCCCCATCCTTCAGATAGAGCTGGTTCGTATTCATTTTCAGGCGATCCTCGTCTTCTACGCTCTTGCCCGTGCCAATACAGATCAGCACATCCTGTACCTCGGCATCGTCCTGCTCCAAGTAGTGAACATCATTGGTAGCTACAAGAGAAATTCCCGTCTCTTCAGCAAGCTGAATGAGCTGTGGATTCACCTTCTTCTGTTCCGGAATGCTGTGATCCTGCAGTTCCAGATAGAAGTCCTCACCGAACGCTGCCTTATAGCGCAGAGCGGCCCGCTTCGCTTCCTCATAGCGGCCATGCAGCAGATGCTGCGGCACTTCTCCGCCAAGACATGCGCTTAGGCAGACAAGCCCCTCAGCATGGCGCTCCAGAACCTCCCAATCGATCCGCGGTTTGTAATGGAATCCTTCAAGCTGCGCTATCGAGCACAAGCGCATCAGGTTCTGATACCCCTGCAGATTCTTCGCAAGCAGAATCAGATGATGGATCGGCTGATCCTTGCGGCTGCCCCGCTCTTTACGCGACCCGGCAGTAAAGTACATCTCACATCCGATAATCGGCTTGATTCCATTTGCCTTGCACAATTTATAAAAAGGAACCGCACCGTACATCACTCCGTGATCGGTCAGCGCCAGCGCCTTCATGCCTAAGCCAGCGGCTCTCTTAACCAGATCCTCAAGCCGGGCGGCACCGTCCAGCAAGCTATATTCGCTGTGTACATGCAGGTGAACAAAGCTGTCCATGCGTTTCCTTCCTTTCCATGTAAAATCCTTACTAGAAGATTAATCTCATCTATTTAAAAGTGAAGTTTCGAACAATCTCTATAAAACTGTCTCTTTAATAAAAGATTTTATCATACATCCATAGGCTGCGCCCATAGAATGAGAGTAACGAGGGACAAGGGTCCATTCATGCTTTACATAAGATTAAGACCTGGACGAGCCATTTGGCGAAAGGAGAGCTGACGGAAAGATGAGTACTTTTCTTACAAAAGCTATTATCGACTTCTTCGTGGCATTCGGAATCGTGCTCGGAGGAGCGCTGATTGGAGGGATCGGGGCGGTCATGGCATTCCAGCCGCCGACTCAGAGCATGCTCGAGATCGCCGGCCGTATCAAGATCTGGGCACTGGCTGCTGCAGTAGGCGGAACGATCGATCCGATGCGGGTGATCGAGAGTAATTTCTTTGACGGCAACATCTCTCCGGCTATTAAGCAGATTCTATATCTAATGTTCGCATTTCTAGGAGCTCATATCGGAGCAGAAATCGTGCGCTGGATGTGCGGGGGCGGGAGGGGATGAAGGGACCCAGTCTTCAGGGCTTCAAGCGCTTTATGCAGTTTGTCGGCGTGTTCCTGCTAGGCATAGTCATCGGTAGCATCGCCTACAATATGGTCTTTCAGACGAGCTATAACCAGCTATGGATCGATAACAAAGACCTGCAGATCAAGCTTTCTCAGATGGAAGAAGACAATAAGACGCTGCGAAAATATCGAAATCGCTCCACCGTTGTCAAGGAGATTAAGGTCACGGTAGAAGAAAGAGACCCGCCGCTAGATTCCCTCGCCGTTAAGGAAGTCGTGCAGACGCTGCAGGATGAGCTCGAAGTGTTGCGCGGCAGGAACATCTTCGATATCGATTCCGATGCCAAAATGGCCCGTACACTGCTTAACCGAAAAATATATTCCGTCCGCGACAAGGATTATAGTATTCAAATCAAGACGATGTTGGTGAGTGAAGGCGTACTGCAGATTTGGGTCGATATGCGGCCATATGTGCGAAGTTGATTTTTCATGTTACAATGATATAAATCACCCTGTACATAACATTATTTGGTAGTATTCCAATGTGAAAAGGAGCTGTCCAACTCATATGGTCGATGGCATTCTGTATGTGGTGTATGCCGGCTTGTTCATATCCAGCATATGCTCGATTATATTCAGCTTGAAGGCGCGCCGCTCTACCGATGCCCACAAACGCGGCATCACACAGGCCAAGAGCAATATCAGCATGGGCTTCATGCTACTGTTCCTAGCCATCATTCAAATGTTCATGTTCACCGGTTCGACTGTGCGCGTTGTTGTAGGCGCGGTTTTTATGGTACTGGGGGCGTTTAATATTTTTGCCGGCTTCCGCAACTATGGAATCTTCTCCAGACAAAGAGCGGATTAGAAGAGTCCAGGGACTATGCTTCTATGCATGGTCGATAGATTGCAAGGTCAACATCGCCTTGGCGACAATATTGTCCTGATATTTCATCAGCATCTCCAATTTACATGCCCTGCGGCTCATCTCTAGAATGACCGGAGTGATGATGACCGGATTCTCAATTTGGACAGGTCGAATGAAGTAGGATGATAAATTGTCTACGACATAATCAGCCCCGCTGATATCCTTGGCAAAGATCAAGGCCGCCTGTGTCATTAATGAGCTGAGCACGCCGTTAGAGATCGTTCCTAAATGAGTAGCCATCTGCGGGGTGATCATACCGTGAAAGAACAACCTGCCATCCTGATCACGCTCTTCGGCGAAACCGTTCCACATCAAATGTTCAAATGTCTCGCCCATTTGCGGCTGGTTCTGGGCATCTCGCATAGCCTGAAGTACCTCTCTGCGTGTGACCGAGGAGACTAGCTTGCGATTCCGGTCCACAACCGGCAGGAAGTCAATACCTTCCCATACCATAATCTGTGCGGCTGAAGCGAGCGAAGTCTGCATCCCTACCGTAATCGGATGGCGGCTCAAGCATTTCTCGATACTCTGATCACCTCTAAGCTCTTCAACGTCCTTGCGGCTAATGATCCCGATGACCCGATTCCATTCATCGACAACCGGAAAATGCTGTGCCCCCGTCTCAATCGAGAGCTCGTCAAAATCAGCGATCGTACTCGTCAGCTTCAGCATACTTACCCGTGGCTTCCTGGCCACAATATCCTCAACGAGCATAATCTTCTTCTTAATCAAGCGGTCAAATAAAGCACGGTTAATCATCGATGCTACCGTGAACGTATCATGTCGCGAAGAAATAATCGGCAGTTGCAGGGAGTCCGCCAAATTCTTCACTTCACGGCTTGTCCCGAACCCGCCGGTAATAAGCACGCCAGAGCCCTGCTGCAGAGCCAAAGAATGGGAATCCTCACGATTCCCGACAATCAGCAGACTACCCGCATCAATATAACGCGCCATTGCATCGATCTTCATAGCTCCGATCACATACTTGTGCAAAGTTTTGCCTAGCCCATCAGCCCCTCCAAGCACATGGCCTTCAACGATTTCCACCACATCTTCAAAGCTCAATTGATCAGATAGATTCCGCGGCTTCTTCTCAACACGAACTGTACCGATCCGCTCTTTGGTAATGACGATACCTAGGTTTTCCGCTTCTTTTAGCGCCCGGTAAGCCGTACCCTCGCTCACGGTCATCGTCTTGGCTAATTTACGCACGGATATCTTCGTTCCAATCTTCAGTCCTTCAATATATTGAAGCAGTTGCTCGTGCTTTGTAATTCCCTCTTCATGCACTTTCAACTGTTATACCCCCAATCCGAATCTGTACTATTCTGTATCTATTATACACTTAATTTTATAATGTTAAAGCTAAATAGCGTCTTAAAGCACCTCGCTACCAAATAAAAAGCCCCTCCCATAATCAATATGGAAAGGGCGTTGTAAGTTATACAGTTGAGCTTCTAAAGCTCTCTATAGGCTGGCTGTATCATCCCTTGAGTAGGCTGCTCCTCTTGATATTCATAATATTGTGGCTGAACCGTCGCATGTGTTTGTGTTTCCACTGGTACTGATTGCGGCTGATATGGCTCATCCACATACATGATTCTACGCTGAATTTGCATGAGCCCATTCACGACGCGAAGCGCTACCCAAAAAAGTACAATACCAACTCCAACATACAGCAGATATTGCTGATTATAGGTCCAATCTATATGAAAATAACTAAACAAGCTATTAAAGCTATTCTCTAAAATATCGAGCTGCATTTCATTCATCAAAATGATATGCACGACTGGAAGAGCAATAAATCCTAGTCCTAGTGAAAGCACCGTTACCATAATAATAAAGAATACAATGCCTGTTACAAATCTTAGTAATACAAGCAGCAGGTTCCGAATGAATAGCACCCCGTCAAACCCTCTTATCATTCGCATCAACCAATTCTGCCCAGCTTCAGACTGTCGATTGTGGGTATAAGAAACAGGAGGAGTAGGTAAACCTAAAATTTGTCTAATCATGTTTTGTTCAAAATTCACAATCCCATTTAACAGCTTAGCTACTCCAAAAAACAGCGGTATTCCGATAAATACTGGAGTTAGACCGACTGAGAGAGTAAGTCCCGTTATTGCTACTGTAAAATAGATAATCCCTAATGGGAGAGATAGCAGTAAATAGAGGATCGTTGCATAGGTCTTTGGATTAAACAGCACCCAATTCACCTTACCTGTCCGCGCCGTTGCAACCGTTTCTGTTGCCTTCATGTTCAAACACTCCTTTGGTTTCATAAGTCACGCTCTAAGTTATAAATCTATTATATCCGGCATATTCGCCTAACATAACCGTCTTAGGGGGTAGCTTAAACTAGACTTTAGGCTAGGTTATTCGAAAATAGAAAGGCTGCCCCTTCGCAGTAAATTGCTACGAATGGAGCAGCCCTCAATCATCGGCTTCAGCTATGAACTCGAACTATACTAGAAATCGTCACGTAGTTATATGACTCACTACTAAGAGTACTGCACCCTGCTACAATCCCCGCTGTTCATCTCACGTCGATGGCGCTCTCACGTATGATCAGCTTCGTCGGGATCGTGATCTGCAGACAAATCTCTCTGGCGCTATTCAAGCGGTCCTGCATCAGCGATACAGCCGTCTCGCCCATAAACTCCGTATTCAAACGAATCGTGGTCAGAGGCGGGACCATAAACTGTGCGGCCGAGATATCGTTGAATCCGATAATGCTAATATCCTCTGGAATTCGATAGCCTAGCTCGAAGCAAGCTTTGTAGAGACCAACTGCGATCGTATCATTCGCGACGAATACGGCTGTCGGTTTCTCCTTGAGCTCCAGCAGCTGCTTCAGCAGCAGATAGCCATCCTTCGGATTATAGCCACCGACCTTTATATATTCCTCATGATAGAGGTCCTTGCTCTTCAAGTACTTCTCGAACACTTCCTGCCGAAGATCATAGTAATGATTGCCCGATTTATCCGTATCGACACCACCGATAAAGCCAATCTTCGTATGCCCAAGCTCCAGCAAGTAATCAAGCGCCTTGCGAGTCGCCTTATGAAAATCGATGACAACCGAATCAAATCGGTCCGGATCAGGGGATGAATCAATAAAGACTACCGGCTTCTGAAAGCCTGAGATGCGCTCGATGTCTTCTCTAACGAAGAACCCGAGACATATAATTCCATCGATCGTCCGCAAACGTTCAGGCTGGTCGCCGCTGCGAATACGGTATATTTTATGGCCTTCCTGCTCTAGCTTCTTCTCCAGTGCAACACGAATCGAGAGATAATAAGTATCGTCCAATTCTTCTTCCAGAGAATAAGAATAATAGAGCCCGATCTTGAATCTCCGCTTGCGCTTCTTGCGACTTGGTGCCTGATAGGATAGCTGCTCAGCCGCCTCAAAGACTCGCTGTCTCGTCTCATCAGTCACATTCAACGTCTCATCATAATTCAAAACCCGCGACACTGTCGCAATCGAGACATTGGCTATATCCGCAATATCTTTAATCGTTGCCATTATACCGCCTACTCATCTTATTTTGTAAAAAGGCCAGCTTCGTCTCTGCTGTAATCACCGCTGCCAAAATCAATATACTACCGATAATGATACGTATCGTAAGCTGCTCATGCAAGATTAACACCGAGAACAGAGTGCCAAACAGCGCCTCCGTCGACAATATGATCGCCGCTTTGGTCTCGGTCGTATATTTCTGCGCGAGAGTCTGTACCAGAAAAGCGACCGTCGTACTGAATATACCTAAATAGGCCGCCGCCAGCCAACCTCTTCCATCGATGTCGAAATGAACCGCTTCCCCACGAAACAAGATGACTAGTATAGATAGTAAGAATGCTGTAAACATCTGAACGATCGTTAGCCCGATCGGCGAGTGCTTCTTGACGAATTCCGCCGTAAAGAAGATATGGAAAGCAAAGCAAATTGCACACAGCAGGGTCAGTATATCCCCAGTGTTAAAAACTCCATTCAATTCGACGGATAGAATGCCAACGCCAGCAATCGCCAGAGCCGCACCGATCAAGCCGTATTTATCCAAGCCTCTCCGAAAGAGGAGGAAGCCGATAAACGGAACAATTACAACGTTGACCGCGGTCAAAAATGCATTCTTGGAAGGGGTCGTATATTGCAGCCCCAAGGTCTGCAGAAGGAAGGCCAGGAATAGAAATACGCCCAGCACTGCGCCCGCCGCTAACACTGGCCGCGTCAATGCCCGTATATGCTTCATGAAGATCAGAGCCATTAGACAGGAAGCGATCAGGAAGCGGATTGCCATCACTTGATAGGGTGAAAGAAAATCGAGCGAAATCGCACTCGCAATAAATCCCGTTCCCCAGATAACCGCCACTAACAGAAGGCCGAGTTCACCCGCATATTTTCTCATCCCTAGCCATTCACCGCCATACCGAACTGTTCCGCTAATAGCAGAAATACACTCGATGTCCAAGTAAAGGCAGGATCGACAAGGCCTTTGCCGCTAATTGGGTCGAAATTCTCCGCCATTCCGCCGACAAGTGTCAGTTCCATAAATTTATGCGCCAACGCTGTCGCAAGTTCATTATATCCATTATTTTGAAGTGCATCAATGTACAAATAGCTGACCGGCGCCCAGATCGGCCCTAGCCAATAGCCATTGTCTTTATATAGTGGACTATCCATGCTCTCCGTACATATCCCGTATGGAGCTTCAAATTTAGCAATTAACATCTTTACCAGCCTGTCGGTTAGTTCCGGCGGCAGCCTGTAGCCGATCACAAGCGGCATTAATAGAATCAGGCTGCCTTGATGTTCGATAATTCGGTCCTCCGGTGCATACCTGGCAACGAAGGTGTCTCCCACATACAGGCGCTCCATAAGCAGATCGTACAACTCATCGGCCATCTTGCTCCATTTCTTCGCCTCGTCTATGAGGCCTAGCTCAACCGCCATATCGCTTAATATATCGATCTGGCGAATCAGATGAGCTGCAAGATCAGGCGCCTCCACCGGAACCCCCTCATGGAAGATCGAAGCATTATCCCAGCCTGAGTCGTTGCCGTGATTGTACACTGGCAGATGGTGAGCATCGCTGCGGCGATGTTCCAGCCAATAATTCGTCGCCCTCTTCAAGCTATCATACACATTGGCTACAAGCGCTGGCTCATTGAACTGGGCGTTCTGCTGTCTCATCTGAGTGAAAGCCCAAGCGTGGATCGGCGGCTTGCAGCAATTGAAGGAAATGAACTTATCATTGATGAAATCCGCATAAATACCGCTGTGATCCTGATGAGCCATAAATATCTCCAATTGAGCCAGAGCCAGCTCAGGCCGCCGTTTACTCAACATTAAGGCATTAAAGCAGTTATCCCAGCTCCAAATATTAAACATCCAGTTCTTGGACATATACATTGCGTAATCCGTTAGCTGACCTTCGGGATGTACGACACAGGACCACGTTATATACGAGGCCAATTGGCGCGATGGCTCAAATCGCTCCGGTACGACCGTCATCTGCTGCAGCCACTGTGCATAATGCTGTTTCACCCGCTCGTATGCCGCAGGATAGTCATCATACTCGCGTCTCATCCAGACCGTCTTATAGCTCTCGATCGCAAAGCTGCTCTCCCCGCCGTTCGGGTTGAACGTAATAGATATACGCTCATTACCCACCGTACTCCAAGGTGCATCCACATCAATCTCTCCACGAAGAAGCGTGAACATCAGCTTAATCTCTTTGGTATATAGATGGTACTCCCATTGTCCCTCCCTGTAAGGCATTAGGCTATCGTAACGCGACTTGAGTGCCGTTAGCTGTAGGGATACTCCGTTCATCATACCGCGAATGACATCTTCATCACTGATGCACAGCTCCGCCCAATGCTGCGGCTGATCGCGATGGACGAGACGAAGTCTCGTCTCCGTCACATCGAGATCATAGTCCACCGACACGCCATTCTGCATAAGCCGAACCTCAAATATGTTGCTTGGTGCCTCATCTCCACCATGCAGATCCCGTAGCATCAGCTGACCGATCTTCCGATCTAGGGAGAAGGCAAAGTATGATCCGTAACGGCTGAACGGAATGTCCGCAATATTCATATTCATCGCCTCACTCCTTTTCGGCGTATAGCCGCTTGCTCATACAAACTTCAGTTCCAGGGACCACTGATGACCATTCTACATCAATCGCAAATGACCGGAGGCCAAGCTTATACGGAGGAAGTTGCTCCTCGCCGCAGCTATTACTGCCTAGTCCTGTCTGCATGTCATCGATATGAACAACATGGTAGGAGGCCTTCTCCAATTCATGATGATGCTTCGCCCGTTCAAGCGCTTCTGTCGTGTAATCATGCACCGTAAGCTCGCAGCTGTTCCGCGATTTGAACAAGAGCGACGACGCCTCGCGATCCGACATACTGAACCACTTCACATCGGTACGATTGCCGTTCTCCTGCGGATACACATAAGGAGTATGCAATTCTTCAACCGCTGCGCGATATACTCCCATCATCGATGCCTGCTTGCTGTCAACATAGTTCTCTCCAAAGCCCCTGCCGTACCAGGTCACATCTCCGAGCTCTTGGCAAACATGCATCTCGATACCTAACCGCGGCAGCATGGATGGAACTTCCTTGCTATAGATAACGGGTTCTCCGGCCAGATGAAGCCGAATCGCTCCATCCGCATACACGGTGTAACGATAAGTTGACTCAAAGCCAAAGGCCTGATTCAGAGCACTGAAGTAAGTTGATATATTTACTTCCGCGTAGCTTCCATAATCCTTCACATCAAAGCCCATCAACTGCTCGCTGCTGAGATGGAGGAAATATTTCTTCTTCCAATCATCAACCTTGTACATGTCGTTATCAATCGGCGCCCGCCACATCGTCAGCCTCGGACCGCGTTCAATCCATGCTGCGCCATGCCTGCGGTAGCTGTGTAAATAACCGTACACATGATCGAATACCGCTTCGAACTGAGCATTGGATATCGTCGTATACACCGCATCCCGCACGATGCTTAGTTCTCCTGATACATTCCGCACAGTTACTTCTGTTCGTTCATACGGAAGCTTGAACTGCGCATCAGCAACGACATGGCCCTGTTCAGCGTAAGCCATTCCATCCTTCAATTTATATTGCAAATTCAAATAGTAATCCGTGTTGGGAAGCACCTCATCAATAGAATAGTCAATTAGATGCTCCCGTTTCTCACCAGGCAAAATCGTCTCTAGCGACGTCTTACCTTGGGCAAGCACTTGATCGTCATATACAATCTTCCATTCGAGCTGCAAATGAGATAGATCAATAAATTGATACGTATTTTCTATTTCAATCATGCCCTGCTTCAGATCCACAGCCGTCGTCTTCACCGGCTCGATCACCTTCTTATATTCCAGCAGTGCTGGCGAAGGCGTCTGATCAGGGTAAATCAAGCCGTCGATGCAGAAATTGCCATTCGTAGGCTCATCCCCGAAGTTTCCGCCGTAAGCATAGTAAGTATCCCCGTCTGCATCCATCTGCTGAATGCCATGATCACACCATTCCCAGATGAAGCCACCCTGTAGCCGCTTATACTGCCTGAATACATCCTGATATTCCTGAAGACCACCCGGTCCGTTACCCATGGCATGTCCGTATTCACACATAATATGTGGCTTCTTGCCCTCGTCATCCTTGCCGATCCCCTTCAGTGCCTCAAGCCTTGTATACATCGTGGAATAGACGTCGGTGACGATCGCTTTACGATCTCCTTCATAATGAACCAACCGTGTCGGATCCAACCGTTTGCAAGCCTGGGCCACGCTTACGAAATTGTTGCCGAAGCTTGATTCATTGCCCAAGGACCACATAATGACCGAAGCGTGATTGCGGTCGCGCAGCACCATTCGCTCAGCACGATCCACATAGGCTTGTTCCCATTCCTTATTATCGGATAGCCAATCATAACGGCCGATCAACTCGAAGCCATGACATTCCAAATCCGCTTCATCAATAACATACAGTCCGTATTGATCACAGAGGTCGTAGAATATTTCATTGTTTGGGTAGTGGGCCGTACGAACCGCGTTGATATTGTACCGCTTCATGAGCAGGATGTCCTGCAGCATGCGTTCCTTGCTAACAGTACGGCCATGCTCTGGGTCATGGTCATGACGGTTGACGCCATTGATCATGATGACCTTCCCGTTCACCGTAATGTTGCCATCCTTTACTTCAACACAGCGAAAACCGATTCGCACAGGGATGACCTCCACGGCCTGCTCTCCTTCATATAGTGTTACGAGTAGTGAATACAAATTTGGCGTTTCTGCCGTCCATTGCTTAGGCGAGGAGATCAGCTTAGTCAACGTAATATCATGGGTCGCCCCAGCAGAGAACGTCATTCCTTGCTCCATCTCAGTCACAAGTTCACCCTGATCGTCAAGTAGTTCACAAGTGATCCTGACCTTCTTCTCTTGCTCGGAACAGCTATCCAGCTTGATTTGCACCTTCAGCTCACTATCTTGATACCATTCATCGAATTCCGTTACGACATAAATATCCTCAACCGTTGTCTCCGGCACCTGATATAGTTCTACACTACGGAAAATACCACTTAACCACCACATGTCCTGGTCTTCCAGATAAGTTCCATCCGACCATTGATAGACACGAACCGCGATCTGATTATCTCCCGCTGCGACATACGGAGTAATATCGAACTCTGATGGCAGGCGGCTCACTTTGCTGTAGCCAGCATGCTCACCGTTAATCCATAGATCAAAGGCACTATCCACGCCGTTAAATTTCAATATGATGCGCTGTCCCAATGCGAGTTCATCTACATGGAAGCCGCGCCGATAAATACCCGTCGGATTGTCGGTTGGCACATAAGGGGGATTAATCGGGAACAAATAGTATAGATCGGTATAGCTCATCTTCCCGTACCCTTTCATCTGCCAACAGGATGGAACCTCAATGCGATCCCACTTACTAGAATCATAATCTATTTGATAGAAGCCTGACGGAGACAATTCAGGCGCCTCCAGATAGAGGAACTCCCACTCTCCGTCCAGACTTTGATAGCCGATACTCTCTTCTTTATTCATCTCTAGCGCTTGCTTCTTCGAACGATAACGCCAGAAGCTTGCGCTCGCGCTTTTACGATTGATGTGAGATAGATGAATATCCTCCCAGCGTTTATAGCTTCTTCTCATACCAACTTCCTCCCCAATACCGTTGTTGTAAAACGCTTGAAGCTGTTATTTAATCGCTCCGCTAATTCCTTCAACTATATATTTCTGTGCGAACAAGAAGGCGATTACCGGCGGAATAATCATTAATATCGTAATAGACATAATTGGAATGATCTGTAATTCATGGACTCCTTTAAATGCAGCCAGCCCTAGTGCCAGCGTATACTTCGAGCGATCCTGCAAGAAGATGAGCGGTCCGAGATAGTCGTTCCATACGCTGAGAATATTAAGAACTGCAATCAGCGTTAGCGGCGCCTTCATAATCGGCACAAATATTCTAGAATACGTCTGGAAGTCATTGGCCCCGTCAATCTTGGCCGCATGCTCCAGTTCTTTAGGCACGCCCATCAGAAACTGTCGCAGCAGGAACACATAATATGCCGATCCAAAAAAAGCAGGAATGATCAGCGGCTTCAGCGTATTAATCCAGCCGAATAGATTGAACTGCATATAGAGCGGAATCATTGTAACGTCCCAAGGGATCATCATCGTCGCCAATAGCAGGATGAACAGACCATTCTTGAACTTGAACTCATATCTGGAGAAACCATAAGCAATCATCGAACAGGAAATGATCTGTCCAATGGTTGTCAGCACCGTAATCGTGATCGAATTCAGCAAATATTTGCTAAAGGGCTGAGCATTCCAGGCATCGACAAAGTTAGAGAATCTCCAGCCGCCCGGGAAAAATACGAGCGGATACTGATACACCTCGGATTCTGTCTTCAACGCGGTCAGCACAATCCATATGAAAGGAAACAGAAAATAGATCGAAAACAACACAAGTAGAGAATAGATGATCGTCTTATACCATGCTGATGTCTTCATTTGCCCTTTCCTCCCCGCGCAGGCTTATTCTTCACTTCATTCTCATAGAACACCCATACAGAGGAAGATCTGAAGATCAATGCCGTTAACAATAAGATGATGATGAACATAAACCAGGCGTTCGCACTGGCATAACCGAGCTTATGGTGCTTGAACGCATTATTGTATACGAACAGTCCATAGAAATAAGTCGATTTGAGCGGCCCGCCATTGGTCAGAAGCAGGACCAGCGTCAATTGCTGCAATGCGGAGATCGTGGATGTAATCAAGTTGAAGAATAGCGTTGGCGTAATCAGCGGCAAGGTAATGCTCCAGAACTGTCGGAACGGCCCCGCCCCGTCAATTGCTGCCGATTCATATAAATCTGGCGAAATGCCTTTAATATTCGTATAGAAGATCAACATCATCGTTCCGACACCCCAGGCGCTGGCAATGACGATGGAGATAATGGCGCTATTCGGATCGACCAGCCATTTCGGCCCTTCAATTCCGAGCAAAGACAGCGCGTAGTTTAAAATCCCGTATTTGGTGTTGAATATCCAGCCCCAAATAATCGAGACAGCAACCCCGGACACGACAGCAGGCAGATAAAAGATGGTGCGGAATATTTTGACCCCCTTCACATTCTGTGTAATGAGCAGGGCCAGTATCAAAGAGATACCCAGGCTGAGTGGGACATAGAAGATCGCAAACTTCAATGTAATCCACAATGATTTATAGAACTGAGGGTCATCCGTGAACATCTTGGAATAGTTGCCAAGCCCGATGAACTTCGGCTTGGAGGTCACAGGCCAATTGAAGAAGCTCATGATTAACGAAAAAACTAACGGTCCAACCGTAAACAGCAAGATCCCGACGATCCAGGGCGATATAAATAAATAAGGAGTCCATTTTGCTAATTTGCGGGCTCGTTTATAGCTTTTGGCTGCTTGTTCCATAGCTAACCTCCGACTTTCCTCTTAGTCTGATAGCGTATCCCTAAACGGGTGATTATGTTAGGAAAGGAGGAGAGCGACAGCCTCATCGCCCCCTCATTCCCGCTTTTAGAGGTAATTCAAAAAGTCCGCTTTTGATCGCGAAGTGAATTAAGAAGTAATTCGGCATCGAATCTTGAATTCACCCAGAAAACCGGCCTTTTTGACATACGCTTCTAGAATTCATCCTATCTATTGATCGAGGTCATTCAATAAGTTACTGAGCTGCATCATCTAACACAGCCTTCGGATCCATCAAAGTACTCGGATTAAAGATCGACTCAAACGCCAGTTCCAGACGCTCGGAGATCTCACTCCAGTTATCCACTTTGAATGAAGCCGGTGTATATTTTTCGCTCATCTCAAGCATGTGATAGAATACTTTCTTCAGTTCATCGTTCTTCAAATTCTCGCTCTCAACTACGCTCTTAAGCACAGGCAGTTCATAGTCAATACGCGCCTTGTTCGCTTCTTCGCTCGTCCAGAATTTAATGAACTCCCAGGCCGCATCCTTCTTGCTCGATTCCTTCGACATGGATATACCTGAGGAAGACACAATGCTGATAGCGCTTCCATCTTTGGATTTAGGCAATTCGACAACTCCGAAATTGATCCCCGCTTCACGCAGGCTACCGATTGACCAAGCCCCGTTTGTGAACATGGCTACCTTGCCTGACTTCATCTCCGTTGCTCCCGAGCCTTCGGTTGTAATCGCGTATCCTTCCTTAAGCATGTTCTGGAACATTGTCAGTACTTCAATCGATTTGGGACTATTCAGGTTCCCTTCAAGGTTGCCTTGATCATCGACATAGGATGCGCCGTTCCCCCATAAGAACATCTCATAATCATAAGGATCAGGCTTGCCCGAGAAGGCAAATCCACTGATACTCTCCGCATCATTAGCCAATTTCTTAGCATCAGCCTGCAGATCTTCCCATGTCCATCCGTCCTGCGGATACGGAATGCCCGCAGCATCGAACAAATCCTTGTTATAGTAGACGACATGTGTAGTATAGCCCACTGGCAAGCCCAAGATTTGATCATCTGCTGAGTTGTAATTCCACAGCGTATCATAGAAATTGTCCTTAAAATCGCTACCTTCCTTCTCGATATAAGGGTCCAAAGGCTCCAAAGCATCTTTATATGTCGGGTAATTCCACATGTACATCACGTCCGGAGCATCCTTTGCCCCCATACCAGCGGTGATCTTCGTGTCATAATCGCTGCCGTAGGCTTCTAGGTTCACTTGAATATCAGGATGTTGCTCATTAAACTTATCGATCAGTTCTTGCTGCAGCGTCAAGTTATCCTCAGAATCCCAAGTTGCAAACCGAATCGTCTGTTTGCCGCCCTGATCCGCCTTATTCCCCGTTCCTCCTCCACAAGCCGTTAAAGACAGAACCACCAGCAACATAACGATAAATAATGATTTCCCTTTTGCTTTCAGCATAAAAGCCCCCCCTAAATTTGTGTTCCAAATCTTAAGACTACGCTGAATCCCGATCCTACTACACGAGACGGTTATGAATCGCCTGTTCTAAGTTTGCTGTAGGCACCCCCTGGAACTCTCGGATATGAAAGCGCATTCGAAATTACTAAAAATAAGACTGAATATCGCTTCACCCTACGGCTTCTTCTCTTCTTATCCAAGTGGAGCGGTTTCTTTTTTCTCATTATATTTTTAATTTTAGTAAAAAGTCAACAATTTTTATCAGTAAAAATAATCGTAATTCATCCTCAATCTGCTAATTCGCCCATATATAGCGAGGTTTTTGGTTATTCATTCACATAAACGAGCTTTTTTAGCATTATTAACTTTAGTAAAAACTATATATTTTTACTAGTAAAAATAACTGTTATTAATAGAATTATTGTATTACTGTTGAATCACTCGTCGAAAAGGTGACCCTTATCCATAGAAAAAGCGCGAGCCTTCCAGTTCTATTTGAACCGGGAGATTCGCGCTTGCTGTCCAATATAATAATTTACATGCTATGATTCTGTCGCTCCGTGGTGCTCCATTTGCTCTGCCACTCGCTCAATTTGGCGCGGCGGACAGCATCCAGGGCCCGCTGCTTCTCTTCATTCACACCGAGCAGGAAATGCAAATGCGCTCCGATAACCAGTAGGGCAAAAGCTGCCCAGACCATTCCGAACCAGGATACAAAATCCCCGCCCGGCTGGAATTTAATCAGGGGAATGGCATATACCAGCATAGCCAAGGCTAGGATCAAATACACGGCATGCTTCCACTTGCTCTTCTTCTTGACAACTTTCATCTTAGCTACAACTCCTTCATTTCTTGGAATAGACAATGTTCCATCAGCTCGTACATGGAATCTATATATCTACTCTATGAAGAAGGTTCAAACAATATGATAGGTTGTTCAAAAAGTCCGCTTTTGATCACGAAGAAATACTGAAAGCTTATTCGACATCGAATCTTGAATTCAGCCGGGCCTTCCGGTGCTCACGTAGGTTTTGCCTACGCTCCGCTCCTCATGCCCTAGCTTCATCCAACCTTCTCGGTGCTGAAAACCGACCTTTTTGAACTCGCAATAGAGAGATTTATTTAATCCCTCTAGCCTTGAATCGATGGACCGTACAGGTCTTGCAGGCTGTCAGTAATGATCTTGTTTACGTCCTGGATAATGACGCTCAAGCGGCGCTCTGCATCGAACAAACGGCGAATGTTGAGGTTAAGGCTAAGGTTCTCGAATTGCTTCTCCATCTGCCCCATCTCTTCCTGGGATGGCATATCCCCGGACATCATCCGCTGTTGCATTGCATTCTGCTGTGCACGGAACTCATCCAGCATCCGCTTGCTATCCAGGTCCAAATCGATCAGTTTCATCGCCGACTTGATATCCGCAACCTCCTGACTCTCTCGCAACGATTTCGCTAATTCATTCGCTTTATCATAAATATTCATATCTATGGCCTCCTGAAATTTTGTGAACAGACTCCAAACAATAATGATAACCGATTCACGGGGTACCTGCCACTATTAGTACGTACTCTCAAGGATCGGTTACCCTTGAAGCTTCTTGAAGCAACCTAGCTAGCGCCACCACAGCATAAACAAAGATTGTAGTAAACCGATCATTCCCCCAAGAACTACGCCCAGCCATGTAATTGCGCGGAATTCCTTACCGGAGACGCTAAGAATGACTTCCTCCAACAATTCGATCGGGAATTTCTGTACTTGCTCATGCACCAGCTTAGGCAATTGAATAGCCGTCATCACTACCGGAATTCCGCGAACAATCCCTCTAAGCATGCGGTCTGTAAAGCTAGGGATCGCCTGCTCCAATTGAGGCTTCCAGGAGGCGAGCAAGGATGATAGCTTCAATTCCTCGGCCTTGCTTATCCATCTATCCAGCGGCAGCTTCTGGAGCTGTGAGATGATCCAGTCCTTGCCCTCTTCATTCGCTAACAGCTGCAGCAGTTCGTTGATTGGCTTCTCAGCATATTCCTCTAGCTTATCCTTAATCGCTCTCGCTACCTTCTCTCTCGTCTCGTCCCCCCGTAGAGCACGGACTAGGGCAGGGGTCAACTTGCGCACCATCTTATCTTCATCCATGAAGATCGCTGCCATGGTCCCCAAGAATCCACCAGCTTGATCAGCTAAGCCAGCCGCCATCTTCGATAGCATCCGCTGACCTCCGGCTGAGAGCAGTTCCTCTTCTATCGTTCGCAGCAGAGCCTCTGCAGCTATCTCGCTCCAGCGTTCCCGGTTCTCCTCTGTCCAACCAGGGATAACCTCCTTGAGCGCCTTATCACCCAGACCATATTGATTCCACAGCCAATCCATCCCGTGCTCAAGAACCGAGTTGGTTGTGTTGGTAAGCTTCAGCTTGATTGCTTCCCACTTATCCTCCTCCCACACGGTTAAGGCAGCCTCTTTCAACGTGAGTGGACTTTGCGTCCATTTATAGAGAAGCGCCCGTAAATAATCCTCTACCTTCTGCTTGAAGGAAGGACGGAGCACCATATCCTGAAGACCTTCCGAAGTCACTAAATAATCGGCAACGACATTCCCGAGCGACTGTGCGATATCCTCTCTACGTTTCGGAATTAATCCCGGGGTAAACGGGACGCGAAATCGACCGATCATCATCTTCTTTCTCGGATGGAATAACATCTTGATTGCGAAATGGTTCGTGATACCGCCGACGAAAGCAGCGACAGCTACACTGACCATAATATAAATCCAAGGATTCATCTCAATACCTACCTACCTTCCCCTTGGCCCCTCATGTCCCATCCGCAAAATCCCTGAATATAGGCTAATGAAATCAAACATGGGTCAATCACCAAGGATTCTATGTCCTCATATGATGCATTACATGCACTTATGCAGATACCCTTATTAGCATCCAGGATATCAAGCTTAAGCTTGGAAGGAGACTTACGCTTCATGCCCTCCAAAAAAATAAAGATTCAGATTATGAGCCCGAATCTGCTGGATAATGATTATCTCGTCCTAGGCGAACAGCTGATACGGCAATGGAAAATCCCGACCCATTACCCGGTGCAGCTCGCATTCGGCTCATTCCGGCACACCGTCAAAGTCATTCCCTTGGCCAGATTCGATGGCGTAAGAATCAGTCAAGAACTGGCCGGGAAAATGGGTGTTCTGCCCCGTTCCTCGTTACGGCTCAGCTACCGTCCGCACTCCACTACTCTCCAGTTTGGTCCACTCGTCGGAGTGTTAATCAGCAGAGATTATGCAGGAGCCTCGGATAGGCCCTTCGGTCCAATTACGATGTTCTGCAGAGAACTCGTGAAAGCCTGCCAGCGTCAGGGAGTGTATGTTTATTTCTTCACACCGGATCATATTGGAACGAGTTCGAAATCTTTGTCAGGCTGGGTCTTTGGTGAAGCATGGAAGCAAATCACCGTGCCTGCTGCAGATGTATTCTACAATCGTCTGACAACCCGCAAATTAGAGAATAAACCTAGCGTACAGCATTTTATGAAAGAAGTAAAATCCAGCTACGGAAGCCATTTCTTCAATGAAAAATTCCTTGACAAAACCGAAGTATTCGACGCGCTGGGGCGTGACGTATCCGTGTCGCGCTACTTGCCTGAGTCCCATTTGTTCCGCGGCTACTCTACGCTGAAGATGATGTGCGGCAAGCATCCGATCGTCTTCCTGAAGCCAGTCAAAGGCAGTCTCGGCAAAGGCATCATACGGATCTCCCGACTAGAAGGCGGGGCGTATCAATCGATGATCGCCTTGGTCGGGGGAACTAAAAAACAGGTCTATCCTTCGCTCACCAAGCTGTATTCCGCTATATCGCCCAAAATGAAGACAACACGCTACCAGATCCAGCAGGGACTTGTTCTCATCGAAAGCGATCGGCGTCCAGTCGATTTTCGCGCCTTGGTGCAGAAGAACCGAAGCGGAGCCTGGAATATTACCTCGATCGTAGCCCGGACAGCTGGCAGCCAGCATTTTGTCTCCAATCTGGCTCGCGGAGGATCACTTAGCACAGTCAAGGATGCCGTCTCTCGAAGCTCGCTTCCAATCGGGGTCAAATCCAGGGTCAGCGCTAAACTGCGCAAAGCGGCACTCGATATTGCCAGGGGCGTTGATGCACAGATTCCAGCCCATTTCGGAGAGCTTGGGATCGATCTAGCCGTGGATCATCATGGTCGAATCTGGCTGCTTGAGGTGAATTCCAAGCCATCCAAGAATGATAACACACCCATGGGCGGGAGCAAAATCCGTCCCTCTGTGAAGCAAGTGATTGAATATGCCCGTTATTTGTCCGGATTCTAAGGAGGAGAGAAGTTTGGCTAAGCTGTCAAAAGGAGCGGTTGGCATTCTGGTAGCAAGAAGCGAAGGAACAGTTCCTTTCGCTGAACCGGCCTTCTGCCGCAATCTGTGCATCATGGGAGAAAGAGAGGGGCTTGAGGTCTATGTATTCAGCCCGGTCTCCGTCAATCCGGATAGCGGACTTGTAGCCGGCTATTTCTATGAGGATGGACATTGGGGAAGAAAATGGTTCTCGCCGCCGGATATCGTATATGATCGGTATTTTTCCCGTGACCGCAAGCTATTGAATCAGAAGCAACTGACTCTCTCCTTGCTGAAGAAGAACCATCCTTTCATCTATTTGACCCGGAGTCTGTCAGGAAAATGGGCCGTGTACCAGACGCTAGGCAAATTTCCTCAGTTCACCTCCTATTTACCGGAAACCGTAAAATATCAAGGTTCTAGCGCATTGTCCGAATGGCTGCATGCCCACCGTGGAGAAGCATTCCTTAAGCCGCAGTTGGGCACGCAGGGCAGACGGACCTTACACGTCAAGATGTCGACATTCGGAAATGAGCTCTATATCACCGGGAGAGCTGGAAATAACAACGTCATTAACCGTCGCTTCCTAAGTCTGAAGCAAGGCTTGGAATGGATCGATAAATTCATTGGACGCCGCCCCTTCCTGCTCCAGCCCTATCTAGAGCTTAGCAATGCAGAAGGCGAGCCGTTTGACATCCGGGTACTGATGCAGAAGAACGAGACCGGCCGTTGGGAGCAGACCGGTATGGCGGCACGGGTCGGCCGCAAGCAATCCGTCACTTCAAATCTGCATGGCGGTGGAACAGCCCATAAGGCGATTCCCTTCCTGATCGAACAGTATGGGAGCGGCGCTGGAAGAAAGATTGCCACACGAATTCAAGAGCTCGCCGCGGAGATCCCGGAAGCCCTGGAAGCCCACTACGGCCGTCTGGCAGAGCTGGGTATCGACTTCGGTGTCGACCGAAAAGGAAAGATATGGATACTGGAGGTCAACTCCAAACCAGGGCGCACTTCATTTGTAAAAATCGGCGATATGAAAAGCGCCAGAAAATCGATACAAAATCCAATGGGGTACGCTCGCTATTTATTGCATAGCAAATCCTGAATGTGGCTCGGAAAAACCGTTAGACCCAAATATCTGACTTTTTGAACCACGTATTTTTAGGAGGAAAAAATTCATGAGTTTGACTTTTGGCAACGTCCATTTCACGCAGCAGCCTCAACGGGTCGTCTACGTGTCCGGCTCCTTAATGAAAAACCTGAAGCTGTCGGGAAAAAAGTCGGTCCACCTCAGATTCGGCGGAGAACGAGTTCCCGCTACAGTCAAGTCCATTAACAAAACAGGAAAACATCTATACCTGGCCACTGGAGTTCGCAAAGGAATTAAAATTCCGAAGGCAGGCGGGGTGTTCCTTCGTGCTCAGGAAGGCGAGGTCCAGATCGGTCCGCTCATCGGCGTACTATCCGATGGTTCAACCTCGTCCTCGACCCATCCCTTCGGGTCCAGAACCGGCTTCATCAAGCAATTGCTGACGATGGGCAGCAAGCAGTCCTACATCTTCGCCTTCACACCGAAAGATATCAATTGGACCAACGAGACAATCAATGGATTCTTCCTCGGTGAGAACGGGCGCTTCTCGCGCAAGAAAGTACCGTTACCTGATGTTGTCTACAACCGGTTGCCAAGCCGCCGTGCAGAGACGACGAATTCCATCAATCAACTGCGTGAGCGATTTATCCGCCGTAAAATCCCGTTCTTCAACTGGAGCTTCTTCAATAAATCCGATATCTATCGCTTGCTGGAGAGAGATACGCTGGCCAATCGTTTCGTTCCTGAATCGATCAATAGTCCTTCACCGGAACAAATTAAAGAGCTGCTGGATCGTCACGCACTCATCTACTATAAACCGAGCAGCGGCAGTCTTGGCAACGGCATTTACCGTCTGTCGCATGTGGCGAAGAACGGATATTATGCAAGGTACCGCAAGAACGGGCGCAACGCCCTGCTGCGCTTCAACTCCTTCGGCAGCCTGATGCGTACGCTCCAGGCGAGGCACGGACGCGCCTTGCGCGGCTATGTCGCCCAGCAGGGAATTCGGCTGATAGAGATCGATGGTTGCCCGATCGATTTCAGATTCCATATGCATAAGAATGGCCGCAACCAATGGGTCGTCGTGGGCATTGGCGCCAAGAAGGCGGGTAAGGGCAGCGTTACGACACATCTGAAGAACGGCGGCTCACTGTTAACCCCAGAGCAGGCCCTCGGAAGAGCCTTTGGCGCAAGAGCGGATGATGTACTTAGAAATGCCAAGGTAGCCGCAATTAACCTCGCCGAATCGATCGAGGCCCACCACCAGCATCTGCTCGGAGAGATCGGATTCGACATCGGGATCGATAAGGACGAACGGGTCTGGATGTTCGAAGCGAATGCCAAGCCGGGAAGATCGATATTCAAGCATCCCTCTCTCCGCGCAGAAGGCAGAGCCTCTATTGAGCATATTTTGGAACATTGCTTGTATCTGAGCAAATTCCGGAGGAGGGATGGCTAATGAGTCATCTTTTAGCTGACCAGAAGCCTGTCATAGCCATACTCACAGTACATGACAAAGAAAAACAATTCAGAGGGAACCGCGCCAACTTTCGCGATCTTGTGAAGACAGGCAGGGAGCTTGATTTCCCTGTCTATATTCTCACAACCAAGGATTTGAAATTGTCAGCGAAAAAGGTGCAAGGCTATTCCTATAGCCCAGAGGAGAAAATCTGGAAGAAGCTATGGTTCCCCCTACCCCATGTCATATATAACCGGATTCCGTTACGTGAAGACGAGAATAAGCCGCAAGTAAAACGTAAAATCGACGAATGTGTCAAGCATCACTCCATTCAATTGTTCAACCCGTACTTCTTCAATAAATGGCGCCTGTTCGACTGGCTGAAGAAGAACCGCTCAACCCGCAGTCTCGTTCCGGATACGAAGAGAATGCGCTCTCCAAGGACATTGTTCAATATGCTAAGACAATACAGAAGCCTGTATTTGAAACCCGAGAGTGGTAAAGCCGGTAAAGGCATTATGCTGCTGAAATATAATCCCGACAGTCCTAAACCTTATCAGTTAACGATCCAGGGTACCCGGAAGAAAAATGTAATCTATGCCACCGACAATGTTGCAACTATGTGGCGGAGAATTAGAGTTGAGACGATTCGTGTGCCTTACATTATGCAGCAAGGCATTCCGCTTACTTCCTACATGGACCGTCATTTTGATCTGAGATTGCTGGTGCAGAAGACAGGAAAAGGCGTATGGAGTGTAACTGGGGTCGGCGCCCGCCTGGCCGGGCCACATCGGATTACAACCCATGTTCCACAAGGGGGAAGCGTAGAGGAGCCCGAGAAGTTGCTAAGTCCGACCTTCGGCTCTGATATGACCACCTTCCTGATCAGTCGGCTTAAATCGAGCGCCCTTCTTATCGCCAAGCAGGTGGAGCGGGGCTGTGGTCATACGTTGGGGGAGATGTCTATGGATCTTGGGATCGATACAGAGGGCAAGATCTGGTTCTTCGAGGCGAACGCCAAACCGATGAAATTTGATGAGCCCCATATTCGTAGAAAGTCACTGGAACGTGTCTTCCATTTCAGCAATTATCTAGCACATCAGGACAAATAACATCCGCAAGGAGGGATGGACCCAAGATGGATTGGTTAACTCTGAAGCCTGACAACGAAATGGACTGGAAAAGAAAACAAAGCGACATTCTGGCATTTATCAATAGGTATGCCGGCAAGCGGTTGTACCGAAATGTCTACCATGGGCTGCTGAAGCTCAGCTACCGGGATCTCAGCAAGCCGGGTACATTATTACAACTGGTCACAGTCCAGGCAGAAGACGGCCCGAGAATTGCTGCTTTCTCCGGCGCAACAGGATATGGCCGGGAGCTCTGCATCGTCGTGGTCCACCCTTTGTATCGCGGGATCGGTCTTGGAACGGCCTTGCTCAAGCAGCAACTTGCCGCCCTCGGCTCGCTGACCTGTCGGATTGCACTTGATGATATCGGCGCTCTGCAGATGGGATTCCGGACCGGACTCTGTGCCAAAGGCTTGATAAAAATCCATGGTGGCAAACGCGGGCTGCTCCTGCAGGAACCATTACAGAATCCTATGCTTGGGCTATCAGAGTCTAACGGAAAACAGGAATCTGCCGCCAACCTCGCTCAAAGAAGGTGAATATGCAAGTGGCACAACCCGTTCTTGGCATTTTGACATTGTATTTGAATAATAAGAAACAGCTTGAGGAAAGGCACATCTACCAACGAATGATCTCCGAAGGACAGAAGCTCGGATTAGATGTGTTTGTTTTTACCCCTATGGATGTTGACTCTAAGAAGAATATGATTCACGCTCTTATCTATGATCCCAGAAAGCGGAAATGGTCGCGCAAATGGCGGAACTTCCCGCATATGATCTACGACCGCTGCCGGATTCAGCGCAGCATACGCTTCGAGCAATTAAAAATATTTCGCGCCCGATACAGAAATATGACTTTTTTGAATCGTCCGCTCCGGGATAAATGGACCGTATATCAAACCTTGTTGCACAAGTCGAGATTTTGTCCCTATCTGCCCGACACAGTACTATTTCACAATTCGGCTAACGTCTATTCAATGCTCAAAAGCTATCCGACCATTTATATCAAACCGATCAATGGTACTGGGGGAAGAGGCATATTGAGGGTAGAAAAGTTAGGTAAGGATACCTTCTATATTCAAGGAAGAAGACTGAATCGCAAGATCATCCCTGCCCAGAAGGTTCATAAATCGCGGCTCGTTCCCTATCTAGTCGGTTGGAAGGGAGATAAGCGCTTCGTTGTCCAACAGGGGATTCAAATTGAGCTACCGAGTGGCAGGGTTCATGATTACCGCATGCTAGTGCAGAAGAATGGGCAGGGCGAATGGGACGTAACCGGATGTGCCGGACGCGTCGGCCCTCCCCGCAGCATCACCTCCAATCTGCATGGCGGAGGTCAGGCGGTGCCAATGGATACGCTGCTGTTGCAAATTGCCCCGACTGAAGAGAAGCGCTTGGAAATTCGCAATACTGCCGAGAAGCTGAGCGTTGAGACCGCGGCGTATCTGGAAGAATCATATGGTGCCCTCTGCGAGCTAGCCCTCGACCTAGCCATCGATAAGAATGGCAAAATATTTATTCTTGAGGTCAATCCCAAGCCCGCGCGAGAGGTGTTCATCCAATCCGGAGATCCTGAGGCTTATCATCGCTCGATTGTCAGGCCATTGGAATATGCACTATGGGTCTATAAACATAAAGTCGCCCCTTCTTAAAGGAGCGACTTCTTTATTTTGCCCAGATGGTCATATTAATCTGCAGTTGCATGATCATACAGTTTCAGCAGCTCGGTAAAGTCCGCAATCAACCGATCCGCCCCTTCCAGCTCCTGCCCGTTCCCGAAGCCGGCATAGGCACAGCCAATGACGGTCTGTCCATTCTTCTTGCCGGCCTCTACATCCGAGGAGCGATCTCCTACCATCCAGGCATTATGTATATGATGATTGTCGAGCAGCAGCTTCACTAGATCCACCTTGGATGCTGTCTCATATTCACCAGCACTATATAGAGCTTCAAATAGCGGGAAAATCTCATGAGCTCTGGCTACTCCTTTTACATAGTGCTCTAGTCCATTACTGGCTACGAACAGTTTAACCCCTCGCTTGTTCAGCTCGATTAGCGTCTTCAGTACACCTGGATACAGCTTCGAATGATGCTTCTGTAAATCCTCCAGCTGCAGTTCGAGTAGTAACTCATTTGCCCGCTGACGGGCAGCCTCGCTAGCATCGGGAATGACTTTCTTCCAGATATCATCAAGCAGCATGCCAAGGCAACCAAGAATGACGTGCTCAGGCGGTGTCTCCCCCATATACAGCTTCTCTTCCCGCAGTTGGTCGAACATGCGATGATACGCTGGTAACAATAATGTCTCCGTCATGAACAGCGTCCCATCCATATCGAAGATCATCGCCTCCGGCTTCGTCAGTCTACTCTCTGTTTGCTCCATATCCACATTCCTCTCTATCTCATCGTTCATAGCCCCATCATAAGTTAATGAGTCTAAGAAGTAAACCGCGGAAGCACTTCATTTCCACACGAAAAACACACATTTTTATTATAAAATACTGGGTGAAATTAACATCTACTGGAGATGACCTCTATGATTCATCGTACCTTTAAGCAAGGCGACCTCGTGCTGATCGCCGTCGTACTGTCCATCGCTCTCCTCATCATCGGTGCAAGATGGATTACGGGCAGCTCCGAAGCAACTGTTAAGCCAACGGGACATTACTATGCCACAATTAAAGTGGACAATGAAATCTACAAAACAGTAGAACTCACTTCCGAGACGCAATATGTCGAGGTGCGAACTTCGCGCGGATATGATCAGCTCAAGATCCATGACTATGGCATCGAGGTTGTCGAATCCGACTGCCCGCAGAAGATTTGCTTCACCTTCGGACATATTACGAAACCGGGAGATGTGATTATCTGCTTACCTTTGCGGATGATTATTGAAGTAGAAGGACATGCCCCCGAGTCAGGGACGGAGATTGATGCAGAGGTCTATTAATCCATGAAACGAAGAAGACAAGCATTTATCACCCATTTAACATAATATTCTCGGAATAACATGCCAAATCGAACAAGAGCCTCCCTGTCTTCCAGGAGAGGCTCTTATCCATTTATATTTATGCTGTTATTGTCGGTTAGAACGGTTCACCAAGTAATACACTCCTCCGATTAGTCCAGCAATTGCCATCATCTTCAGGCAGTATTTGCCCATCGTCCTGACGATCTGGAGAATCGACATGTCGCGAGACATGTTGGCAGAGACGAGCATGCAAATCAATCCCATAGCGATAATCACCGCAGCGATCAGCCACTCAGCCCGCTTCATATCGATCCCCCCTGTTCCTCCAGCTTGAATCTAATCTCAAAGGACGTACCTTCGCCAAGCCTGCTGTTTACAAATATTTCTCCGCCCTGCAGCTCTACCAGTTTCTTGGCGATAGATAATCCAAGACCGGTTCCTCCATGCTGACGGGAACGGGATTTCTCAACTCTATAGAAGCGCTCGAATACATAAGGAAGTTCCTCAGCTGCGATGCCTATTCCTGTATCTTTGACCGTCACAAATACATAGCTGTCTGTCTGATCCAACATAATACTGATTTCGCCTTGCTCTGTATAGCGGACACTATTCTCCAGCAAGTTGAGGATCACCTGTTCCATGCGCAGCCCATCGCCGTAAACCCAAGAAGTGCTCCGATTCAAGTTGGTGCTGAGCGCAAGCCCCTTATCACTCGCTTTCAATTGTAGCTTATGGACCGCATTGTCGATCACTTCGGTCAGATCAATCCATTCTAGTGACAGACTGATCTTGCCCTCCTCCATCTTCGACAGTTCGAATAAATCATCAACGAGATGCTGGAGACGCTTCGCTTCCTGATGGAGCACATCCAGATACTGATCACGCTCTTCCTCCGTACTGTACAGCCGCTCCTTAATGACCTTGGAATATCCCTCCAGATAGGTAATCGGAGTACGTAGCTCATGTGAAATATTCGCAAGGAACTCCTGCCTCGTATCCCTGTAATTCTGCAGATCCTCGGCCAGATTATTAATGGCCGATGCCAGAGAGCCAATCTCATCATCACGCGAGATGTTCAGCCTCGTCTCCAATTCCCCAACAGCGATCTTGCGCGTCGCCTGCTGCATTTGCAGTAAAGGTCTGGACAGCAGGTGAGCCACAATCCAGGTAATGCCAAGCGCAAGTAGAAAGGCACCGATCCCAGAGAGGACGAGCAGCCTGCGCATCGCTACGACGGAGTCATCCATATGCTTGGACGATGATAATACATAAAGCGCCGACATAACCTGACTCTCTCCCGCCTGTTCCTTGACAATCGGCTTCGCTGTTACAAAGTAACGATTACCACTCGCAGACTCATATTTCAGGCGTATTGTCTGGCCGGAAAAGATCGTCTTGATATCTCCTTGATGTATGAACGAAGCATCAGCCAGTTCTTCCTCTCCGGAGTAATCCTGCACCTTCCCATCTTTATTAACGTAGAAGATGCTGACATTGGAGAAATCGGCGAATTTAAGCAGCATTTCCTCTGTTGGTGCATCCGGGGTCTGTGCCATCATAGCGAAATGGGTGGCCAATTCATCGACCTCTGTACTCATTTCACTAGTGTAGAAATTCGAGAACATCCGATCGATCGTCACGCCAAGAATGCTCAGTACGACGATAAACACAGCGATGATCACAAAGCCGAGCTTCATTCCAACTTTATTTTTTAGCATGGTCCGCACCGTCTGCATTGAATTTATAACCTACTCCCCACACCGTCTGAATCGGGTTGTAGGCTAATCCAGCCCTCTGCAGCTTCTCACGAATATTTTTGACATGGGTATCTACCGAGCGGTAATCGCCGTCATAATCATACCCCCAGATCAGGTTGACGAGATCCTCCCGGCTGTATACCCGGTGCTGATTCCCTGCTAAAGTAACCATCAGATCGAACTCCTTGGGGGTAAAATCCACCGATTGGTCGTGAATATAAATCTCGCGAGCATCGGGCATGATCCTGAAGTCTGAAAAATCTAGCGTCTGCTCCTGCACCACCGAAGACTGAGTAATGACAGAACGGCGGATCAACGAGAAGACCCTGGCAATCAATTCCTCCGGCTCAAACGGCTTGGTCAAATAATCATCGGCGCCAATCCCCAGACCATAGACCTTATCCTTCGTCTCGGAACGGGCCGTCAGCATAAGTACAGCTACATTGCTCTTCGCACGGATCGCCTTTAATACCTGCCAACCATCCATATCCGGCATCATGACGTCCAGCAGAACAAGATCAAATTCATTCTTGTCGATCATCGCGAGGGCCTCCATGCCGTTCGATGCTTCTTTTATCTCGAATCCTTCCTTCATTAAATAAATACGCAGCAAGTTACGCATATTCCATTCGTCATCAACGACTAAGATCTGCAATTTTGACATCCTGTTCACCATCCCTTATTGCCTCGCAGCAAACAGCCGCTATTTACGATTCTGCTCTTATAGCTCCTATTAGTACGTGTTCAAAAAGGCCGGTTTTCAGCACCGAGAAGGTTGGATAAAGCTAGGGTCTGAGGAGCGGAGCGTACGTAGTTTGTACGTGAGCACCTGAGATGTTTCCGTAGGAAACATGACTTCGTAAGCATATGCTTACGACCCGGCTGAATTCAAGATTCGATGCCGAATAGCTTCTTGATTGACTTCGTGTTAGATATAGGATTTATTCGTTATCAGCGGAGCTGATGAAATTCTATATCGCAAGAAAACCTACATCTGGATCGCGGTCGCTCATCCTTGAATTTCTTCGGTCGGTTTTCTTATCAGAAGTGGACTTTTTGAACAACTTCTATTATATAGTATAGCGCTGCTGACATATAATTAGATGGCTTTAGGATCATAAGGTCCTGCATGCCAAGCTACATCGAGTTTCGTGACAGCTTGTCAACCTCTTTGCGGAGCTGTTCGTTCTGTTCCCGCAGTTCACTTAACTGCTGCTGCACTCCCTGATCTACGTTTGAATGCAAAGCTTGCCCACGTCCATGACCATGTCCGTGCGCGTGCGTGCCCTTCATGCCGAACATCATGAATATCATCATCAAGGGACAGACCAATACAAGTAACCAAGACCACTCCATATGAATGAACCTCTCCTTTTTCATTTGAATGCCCTTATTGTATAGATGAGTTATGTAGAAATCTTGTTGAAATTACAGAGTCTTGATGTGATTCTCACAAATTTATGTAAAGAAAGGAGCTCCCTGAGGTCATCCATACTTGCAACCTCCTGGCAGCTCCGTCTGTCTTGGTATTCGCATTTCTCAAATGGCACTTACTTATTGCCTATGGATTCATATAGAATTCATCTCTTAGAATCCTGATTGCATCATACCGCCATACTGCATCATTCCACCGGACCGCGTCGTATTGCTGGAACGCATCATTCCTTGTCCATCTTGCCCACTGTTACCATGGCAGCTCTGGTACATATCCTCCAACTGCCGATCCGTTAGATCAGGGTGTACTTCCCTCATATGAGGAAGCATGTCCTGGAAGGATGCCCACAAGCCCTGTCCATCTCCCGCAGCATACGCAGCTGTACCAATTCCTAGTGTCAGGACAATGACGCCCAAGGCGATAACGAATTTTGATCTCATAGTAATCTCCTCCTCAAGAGAGAATTGTAGACCCTATTTATGTGGAAATTGTGAGGATCGGATGACAATCCAAGGACTTAAATATTCGTGGTAATCTATCCTAATCTTTCCTGTTAAAAAAGCAACCAAAATGTGTTAAAATTTTGAATTCCAATCGTAATCTGATTGTAATTAAAGTCATCCCGCAACGTTTTATAATGAGAACACATCAATAGTGACAGCATGAGAGAGGATGGATTAAAAGTGGTGCGAAACGGGTTGGAATCTGTAAATTCAAAGCAAACCATAAGGTTAATAAATAAGTTGGATCCCTACGAACTTCCGTTAATATCCAGGGAAATCCTGATGAATCGGTGCGGGGGATCTTATTTATGCCTACTCCATTAGCGAACGGAAAAAGCCATTATATCGCCGGACTCGATGGTCTCCGCGCTCTGGCCATTATCGCAGTTATCGCCTATCACTTGGACATTTCCCAAATTTCGGGTGGGTTCCTAGGCGTCGATATTTTCTTCGTACTATCGGGATATTTGGTAACTAATCTACTCATCGAGAGGCGCCGCGACAGGCATAGACTTGATCTATCCAGGTTCTGGGTACGACGCTTCCGCAGGCTGTTCCCCGCTCTGATCGTTATGCTCATGGTAGTGGTAGCCTGGGCAACGCTATTCGACCGCAGTATGCTGCAATCACTGCGCGGTGACGTTGGATCGGCGATGGTCTACGCCAACAATTGGCGGCTCATCTTCCATCAGGTATCCTATTTCGAACAATATAGCACACCTGCACCACTGATCCATCTCTGGTCACTATCGGTTGAGGGGCAATTCTACATAATCTGGCCGCTACTGTTAACTCTAGGCTTACGGTTCACACCTAAACGAATTCAAATGGTTCTCATTACACTATCACTCGCATTGGCTTCCATGCTGACTATGATTCTGTTGTACCAGCCAGGCAGCGACCCAAGCAGAGTATACTATGGAACTGACACGCGGGTGTTCGCCCTGCTGATCGGAGCCACAATGGCACTGATGTTGCCTAGTCAAGGCATTATCACGAACCCTTCTCGGCGTACCCGGCTAACCTTCGAATGGATCGGCTGGCTGGGCTTAGCTGCTATCGTAACCTTACTGCTGCAAGCGAATGAATTTGATGATTTTCTCTATCGCGGTGGGTTCATGCTGGTTGCGATTTCTACGGCAATGGTCATTATAGCTCTTATCCATCCGTTTACGTGGGTCAGCAAGTTGTTCAGCCTGAAGCCCTTGCGCTGGATTGGCATGCGCTCCTACGGAATTTATCTATGGCATTATCCGATTATCGTCCTATCGCGACCATCCGTAAATACAGGCGCATACAACTGGAAGCTAGCCTTGATTCAGGTGACGGCGAGCGTCATTCTCGCCTCGATGTCTTACAAATATGTTGAAGAACCAATCCGGCGCGGACAATTGTCCACCACTCTCAAGCAGATTAAGAAATTTCCGTGGAAGCTTCGGCAATTATCCGTCAAACAATGGACTATTAGCTCATTATCCGCAATCATTATTATTTTGTTTGTATCCGGTATGATCCTGCATGTTCCGGCCACAGCTTCTACGGCAGGGGAGGTTGTCTCCGTACCTGCTCTAGCACAGCCTGATCCTAAGCAGGGAACGGATCAACCCCTCCCTCCGAAGAAACCGAATAACGGGGACTCTGAAGCGTCTCTTGGAACGGATGGAAAACAGATATCCCCTGGGAAGAGAAGCAATAGGGACGGTGATTCTGCTGCAGCGAATACAGATCCGGGCAGCGACGACCAATCTTCCGGGCATAAACCAGAGGACATGACGACGAAGCAGGAGCCAGGTTTATCTGCTACGTTACCGAATGATTCGAAAGAATCTGGCAAGGATTCTCAAACACCCAAACCAGTAAAATCCTCTAAATCCGACTGGGGGAATGTCACCGCCATCGGAGACTCAGTCATGCTTGACGGTAAGCCCTACTTGGAAGAACTATTACCCGGCATCAAGGTTGATGCGGAGATTGGACGGCAGATGTCAAGCGGTTCCAAGCTTCTAACCCAGCTCCAGAGGCGGCGTAAGCTCGGCGATACTGTCATTATCGGCCTAGGTACCAACGGCGTGTTCAATAAGAAGCAATTAGAGAGCGGTCTCGGGTCATTGAGGAATGTCAAACATATAGTTCTAATCAATACTCGAGTTCCCCGTAAATGGGAGAGCCAAGTTAATAAGCTGTTGGCGGATATTTCTAGTAAATCACCTGATATTACGCTAGTTAACTGGTACGACGCCAGCGAGAATCATGATGAGTATTTTGCTAAGGACGGGGTCCACTTAACCAAAGAAGGTTCGCAGGCACACGCTCGGCTTATTGCAAATACATTAAGTTCTATAGAAAAGTAACTCCCATGAGAGATAAGCAGGCAGTCAAAACGCGAAGTTCTGACTGCCTGTTTATTTATTATCTCTACAATATTAACTTATCACCGTTATCAATCCGCGAAATATATTGGACTCTATTGAATCTGCAACTTGATAGATGAACTGTAATTTTTATCGCTTTACTCTGCTCCTGGCCCGTTGCCAATAATACTTATGAGAAGCATGTCTTCAGGACCAGCTCCGTTCAGTTGTACATTGTGATCGGCACGAACAATCCGGCAGTCACCGGAAATTTCGAAACCTATCGTGGTGCTGATGATTTTGATATGGAGTATAGCGAACGATTGTCGTCGCTCATCCTTCCTCCTTCAGATGATAACGCCGTATATATTTTCAGAAGGAAGACTGGATGAATCAGAACAAGAAAGAACCGCCCTAATCGGGCGGTTCTTCTCTTATAGGCACTGAAGTTTTAAAACTTAGGGCTGGTATATTTTAAAAATAACAGGAATGTCGCTCGTTTGTCGTCTCCAGATCATATGGTCGTTTCCTTCACTCCAGTAGTTCTCGAACCGATAATCGGGTTCCCCTAATTTTTTCATCCAATATTTCTGTGCACGATTGTACCCGCTATCTAAGCAAAATTCTTCAATCCCCTTATTCCTTAAAGATAGAAGCAATACATTCAAGAGCAGGCTTCCAATACCTTGCTGTTGATATTCAGGATGAACGAGGACCGTGCCTATCTCGACCATATTTTGCAATGCGCCTTGTGTCAGTTCGTGAATCAAGCGGCTGAATGGTCCATATTCAATAGTTCCAATAATCTGTTTGTTCGCTATCGCAAGTAAAAAGTATCTATCAACGCCTAGGCTATCGTAATCTATCTTGAGATAACTTTCTTTCGTCTTAATTTCCTGTTCAATATCTTCTACTAAATCTGCTAGATTCTCTTTTGCAAAAGTATCCGTAATTACTGATCGAAAGAACTGATGCAACTCCTGACAATCACCAGGTTCTGGTCTTCTTATCTCTATTTGTTGCACGAAAGGCCCCCTCTCCTTGATTATAATGCTCTGTTGATTGGTGTAAGCGATCCACCTTGAGTTAACGCTCCAATTCTGTCCATGTCGTTCTGATATACCCAATCTTCATCCCAACTTGCTCCATATTTCGATGGCTCTGTGTCAGAAATCCGGCTTGACTAACTACAGCCTGGCACCCATTTATGGCGGCCTCGTATATTCTTCTACGAATTAGAGCTTGCTGACATCCTCTGTTCCTGTACTCCGGGAGCGTTCCGGCAAACGTCAACGAGGCTACGGTCTGATTCATGTACATGACCCCGACAGCCGCTGGTTTTCTATCGATCAAGGCCATGAAGAATCTCCAACCAGGCCTCGCGTATAATACTTGGTTATTGTCAGCGACATACGGAATTCCATCATCCGGGAGTCCGGTGCTCCGGCAATGGATCAAGGCATACGTCATGAACTCTTCCTCTGAGATTTCCTTGATGTCAATGCCACTATCCCGCCAATCAGGTGGCAACTGCTCCATGGAATAGTACATTGACGTATGAAAGCCAGACTGATAAAATCCGTGCTCAGCTAGCTTCTTTAAGATTTCCAAGTTTACCCTCGAGGGGACGATTTCAAACTGCGGCTTACGCCCTCTCGACTTATAAAAGTCCACAATCGCATCAATGCAATCGATATCGTCCGGACTCAAACCTTTTACCGTGTTGAATGTGGGCCAAGGCATCGTCCTGCTATAGAACGCCACTGTCTTACCAAACGACTTCATTTCCACCCCTTCCGGATTACCTTCTCTCTCCTCAATCGCCCGCATTCGGTCTACCATATAATCCATCTCAGATCGCTCGATTAAATGAACTTGATCCTGGGTTAATATTGGAGTCATTTTGCTCACCTCATGATTAGGTTTTTAGCACCGATTAAATATTTATCTTTCTTATGTTCAATAGCTAATTCAAGTAATCGATCTTCATTAAAATGTTGCTATGTGTTCCTATCCATGCTTCAGCCATTCCGTCCTCATATGGATAAGGGATATATAATGTCATCTCAGCAATATATCGATCACCCGCTAATTTCTGGACGGCTTCTGGCATCAAGCTTCAATCAACTAAGTATTCGATACACTAAGGCTCGCTTCCTTCAATTCGAATCGTCCAAGTCTCTGGACAAATCACTTTCATTATTTAGACCGCATAAGATAAGTGGTAATCAACTACTACGCTTATTAGGAATAGTGAGAGGGTGTGTATGTCTTGCCAATAAAAAACGGTAAAGAGTATATCGAGCGGATCGATCGTCAGCAAATTAATCTATGGTATAATGGCCAGCGTGTCACTGGTCCGTTATCCGAACACCCTGCATTTCGTGGACTAATACACACCCAGGCTGACCTATACGATATGCAGTGCGATGCCCAATATACCCGTCTGATGACTTATAAATCCCCGCTCAATGGTGATCCGGTTGGTTTATCCTTTCTAGCTCCTAAGAACAAAGAGGATATACAGCAAAGAAGACAGATGATCGATCTGTGGTCCAAGAGGCATCACGGATTTCTCGGCCGCTCTCCTGACTATATGAATACGGTCCTTATGTCGTTATATACGGCTGCATCCATTCTTGAAGAAAATGACTCTATGTACGCCAACAATTTAAGAAGCTATTATGAATATTGCCGTGATAACGACATCACTCTATCGCATGCTTTTGTTCAGCCGTTTGCAAGCAAATGGTCAGCAGAGGCAGATCCTGTTGAGGAGACCATCGCTTGTAAGGTAATTGAAGTAACCGACGAAGGCCTCATCGTTAGCGGTGCATTTGTGATGGCTACTCAAGGTGCGACATGTGAAGAAATTCTGGTCCTACCTACACCTTCCCTCACGTTCTCAGAGGAGGCGAATCCGATGGCCATTGCTTTCGCAGTCCCGAATGATCTGAATGGGATGACATTTATTTGCCGTGACAGCTATGCGCACGATTCCACTTTCGACTACCCGCTTAGCTCCCGATTTGATGAGATGGATACGATGGTTATTTTCGACAAGGTGCTTATTCCGCACAACCGTGTGTTCTTATATGGGAATGAGACTATGGGGAATCGCTTATTTACAGAGGGGAATTTTCTAGCCCATGCAGGGCATCAGGTCGTCTCCAGATATATTGCCAAAACGGAGTTCTTTCTAGGTCTTATTCAAAGCTTGGCAGAGGAACAAAATGTCACCCTGGAAATGTCCACGACACAGCAAATATCCCGTGTGATGATGCTGCTTGAGAATCTGAAGGGATTAAGACTAGCTTCTGAGGCAGAAGCAGCTACTGATCCTATGGGATACTATACACCTGCGACCAGTCCACTGCTTGCTGCTTGTCTGCAATTCCCTGATTTCCATATGGAAATCACAAGCATAATTCAAATGCTAAGCTCCAGCAACTTAATCATGAGTCCCTCATGTGCTAATTTTGAATCAGACATTCAGCCCTATTTGGAGAATTATTTAAAGGGGATCTACACACCCGCCAAAGAACGAGTCGCTTTATTTAGATTGGCATGGGAGCTCGGAGCCGGGCCTTTTGGTGGGAGACAGAATCAGTATGAACTCTTCTTCCTAGGCAATCAGAAAATTATCTCTGCTCGGTTATACAACTACTTCCCTAATCAAGATGACTACAAGAACATGATTACTGACTTTTTACAAAACAATAAGGCCTGACTCTATATGAGCTAGGCCTTTTATTTTAAATAGTCTATATTTATAGATGCTTCCACCATATCCCTGCACATTCAGGAACTGTCGACCAATGATTGTCTATAATTTCCTTCGTTAACTCCTCGCCAAAGAAAAATTCGGTGCTCTGTCTCGCCTCTTCAACATCTCTAAAATGATAATCCATCCGGATCCACTTATGCTGAAATCCATAATCCTCTTCAAGTGCTCTATAATAGTCCGTTAGGAAGCGCGGCGGATTAGGAGTTTCTGTCCCGGTCCCCATCGTCTCAAAAATAATCATCGTTCCATCCGGCCTCAATACCCGGCGAAGTTCTGAAATAATCTGCTCTAGATTCTCTTCCCACTGATTATTCTCAGTACCTGTTAAATAACAGATGCTCCAACCTGAGACCGCTAGATCGATGGATTTATCGGCAATCGGGAGGTTTCGATGATCAGCTACTTCGGTAGTCCAATTCCGTGTTATTCCTAGCTGCATTAATTTATGCTCCAAAAGATCCAGCATAGCTGAAGAAATATCCGTACATAGGAGCGACTTTGCTTCTTTAGCGAGAACCCTTGATAATCTGCCAGAGCCTGCGCCCAAATCTAGAATATCCAAATTGTGAAAAGGCCTTATCGCCTTAATAACCTCGGATAATTCAGGTTGTCTACTAATCATAAATTCATAGGTATCTGCCTGATTACGATAGATTTGCTCATGCGTCGCCATGAATGCTCACTCTTTTCTATGGACTTCTACACTAGTTCCTTTAGTCTTAATAATATATTTGTGATATGTCCGTTTACAATCGTAGAAATAAACAATCCTTCATTGAATCTATCTCCGCGAATGTAACTCGTCATTAATTTCCTAAGTGTCTCCAAATCGGCATTGCGGATCTGGTCTTGGATGTTATGGTTTATATCTTTATAGACCTCATTGTCATGAAGCCAGGTCGTCCAATCGAACACCAATAAAAATCCAGTCTCATTCAGTACTTCACGAAACCTGTGGACCTCGTCGCTTTCCTGGTAATATCCATTCACCTCAGTAAAGAAAACGCTGCTGGAATCTTGAAAAAAATCAAGATAGCTAAGTAACTTATTGATCTCTTGTTCTGTAATGATTTCATTTGTCATGGGCGTTTCCTCTTTACATATTGATTGATCTTAGCAACTTGGGAATAATACATCTGAGGTGACCCTAAGTGATTCTAAAAATAATAGCAATTGTATTATGGATATTGCAGTTTAATGTCCAAATCACAGATCCCACATTCGTCCAAGTCTTTGATGTGAAACAGGAAAAAGTAATTAGGCAAATCAAACTAACGGGTGATCTAGAAAAATCAATTCTGGCCTGTCTGGATGCTTCCCCTGAAATGTATGGTGGCTTTTCAGTAAATCCAGATTCGGGTCAGATCCTGCATATTAAATTTAGAAAACCAGTAGATCTATCTTCTCCGATCTATCCAGACTTGATCAAAGAAGTATATATATTTCTTGAGAACGGCGAACCACCAAGGGCCTTAATCTTCTTCAATTCTGTGAGTAAAAACATCGTGGTTATGCTGAACGGAAATCATGGGCAGTGTCTATTGCAGAATAAATTGGATTGATCGATGTGTAACTACCTAATTAACAACTCACTGAAGTTGACCACATGTTCTGTTATTTTAGGATATATGCCACCTAATAAGAAGATACCAATAAACAAAGTTATAGCGACGTTGGGATACCTTGTCTTCATATAACGTACTGATTGGATGAAGCACAACAATAACAGGGGGAGAAAAATGATTGATGTTACATGCCAGCTTATCCGCCCATTCGTAGTCCAACTTTCAACTCCAATAACATTCAGGAAACTATCCAAGAATGAGTAACCATACAAGTGATTACTGCCAAGTATTATTATACTAAAGCAAGCGGCAACCCATATCCAACCCACTCTTACATTGTTCTTTGGTTTCAGCAAGAGAGTCATCCTCCTTCATCATCATATACTCACCTAATATCTCATGAAGGCTATAATGTAATCTGTTCATTTATCATGTACCACTTCTGTCCCTGCAATAAAATCATGAATCGCCCTTCGATCTTCCCGCGTCCCCACCATGAATGCACTGATAATCAGACCAATTCCAAGGGTCAGTGCATAAATTAATCCTGCAAGAACATTCCGCAGCAACATAGTTCCAAGTCCAGGTGGAGTTTGATCATCGACTTTTCTTATTTTGATTCCACAAAGACGCTTTCCAACGGTATATCCTCCCCAGAATATTGGCAATAGCAACGAGTACAAGAACCTCAATATGCTCTTTACATTCTCATCGTCTGAACCACCTGTAATTAAAAAAGAAACCATAGCTACAAGGATTCCGATGAGAATTGAGTCTATTAACAAAGCCCCGAATCTAACCCAAAAACCTGCCCCCATCACTCTCACCTTCCTTAAGTGGCCTGATTCGTTTATTATTTTAAGGATATGTAGAGGCTTCTTATTTGTTTCTGGATATTATACATGGAAGTACGTTCTTAAAAAATCACATTAATTCTCTACCGATAAAATTCGAACTAATTACTTGGATTCCTATTTCTTTAGACCAAATCGATAATTGCCCAATATGATGAACTTCATGAACTAAAATATGCCTTAAAATTTCACCTTTGTAGAAGGCCTTATCCTGCCAAGAGGGGTGTACCATTTCATATTCCATCTCTTGTGTCCATTTATTAATAAACTCTCTCATCTCAACTCTAAGTTCATTGGACAGGTTTCTCAAGGCTTGCACATCTTGATAATCCTCAAATCGAAATACGATGTCCGGTTCATTCTGCATCGCTCTCATCCAGCTATATTCAACATCAATGATATGAAAAATCGTCTTGAGAATAGAGCCAACTCCAGCTCCACGCTCTTTTATTAGTTCAATTGGTGGGATTGATTCTAATGCTCCGAACCATTCGTCCCTGACCTGCCAATTGTATTGAAATAGAGCCTTCATCTTATCCCCCTCATAAACACTTTAACTGCTTACTGGTCTCTTCTTATCAAAAATGCTTTATCCGATCGTTCAAATCCTAAACTAGGATAGTAATCAACTGCTGTTGGGGCGGAGATTAGTATTAATGAACATTGATCCCCTATTTTCGTACGGATACGTTGTACTAATTCTTTTCCAATTCCTTGTTTCTGATATTCTTGGTCCACCGCAAGATCTGATAAATAACAGCAATATGAATAGTCAGTTATAGCTCTGGCGACCCCAACCATTCTGCCATCAGCCCAGGCGGTAATCATAATATCTGAATGATCGATCATGCTTTGGATTCTCTCAACATCATCATAAGGTCTCTTGATTCCGGATTTTTGAAAAACTTCCGCTACATCACGTGCATTTTGTTCCTTGTCATCTGAATAAACGATCATAATCATTTCTCCTTCGGCTAATGACTTTATTCAATATAATCTCTTCTCGTAGCTCTCCTCTAACCCTTTTCGAATAACCTCTTCCGTATATTCAGATGAATTCACATGATCCTTTAATATGGCCGAAATCGACGGCAAAGCGTCGTCCATGGCCCACGACTGGTTATCCCATACCTTAGATCGCTTAAAAGCTTTAGCACAATGAATGAAACATTCCTCGACTTCTACTCCAATCCCTAATAGGGGCTGTTTATCTCTAGATTTCATCTGTTCCAGAATGTTCTCATCTTTGATCACGAAGGCTTTCCCATTGATTCTAAGCGTCTCTTCTAATCCGGGAATAATAAATATTATGCCGATCCTTGGGTTTAACAAGATATTTCTTAATGCATCGATTCTGCGATTGCCTGGCCGCTCTGGAATCACTAAGTGATGCTCATCTATGACTAGAACCGATCCAGGAGCATCTCCCCGAGGAGATACATCACAAAATCCTTGATCATCCCCAGTGGATATAAATAATAATGGGGACATAGAAATAAAATTCCGACAATGAGCATCTAAGTGTTGTATGGCTTTCCTTTTGACAATCTCACTTGGATAACCTATGAGATCTCTAATCTCATCTTCTGAAGACAAGATTTCTTTAAATGGGTTTTGCATATTAGTTCCCTCACTTCCTCGAATATCCATACAAAATCATTCCTGAATGTTTATTAATCTGTTATGTAGCTCTCTTGCTTATCCATTTTTCATTACACCTTTATTCCATGCTCTTTTTTATCATATAGACCCACTCGCTTGCCTCCTTCAAGGTAAACCCCCCGGCAATACTAAAATCGCCTGTCCGAAGAGCGCCATTAATAACTGGTGAAGCAATTAAGTCTTCATTACAATAGATTAATAATTCTTTGCCTAGCAATTTCTGAGTGATTTCTTCTAACTTTTTAGCCTCTTTAAATTTTCCACTAATCAAATATTGTTCATCTTTTGAAACACTCACAAATACAGAGTCAAGATCAGCCCCAGTAGCTAGTACGTTTCTATTCTTATCTTCAAAGGTTACGATTATTTTTTCTTGCTCTACTTTTTTCCCAGGCAAGTCCTTAGTACTGCATCCCGCTATGACGCAAATGCTTAGAAATAGAGTGAATAATATTACTGTTTTTCTGAATTTCATCCTTAATCCCCTTTCCCTTCAAGGTAGCTAACCAGTTTTCCAGAATCAAAGTACTTATCGATAATATTTATTAAATGATTGCATATGTTTTCTTTGGTTTGTAGTTGCCCTGTTTGATGAGCTAGTTTAAATGTATATGATTAAATAGAAATGGTGATCCATTTAAATAGTTTCTTAATATGGCCTGAGCATAGGGCTGCTCTTCCTTCAAACCCTTGGTTTCTCTTGGATCTGGGGCATGGTGGCAATAATCTTCGATCATAACCATCACCGAAAAGCTTTCTAGGGCCGGTAGCCAGTTCTCTTCCAAATCTCTTATGCTTTGATACCCTTTAACGACTAATTCTCGTTGCAAAGGATGAAGCCCTAAGATCGCATGTGCGACATCGTAAAGAAAATATCCAAAGCCACATCTACCAAAATCAATTGGACGAGGATTACCATCATGAAATACAATATTACCTTGGTGTAGATCTCCATGAATTAGCCCGTAATTTTGTCCATTCTTATGTATTGTATTAAACCAGCATAAAACTTTCTCGATGGCCAATCGATACAATTTATATTCAGCATCAGTCAGGAAATAATGATAGTAATCAGCTAACTGAGTTGTTGCTTCTTTAAAGCTTTGCTCCCCCCAAACTGGACGTTCAAAATTAGAAGGCACTTCGAAATCCTGCGCCACGGAATGTAAGTTTGCTAAAAGAATACCCTCTTTAAAAGCTTGGCCCTCAGTAATGCCACTGTTCACATGAGCACCCTCTACCCAACGCATCAAAGAAGCATGCGCATAGTAACCATCCCCACGATCGATCGTAACAGTTCTCGAACCATTACGGTCTACAATTCCTAGTGGAACAATCTTCAACTTATCGTACAAAGACTCTAACCAAACTAATTCAGAATCTATCGCTTCTTTTTTCATTTCAGAATGAATTCGCAGTAGAAATGTTCCATCTACATTTGTCTCTACGATAAAAGTAGCTGTGTCAGATAGTTGGTTAAACCGAATTTGAGTCCAATCAAGGTCATAATTATGAAGTGCCAATAGGGCCATCCTCTTAACCTGTACAATAGTCTCTTTGATCGATTCTGCAGATTCTAATTGGAATATTCTATCCATGTCATTCCCATTCAGACGTCTCAATATCTTTAAAATTACATTGCCAATTCGTACCTTTCTCCATTTGCTTCCTCAGATTAAGATTCTTCAACCGTCTTCTCATACATCACTTCATCAGTCAATGAATAATTCGCTTTTTGATAAGTTTTCTGAGCCCTAACATTGTCCTGTCCCGTTAATACCTTAATTTGCTTAACCCCGATTTGGAGCAATCTTTCTTCTAAAAAGCAAATGATTTGCGGACCCCAGCCTTTTCCTTGTTCCTCCTCAATGACATATAATTCAGTTATTTCTCCGTGCGGTTCAGAGTAACAAAAGGATTTGTAGTATTGAGCACAGCCAAAACCAACTGCTTGATCATTACAAAATGCTAGAACAATAATCTCATTTGTATTCAGGAGACTTTGCCTAACCTCCATTGCAGTTCGTTCCACACCATTAAATTTGTAATTTAATTCAATTAACGATAAGCTGTCTTCTAAAGTTGCTGGCCTTATAGTTTTATTGGTCAATTGATACGTCCCACCTTATGAGTTTATTTCCACTTAATGTCGGTCTACGTAGATCATATTTTGCATTTTATATTAATACGTTTCATCGATTCTTATGTATCCATTTATTTGTTCTCGTTCTCGTTGAAAAATCCCTGATTTATTATAATAGTTTCCTTCTGCCGTTATGATTTTATCTTGATCAATTCTTAATACGACTCCAATATGATCATTTAGACCATTCCCTAAAATGTTATCGAATACTACAAGATCCCCTTGCTCTGGGATGAACGACAAGTCACTAATGTGATGATAGAACCCGTGTAATTGTCCCCACTCTAACCAAGCCTCTACCCAGGCAAAATTACGGGAGACCGGCTCCGAATATCGTACAGGTAACTTCACCCCTGCCTCTATACAACAATAATATACAAATGCAGCACACCAATCGAAACCTATACTTACATTATTTCTTGGGAAATAGTTAAGGATCGGCTCCAAATCGGGACCGCATTTATTTTCATTACCCATCAAAGGTCTTGAAGCTAGCTCTTCGGCGATTTGCGCCAGGATCTCTCTTCGGCTCACGGATTGTCCTCCTTAATATCTAACCATCTTCCTTCCCAGTTCATGACCCAGCAATACGATAGGTATGATGAAGAGTCCGACTGGAACGCTTAATAGAATCTCTGTCCAAGTGACCAAATTATCCGTGATCAATGTATCAAACAAATATATGGTATAAGGCAGAACGAGGAGCACAGCACTAACCACACCGGGCGTATACATCTTTAAATATAAGGATTGTCCGACATGTGTGAATACATGAAGAAAGAACAATGTATTGAAGGATAGGAATATAAAAAACATTCCTTGCTCCGCAGCAATAAAAACAAACGGAATAAATATAATAAACTCCAGTAAAACAGCAACCGCAAATTGGCCGCTAGTAATATTAAACATCTTATCTAGACGCTTACTGATTTTTGAAGGGACCTTGCCAATTACATGATTTCTATTTCTCTTAATCCAAGATTCAACGTATATGATTTCTTCCAGGTCATGGAGTAAGAATACAACGATAAATAACCATACCAGTGTTTGTATTGTCATGCTTCATCACCTCTTAGCACCCATTTGAATTATTGTTCCTTATCATCGATGAACATTAGGAAATATTCTTTCTGAACTGGATCGCTATAGCCAATGTCATCATTACAAGAATTCAAGTAATATTCCGTTCCTTTGCGCTCTCCTCGTGGCCCGGTACGTTTATTCATTTGTGTACAGGTCGTGTGCTGTACCCCTTTATTCTGTCCTCCGAATCCGTCCCAAGAGTTATCATAAGTATATAGAATTTCTTCTCCATTAAACTCAAGATCAATAAATATTGGATCGCCTTCATCAGTGTAATGAGCAAGCGCAACGAGGCAGCTTGTCTTATTCAAATAATCCTCATAGAACTTCTCTAGCTTATTCACATTAGCTAACCCAGGAGGCCCTACAACAACATAGCCCTGTCTTTTGGCTTGTTGAAAAGACAATTTAGAATGTGACGAATCATTCGGATTATTATTGGGTCCAGAACTACAAGAAACAAGCAATGCTGATAGAGCAATAATTAATAAATATTTCCTCAACTCTTATTCCCCTAACGATTCCAACTTAATAACTCTATTACTCTTCACGCTGATATCTACGCATCAATTTATTAGACAGGGCCAACGCCTCTTCACGAGTGGACGCAGGGGCCGCAATGATATATCCATTTTCGCTGTCCCAATTAACTGTTTGCTGAAAATCCCCCTCAGATTTGTTGGTTGAATTCTGTTCATTGGCCATATTCAAAAGAAACGCCACTTGACTAAAATCCTTGTTAGTGAACAATAAATGCGAGACATAGCTATTAGATCCCTTTGTAGCTCCCCTCTGATCAAAGTAAAAATAAGGATATACCATGACACCAAAGCCTTCACTAAAAAAACTTATCTCCAAGTTACGCTGATCCGGTGGCACGGGGATTTGTTCTCCAACAATATTTATTTCTCCTTTGAAAGTACGATGACCCTTCAGGGTTGTATACAGCTTGCCTCGAATCACTACCGTTGCCTGTTCCGCATCTGCCTTCGCCCCTTCGGAGCCAAGTTTATACCTAATACCCGTCAACGTTACATTGACTGAATGAGGAAGTATTTTATATACTGCCCACGCCGCACAAATAGCGATAACTGCAACAATTAAGCTGATTAGTATGACCCGTCTAGTCCTCATCTCATTCCTCCCTAAAAAAATCATGCCCCGGAAGTGTATAGATGTACATTTATATTCCAAATACCTTTTATATCTCAAATGATTTTCTGTAATAGTGTTTGTTATCTTCATCCACATCTGTAGATTTCTCGAATCCGACACTACTCCAGAACCTTTCGTTTGCTTCGTTCGTGGGTGTTAATTCAATGAATAAAGCACCCTCATTCCTAACAAACTGTTCGGCCTTCAAATAAGCTAATTTGCCATACCCTTGGTTGCGGTATTTAGGTTCGATATAGTATTCCATTAAAAAGCATTTTCTGCCTTCATCAAAATAAGTAATATACATTAAAAAGCCAATCATAGCCTCTTCTTGTATAAAACATATTCTTAGTGGATTTATATCTCTGATTCTTAATTCCTCAATTGCATCTCTATATTCATCAGAGTAAAAGTAATCTCGATCAAACTCATCCCCTATAGATGCGTTAAGAGATAGTTCATTAATATAATTATTAAATAACTTCCAAAAGGTAGTTACGTCAGATTCTTTTTCTACAATAGATAGCTCTAGATTATTACTCATACTAGCCTCCATTATATTCCTTTCAACAACAATTCTCCTATAGCTCATCAATTCATCTTTTGGTCATTCTTGCAAACCTTGGACCTGCTTGAAAGCCAACTTTCTTATATAGTAGCTCCGCATGATTTCCCACCGTAACACATAATTTCACAACCTCTGTGTATGTACTAGCGGACTCTTTTATGTAATTTAACATGAACTCTGCAATCCCTCTGTTTCTATACTGAGGAATGACACACAACTCACCTATCTCAGCAAATCCAAGTGGCATTTTTTCACTAATACCTGCTATGCAAAGGCCAACAATCTCTTGGCTCTGTTCATTTACAACGTAAATAGAAAGATTCCTATGCTTGTAAACCTGCAAAAGATACGTTAAATCCTCGATGATCTTCTCATTATTAGGTACACCAAAGAGCTCGAAGTCAATTCCTCCACGATATCCTTCCTTCATTACATCATGAATTCTAGTTATATTGAAAGAATCTCCTAGTGAGTATAAGGTTAGTCCATCAGGAGTTATCGGCTTGTTACCTCCGCTCGCCGGGCAACACATGACCTGTCGGGTCACATTTACTTTAAAACCAAATGACTGCAGAATATTAACATCATCTTGTAGAACTCCGTTAATATTGCTTACATCCTGGCAGCATTTTAGTAGTCCTCTCCACAACTCTTGTCTATTAGAAAATGGAGGAATCATGAAAGGGAACATTACAGTATCATTAATCTTTATTACCCCTCCAATCCGATCCTCATCGCACATAATCCAAAAACACTGATCAGTAAACTTCGTATCTTCTAACCGAGTATTCCAGTCGTACCACATCTCAAGATCGGAGTTGGAGTAGATCACCTGATGAACAGCAAATACATTTTGATCTGCTTGTTCTAATCTATACTGTTTCACAAGATTGCACCTCACAATTTATATATTCGAAAGTCCGCCTTCTTTATTAACTCTCCTACTCTTTCGTACTAAATTCCTGTATAAATTTCTTTATATCATCTCTATATCTTTCATAATAATTATTGTTCGTATAGTCCCTGATCACATTTCTCCAAAATGATATTGCGGGACTATTACTCTCCATTTGTACGACTTTCCAATTCGCTTTGTATAGGTCAAAAGCTTGTTTAGCAGCGTTCCTCCCAATTCCTTGCCCTCGATATTTCGGCAATACCATAAAGTCATAGATCACATGTGTTGGATCTGGATCAGTATCCAAATTTTCGAATAGTACCACTAAGAATCCAACCCTTATCCCTGATAATTCAATAAAGTACGGATTCCACCGAGAATCGCCCTCAAAGAAACAATCAATGTTAACATCATAAATTCCATGCTCATTGAGTTCCTCATGCGTATATTTACTAAAATCATAAGTATAGAACTGATAGAAATTGTATAAAGCTTCTTTCTCTCCAATCGTTATCGGGACAAGATTAATATCCATATGAGGTCTCTCCTCCTCGTTTCATTAGCTTGCGCTTAGTCAAATCAGGTGCTAAACAAACATTACCAATATTGGGATGCAAAATGAAGGGAGAGAACAACTATTGTTAAACTATCCCTCAGTATCTCTAGCGTAAATAAAACGCCCCAGCCTTAGATAGCTCTTATCCTAGGCTGGGGCGTATGTTGTCTGAGCTTTCCCCTGATTATACATCTAATAACCATAAAGGGGGAAGCCTAGCATCAAATCAATGACTATAAAATTGCCTTACTATTTCACCTTTAGCTAATCTCTAAATAATCGATATAAACATCCCATGTCCCGTTATCAGCTGTTACGACGAGCTCAATTTGCTGATTACCGGTACCATGACTGACATTATTTAGGGTGTAGACCGCTGGACTGGTTCCACCAAAGTAGAAGGTCCCCTTGGTCTGCCCACCTATTTTCAAGTCGAGCCTGGCCATATTGGAGTTATTGGAAGCACCTCGGAGTGAGAAACTATGAGTTCCGCTCGTGAAATTTTGCGTGTACTTGACCGAGTCTCCATTGGCGTATAGAGCAACTCCATTGAACGTTGAGCTAATGTTCCCCGTGTACTGACCACTCTTCGTCATGCTCTCGGCTTCCACTCTCGTCGTATTACCTGGAGGGTTTGTTGTACCGCCTCCGTCAGGTGCGACTGCCCGACCCGTTGACGTTGAGATCATACCAGAGCATAGACCACGACTCTTTAGATTCTGCGCAATCTGCGGAATCGCCTGGAGCGTTGTCTGATACTGGTCATGCATCAGGATCACATCACCGTTCTGCATCGTGCCTACAGCAGCTACGATTTGAGCGGTCGAGGCACCGTTCCAGTCCTGGGAATCAACGTTCCACAGCACTTCGGTAAGACCGTTCTGCTGTTCGATCGATTTCAGAGTAGCGTTCGTCTCACCATAAGGTGGACGGAACAGCTTCGGTGCAGTTCCAGTAGCCGACTGGATTGCTTGCTGAGTCTGCGTAATTTCCGATGACATCTGCGCAGTGCTCAATGTAGTCATGTGCGGATGCGTATAGGAGTGATTGCCGACCCACATCCCTGCAGTCACTTGAGCCTGGACCAGAGACGGATAACTTTGTGCGTTTTGCCCAGTGTTGAACATTGTTGCTCGTAGACCATTCTGCTTCAGTGCATTGAGCAAATTTGTCGTATTGCTTGGATTTGGACCATCATCGTACGTCAGACCTACGTAACCGTTCGGACAGTTAGCATCAGCTGCACTAGCTGCTGGCATCATTGGGATGGAGAACAAACTGCTGAAGAGTCCAAAGGTTGCTACTACTTTTACTATCTTTGCTTTGAACATTAGAACTTTCCTCCTTTTTTATTAAAGTGCAGTCTTACCTGTTGGGGTCCAGCATCAAGCCGTAGTAATCTACTAAGCTGTGATAAAATGTTCTTGTTAGAAGATATTGTAAGTATTTAATTAATATATTAGCAAACAATTCCTATATATTCCAATTACAAAAGTAAAGATTTTATCGTCAAAAGTATAGGGGCTGTTATTAAAAAAAGGCTGCCTTTAAAGGCAGCCTTACGTCGGTTCATATGTTATTTAGTGGCCGAGAGAATGAATTTCTCCAATGGCCCTAGATTGGTAATACGGTGATTACATTCTTGGTTCTCTAGGCACACATAATGCCCCATGAACGAAAGATTATCCGGTGAAGAATGAGCAGGCTTCGTCTTGACCGAGAAAAATGCAAGCTCTTGATGCCGATTGCAGAACAGACAGTATCCCTTCTTGTGAATCGGCGTAATTCTTCCCTCAATACCGATAAACTTTCCTTCGAATGGGTATACAATAAATAACTTGTTCGTGGCAATATCTACCCAACTTAGATATGTTAAATATCGAAAATCGGTAGCATTCAGGTCCGGTAATTTCAACTTCTTATTCTTAGGGAATAGCTTCTGAATCTGCTTCGGCGTAATCTGCGGAAAAGGCTCCAGGTAAGGCTCCAATGCGCTAAGGTAGCTCTTAAAGTCACTTGCCGAGTCCAGGGTAGATATTTGTTCCAGCATCTGCTTCTGATCCTCTGTCAGTGAAGAAAAGGCTTCAACAATGTTCGTTGCGGCACTGTACCTTACGGTTTCCAAGACACTCCGATCCACGACCGTTTGCAATGTTTTCTGAAGGAATTCTGCTTGTTTCTTAATCAAATTATACTGATGGTTTCTAATAAATGGTGTACTCATAGCTTTCAGCCCCTTATTGTAATTTGAAGATAATAAGGTGCAAAGCCTGTATTAGAAACGATGAAGTTAAGTATGGGCGATCAAACTCATATTATCGCACCCCACGCAAAGTATCGCCCTAGATCAGGCTTTGCATGAGTCCTTCCTAGCTAACGAGCAATTCAGTATTGCCACCGATATAACCCCCAATCACAATTCATACGCAAATTATAGCAGCGATTTCTGTTAAGAGCAATTTATATCCCTTGTTTCACTTTTATGTACATATGTGTCGTTTCATGGTGAAAAAATAAGTCTGCTATGCTACAATATAAAAATTGTACAAGCTCATAGGACTAGGGAGGATTTTTGAATAAACATGCTGATTATTGGTATTTCCGGTGGCACCGGATCAGGTAAAACGACGGTTGCCCATTCCGTTATTGATCGACTTGGTTCGGACAAAGTCACCTTCATATCCCAAGATAACTACTACAAAGATAATCCCCATCTAAGCTTTGCAGAGCGCGAGAAGATTAATTATGATCATCCTTTCGCCTTTGATACCGAGCTCATGATTGAACATATTCAAGATCTGGCGGAAGGCAAGACTGCCTATGCCCCTGTATATGACTTCACGGTTCATGCCCGTTCTAAAACACAAACACTTGAACTGAAGCCTAACCACATTATTATCCTCGAAGGCCTTCACATCCTATCCGATGAGAATCTTAGAGCCATATTGGACATTAAAGTGTTCGTCGATACGGATCCTGATGTTCGCATACTTCGCCGTGTGGTTCGAGATATTGAGGAGCGCGGTCGCTCCATTCGGTCCGTACATGATCAATACTTAAGTACGGTCAAACCTATGCATGAAGCTTTTATTGAGCCTTCTAAAAAATACGCCGATCTCATCATCCCCGAAGGTGGACATAATGAAGTTGGCATTCAATTGCTCACCACACTGACTGAGAAATATTTACACAGTGGGGAGAATTTTAATTGCTAGACTGAAGCAAGTCTTAAACAGTAAGGCATTTTGATTTCACAGTTTCACATGGTACAATTTTGAAGTAAATCGATTTCTCTGATTTATAAATTGAATCCATGATGAGGAGTGAAGTTAGTGGCTGTTGATGTTTATTTGTATTTCAATGGAAACTGTCGTGAAGCTGTAGAGTATTATGCACAAGTATTCGAGACCGAGAAGCCACAAATTATGGCTTACGGTGACAACCCGCCTAACCCTGAATATTCACTTCCCGAAGAAGCCAAAAATTTAGTCATGCATTCACGACTTAACATTAATGGCAGCAATGTCATGTTCTCAGATGTTTTCCCCGGTTCGCCATTTACTTTAGGCAATAACATCGGCCTTGCTTATATTAGCAAAGACATCGATCAGATCAAGCAACTATTTAACAAGTTGAAAGATGGCGGTTCGGTAAAAATGGAGCTGCAAGAGACGTTCTGGAGCAAATGCTATGGCAACCTGACAGACAAGTTCGGAATTGAATGGCAACTTAGTCATGAAAGTGAATAACCATTAATGCGAAAGACGCTAATGAATAAAGGATATAGATCATCTCTTCTCAGAGAAAATCTATATCCTTTTTTATGGACGTTTCCTATCAATTCTGATTTAAATAATATTGAATTCCGGCTCGATCGATATCTGAGAACTTTAGAGGATGACAGTAACGGTTCGTAGTTCTTCTCCTTCAATTTCATACACATCCAAGCCAGTCTCTTCTTTAACTTCTCTCCTCAAAGCCTGAACTAATGATTCAAAGGCTTCAATGCGCCCTCCAGGAAGTTCAATGGATACTGGCTCATTAGGCTTCACTCTATTCTGAATCACAATTTCTAATTGCCCATCGATATCTCTCTCAATGATTGCCCTCGAATTGACATAGAACAAAATAAATAACCTCCTCTAAGAGCCAGTTCTAATTAATATTCCAGCTTATACACAACTTCCCCATCAATCACTCGTCCATCGGCCTGGAAACCTAATTGTTCATACAAATGTCTTGCTCCAATATTCGCTGGTTCAAAGCTGATATATATCATCCGATGTCGAGGATCTTCTTTGATTCTATCAATAAGTTGCTCCATAGCAGCCTTCCCGAAACCTTTTGACTGATTCTTGGCATCTATCATTAAGCGATAAATCCAGTACTCCTGATCCTCATGATCTATACAATACATCATAAAGCCCACAAGAACCTCATCATGATAAATAGCTAAGCAGATACACTCTGGATATGCCTTAGCCTGTGCTAGCGAGAATAAATTTGACGCAACGAACTCTTTCTGGTCATCGGTTACACTCAGCTTAATAACATCATAAAAATTGTCTCGATCTATCTCTCTAAGTGCGATCATATATGTTCCCCCGTTCAAAATGTGCTCCTACTTCTTGGTTCGAGCTAAAAATATACTCTGGATAATTGTTCGCTATCGGCGGAAGATTATCCTCTGAGAAAAATTGTAGCTCATGCATCTCTTCGTTATCTGCTATTAATTGCCCACCCTTGATCATACATTCAAAAACAATCGTTAAATATTCTACTTGATGTCCATTATTATAAATAAAGCGGCGATCTTTCCCACCGTATACCCCTATGATTCGTTGCGGTTCAATCACAAGCCCTGTCTCTTCTTCCGCTTCTCTGACCATGGCTTGAGCTGGGGTTTCTCCAAGTTCAATCGCTCCTGCAATTAGGCCCCACTTCTCTTCATTATGCTTTCTGCCGAACAAGATCTCACCGCGGTCATTTCTAATAATTCCAGCAACAGCAGGCATGAATATAAGTTGATCGCCTATTTTTTCTCTTAACTTTTGATAGTAATCTGACATTCCCAAAGTTAGTCCCCTTCCCACCGTTTATAATGCAAGATACCGACTTAACCCTAATAAGGCGAAACAGAACAGTACTGTGCCGGCACCAATGCCGGTTATGGCGCTATTCGCAACGCCTAGTCTTTTAGATAGCCAGAATGAAGTGATCACTACTCCAATAAGCAGAATCCCTAAAATGTTCAAGCTAGCATCTTTAAATATGTCTTTTAGCCAGAAAAAATGAATCCCTACAATAAACGCAATCCACGGGGCAACATAATCACTTCTTTTAAGTCTAATAATTAGGAACGCCCCAACACCCGCAAGGAGAAATTCAATAACCACAAATGTCAAGTAGCTTCTGAATGAACTCGTATCTGATAATGCCGAAGCCTCATTCCAATTGATAATACTTAAGTAGACACCTATCAGGCAAACGACAAGTGCGCTCCCACTAGCGATCCCAATATATAATCTCCAGCTCCTTCGGGGCTTCTCCTGAGCCCATCCGAACCACATAAAGCTGAACATTCCGAAAATCGCCATGTACATCGTATAGTCCCGTAGATATTCCATATCATCAAACTCTCCCAATACGTTATAAAAATAACCCAGCCCTAGAACAAATTTCTCTTAGGCTGGGTCATGTTGTAAGTTCTTTCATTACAGCACTCTGGTCATTACAGTTCATTTCGCTGATTTGCCATCCTTCTCATTTCCACGTTTAAAATTCCCTGTCAATTTAGCCATGACTAGCTGGGTTTCCAAATGGTCCTTACCGTCTATTGATTTTAAAAATTTATCGCTTGCCTTACCAGTAAGTATTGATACTTGCTTGCCCTTCCAATAAATAAAAACTTTCTTGTCTTTCATTATTTTATAAGTGAATACTTCATCTTCACTAAGTCGATTTCGTTTATCGATGTTATTCATTTAATCACTCCATACTGATGAAATGCTTACTATATATTGTTTGTTACCTCTAACCATTTGGTTACAACTTTTATTAGATGATTACGATTATTTTCCACATCACTTGCTGATAGAAACTTAATCATTGCCCGATCACCAGTGATCCAGTCAAGTAATTTCGTGTCATCCTGAAAAAACGGTCCTTTGTCCGCATATTCCGTACGTTTAGAGCCACAATGAAAAATCAGACGAAAGCCTTCCTTTCCATGTAAGCTGAACGTTATTCGATCTTGATACAGAAGCTCAGTGCATTCTTCACCTTGCTTTTTATTATTGGATCCCACAACATATCACTCCAAAATAAGTACTAAAAAGATGATGAAGCTCTGACTTACTTAACTTTCTAGAATATTATTATCTTTTTTATCTTTTTGTTTGCAATGTTTGATATAAGCGCTTATGAGTCCTATTAGATATAGTATTAACAAGGACGAAATGACGTACATCGGTAAAATATATAATTCATATTCCTTCATAGTTGTTATAATGCTAAGGTGATATACATTGAATATTACTTCTATAACTGCACCCTTTGTTATCCCTATATCCATGAAGATATAATATAAATGATAAGCAAACTTGATACATGATCCTAACACAATACATAAGGACCCTATTTCGGTCCACTTATGAAATCTAAACTTCCCCATAGTTCCCTCTTTCATTTCCTGTCCGCCTTCACTTGACAGCCCCATTATTCGAGCCGGTAATTTGAGTCATATCCCCACACTAATAACGCACTTGTTAGAATTACAACCGGGCAAAATAAAAAACGCTACAAGTAGCAAATAGGCAACAACTCGTATGAATTCCCCCATCGGATCTCGCGGTTTTGGATATCCCCCTGCCGGAATGCTTTATCAGGCAACCTATTATGAAGCTTGTTCTTTCAGATCCTCAATAACCAGCTGCAGAATATATCGGGTCTCTTCCTTGAAATCACCATTCAAAAACTCTTGAATATATGGGATCACTTGCTCTCCAAGCTATACTAGTTGCTCATAAGCCTCATAATCGGTTCGCAAGAAGCTGCGCATGCTCCCTTCAGCAAATTCCCCTTCCTCTATAATATTCACCCAATGTTTGATCTGCTGAAAAACAGGAAGTTGGCGTACAGCATCAATTGTGGAATGGAACTCCGAATCTTTTTCCTTTAAGTCATGCATTGCCTTATACAATTGATCTTCTGGAACACATCTCCTAATCAGTTGGCTTAAGGTCAAGTAATCACCACCAACACCATCTGCAGCTGACACATAGGCAATGAAATCTTCAGTTTGGTCCAGTTGTTTGAGGTCGTCTTGCAGACGATGAATCACATTGATAGCAATCAAGAAAAGCTCTGAATCGATAATCGACTTTTCAAATATATAGTTCTGCTCAATATTTAAATACCCAGGTGCTTCCTGTTCAATGCAAGCGAAAATATTAAGATATTTTTCAAGATAATCAGGCATCTCTTCAAACATAAAAGGGTAATCCCCTTCAGCAAATTTAAGAGAATTCAATACCTGGTCCCGTGTTCGATTGTAAAACTCGTCATTTGTTTTCATATATTTTTCTTGGTAGCTAGCATAATATGTATCTACAGTCTGATCTAGAGAAGAACAATTATTTATGTATATTACATAGCTACCGTGATAGCTATCGGTATAGATTGAGAAGGAGTATACATCCTTGTTTCTCCCTTCATCTATATAGGTAGACAGAGCCGATTTGCAGAAGTCATAAAGCGCATTTTCCATATCTTCTCTACTTACAAAGACTCCATCCTCAGGACTAAAAGTCGGGATTTCTTGGATTTTTCGATCTGTTGTACATAATAGATAAACCCCCTTGCCTTCTAATTCTCTTCTCCCACTGATTAATTTACCGATATGAACATCGTAAATCATTTGAAAATTCACCCTTCCAATTAAAGTTTAATACCTTCGACGATTATTCCTGTGCCTGTAATATTCCTCCACATTTGATCTGGAATCAAATGAGAGTATGCCTAGAGTTGGAATAATCGAAAACATGAACACATACAATAAATTTTCAAGTTTAAAGCCAAAAACGAATCCATAACCTGCGAAGCAAAGTAAAAACGAAATAATTATCGCTATTATCTTTGCTTTCCATGACATACTAATCCCTCCTTTATACAAATACGCAAACTCAATTATTACCTTTGCCCTGAGGTGATCGTTGATTTCCCCAGTAACTGCGGGCTAGGTAGTCTAAGACAACTTGTTTTTCAAGCTTAGCCTTGTCATCAGAAATCAAGTAATTTTTATAATAAACCTCCATGAACATCCCTCCTTAAAGAGAATATTCCAATTGAAAGTCCCTTGGATCGTTGTCATACAACTTTTTATTGATTTCCACTGCTTCGATACAACCTATAGCAAAATAAAACGCCACTGTTTCTTCAGCAGAGCCTGCACATATATATATTTTATCCGCTTTCCATTCCAAACCCTTATCTGATATGATCGAGAAGAGTTTTTTGCCAATTCCTTTATTTCGATGCTCTAAGGTTATAAATAGTTGATCCAATAAAACATAGTTACTCCTTACACCAAAAAATTCATGATTCAGTGTTGCAAATCCTATTAATCTATTCATTCCATCAAAGGCGCCTACAGCATAACCATCTTGCAGGATTGTTTCTCTCAGACTGTTGAAATGATGCTCATATCCGCCCGGCCAATCGTTATCCTGATAATTAATATCAACCAATTGACGCTTTCCATTGACATCTCTCCATGCTCTTTTTATATATTGAGATGGGTTCATATTTTTTATTTGTTCACAATCATCTATAGTTAAAGCCCTATAATTTACACTTAGCATTTTACATCTCCGTTTCTGCGTTTTCCTCTATCATCACCTTAAAGTCTGAGAACCATTAAATCTTCATCATAATATTGATTCTCATACTTAAGAGCATTTTGTTCTCGTCCATAAATCTCAAATCCTAAAGACATGTACAATTTTTTAGCAGGGTTGTTATTAGAGATCACTGTTAGGTTTAGTTGTTCTATCCCCTCGATTTCTCCCGCTTTTCTAATTACTTCACCCATAAGTTCTTTTCCTAAGCCAATTCCCCTTTTTTCTGGAACTACATACATCCCGTAAATATTGCCTTTATGCCGAGTCTTCATGCCGGTCTCACGCACAAAGGCTACAATTCCAAATAAATAACCGTCATCTCCGAATGCACCTAACACAAACTTATCAATACTAGGTTTTATTCTTTCAGCTACAACATCGAGAGCAAATTTCTCTTCGCGTTCATAAGTGGAACCAAAGGCACTAGGATCATTCCTTAAGCCATCCAATCGAACTTGTTGATACACCTGCGCATCTGATTCTTGTAAGACACTGATTCTCAATATCCTTCCCTCCAAAATTCACGAATGAACTAAATAGTAATGCATTGTTGGCCGGCTTGTTGACTTTGTTACATCCTTACCTCACTCCATCAAAACGCTTTCATTTTATTACATCAGCTTCATAGATTTGACTTGTATGATTCCATGGATGATATCCCTCTCCGATCCTCTTCCAGTTGTACTTTTCATAATAACCTTTATGATCCGTACATAAATAAAGCTTATCGAATCCTAGTTTTCTTGTTTCATTCTTACCATGCTCAAGTAGAACGGATCCTAGTTCACTTCCCCTCATATCTTCTTCGATATAAAGAGCACATAGATAAGGGAATAGATCTTGTCTACTAACAAAATCATTTGTAATTAGCCCATATCCTCCGATTATTCGACTAGCTTCAATCATCAAGTAAAAACGAGGGAGTTTGTTGGGAGTTGCTAAACTATTAATAATACAGTCTCGGTAAATCCTCTCATCAATGCCCCAGCGTTCAGAAAAATATTGTATTGCTTGTTCCGTATATCAGGGTTTTCTCTTATTCCAATGATATTATAGTCCATCAAGATTTTTCTCCCTCTGTTCATTCAGCTTTGCTTCATTATCTAATCTTGCCAGTATCTCATGAACTGTTTCTTCAGGTGTTATATTTGAAGAGTCAATCCACATTCCAATTCTAGGTGTTTCATTTAGTAGTACACTATTCAAAGCTTCAACTGTCCAAACACCATATCCTTTCTTCGGTCTAGCAGCTTCTCTTAGCGTTACAGCATGCGTACTTGGACACAGAACTACTAGATACAAAGGACGGTTACGGACATATGATATAAAGTCCTCTAACATTGGACCAACTACAACATCTTGAATGATTACAGAAAATCCTGCTTCAAAATAAAGATCTGCGGATTGTGCCGCAAGTCTATATCGAAGTTTCAATTGCTCCAACTCGTCCTCTTCTGCATCCGGACTTACTTCCCTTCGATTATTAACAATCATTTTACGGAAGATATCCCCCCGTAAATGAACGGAGTTCTCTAGATGTTCGGCAAGAATTTGCGCAACTGTCGATTTTCCACTCGCCATAATACCTGTTATTAAAATGATCTTAGGAGATTCATTTAACATATTACGTCGCCTCCTCAGTTACTTTTAGATGATAGAATTCCTTTGATAGGAACCTCTGAATTGACCTATCGTATGCTACATTAAGGTTTGAAAAAACCTATTTTTCATACATAGGAACTAACCGCTTATCATGAAGTTTAAAACCTATTCTTCCGTTTCAGTATCGCTATTATATAAACTGAAACAAAGATGATCATCAACGTAATAAGGTATGTAGATAACCTATTTCGGCTAATCGAAAGATTTATAAATAAACAAATTTCGATTAATAACATACCAATTATATTAAATTTTGCTCTAGGATAGATTGTTTTAATTGAACTTTCCATACTTTATTCCCCTTTCTCCGTTTTACCTTCCTTGTGAGTTCCCTATTATTCAAATTATATTCCATAATTATACAGCCGATAACCAAAGGGGGATAGTCCTCAGCGGGAATATGGCCTATAGATGTTAAATAGATAAAAAACTTCTCAGCGAAATTAAGGTTAATTAAAGGTTGCGTTGCTAAGATAGAGATGAACAAGGAGGTATCTGCGTGAGAATACTGATCGTAGAAGACGAGAAACATCTGGCTGAAGCCGTGGCACAGGTTCTCAAGAAGAACAATTATACTGTCGATTTAGCTCATGATGGTGAATATGGGCTTGATTGCGCGATATCGGCGATTTATGACTTTATCATACTTGATATTATGCTTCCCAAAATAGACGGGATAACTATATTAAAAGAAATCAGAAAGCATGGCATTTCTGTTCCTGTCGTTCTTCTAACGGCGAAGGGTGAGACCGAGGATACAGTGAATGGGCTGGATAGTGGTGCGGATGATTATATTGCCAAACCATTTAAGTCCGAGGAACTTCTTGCTCGTCTCCGTGCCCTTAACCGACGGAAAGGCGAGTTGATACAAGATGGTACATTGACCTATGGGGACATTAACATCTATCCCAATTCTCTCGAATTATTTTGCGGTAATAAGTCGTACAAGCTCACATTGAAAGAATTCCAGCTATTAGAATTACTAATAAACATGAGAGGCATGGTTGTGTCCAAGAACACCATTATTGAAAAGCTGTGGGGCTACGATGGCGAAGCCGAAGACAATAATGTGGAGGTTTATATATCGTTCTTGCGTAAGAAATTGAGTCATATTAAATCTGAGACCTCGATCCATACGATGCGCGGTGTCGGCTATGTTCTAAGATCACAAGGTGATAAGCATGTTTAAGAGATTACGGAACAAATTTATTATACTGAATATGACAATCATTACGATTGTAATGATCTCAGCCTTTGCTGCCATTTACATCATAACTTACGGTAATATACAGAATGAAAACCAAATCAAACTTACCAATATCGCTATGTCTCCGATTATGATGAATTCGCTGGTTAAATCAGATGAGAACAATAACACTGACAGGGTATTTGTCGGGAAAATACCAAATGATTATTCCTCAACTTTCAGCGTATTAGTCGGTAAGAATAACAAATTGCTTAATGTTCACTCTTATTTGGATTTAACAGAAGATACCTATGCACAGGCAACCAAGCTTGCCATCTCTTCGAATAAAGAAAGTGCCGTCATCTCGATTGATGGCCAGCGTTGGCTTTTTAAAATCAATTCCATGAATGCAAATCTTATTATCAAGGGAAAAAGCGGCGTTTCCCAAGCGGCCGTGCTTGAACAGATTTATTTTATGGACGTGACCGAGTCATACAACATACTTTCGCAGCTTTTGCTTACATTTGGCGCCATCAGCATCGTGATGCTGTTTGTGATTTTTGGTATAAGCCTGTTTTTTGCCCGGCGTGCCATTACGCCTGTAGAAATCGCCTATGAGAAACAAAAACAGTTTATCGCAGACGCTTCTCACGAACTGAAGACACCGCTCGCTGTCATTCATGCCAACGCCGAGGCTTTGTATGCCAATAAAACGGAGACGATTAAGAGCCAACAGAAATGGCTGGATTATATCGCCACCGAGACAGATCGAATGGGAAAACTCGTTAGTGACCTATTGTATCTAGCGAAAACCGACAGCGAGGCTATAAACAGTGAGCTTGCCCCTTTTAATATCAGCCATGTTGTTACCGATGTACTACTTGCGATGGAGGCGGTTGTCTTTGAAAAAGGAATAACACTTTCTCAGAACATCGAACCAGATCTCATCGTAAACGGTGCTAGTGATAAAATGAAGCAAGTCGTCATTATACTGCTTGATAATGCCGTAAAGTATGTGAACGAAAACGGCAAAATTGAGGTTACGCTCAAAAAGTCTCGAAACCACGTACTCTTTTCAGTGGAAAATTCGGGAGGTGGGATTCCAAAAGAAAGTCTGCCAAGACTATTTGATCGCTTTTATCGTATAGATGCATCAAGAGCCCACGACGGAAGTTATGGCCTGGGGCTATCCATTGCAAGAGCAATTATAGAAAATGTAGGTGGAAAAATTCACGTCACAAGCGTTCAAGGAGAAAGTACGACCTTTATTCTTGAATTGGATTGAAGAGAATAATCAACCATACACAGCCTTCGGATCATAATCCGAGGGCTTTTTGCTGCCTTGTATTGCGATTTAAGGTTGGTTAAAGGTTTGTCCTTTTAAATAATCAATATGAATTCTATGAGGAGGAAAATTGATAGTGAAAAAAAATCTAACAAGCGTCATTATCTTTGTACTATCCGGTATTATTCTTGCTTTGGGCATTTGGCAGCTCATCCTGTATATACCGCCACAGCTTGAAATGCTAGACAATGCCGCCTTACAGGGCGCTACATCGGAACAAACATCCGATTACTACTGGCACGATTTTATACCGCAGGTTCTTACCTATGCCATTACTATTCTTGGTTTTACAGCGGTATTATTGACAGCTGGCATACTTCACTTAAGACTTGCTGCTAATCAACCATCCGATAATCGTAATATGGTTAGGCCATTCCAGTCCAAAACTTCAGCGGAGGACGAACTGGATGATTTCTTTAATGGATTTGAAGTTGTAGATATGGAGCATGGAAAATAAAAGGGTAAAAGGAGTTTATTAAGTATGTTTATTTTACAAAATGCACTTAAAAATTTGGTGCGTAACAAAGGTAGAAACCTGATGATCGGCGCAATTATTTTTGTAATCATACTGACAACCGTTATATCTTTAATCATTAACAATACCTCTTCGGCAGTTATTGAGGATTATAAGGAGCGCTTTGCCTCAGAGGTGTATATTACGCCCGATATGCAGAAGGTCATGGAAGAAGCACAGAAAAACTCTACAGACGGTAGAGTGATGGTCAAAAAGCCTGAGATCCCTTCAGAGCAGTTGTTGCAGTTTGCCAATTCGGAATATCTCAAAGAAAGTATTGCAACAGGCACTATTTCAGCAAACAACTCGGAGATTACAGCGATTGATCAAGATGACTCTAATTCTTCAGGAGCAGGCACTACATCTATTGTTGGTGAGGGGGGCATGATGAAAGGCCTGGGAATGAACGGAAATTACAAGTTAATGGGGGATAGCTGGGAAGACTTTAACGATGGACTCAGAAGCCTGGAAAGCGGCAGGCTACCAGAAGCAGACGGCGAAGGTGTGATCAGCAACGAACTTCGTGACTCAAATAACATTAACCTCGGCGATGTAATAACTTTTACAGCTAATATGAGCGTTGAAGCGCCTTCTGATATGACTTCCGAGAATGTACAGGAGGATGATAAAGTAACCGTAGATGGTATGGAATATACCGCGTCCATATCTGGAATGGGAACTGTCCGCTTACAGCGTGAGGTTACTTATTCCTTAACCGTTGTCGGTGTTTATAGTGACTTGACCGATGAATATGCAAATGACAATATGCCTAAATCCGCAGGATTTAATAGGCGCAACGAGATCCTAACTTCACTCAATACATTAATTGCCCAGCGTAAGGCCAACGAGACTGGAGTGAATGTAAATGTAACCTATTATCTAAAAAGCCCTGAAATGCTTGAGCTATTCGAAGCAGAGGTTAGGTCAAAGGAACTTTCTGATCTTTTCAATGTGAATACTGATACAGCTTCCTATGAAAAAGTAGTAAAGCCTGTTGAGGGATTAAAGGGTATTTCCATCACATTTATGGTCGTTGTTATCATTCTCGGCTCGATTATTTTACTATTACTTGCTTCGATCTCGATCCGGGAGCGCAAGTATGAAATTGGTGTTCTTCGGGCGATGGGGATGAAAAAAGCGAAGGTGGCACTGGGACTCTGGTTTGAAATTCTCACAATTACCTGTTTTTGTCTTGTCATAGGATTAGGAGTAGGTACTGTTGCTGCACAGCCTGTATCGGACATGTTGCTTCAGAATCAAGCTGAAGCGGCACAATCAAGCACATCACAAGGTGCTGGTGATGGAAATGTCATGATGGGCCCCGGGGGTATGCAATTAGGTGGTGCACAGCTTGGAGGAGCACAGACTAGCGCCAAGCCGTTGTCCGAAATGAAAATCTCACTTGATCTTGTTACGATATCGGAGATTATCGGCATTTCGATTCTATTAGCTTCATTTGCCGGATTGATATCCATCAGCAAGATCACAAAGTATGAGCCCATCAAAATACTCATGGAAAGGAATTAGGTGATAGCAATGAGTGTACTTACAGTAAATAATGTGTTCTACAGATATGAAGGTACAAAGAAGAGTGTTCTCAAAGGAGTGAATGCCACTTTTGAGCCTAGAAAAGTTCATACGATTGTTGGTAAGTCCGGATCTGGCAAGTCAACCTTGCTATCTTTAATTTCCGGGCTTGATGTATGCACCGATGGAACCATCATGCATAACGATCAGGACTTGAAAAAGCTCGACCGAGACGAATACAGGTCCAAAGGGATTGGTGTTGTATTTCAGAGCTTCAATCTCCTTACCAATGCGACGGCTATTGAGAACATCGTGCTTTCCATGAATATCAATGGGAGCTCCGAGAAGGATAAAAAAGCTTATGCCTATGCTTTGCTTGAAAAAGTTGGGATTGACAGAGAAACGGCGGACAGAAAAATACTAAGACTATCCGGTGGCGAACAGCAGCGTGTGGGAATTGCCCGGGCAATTTCACATAATCCCGACATAATCATTGCCGATGAACCGACAGGCAATCTAGATAGTGCAACAGAGGAGGCTATCCTAGATATCTTCACTTCGCTTGCCCATCAGGAAGGCAAATGTGTCATCATCGTTACCCACTCTAAGAAGGTAACAACCATTGCTGATATCATTTACGGAATGAGTGAGGGGAAACTAGCGCAGATGAAGCAAAAGTAAAGCTCAAGAGGGGGCTATCTCCAAAAGTTGATTTACCGACTAGGAGATGCCCCTTTTGCGAGCCCAAAATGTTGAATACCTCTGTTTTGATCTCACACTCGGACACTAATGACCGTTAGCGTTGATTCTTTGGTACGCTGCCCTTGTAACGGACAATAATGTCCATTACAAGGGAAAGATCGCGGGAAAACCGTATTATTTGCTTCTAATGGTCAAAAGTGTCCGTTAGAAGATCAAAGTTGTTTTTTTCATGCTCTAACGGTCATTTTTGACCGCTTGATAAGTACCTTAGGCACCTGTAGGTTACATGCTTCTTATACTAAAATAACTATTTCGTTCACTTCATCTAAGTTCTTGATATCTATAGCATATTTCTCTAGTCTCTTATCCTTACGTTCATTCCATCTATCGTAAGAACTATAATACAAATCTCCGAAATTCATTCCTTCAGGCAAATCATCTTCGAACTTTATTTCTTCAATCTCGAATCCTGGTAATGTGCTCATCTCTTCTACTTCTGCGAAGAACACCATTCCAAAACTTCCGTTCAATTGGTAAATTCCGAATGGCGTTAATTCAAATCTTACTGCTCCTGTCTCTTCATATAATTCACGACTTGCTGTATGTAATATCGTCTCCCCAATTTCTCTAGTCCCTCCTGGAACCTCCCATCCTCCTCTCTTCTCATTATTTATTATGATAAATTGGTTGTTGTATTTAGCAATCAGAACAGCAAACTTTAGGAGATCGTGATTGATTTCATTTAATTCATACCATTGTCTCATTTTATGATTCCCTCACGATGTATCCTTCTCTCACAATTTGAAGTAATTCTTCTTTGTTGTCTGGATGACATGCTATTAAATAAGGTTCCTCTTTCATTCCAGTGAACGGATTCCCATCAAAATCTATAACAATCCCTCCAGCTTCCTTGACCATCAAAATACCTGAATACAAGTCATCGCCCTCAGAATTGTATAGCACAATTCCATCGATATCTCCTTTGGCAAGCATACACCATTGGAGTGTCGGCGCCCATAGTCTCATCATTCTCTTAAATTTAAGATCAATGAATTGCCTTAGCTTTACTGCTCTTTGATCATTTTGTACTTTATGTCCTTGAATCCAGCCAATATTTCCTTTGACAATATTAGGGTTGCTCTTAACTTGCATTGGCCGATGATTACACCTGGCCCCTTCCCCAATAGCAGATACAAATAGACGGTCTGTCAATGGCTCATATACCACTCCAAGCACAGGTTCTCTTCTGTACATAAGCGTAATGGATGTCGTAAAGACAGGTAAACCAATCCTCATATTAGATATTTTTTCATTTGTACACTATCAGACACATAAATTAATTACTCACATGACATATAATTGATTTGTACATAGGTTTTTACAACAACGAACGAAGTAATAGGAGGAAATAATATAATGGAAACCCTCGAAACCGAACGCTTAATCCTTCGGGAATGGCAGGATAGCGATGCTAACGATTATTTTGAAATATATAGCAATAGTGATGTAGAAAATGCTGGAGCGAAAATTTGTAAGAGTATTAATGAAAGTCTTGAATCTATCCATCATTTAATTAAAAGTCAGGAATCCTGGGCTATCGTCTTGAAGAAAAATAACAAAGTCATCGGTTCAATATCTCTTAGCGATATAAACAGACACGACCGCTATAAAGAGATAGAATATATTATATCTATGGATTTTCAAAATAAAGGATATGCAACGGAAGCGGTTAAGTGTTTGTTAAAGTATGCCTTTACTGAACTTGACTTATTGGTAGTGGCAGTTTGCCATTATTCATCCAATTTAAAATCCAAACGTGTTATCGAAAAATGTGGTTTTACTTATGAAGGGACACTACGCAAGTACAGCAGAAATTTAACCGACAGCGTACGGTATTCTATGATAAAAGATGAATGGGAAAACTTATAAAAAAGCTACTCCCCATTTACCACGATCATCTGTACTACCGCTCGGTCGTCGCCCTTTAGCTTAACCTTACCAGCGAGTAGTTGTGAGGAACCGTCCCCATCTAGAAAAATAGCCTTGCTCAAGTTTTCTAGTTCAATACTTTCCTTAATAGCAGTTCGAAATTTCTCCGCGGTACATTTGGTCGAAGTGACCACGAGGTATACTTTTCCGTCATCATCATAGGCCAATCCACTGCGAAGACGCTCGTCGTCCGGAAACGGTAGCCCTTCTTCATTGACCGCTAATCTATACCAGTTGCTGTCGTCTTTTAAATTCATGCTGACTCCGCCCTGTGCCCAGAACTTCGTAGCGTCTGTAAAAGACAAATCGTCAACGCTTGAAGCTCTTTGCACGCTGACCATTTTTGTGACCCGATCATATACCATGGTCCCTCGAGCATATTTGACATTGAACCAGCCTGAGCCGTATTCTTCAGGACTTCCGTTTACAGGCATACCATCCATAACCGCGATGCTCAACAACTGATTCTCCCAAAAGAATCCACCATTTATTCCGCTAATTCCCACTCGCACAACATTGTCGTTAATGCTGGAAAACGAAATATTACCCGGATCCGTCTTCAGCACATGTAGAGTAACCCCATTATCAGCGGTGACTTGAAAGTACTTAGTTCCTTTGGGAATCCCGTCCTTACCTAAGTTCCATCCAAACAAGGCCCCTAAAATGAGGACTAAGGCACATAAATAAATCGGAAAATAACGTTTTATTATGATGAATCTTTTATCCCCTGTTCCTTCCATATCCATTAGTCTCCTATCTTCTCTTTCTATTAAAAGACGAAACAACCCAGTTTAGATATCTCCTATTCTTGCATCTTTACTGAATCTACGGTTTCATTCACGATTCGGACCCGGCTACCATCACTGTAAGTACAACGATTGGTAGCATCTGTACCCGTCCTTTATTCATCTCCTAGTCTCCTCTCTTATCCATTGATCATATGCCATAAAAAATCGAGTTGCCTAGTCCATCAAACGGATATTTCTAGAACCAGCAGCTTCCCCCAAGCATCTTACAATTGAGATACATTCCACGTTGCCCCTTATTTACTCAATCGAGATTTTGTTTCGTCAGACCCTTTTCTTTCCAAGCGTACCAACCAACGGAATGTTATGCAAGCCGGATCTCGAACTATACTCAGTACGCAAAAAATGAGAATATCGCTTTCGTTTTTTGAGAAGTCATAGGCGACAATGCTGGCTATAATCAGTGATAAAGAAATTCACAAAATTATGGAGGAGTCCGTTATGACGAAATGGATTGGACTGCGAGATCTTATCAGGCAAGAAATACAGCAGCGCGGAGAGGAAGGCTGCCATGTAACAGGTTTCATGGAACGACTGGAAGCAGCCGATATGGATGAAGCTCAGATTATGGGGATATATCATGAATTAATGGCACTTGAAATAAGCCCTGATTTTAAGTATATCGAGCCATCAGATTTGGAAGCGATTCGTGCTGAACGCCCGGAAGGGCCGCGTATGATTAGTAGTGATTGGGATGACGAAGTATGGCAAAACAAGTTTTACGGTGCCTGGATCGGCCGTGCAGCCGGTTGCGCATTGGGTAAGCCCTTAGAGGCTCCATCCTTCATGCAGGGATCTGCAGGTAGACCCGGCTGGCAGAACATTAAGCTCTGGTTCGAAGGCGCCGAGCAATGGCCGATTCGCCACTACACACCAAGCAAATCAACTGCCGAGGCTCAATATGACATCGAGATTTCCCCCTGGAGTCTGGCCAGCTGCCGAGATCATATCCGCTATATGGAGACGGATGATGATATTCGTTACACGGTGCTTGGCCTGCTCATGCTTGAGGAGCGTGGTCTAGAATTTAACTCCTGGGATGTCGGCAAGATGTGGCACCGTCGCCTATCCTTCGGTCAGGTATTCACTGCTGAGACACAGGCATACATGAATTTTGCTCAAGTCACTTCGCATATTGGCGGCAATCAGCCTGATGACTGGGAGAAGCATATCCATTGGGTACGTTCCTATTTGAATCCTTTCCGAGAATGGATCGGTGCTCAAATCCGCGTGGACGGCTATGCATATGGCGCTGCCGGCCAGCCCCAGCTTGCTGCTGAGCTTGCTTGGCGGGATGCCTCTTTCTCTCATGTGAAAAATGGTATTTACGGCGCCATGTTCTGCTCTGCGATGATTGCAGCCGCATTCGTTGAGAGCGATGTGAAGCGGATCGTTGAGATCGGATTAAGTGAGATTCCGCAGCGCAGTCGTCTGGCAGAAGACATTAAACTAGCGGTCCAAATTGCTGAGGAAACACCAGATCAGCTTGAACTGGTTGAGAAAATTTGGGATGCCTTTAAGCACTATAACTGTGTTCATACTAATAATAATGCCGCATTATGCGCGGCTGCGCTCGTTCATTCCGGCGGCGATTTTGAAAAGGGGATTACTACAGCCGTTCTTGGTGGCTGGGACACCGATTGCAATGGCGCCACCGTCGGATCCATCCTTGGCGCTTCGCTTGGAGCGTCTGCGCTGCCTGAAACCTGGATCAAGCCACTGAACGATACTTTGTATGCAGATATCAGCGGCTTCCATCCGATTTCCATCTCAGAATGTGCACAAAGAAGCTATCATGTTTTCCGGAGAATTCAGCAGTAAGCTTCTGTTGTAGCAGCTCTTATTGTATACTTGCCTTATACGATGATTAATGTCAGGGGGCGATGGAAAATGAAGCTGCATATAACATACGATCATCCAATTCCGATCAACGCTTTCGAATGGACGCCTGCTACGAATCGACAATCGCCCCATATGCATTCAAGTCTGGAAGTCGGCCTCTGCCTGTCAGGCAAAGGCTGCTTCTTCTTTGGCAGCAAACGCTATACGGCTAGTCCTGGCGACTTATTTATCGTCAACAACGAGGAACATCATATCGCCCAATCTGACCCGGATGATCCAAGCCGCTATCTCTTTATTAACTTTGATCCGGCGCTACTGTTAGCGGAAGAGCCAGGTCTTTTACTCCCATTCTCCTATCGTTCTACTCATTTTTGCAATCATATTGCCGGCAGCTCGCCGCTTGCAAGGGAGCTTACGCCCTGGATCCATATAGTAGCTCAAGAGCTTCGAGAGAAATCACCCGGCTATTTGGCGATGGCGAAAAGCGCGCTTATCCAGTTGTGCGGCCGCCTGCTCAGACATTACAACGAGCTGCTTAGTGATGACGAGAGGCAGGTGATGGTACAAACGGTTCGTCAAGCACAATCTTTAGCCGCTTTGGTGGATCGGCGGTTTCATGAACCACTGAGTTTGGTGGGTCTGGCAGATGAGTTGGGTATAAGTGCATCCCGCCTCAGTCGTGCATTTCTGGAGACGACAGGGTACCGCTTCTCTGATTATGTATCTCTGCTACGTGTCCAAGCCGCTAAACGAGAATTGACGGGGACAGATAAAGCAGTAACCAATATCGCATTTGAATGTGGCTTTCAAAGCTTGCCAACCTTTTATCGGGTTTTCAAAGACATTACTGGCGTATCCCCTGTGACTTATCGTCAATCTATGGGATTCTGCAATGAGTAAAATATTCATTGTATCAGCTCATTTCTTCCTTATAATCACAAAACGCCCCAGCCATAGATAGCTCTTATCTAAGGCTGGAGCGTTTGTTCTTACACATACTTCGATTACTTTGATAATCCAGCTTACTGATTCGCAGCAATTTCTTCTGCGCCTTGCCCTACCTCCGCCACTTCATAAATCGGTAGTCTAGCAGATCTACCAGTAGGAATAGAACGAAGCCGACCAGACTAAACAGCAGAATCCCGGCGTACATTTGCGGATAATCCAGTCTGAGCCACGCATCCATAATGAAGAAGCCCATACCATGCTCGGTGCCATAGATTTCGGTAAAGAATAGAACCGATATGGCTGTTCCAAGCGAGATGCGGATGGTGCTAAGGATCACAGACAACGCGCCGGGCAAGGTGACATGCCAAAATTTCTGTCCAGGCCCTGCGCCAATGCTTGTCAGCACATCATACGTGTTCGCTGGAATGGCTTTTACCCCGTCCCGTACAGAAATGATAATCTGGAATAGCAGGATCAGCATAATCATGAGAATCTTAGAGGTCTCACCAAGCCCGAAGAACAGCATAACCACCGGGAGCAGCGCGATCTTGGGCACCGGATACGTCAAATACACCACCGGGTCCAGCAGTTTGTTCCAGAGCGCCGAACGCCCCATCAGAAGCCCGATCAGCAGGCCGACGATCAGCGCCAGCAGAACTCCAGCAAAAATCCGCATCAGACTATAGCCGACATTCAGCACAATATCCCTTCCGCCAAGGTGTCCCATCGCCTGATAGACCTCCAGCGGGCTGGGCAGCATCGGATGATGCACTAGCAGATACGCTACGTACCAAACCACATGCATCCCCAAGAACACTAGCAATAATCTCAAAATATAGTTGAGCCGACGTCGTTTATTCACCATTTCTCCTGCATTACCTTTCTGATTCTCTTGATCTGATCAAAAAAGGCATCACTGGCTCGCTTCTGCCCATGCTCCAGCCCGAATACTGCCTCATTGTCCATAATCTCCGGTGCCTCACTCTTGCTCGACGGGAGCACGATAATCTTCTGCCCTAGCAGGATGGCCTCATCTACATCATGAGTCACGAACAGCGCTGTGGCAGGACTCGCCTGCCAATGCTCCAAGAACAACTGCTGCAGCACTTCCCGTGTAATGGCATCCAACGCAGAGAATGGCTCATCTAGCAATAAAATAGACGGCATAATCGCGAATGCCCGCGCAATGGCAACTCGCTGCTGCTGCCCCCCGCTTAGCGACAGCGGATAACGGTCCGCTAGCTCAAGGATCCCCATCGCAGACAGCCAACGATCAATTTGCGCCTCCTGGGATCTCCTATCCTGCCCCTTAGGATTCGCAATCTTCATTGCTACCCTGATGTTGGCCTTCACTGTTTTCCAAGGTAGGAGACCGTAATTTTGTGGCACCAGGCCAATCAGAATATCCTGTTCACGTAAAGACTGTCCATTGAACAGCAGCTCGCCTCGATATTCCGGCAGGAGGCCAGACACAGCGCGCAGCAATGTGGATTTCCCGCTTCCGGATGGCCCTAGAATGGTGTAAATCCCATGCTCCGGCAAGGTGAAATCCACTCTTCCAAGCGCAAGCTCCTCGTTCTTGTATTTAACCTCAAGCTCCTTTACGCACAGTCCGTTATTTCTTGAACTGGACATCGGATATCACCTCTTCAGGGGTGATGTCTTTCGTCAGCAGGCCCTGCTCGCGGGCCCAAGCAAATGCCGACTCAACCTCTTTTACATCGACCTGATTAGCTGGAATGTAAGCCGGTACCTCAATTTGGTCCTTCAAGGTTTCCGGATAGCCAACTTCCTTGATCACCAGGTCAATATAATCCTTCTGGTCATGAGATTGCATGTATGCAACCGCATCATCATAGGCCGCATACATAGCGCGGACCGCATCTGGTTTGGCTTCTATTACGCTTTGCGGAAAGGCCAGCACGAATGGGTTCACCTGAGCCTGTTTCGTGGAGCTAAGCACGCGTAAGCCCGAAGTTTTCCCCATCGTAACGAATGGTTCCGGCAAGATCGCGGCATCCGCTTTGTTATTTTTCAGCAACTCCAACCGTGTTGGAATTTGCGGAACTTCAGTTATATTGATGTCCTTCTCCGTCAGTCCGGCCTGCTTCAGCATCATGGCAACGGTGTACTGCGTAGAGGTATTCTTAGACAGGATCACGGCTTTCCCCTTCAGATCCTTCACTTCCTGAATCTCGTTGTTGCCGGTCAGAAGATCAAATTCTCCGAAGGTCGTGCTGGTTATTTTCACGTCTAGTCCAGCTTCATTATAGATCGAAATGGCAACCAGATCGGCGCTTAACCCGTCAATCTTGCCTGCTTGAAATGCTACATCGCGGTCTTTGGCACTCTTGAATGTCTGGATGTTTAGGTTCACTCCGTGCTTCTGATCAAAGCCCTGTTCATGGGCAATAATGAATGGAATCGCATCAATTGATGGCAGAAGGCCCAGAGACAGCTCCGGTGTCTCCGATGCTTTATCACCCGCGTTGCCTGCGTTGGCATTATCCGTCTTGCTGTTGCATGCCACGCCCAATATGCTGATAATAAGCGCTAACGCTAACAGCATCATCATTCTTCTTGTTGTTTTGATCTTCATGGTTGTCCCATCTCCCCTATGTTTTCTATATAGAATTGGCATACAATGTGCCTTCTTCTTACTTGAGGCATCTTTCGCAACTTTGCACCTTTATTCACAAATATTGTCGTACATTGTTCATATGCCGTCCAAAAACCTCAAGTAATGTTATTTTACATCTATAATTGCATTTTGTATATTTACAAATTTAATTATTTTCAAAATAAAGGAACTCAGTATCACTTATAAATATTTTTGAATAATTTGTTCGTCCCATATTTGGACTTCTATGTATCTTTCTGGTCCCTTATCTCCGTCAGAATTCCAATCTATCGTTATAATTCCTGGTTCCATGTACCATGTCTGAAGCCAATTACAAGCCTCCAGAGTCATATAGTGGGGAAATGCATTGATTGGTTTCCCACCTTTTTTTATAAATATGTCCCTCGCTTTTCTTTCCAATTCTCTTCTGATCATCAAATAATCATCATTTCTTTGACTAGCAAATACATCTCCCTTTTTCTTAATTTGATTAGATATTTTTGTTGCATCATCCATTGATAACTTTGATAAGTTTTTAAATGGACCGATTTTTTTCTCAAAATAGTGGTACAGATTATATGTCATGAGTACTGTCCTTTATATTAATTTATCTTTTCAAATACAGTTCCGCTATCGTTCCTGTTTGCATATAAATCCTTTTCAGTTATCACTAAGCCACTAACTTTAGAGTCATTTATAACAAATTTTATAAGCACACTCATATCATCTAGATAGAATTGGTTAATACTCTTGGGTTTCATTCTTTTATTTCCGAAAATCCACAAATGATCATCCAATAATTCTACAGAGATTTTCAAATCCATCTCCTTATTATGATAGAGACCGGCATACTTCATAAGAAGGGAAGCCTCAAGCACAGGGTCAGGGAAATACCTTAGATCAAATTTCTTCAACATTTGTTTTTGATACAAATCATATTCCGCTGCAGAATTCTCAATGATTTCAGTTGGGATGGATACTTGTTTAACAATCTCGTTAGCAAGAACGGAATACTCAAGAAAAAATGATACGTGAGAGTCTGGCCCTTGTTCTTGTCGATTTAAAAAGTAGGGCTCCTGTTTATATTCATCATGCTTTCGTAATAAATAATCGCTTCCCCCACGACTATCAATCATCTTTTCAATAGCAACCTGTGAATCCTCCTGATAAAAATAGATCAGCCTGCAATCTTCTATACTTAACCTATTGCTCACTCTGTAAATCAAAGATCTAATTAATTCCCTGTCTGCTTCTTTATGGAGTAAATGAACGATAGGACTTTGGAAAAAGGCTGATTCCAGCACCACAATTTCTTCGTCAGATAATTGATCTAGGAACTTAACCCAACGATCATAAAATGATTCGAGGAACGAGGATATTCCCTCAGATCCAGAAGACTCAATAATGGGATGATCCAACGTAGTTTCAAGAAATAATCCACAGGAATATCCATTCCGTTCAAATTGATTTGATAAAAACCGCGCAAAGGTTGATTTACCTGAACCTGGAATACCCTCAATTAATACAAGCTTCTTCTTCACCAAATCATCCCTCCATGTTCACCGAATTTATTCTCTATGGGTAAGAATATTAACCAAGTTGTTATATGGATCTCGGACATAAAATCTCCGTACACCCCATGGTTCATCTACTGGTCCGTATTCAATATTGAATCCCGCATCTTTCATTCGCACATAGGCCTCATCTATGTCATCCACCTCGATGGAAAAATCAGGCGTGTCAGTCTCTGAACCTCCTTGGGATGCAAAGCTGATTTGAATGTCCATATGATCCTTTGAGCCATAGGTTGCTATCCATCCATGGTCCATCAATAGGTCGAGCCCCAAAACGTCTTGATAGAATTTTTTAGCCATTTCTATATCTTTCGTCTGAATATTGGTCACGATTCGTTTTACCTTCATTTCACACGGTCTCCCTTCTTCTTCTGCTCTCTACTTATCTTATCTATTTTTTTCTGAATAAACTCGTTTCATTCTTTATGTCATCTGTTACCTCATCCTATATCGTATCCAGACTCTGATTGGCATCAATTTGCTCGATAGGCTGTACCGTTCCGTACTTTTCCATCCATTCAACTAGGTCATTAAAATGGCTTTCAAAACTTTCCCTTGCTTGAAATAGCCTTTTGGTAGATACAAGCTTCCCATCCTCAGAAATATCTATGGAGTAGTTGCTTAAATCCCGGTTAACAATCGTCATATATAAGCAGTTTCTATAGGTACCGTGGTGACCACTCCTAATGCCACGAGTGTATGAAATCGAATCTAGGATACTCATCATTTCAGAAATCTGACTTTTATGATTCATTTGCACCAAGTAAGCTGTCGTTTTTCCTTCTGCAACATAACTAATATATATCTTATCCATATTCTCTTGAGAGATTATTTGTTGGATCCTTATTGGATAAAAAAAATGGACTGCTTCGAAGATACAGATACTTATGATTATTAAAAATACAAGATACCGTAAGCGCAGTTTCTTCAATAAATACCCTCCTTTTTGTAGCAGTCTCCGGTCCCCCGTCAAGATCACCTTGCCTTATGCTATTTCGCTTAAGCTTCCAAAAGTTCTTCCCGTGCTTTGATTAACCATGGGTGTACGAGCTTTAAAGTATTTCGCTGATCCCAAATGTGATTAAGATATATTAATATGGCTTTATCCATCTCAAGTCTATTTACTTCTTCTCTCGTCTCGATCAAGTAAGGGTGCTCTCCCGGCAAATTCCATGAAATCTTATCTGAAACAAACAAAATCTTATCCGTCATATGAGAATTTGGTTTATGAGTCGTATGACTTTCTATGGCGCTTAATATCTCTTCATCATTTATTTCAAAGATATCTTGAGCCATATATCTGGATAGTTTCTGATGAACACTTCTATCGTATTTGTACTCCTCTTCAAGTACTTCAATGGATAACCGTTCGGCTACTTCCAGCATTTTAGAGATTGGGATGACATTGCTTATGTCATGTAAGAGTGCCGCATATTCGACCTTCTGAGAATCAAAACCATACAGTTGAGCTATTCGAATAGCTTCATTAGCAACCTCTAATGTATGATTTAATGTCCTCAGATCATTATTCTGACTAAAGAAAGCATGAATATCCTTCCTCATATCACCAGAAAGCACGAGATTTCCTGTGTAGCAACTGAAAATATCATTCATGGTTTTATCATTCCTTTTATTTTCAAATGAATAGAATTAGGCAAAAGACGGGCATATTAGATTCTGGTAGGAAGCAAAGTCAATTCGCAAATATCAGTAGTATAATTAACTAGACCTATATAAAATCCTTAAAGAAGTAAAAAGAAATCTACTTTTCTTTGATAGTTAGATGATATTGTTAATGTATAATTAATTTCTACATATCGAAAAGAGGCCTTCATACATGATCACTGAAACAAAAAAACGGCAGCTGAATAGCGGTCCTAAAATCCGTAAAGAAAAAGATATTGTTTCAAAAATGATCCGTCTATATTGCATGAAAAAACATCATCAGAAAGAGCTTTGTGAGGAATGTCAGGACTTAAATCATTATGCTATGAAAAGACTATCCCTCTGCCAATTTGGTGAAGATAAATCAGCTTGTGCAAAGTGCCCTGTCCATTGTTACAAACCAGATTACCGCCAAAGAATTAAGGAAGTTATGCGTTTCTCAGGTCCGTGGATGTTACTGTACCATCCAATTGAGTCTATTAGGCATATACCAATACCAAGTAACTTAAGAAAATACTTTTAGTTAGCGAAGGCATCTTCCCTTATTTCATTTAATTCTTCTGCGCTAAACAATCCTGCATGGTACAGATTAAAAAATTCCTGAGATACACTTTGGTCAAAAATAAGCATATCATCCGAATTCACCGTAACCCTAACGCCATGGTCGTACAATATTCTTATGGGATGTGTTTGATAGTTCTCTACTCTCGAAAGCAGGATATTGCTTGTTGGGCAAATGTTCAATTGTATCTGCTGATCTGACAACCACTTCATCACTTGAGGGGAACTCGCTGCGGCGATTCCATGCTGGATTTGGTCCAGTTCCAATACTTCAGCTGCTTGTCTAACGAGTTCAGCCGTTCCGAATTCACCGACATGTGCCTTAAGAATCAATCCTTTATCTTTCGCCTTTCGAAAAACCTTCTTAAATGCGGGAACAGCAAATTCATCACCGAATATGTCCATGGATTTGAAATAATTCAACTCTAGAAACTGGTCTAACTTTTCAGAGGTTTCATCAATCGGTGTATATGTTAGAAATGCGATTTCCGGGATAAAAATGACCTCTGGTGCAACCCTCTGATGGATGTCTTGTATTGCATATACCAATTTTTCAGCGGAATTATCAAACAAAGCTTCTTCACCAATAGTTACACTCATATGAAGTAAGTGGACCCCATCCATCTTCGCCTGTTCAAAGGCAGCTTCTATACGCTTTTCATAACCAGGCCGACCAGGCAGCAAACGTTTAAGGTTTATGGCGTTCCACTGATTCATTTCATGAAGATCTCTAAACTTTGGGCAATCGGGTATCTTTGTACCACACCATTTTTCTATATACCTCTTGTTCCCGCCCCTGGTGCTATGATTGTGTAAATCTGCCTTGGGTACTTTTCTCATTTCAGCCAAGTTATTTTGCTGTAAAGCAGCTATAAACCGATCTTTCAAGAGTTGCTCGCCCCCTAAATTCCTCTTGGATTCCAAAATGGCCCAGCCCCTCTTTCTCATCAACACTTAAATCTCCTTCTAATCTCAGAACCCGACGGATATTTCAATCCCTTATCCACCTTTGGAGTAGTTTAAATACATACCTAATTATTTTAGATCCTTCTTGAAGTAATAATGATTACTTCCAAGTGGAGCATTCTCTATCATCGCAATTTCCTTATATCCATATTTCTTATAAAAGGCAGGAGCCTGAAAGCTAAACGTGTTCAACTTAATAAATGCACATTTTCTTGACTTTGCTATTTCTTCTGCTTCATCTAAGAGTCTTTTTCCAAGCCCTTGTTTACGATTCTTCTCTTCAACCCATAGAATATCAATCTCCATCCAATTCCAGCATACTGCGCTGTTAAGACCTGCGATTATGTCTCCATTATCATTCTTCAAGCACAGATTGACTTCTTCATAGATACCATTTGGTACATGTATGGCGTTATATTCAATAAGCTTATTTCTTACATAATTCGCTTCTTCGTTATTTCCTTTATATACTTGCGGGTTATTAGGCTTATTAGACATATGATTCTCCTCCTGTTTTTGTTTATATTCCTTGCATCAATTTCTCCAGTACTTCTTCCCATCTTACTTTCATTTCTTCCCGATCCTTAGTACTAGGTAAGTTCTCTTGGTGAAAACTAATTGTGCACTTGCCATTCAATTGTTCTATTGTTCTAATTTGTAAAGTTGAAGCTCTCTCCCATTGTTCTTTCTTCCATGTCAATCGAACATTCTGTCTCTCATTTAGCACTCTAATCTCTCCAGAGATACCCTCTCGAGTATAATAATTTGCACCGACGGAAAAATCATATGAAGAAGTCTCTCCTAACCAAACATTAATTCCTCGGGGAGACACAATCATTTCCCATGCTTCTTCCAATGTTAGGGGAAGTGTTCTTCTGACTCCAACCTGGTAGCCTACAGATTTAGTCTTACCTACTTCCATTTTGAATCCCTCCAAGAATATTTTTTTGAATTTTCACGAAAATAACCCAGCCTTTAGATAGCTCTTATCTTAGGCTGGGTCGTTTGTTGTTCAAGCTTCTTCCACGATTATACATCTGGGAGAATCCTATATCTGGCTTAATTTATCGATGGCCTGTTGTTCATCAGGTAAGAAAAATATGTTCTTTCCGTGATTACTCTCATATATGAAATCCTTAAGGCTTTTACTCGAATAGATTGTGAAATCACCTACGACAGCGACTTTAGCTTGATAATTGATAAATTTCTGCAGAACTTCCCCTGCAAGACCCGTTTTTAAATCGAAAAATTTCTCATCAATCGCTGATTTGCTTAGAATAAATCGATCAGCTCCTGTTTGATAACTAATTGTAGCTATAAGATCCAAAGCTGATTGGGTATCATAAATCAAAATATCATTACTATCTACAATAGCAATTTCAATACCATTTTCGGTTATTTTTCTAATATTCATATCATTCTCCCTCTCTATTTCAAGAAGCTTGCTTATTCCAACATCAAGCTCTTACCGCCCGCCACTATAAACAAATGGTAAACATTCTGATAGTTTCTTCCACTTTAAATCCCCCAAGAATAGTTCATATTCACGACCCTACATCCGACAACCAAGGAGCATTTTTATCATTCATATACTAGAACCCAATACTCCTCCCCAGGGTTTCCTTCTTCAACGACTTTCTTCCATCCGCTTTTCTCATAGAACATCAATGCTTTATGATTTTCAGATACACACTTTAATCTAACCGGCTTACCCATTTTTTCTATAGCATTCTTAACTAACTGAGTGCCAACCCCTTTACCATTAAAATCGGGGTGTACAAATAAATTATGAATAAAATTATCAGGTAAATATAAAGATGCGAATCCAAGGATGCGTGAATTTTCCTCAGCTAATAATACGTACTCTTCAACAGTATCTCTATCGAAATCATCTAAAGCCATCTCTTCTGATTTCGCCCAGTGAAAGCTCTTACGACGTGATTCAAGATATATTTGTCTTAACTGAGGGTAGTCTGTTTTACTTGCTTCTCTGATAATAATAAGATCAATCCCCTATCTAATTCTTTTATTTTTTATAAATATTATTGTTATTAATTTGCTGGTAAGTCTTCAGGCTAACTGGGATATGTCCGATCGCAAATAACAAACTACTAAGAAATAATAAAGGGGAATGCAATACGACCGACGCACAAATGAAATATAAGATTGGACTAATAGCCAGAGGTACCGGAATTCCAATCATTGGTGAGAACAGCAATTTGTAATCCCTACCCTGCCTAAAATATCGTACCCATCCAATATAATATAACAGCAGAAAAATTGACATTCCAATTAGCGATAAAACTTCGTGATATTCTTTATGGTGTATTGATGAAAGGATAGGCAATATGAATACTCCGAGCCGCCCAATACCTTCAGACATCTTAAAAAACAAACTTTCTTTATCTCCCATATTACCAGGTAAATTACTAGGCGATAATACGAAAAAAAATAAATTAGGCAATAATACAGCAATTGGGATGATAATACTAATAAAATGAAACAAGTCAATCTTGCCTCCCTTTTATTTATAGATATTTTTGAATCCCTTACTTAATTCTTTCTATTTGCCAGCGGTAATGTCACATATCGTTCCCATATTGATGATACGAGCCGGCTTATGATAGCAGTTATCATAGGCCGGCTCGTATCATCTAAATCATATTCCATTATTATACATCCTGTAACCTAGGGACGATAGTTCATATCTCACTTATTCAACAAATATTTAATTACTGGATATGAGATGATATTTCTATCTCTGTACGTTGAGGTGATTACATCATTATGTGTACTTAATATTCCATTCTGCAGAATCACAGTGTTAAATCCTCTTTCAAGAGCTCCGTTATAGGTAAACAAGACACAATGCTCCGCCGCATTTCCTGCGATGATTAAAAATTCAATGCCTTGATCTCTTAGAAGCTGTTCTAGCTCTGTCTTCCAAAATGCATTCGTATTCTCTTTAGTTAAAATCAAATCCATTTCCTTTACTTGAATTTCTGGAATTATGCTAAATGCATTTCTACTTGATTCTGTTATCCCTTCAATATCTTGAATGTGTATGACAACTTGATCCTTTGAACGAAACATCTCTGATACATAATTGATATATTCACAAGCTTTATCTATGACTGGCTTTTCAATCCCCTGCAAATGAATGGTTTGCATATCAATGACTAGAAATCCAATTTTCATCGTATTTACTCCTTCATAATGAATTTATTAAGAACTTGCGCCAATTCAGAACTTCCTTGATCCGCCTCAAGTAGGCCGCATGAATACAGAGTTATAAGCATTGTATCATTGGCTTTTTATATTAGCACTACATGTCATAGAAAAACAGCAGGCCACATATCTTTAGAATGAATTTTGTCGTTCGTTAGAATCCGTTTTGACCAGCTTGAATAGTCATTTATGCTTCACAAAGCCTCGGAAGGAGTTGTGCAGGATGTCTCTTCAGAAGGAAGGTGCGCTTGCGATCGGTTCCGGCCAAATCTTGCTCTCACTTGCTGAATCATGGTATGAATCCGCTTCGTCCAAACTCACGGTTTATGTAACAAATAAGGCACTTACAGACATGGGAAAACTCACGGAACTTCACGAACAAACTCGAAACAATGAGAACGAGATCACGTTAAATATGATTGCTGCAGAAGGAGATGAGGTTCTAAATTGGAGGGCGATCGTTCGGCCTTTTCAATTTATTTTGTATGTTTCGGAGCATGGCGAATTGGAGGAGCTTCGAAGCGTTCAGCAGGCTTGTATAGCAGAAAGGAAACAGATGCTCCCTGCCATCGCGATAAGAGGAATGGGAATGGCAGGGCCGCTGCTGCATCCTGGCGGGGACGGACACTGGGAGTCAGCATGGCTGAGAATTCATTCGTCCGTCTTTCCCCAGAAACAAACGCCAAAGGTCTTATCCACTGCTGCCGCAGGCGTCTTATCGAGTCTTATTGTCCATGAATGGCATAAAGCGATTACGGGTGAGCCTGAATTGGAGCATAGAAATCAATGCTTTATACTTGACCCCCTCATGTTAACCGGAAGCTGGCATTCATTTTTGCCTCATCCTTTAGTATCTGCGTACGACGCGGCACGTCCAATGGAAAATATGGAGCTTAACCTAAGAAAAAATCACGAGCAGGTAAGCCCGGAGGTATGGTTTACTGCCTTCAACCAACTGACCTCGACGGTAACAGGCATTTTTCATGCATGGGGAGAAGCGGACCTAATCCAGCTACCGCTGGCACAGTGTCTTGTTCAGCCTGCAGACCCCTTGTCAAAAGAACCAGTACAACTTTTGCCAACCATCGTCCGAAGTGGACTAACACATGTAGAGGCTCGACGAGAGTCAGGTTTGGCAGGGCTAGAAGCCTATGTAGCCCGCATAATCCCACTGCTGTTTGCTGTCTTCCCTCCACATCAGCAGGAAGGAATCAGCATCGGAGCAGGATGCGATATCACTGAAGCCGTTGGGCGGGGAGCTAGAGCTTGTTTAACTAAAGAGTTAGGAAAGCGGAGTTTGTCTGATGAGCCGACTGTTGTTCAGCGTATAGCATGTCCGCAAATTGAAGACGTTCGTTGCCTGTATTATTTACAAGTTTTAACCACCTTAGAGGGGGAATCTCTTATTGCAGTAGGTGAGCCGTTGCTCGGTTTTCCAACAGTGTGGGTCTATTCCGATTCCTCGTGGTATGGCAGCGTAGATCTTAGTTTTACACTTGCCCTTCGTCAATCCCTACAGAAGGCATTGAGTAAGACCGAGCGAACTGCGGCTTCTCCTATCCTTCGTAAGGATCATGAAGTGCAAAATATTACATTTTCTAATGGCGAACCTCTAAGCTACAGCTCTTTAATGTTATCAGCCATTGAGACTCTGAAGCAGTGCGATAAGCATCTTGAGGTGTTTGAATTGAACAATAACTCTTTATGGGGCAAAGGGCCGTTTGTAGCATATGGAGTAGTTCTCGGAGAGGAGGAATCCCCTTGAATACTATCGCTATTATTGGGGAGGGAATGCTTGCCGACGCCATGTACAAGCGTCTGTCCAGGCTCTTTCCTGTCCGAAGAAAGAACCTCAGTGAAGATATACCCGCTGTAGACCTGGTATTGGTGCTGAAGGATGAGGAAAGCTCCTCCTATTTTTATGAAGCTGAACAGATGCTGCGACTGCATGGTATTCCTTGGTTATGTGCCTATGTATCCTTGGGAGAAGGAATCATAGGGCCGCTAATTGTTCCAGGAACGACCGGATGCTTCAAATGTGCAGAAGCACGGTTATCTTTGGCAGGGAGCAATCGTAATGAAGTCAAGGATTTGCTTATGAAGCTCGTGTATGATGATTACACTCCCCAAAATACTTCTGAAATATCTCCCGCGGGAGCTAGTTATATGGCGTATATTATCTCAGCGGAAACGGAAAAGGTGCTGCGTGGGGACAGAGCAAATACGGAAGAACATCTCTATTTAATCAACTTGACTAATTTGAGCAGCACAATCCATTATGTCATGCCACTTGGGACTTGCCCGGTTTGCGGGCAATTGCCAGATGATTCTGCTGAATTAGCGGAGATATCACTACAGAAGTGTCTAAAACTAGGCAACAGCTACCGCTGCCGCGGGGTGAGTGATTTGAAGAAGGTCCTACTCAGAGATTATTGGGACAGTCGTACCGGAATCTTTAATGATAAGAAATGGGGTCTCGACTCTGTCTTCGCCAGTGCCGGTATTAACCTTCCTTTAGGTTTTTACGATGAAATCACTGGGGGGCGTTCACACTCATTTCCGGATAGCGAGCTCGCGGGGATATTAGAAGGGCTAGAGCGTTTTTGCGGAGTGACTCCGCGCGGCAAACGAACGATTGTGCGGGACAGCTATTCCCATCTTAAGGCTGCTGCGCTGGATCCGTCTATGATAGGGCTTCATGCAGAGGAGCAATACGATCAATCTGATTTCCCCTTCATGCCGTATGATCCTGAATCTCCAATGGAATGGGTCTGGGGATATTCGTTCCTACAGGCACGTCCGATTCTGGTTCCCAAACTGTTGGCTTATTACAGTCTGGGCGGAGAAGAGGGATTTGTATATGAAACCTCCAACGGGTGCGCGGTAGGAGGAAGCTTAGAGGAGGCCATCTTATACGGGATTTTCGAGGTGGTTGAGCGAGATTCCTTTTTGTTGACCTGGTATGCAAGACTAGAGGTTCCGCGGCTTGACTATAATTCGTCGGGAGATTCGGAGCTAATCCTGATGATCCAACGTTTAAGAGCGGTTACGGGTTATGAAGTGAGCTTATACAATACCACGATGGAAAATGGAATTCCTAGTATATGGGCACTGGCAAAAGGAGGGTCGAAAGACAGCGTGAACCTTATCTGTGCTGCTGGAGCTCATCTCGATCCCATTCGGGCCGCCAAGAGCGCCATACATGAGCTGGCGGGCATGATCCCGACGGCCGAGAGGAGATTGAAGGAACGAAGGCCAGAAGCCGAAGCTATGCTTGATGACCCGTTCCTTGTAGAGCATATGGAAGATCACTCCTTGCTCTATAGCTTGCCACAGGCAGAGGAATGGCTTAACTTCTTATTAGACGAAAGGAACCCTGTCCGTACTTTTGCAGAAGAGTTCCATTCATTGACGTGGCAAGAAGATTTAACAGAGGATTTAAAACAAATTCTTCAAGTTTTCCGCAGTCTTCAGATGGACGTCATTGTAGTTGACCAGTCATCAAGTGAGACACTTCGCAACGGACTGCGTTGTGTTAAGGTGCTCATACCTGGAATGTTACCTATGACATTTGGACATCATCTTACCCGGCTCATTGGCCTAAATAGGGTACTGGATGTTCCGTTGAAGCTTGGTTATGCAAATCACAGGCTGACTCCACAGGAGCTTAATCCTTATCCGCATCCATTTCCGTAGACGAGGGCAATATGCTTAAGGTAATTCGCTGATTTTTTGTGAAAAGAGTCCAATCCACCAGTCGTTTACATTCATACAATTTAGCATATACGACGGAGGGAGGAATGTCGCGATGGGAGAATTGGGTGGAATAGGAAGCTGTAGTTGTAGCTGTGGTGGTTTGTTTACAAATACAGCTGCAATCCTCGTATTATTCATTCTATTAGTTATTGTTTCTCGTGCATTTTTTTGCTAATCTACAACATACAGACTATCCAGCTCTGTGTTGATCATGAAAAGACAATATCAGTAGCCCTTGTGATGCCTCTGGTAGGCGTTCTCGAATTTTTTATCTAGCCTGTAAAAGCTTAAGTGGAGATACCGCTTGAGCTTTTACATTTTTTTGTCTGCCATTTTGAGTAGCGCGCCGTCCAGAACCAACATTTGTGAGAGCCATGATGATAACTAAAAAAATCCAATCAGCTAATAAGGAGAGCCATCAGAATATGAGGGCTCTCCCATTTTTATGTACGATCCTCCAATTGTTCCCCAGTCAAAACTATCCGTTCGCTTTCGTTCTTTCAATTTGAAAATATGCTTCCTTCTACCACAGTGTGTTTTAAGTTACGCTTTCTTTAATGAAAACAGATTATAGATTGTATCAATTTCATGGGATTCTTCCAAAACCCACGAGGTTTGGGCTAAAATTCGCTGTAATCCTTCCAGCCCAAGATATCGGATTTGCACGCCAATAAACTCTGTAAACCCCAGGTATCCCTTATTTACCTGCTCCCGATCGAAAATTAAGGAACCTGTGACCCGGGCGTCCGCCGGGGAGTTGGTAAAGAAATTGTTTAAATTCCCAATAATATCTGAATTCGAACCGTACTCAAAAAGTCCACCCTCCGATGAACAAAGCTGAATCCAGTCGGATCGTTCCAAACTCATCTTTAGTAAAGCCTCCGATTGGCTCCAGTCATAATGAATGAAATTAAGGGTAATGTCTAAGCCATGGAATCTTTGCCCCGGCTGCTTCAAAACATCGATGCACCGTTTAGCGAAATTGGGGCCATAGGTATCGATATCTAAAATGTTTATCTCAATCTTCCGTCCCTTTAGCAATTTCGGATCCGATTCTTGAATTAGAATTAAGGTATTGATACTGTCTGTAGCGGGTCCCCCAGCGATATTGAAGAAACAAAGATTTCGTCCAGGGAATTGTTTGAGCTGGGTCTGCACAAGTCTCGACTGGCTCCGACAAAGATCTCTTAGCCTGATCCGAAGTCCCATGAAAGAGGTTTGCTTCACCGCCCACTTGTCCCGGAAACGTAATTTAGTCCCCCGGCTTAAGTGGGGGCCAAGTTTGTACAACAAGGTACGCATGCCACTAAGATACGAATTATCAACATTCGACATTTTCACAAAGATGCTCTGGACAAAGCCAGGCATCTTCTTTAATGATTCAATGCTTCGGGGTGA